>CAZRSF010000016.1:0-92268 GCA_964602655.1 uncultured Candidatus Moduliflexus sp.
TTCAAAGCGAAGCTTTGACCGCAAAAGCTGACGCTTTTGCACTCCTGGATTCGGTATCAATGCTCGTGAATAATGCTATAAAACAAGGTCTGATGAAGAAAGGAGAACAACATGCCCATACACCGATTGATACACGGATTGTTGACATTCGTTCCAGGATGGTATTCGGAACGCGAAAAATACATCGGAGGAACGGATTCGGCGCGATATTGTTATGCTGTGTGGCTGCGCCATTTGGTCATAGCGCAGAAAAACGGACTTGATCCATACCCGAAAATCGTGGCAGAATTAGGGCCGGGAAATTCGTTAGGTATCGGCCTGGCAGCCTTGATCTCCGGGTGCGAACGATATCTTGCCTTTGATGTTGTCGAGCATGCCGATATTGCGAATAATCTCCAGGTTTTCGATGAGTTGGTCGCCTTATTCGAGCGGAGGGACGATATTCCGGGAGACGCTGAATTGCCCAAAACGCATCCGCGTTTGGACACGTATGATTTTCCTCGAGACATCTTGACTGAAGACCGTTTATGGGTTGCATTAGATCGCATTCGCCTTCAACGAATCAGAGATTCGATCCTCAATGCGACGCGCCGAGAGCAACACGCGCTGATTCAGTATCGCGTTCCCTGGCACGATCTGCATGTGATCGAAAAAGCATCGCTGGATATGATTTATTCGCAGGCGACGCTCGAACATGTTGACGATCTGCCGCATACCTACAAGGCGATGCGCACCTGGCTGAAACCAACCGGCTATCTCTCGCATCAGATTGATTTCAAATGTCATGGAACCGCAGATGAATGGAACGGACACTGGACGTATTCCGACCTGATGTGGAAAGCGATCCGGGGCAAGAGGCCGTATCTGCTGAACAGAATGCCGCATTCAGCGCATCTTCGCCTCTTACAAGAAGAAGGATTCAGGATTGTCTGCGATCAGACCATACACGCGACATCGCATTTGACAAAAGATGCGCTTGCTCGACGGTTCAGGACGATGCCCGATGATGACCTCATCACGAGCGGCGCATTTATTCAGGCTGCGATACGAGACTGAAGAGTCTTGTATGTCGAAATTGCATTTCGACACACGCGCCGTATGAACATGCGGACGAGTGGACGAAAAAAAATTCGTCCTACATGTACATGGGAGTAAGGAAAAAAGAATATGAACTCTCTTCATCAACGCCTCTTGACGAACATATTCCCAAAGCGAGTGTGCTTTGCGCTCACCGCCGTTATCGGAAGCGTGATCGCGATCCTGATCCTCTTCGAAATTGTGTTTCGACTCTTGCCGACGAATCAGGGGCTATTGGAAATGAGCGTGAATCGTGAACATCCGATCAAGCGATTTCAACCGAACCAGCACACCATTTGGTCGAAGGGATGGAATTTTTCGATTGTCAATCATGTCAGCACGAACAATGTCGGCTTCGTGAACGAACATGATTACGTTCGCAGAAAAGACGGCGTTCGCCTCGCGGTGATTGGCGATAGTTATGTCGAAGCGTTGATGCTTCCATATTCGGAGACGTTCCATGCCAGCCTCGCCGCATCGCTTCAGGGAACAGGGACGGTGTATAGCTTCGGAACGTCAGGGTCGGCGCTCAGCCAATACCTGATTTACGCTCAATATGCTCGCGAAGCATTCGACGCTGACGGCATGATTTTCACTATTATTTCGAATGATTTCGACGAGTCCGTCTGCCGATATAAAGACTATCCGACGTATCATTGTTTCGAAAAAGATGGTGGGGCATTCCGATTGAAGCGGCATGACTGGCAGCCGAATCCCTGGGCGCTGCTCCTGAGAAAATCGGCGTTGTGCAACTATGTGATTTTCAATCTGAACATCTTCTCGTTACCAGAGAGGATACGCAGCCGCGTTTCATCGTCGCCGCCGCCGCAATATTTTCAAAATACGCTTCGCGACACAACAAGCGAACGGTTGCATGATGCGCAGCAAGCGATTGATACATTTTTCTCGATGCTGCCGACCTATTCGGGAAAATCTCCAGAACACATCGCCTTTGTCGTGGATGGAATGAGAGCCTATATTTATGATCCGGCGGAATTTCCTGACATCCGAACCTCCTATTTCTTTCAGATGCGGGAATATTTTCTTGTCGCCGCCAGCGCTCGCCGTTATCAGGTGCTTGACATGCAGCCAGTCTTCGAAAAGGATTTTCAAGAAACAGGCGAGCGCTTCGAATTTCCATCTGACGGACATTGGAATGCCCACGCTCATCAGGTAGTCGCAACCGCCATTATGCGCTCTGCATATTATCGCTCTCTTTTTTCCATAAATGGCCGGGAAACTATTCGCGAACGTCCCTGACGGGACGCATCCGGCGATTTTTCGCCAGGGGTTGAACCCCAGTCTGTATCCCTGCGCCCTTTCAGGGCGAAACGCCTTGCCGGATTATCGGGCATAGACGCTTTCCAAATCATGAATCATCTGATGATATTCTTCATGTTTGCCCGGCCCGGTGCGCTCGATTTCAATCCGCTCGAATCCTGCGATGAGTTCCGCCTGTTGCGCTGCTGTCAGCAGCGTTTCAGCAAAGGGATAAAGAATCGTATCTTCTTTCGTGATATGGGCGCGTAAAAGCTCGATATAGCCTTTGGCGTTTTTGCTGATGTCGCGTCCGGCCTCAGACGCCCCGGTCTGATATTGTGCGAACGCCTGTTTCATATTTGCAATAAACGCCCGCCCGGTTTGGTGTTCCGAAAGCATTTGCGCGGTCATCGGTTTCGCCGGTGGAGCGCCGGTTTGCACCATCATCGGAAACAACACGTCTTCTTCTTTGCCGTGATGACATTTATCCACGAACTCAGTGAGAAATTCGAACAGACGGCTCAGATGCTCCACATTCAGCGCGTCGCCAGCGTCGAGCTTCGCGCTGATCTGCTCAAGAATCGTCAATGCATGTGTGACGATCTCATGTTCATGAACAAGCTCTTGTGTAGGATTCATAGTGGTCTCCTCCTACGCCCCGTCAGGGACGCCCGCGCATAGCCCGCCGATTTATCGGCGGGAATGCGTCGGCATTTTCCCGCCATCATCCTCGCCAATGAATTGGCGGGCTATTGGCGAATGTCCCTACGGGACAGAAACATCGTTATTTCCCGGCCATAATCGCGGCGACATCGTCGGCGACCGCGCCAATCGGCTTAATATCGAAATTCTCGACCAGCACTTTGGCGACGTTCGGCGACAGGAAGGCGGGCAGCGTCGGTCCGAGGCGCACATGTTTCACGCCGAGATAGAGCAGCGCCAACAGCACGATGACGGCCTTTTGTTCATACCAGGCGATGTCGTAGGAAATCGGCAGGTCGTTGATGTCCGCCAATCCGAAGACCTCTTTCAATTTCAGCGCAATCACGGCTAACGAATACGAATCGTTGCACTGTCCGGCATCGAGGACGCGGGGAATGCCGCCGATGTCGCCGAGTTGCAGTTTGTTATAGCGATATTTCGCGCAGCCTGCCGTCAAAATGACCGCATCGTTCGGCAGCGTTTGCGCGACTTCCGTGAAATAACCGCGTCCTTTCTGGCGTCCGTCGCAGCCCGCCATGACGACGAAGCGTTTGATCGCGCCTGATTTGACCGCTGCCACGACTTTATCCGCCACGCCCATCACCGCTTCATGCGCGAATCCACCGACAATCGTGCCGGTTTCAATCTCGGTCGGCGGCTGGCAGGTTTTGGCGATCTTGATGATTTCAGAAAAATCTTTGGCTTTGCCGTTCGCCGGTTCGGGGATATGCTTGCAGCCTGGAAAACCCGCCGCGCCGGTGGTGAACAGCCGATCTTTGTAGGTGGCGTTGGCTTTCGGCGGCACGATGCAGTTGGTCGTGAACAAAATCGCCCCTTTGAACGACTCGAATTCTTCCTGCTGTTTCCACCACGCATTGCCGTAGTTGCCGACAAAATGTTTGTATTTTTTGAACGCCGGGTAATAATTGGCCGGAAGCATTTCGCTGTGGGTATAAACATCCACGCCCGTGCCTTCGGTCTGTTTCAGCAGTTCTTCCATGTCTTTCAGGTCGTGGCCGCTGATCAAAATGCCCGGGTTTTTGCCCACGCCGATATTGACCTGTGTTGGCACGGGATGACCGTAGGTTTCAGTATTCGCGGCATCAAGCAGCGCCATCGCTTCCACGCCGTTCTGCCCGCATTCGAGGACAAGCGCGACGAGTTGTTCGGCGTTCAGACTCCCGTCTGTAGTGGAGGCGAGTCCTTTCATCAAGAAATCAATGACTTTCTGGCTGGTTTTTCCCAATACGGCAGCGTGATTGCCGTAAGCGGCCATGCCTTTGAGGCCGTAAATCAGCAATTCCCGCAACGAGCGCACATCTTCGTTGGCGGTTGACAACACGCCGACTTTCTCCCCTTTTTTATAAAATTCGGCGACATCGCTGCTGAACCAGGTCGCCATGTCGGGCAGCCCGATATCCGCCAGTTTGCCGACTTTGGCTTCGACTTTTGCGCGTACTGCTTGACGCACTTCCAGCGCTTCTTTCACCAATGCCTCGAAACGGGCGGCGTCGAAATTCGCGTTCGTGATCGTCGCAAACAGGCTGTTCATGACGAATTTCCCTAATTTTTCATCCGGCTGAATTCCGGCGTCTTTCCCTTTTTCGCTATATACCGCGATCCCTTTCAATACAAAGACTAACAGGTCTTGCAGATTGGCGACCTCTTCCGGTTTACCGCACATCCCGGCCTTTTTGTTGCAACCGGTATTTCCCATCGCTTCCTGGCACTGATAACAAAACATACTCATGATCGTGTCTCCTTTTGTGGTTAATAGAACACTGATTGGGCTGATAAGACTGATTTACACTGATCTTTCTTATGGTTACTGAATTTTGAAAAATCAGCGAAGATCAGTCCCATCAGTCCAATCAGTGTTCTATTTCGTGTTGTTACGCTAACTTCTCTCCTTTGATACTGATGGTTGTGACAGTGAACGGCACATCAACCCCCGCTTGCTGAATGGCTTGCTGGATAAGGCGCACAAGGCCAAAGCAGCAGGGAACTTCCATATTGACAATCGTGATGCTTTTCGGATGATTCAGGGCGACGATCTGCGTCAATTTTTGCAGATACGCGCCGGTATCATCCAATTTCGGGCAGCCGATGGCAAGCGCTTTGCCGTCGCCTTTCAGGAATTCCTGATGAAAATTGGCGTAGGCAAATGGCACGCAGTCTGCCGCGATGACGAGATCGGCGTTTTTGAAATACGGCGCGGACGGCGGCAGAAGATGAAGCTGCACCGGCCATTGCCGCAATTCGGAACGGAGCGCAACCGTCGGCTGCGCCTGTGTTTGCGGCGTGTCTTCCCACTGAAACGATCTGGCCGATGGGCAACCGCCATGCGGCATGGCTGCTGCCGGGCGATTCACAGGCGTCTGAACGTGCTGAACATGCGCGTGCGTCGCGGTTTCATCGAACATCTCGGCTTCGCGTTCTTCGATGGTCAACGCGCCGGTCGGGCAATGCCCCAAACATGCGCCAAGCCCGTCGCAAAACATTTCTTTGACTAAACGGGCTTTTTTCCCGTTTGGCGTGTCAACCAACTGAATCGCCTGTTCATGGCAGGAGGGGATACATAAACCGCAGCCGTCACATAATGCTTCGTCAATATTGATAATCTTGCGTGTCACTTTCATTGCAATACTCCTTGTGTAGTGAATATTAACTAACTGTATTTGTCAAAAAAAATTTGCGCTTTTTTATTCGCGGGGACGCAACCCCGCGCTACCCTCCCGTATTTCAAAGGGAGGTCATTAACGTTTTTAAAGATTGCCAGACCGCCTGACTTTCCTGGTGTAAATCAAATTCATACTTTGAAAGCCGCCAGCGTTTCACGAGCAAACGCAGCGAGCCGAGAATCGTCAGCGCGAGATGCGTTGCGGGAATATCGCTGCGAATCTCGCCCATTTGCTGAGCGGCATCAATGATTTCGGTCATCCCGTCATGCGCGGCGTTCATGACGGAAAAAATGATGTCAGCGAGCCGCTCGTCATCCTGAAACGCTTCCTCAGAAAAGACCACAGCGGTCATGTGCGGACGCTCCATGAATTGCCCGGCATGTTCTAAAAAAATCGTTTCGACCTTTTTCAGATTCGACACATCGGCGGAACGCGCTCTACTCAAATGCCCTTTCGAACGGAATTCGAATTGCTTCAGCATCGAAAGCAAAATGTCGGCTTTGCTCGCAAAATGACGATAAATTGCCGGTTCCGTGATGCCGAGGCGATTGGCGATCTGCTTCATCGTCACATTCTGGATACCGCCGTCATCAATCAATTTGATCGCGGTTTCGATAATCTCTTTTTGCCGTTCCGTAAATTCCGTCATATTTTTTGTGTTGCGTTAAGTCTGTTAGTTATCAATTACTAACCAAAATATATTCGAAGATATTTTTGTCAAGAGGGAAAATAAAAAATTTAGAAAATAGCTGTTGTCTCAAGAGTTCCGGAGACTTCAATTCGGCAGGGGCTGTATCGGCGTGGCTTTTCGAAACACTCCGCGACGATTTGCGTGAAGGAAAAACGCTGCCAGCAGCAGCACGATTCCTGAGATAATCAATGACCATTGATGCCCGAATGTCTGGCTGATATAGCCGAACGCCATCCCGCTGGCAAGCGAACTGGCGGACTGGCCTAACGTGATAAAGGCTGCGCAGCCGCCGATGCGGTCGAGTTGGAACACTCTGGCGATGCCATGATAGAAAATGACCAACATGAAAC
Organism: uncultured Candidatus Moduliflexus sp.; assembly: GCA_964602655.1. Classification (GTDB taxonomy): domain Bacteria; phylum Moduliflexota; class Moduliflexia; order Moduliflexales; family Moduliflexaceae; genus Moduliflexus. The sequence goes on from CAZRSF010000016.1 coordinate 6,762, forward strand.
CATCGCCGATTTCATGAATCGCTCTGAAGACAAACGCCCAATAGACATTATGGGGAATCGTCATCAGAATATGGCATGACCCGGCGAACGCCAGGCCGAGCAGCAACATGACTTGCAGGTCTTTTATCCAGCCGCGACGCAGCATCAAGACGCCGCCATACGCGCCGAAACCAACCGTCATGACTCCCGCCCCGGTAAACACGCCGACCTGCCAGAATTTCAATCCTAACGCCTCTCTCAAATATGGCCCGTATGACACCGATTCCGCGCCCCAATGGGAACTGCTGAGCATAAAGATCGCAATCAGCGAGAGCGCCTGCGGCGTAAAGATGGTCTTGCGATACTCCACCAATTGGATGACGACGGTTTCCGTGCGGGGCAAAAAATAGGCGAGGCCGATAAGCGCGAGATAACAACACATCATGAATGCAAACACGGTGCGGAAATGAAACGCCGCAATCAACACGCCGCCCGACATCATACCGATCCCCGCCGCGATCATCGTCAACAAGATAAATATTCCGGTTTGACGCTGGTTATCCGCGCCGTTGAGCTTGAAAAACATGGTGTTTTGCGCAATCGCATAAAAACGATTCCCAAAGCTGCCGATGAGCGCAAAGATGCAAAAGACGAAAAATGACCGCGAAATAAAAAATCCTAAATAGCTCAACCCGACCAGCAAAAAGCTGAGCATAAAGATGGATTTCAGATGCTTCCGATCAGTCGAAATGCCCATCGGCAGCGAGATCAGAAGGGCGGCGACCGATGACACGGAAAAATAGACGCCGATCTGCATTCCGGTGAAGCCGAGTTCCTGAAAATAAATCGGCATGAAAAATCCGACGATTCTGGAAACGAATGAATAGGCAGTAATGACAAACAAAAAATAGGGAAACGCCGTTTTCGACATAGATTTAATGATGTGATCTTGTCACAATGGTAAAAACATGAGTTATGCAGTCACAGAAGCGCGGAGGGCGGGGGAAAACACGCAGTCAGCCTTTTCTGAAGATGTAAATACAACAATAAATATTCCGAGAAGTGCCATCGTTTTGTCAAATAAAATCTCTACGCGCTTAGAAACCACGCGGTATCGTGAGTATTCCCCCCTGAACGTCAAAATACGGCTTGACAAAATAGACAAAGAGCGTGAACGTGGCGATAAGGAAGGGTTTATGAAAACATACGCCTCAAATATAAAACAGATTGTTATTATCCTTGCCATTGGAATTATCCTCCTGAGTTTTAATACCATTCAGGAGCATAATCAGAAGATGGAGCAAGAACAGAAAATCAAAAAATTGAAAACACTTTCTTGGCAAGATATTGTTGCATTTAGAATATTCCCTGAAACGTCATACTCTTACAATGCTCCAAAAATGATAAAATTTGCGTCGGATGAAAAACTGGTGACAGAATTTTTTCAGGCGCTCAGTGATAGTGTTCCATATCAACCACAGCATGATCGCACATTAAAGCAATGGGGGGTACAGTTCAATACTCAAACAGCACGCATCATGATCCGGTTCTATATCCCTGCTGATAATACAAACATTGTAGTTGGAGAGATTAGTTCTGATAATATTTTGGTAATGTTTAAAAGCCATCTATTACAGGAATGGTATCAAACGCACAACAATCGCTGGTTGACGCCTGATACATTGATAAAGTGAAAGATATTCAGCACAATTTCTTTATATACTGTTGTTCCTCTTCCCTACATTTATAAATACGCCAAACTTACGCAACATGGTTCGGCAAGCTCACCACGAACGGGCGGCGATTCCAGCAGTCAACGCGCCGTTCGCCCTGAGCGTGTCGAAGGGTGCCCTTTTTTGTGTAAGTTCTGTACGCTTCGCCTCATCAAAAGAATTCCGCCCCTGCTGAAAAGAAATCGCATGTTCCTCTTGACACATAACCCCAGAAATCTTATTTGGATATAGCACAAGAAATTTTCGGAGAGACGTGTAATATGCCCGTCCTTCATATCGTTATAATCAGAAGGAGTTAGACGCACGTATGGAACAAATAGAAACCAGGAATGGCGTAGAGAAATCCGAACTTGCCAGCCGCATCCCGGAAGTCATCCCGTTACTTCCGCTGCGTAATGCGGTCATCTATCCCTATCTTTCGATGCCCATCGCCGTTTCGCGGCCTGAATCCATGAAGCTGATCGAGGATACCCTGTCCGGTCAAAAACTCTTCGGGGTTGTCGCGCAGAAATCGGCGGAAGTCGAAGAACCTGCGCCGGATGAACTGTATGGGGTCGGCGCGGTCGTCAAATTATTAAAAATGATTCGGACGCCGGAAGGGGAAATGTATGTGCTGGTGCAGGGCGTGGCGCGCATGAACATCACGTCGTTCGTGCAGGAACGCCCGTTTTATATCGCCACCATCCAGCCGATCCAGGATATTCTGGATGAGACGGACCAGAAGGAGTTGATGGCGACGGTCAAAAATCTGAAAGACCTGTTCAATTCGGTCGCGCAGTTAGCGTATAACATTTCGAACGAAGTCCTGACCATGATTTTGAATGTGGACGATCCGGGCTTATTGGCCGACATGATCGCCGAGAATCCGAGCTTTTCGCTGCCGGAGCGCCAGGAATTGCTGGAAATGCTGGATGTCAAGTCGCGTTTGAAGCGCGTCACCGTGCTGTTGACCCGCGAAAAAGAAATTCTCGAGCTGAGCCGCCAGATTCAATCGCAGGTGCAGAGCGAAATGGATAAATCGCAGCGGGAATATTATCTGCGCGAGCAATTGAAAGCGATCCAGAAAGAGTTAGGAGAAGCTGATTCGCAAAACATCGAAGTTGACGAACTGCGGCAGCGCGTCAAAGAGACGAAGATGCCGAAAGACGCCCGGAAAGTCGCGGAAAAAGAGTTAGAACGCCTGAGCAGAATGCACCCGTCCGCCGGGGAATACACGGTCTCCCGCACGTATGTGGATTGGATTCTCGATCTGCCCTGGGAAATTTCCACGGAAGACAATTTGCATGTCGGCGCGGCGGAAAAAGTCTTGAATGACGACCATTACGGCCTGGAAAAAGTCAAAAAACGCATTCTCGAATATCTCGCGGTGCGGCAACTGACCAAAGAGCCGAAAGGGCCGATTCTCTGTTTTGTCGGGCCGCCCGGCGTGGGAAAAACGTCGCTTGGCCGTTCGATTGCCAGAGCGTTGAACCGCAAATTCGTGCGCATGTCGCTCGGCGGCATTCGCGATGAAGCCGAAATTCGCGGCCATCGCCGGACGTATGTCGGCGCATTGCCGGGGCGTATCATTCAGGGACTCAAAAAAGCGGGGTCGAACAATCCGGTCTTCATGCTGGACGAGATTGACAAGGTCGGCACGGATTATCGCGGCGACCCATCCTCGGCGCTGCTCGAAGTGCTTGACCCGGAACAAAATAATACCTTTTCGGATCATTATTTGGAACTGGATTTCGACCTCTCACAGGTCATGTTCATCACAACCGCAAACGTGCTGTCCACGATTCCGACGCCGCTGTTAGACCGCATGGAAGTCATTGATATTACCGGTTACACGGAAGAGGAAAAAATCATGATCGCCAAAAGCTACCTCATTCCGCGCCAGTTGAAAGCCAATGGACTGACCACCAAGCAACTGACGATTGACGTCACCGCGTTACAAGCGCTCATTCATTCCTACACCAGAGAAGCCGGACTGCGGAATTTGGAACGGGAAGTCGCAACAGTCTGCCGCGGCGTGGCGAAAGAAGTAGTGGACGGCCTGGAAAAACGGGTGCGCGTGACAGGGAAGACGCTGCACAAATATCTCGGCCCGATCAAGTTTTTTTCGGAGATTGCCGACCGCACCGCCGAAGCCGGCGTGGCGACCGGCATGGCGTGGACGCCAGTGGGCGGCGATATTCTGTTTATCGAGGCGACCAAAATGAAGGGACACGAAAAGCTGATCCTGACCGGCCAACTCGGCGAGGTGATGAAAGAATCGGCGGAAATCGCGCTGAGTTACGTGCGTTCGAAAGTCAAAGACTTGCGGATTCCTGAAAATTTTCAGGAAAATACGGATATTCATATCCATATCCCCTCCGGCGCGATTCCGAAAGACGGTCCGTCGGCAGGCGTGACGCTCTATACCTCGATTGTGTCGCTGCTGACGGAACAGCCGGTGCGCAGCGATGTCGCGATGACCGGCGAGATCACGCTGCGCGGCTTAGTGCTGCCGGTCGGCGGCATCAAGGAAAAAGTGCTGGCCGCCCGCAGCGCAGGCGTCAAACATATTATCATGCCTGCCAAAAACGAAAAAGACCTGGAAGAATTGCCGCTGAACGTCAAACAGGAATTGTCGTTCCATTTTGTCAGTCACATGGATGAAGTGATCAAATTCGCCTTAGCGAACCAACACACGAAGAAAAATACCGTTCGCCCCAAATCAGAGGCGAAATCATTAGATAGGTGAAGACCTCACAGGCGTTTGAAACCTGTGAGGTTTGACACGGAGGAATAATTATGTCAATCCGATCATTCTTACGCATGGCGCTGTCAGGCGGCGTCTGTGTCGCGTGTCTTGCGCATTCGTATGCGTTCGGCGCCGAATCGGTCGAGGCAACGCCGTCGCCAGCCCCGACAACAGAAACAACCGCGCCGAAGCCGACCGATAGAAAAGCGGCGCTGGCGCAAATTCAGAATGATGTGCTGACGTTTCGCAGCGAGTTCAAGGCGCGAATGGCGCGCGCCGCTGAAGATCGTCATGCCGTGTACGAAAACCTGCATGAAAAATTGACTGAATTGACGTCCATGTACGATGAATCGTCTGGCAAAAAAGAAGAATTGGCGAAAGAGTTTCAGACGTTGCTCTCGGAGATTGAAAAATACGGCGAACAAATCAGTGCGCTCGAGCAAAGCCTGACAACGACCGAAACCGCGATGACCGAGCGTCTGGATGCTGTCGAGAAGGGCGCGAAATCAGGACAGTTGACGAAGCGCCCCGCAATCGCTGACGTGCCGGCAGCAGAGGGAACTCCCGCCGAGGGCGAGCAAGAAGATTCGCTGAACCTCGGCGCAGGCGAGTTGTTCCGCTTAGCGCATCGCTATTTTATGGAAAAAGAGTACGATGTGGCGATTGGCGGTTTTCATAAATTTTTGACCGATTTTCCTGACCACCAACTCGCCGGTTCCGCGCAATTTTGGATTGCCGAATCGTTTTTGCAGATTGACGAATATGACATCGCGTTGCAGGAATACGCCAAGCTCATTAAACAGTATCCCCGCAATGAAAAACTCGCGGATGCCTATTACGGTACTGGCATTGCGCTGCTGAAACAGGGCAACGCCGATGAAGCGAAAAAAACATTTCAGTATGTGATTGACCAGTTCGGCGACAGCCTGGCGGCCAACAAAGCGCAGACGCGGCTGAAAGACATTCCCTGACGTGTACCCCCCTAATTTAGGAGGGGGGGGACACGTCAGGGCTGTTAAGTCCTAAAACATGCCGTCCAATCCAGCCGCCCAGCCATAAATGACCGGGCTCAAAATTGAAGCAGGCTGAAGCCCGCTTTGAGGGCGCTTCAGCGTCCTTCCGTTTTGAGCCCGGCGATTTATCGCTGGGCTGGGCGAGACCGACGGTCAGTTTTAGAACTTAACAGCCTGGGGGTTGAGGGGAGAAATCCTGACATGGCGTTCGACGAATTATTGGATGTGTGCGACGCCTGTGGCAGACCGCTCGGATACGACAAACCGCGTTCGCTGGTTCATCGCGACGGCGACTGGCATCGCACGTTTCATTGCTGGATTATTTATCGCGACGCCGCCGGACAGGAAACGATCTTGTTCCAGAAGCGCGGTAGCAGCGTCGAACTCTGGCCGGATCGGTTCGACATCACCGCTGCCGGGCATTATCGCGCTGGAGAAACGCTTTCCTCCGGCGGCGTCCGCGAAATCGAGGAAGAATTGGGACTGACCGTCGCGGCGGAACAGCTTATTCCCGCCGGAATCCATCTCAACGTTGACGAATTCGTCCCCGGACGTAAAAATCGCGAATTTCATGAAGTCTATTTTTTCGTCCACCGCCAGGAATTGAGCGCGTACCGCCCCGATCCGCAGGAAGTTGCGGGACTCGTTCCGCTTTCATGCCTCGATGTCTTGCGGTTATTTGCCGGGGACGCGCAAACGGTCAGCGCGTCGGGGCTGTTTTTCTGCCAACAACACGCGGCAGCGGAATGGCGCAAAGAAGACATCGCCGTCTCAGTCGCCGATTTCGTGCCATCGCAAGATCAGTACATTCAGCGCGTCGCCCTCTGCGCCCAACGCATCTTGCGCGGCGAGCGATATATCTGGGTGTGAGGCGCGTAGAAAAAATTTGATGGAGATCAAAATATGGCATACAATAAATTTACGATCAGCCAGATACAAAAGCAATTCGGCATGTCCATTCTCGAAGAATCGTCCTTATTCGACAACATTTCCCCGATTGAACCGAGCGAGATGCTCCGCTATTTTTTGACCCGGCATATCCCCTTAGCCGAAGCGATTGGGACGGAGAAAGCGAAATCCGAATTCATCGTCGCCCCGATTCTCGCAGAAGTGCGCGAATTGACGCATCATCAAGTCAGTCTGTTTTCCGGAGTCGAGTTCGACGTTGACGAGGCGCAGGGATTGACCGGACGCTGCGATTACCTTTTCAGCCGCTCGCCGTTGCAATTCAGCGTCAAAGCGCCGATTTTCATGATGGTCGAGGCCAAAAATGATAATATCAACTCCGGTTTAGGCCAGTGCATGGCGGAGATGGTGGCGGCGCAACTCTTCAATGAACAAGAAGGGAATGAGCCTGAGATGATTTACGGCTGCGTCACCACCGGAAGTACCTGGCGATTTCTGCAACTGCGAGAACACGCGATCCGAATTGACGATACGCAGTATTTCATTCAGGCGATTGAGGTTCTTTTGGGAATTTTAACGTATATTGCTACCGGGGCGTGAATTTTTGCTTTTGCCCTGACTTGAAAATACGTATTCGAATAACGGAGGGACATCATGTTTCACGTGAATCGAGTCTGGTCGTCACGCCGAGCAGGTCTTCTTATCCTGTGCTGTCTCGCGCTGCTTAGCGCTCCGGCGCGAAGTTCCGCGCAGCCGACAGTCGAGTTAACCATGGAACCGGCGACGCAAGCAGGCGTCTTGCCGTTCGAGACGGCTGGCGGCGCGGTCAAAATTTTCATCAATATCACCGGCAAATGGAAACAGTTGTCGTGGCAATTTCAGGGGCCAGGCCGATTCGACACGACGGAATTCGGCGGAATATATACGCCGCCGGACACGTTGCCGGATGATGCCGAGGCAGTGACGATTATGGTCACGGCGATAGACCCTCAGGGCAGAAAAGCGTCCGACACGCTGGCATTCACGCTGACTCGACCGTTGCCGACCGCCACGCCATCGGAACTAACCCCAACGCCTGTCGCTACATTTACGCCGCCTCCCACGCCAACTGCGACCATCCCCCCCTTGCTGACGCCAACACCGGAACCGACAGCGACTCCATCCCCCACCCCCATGCTGCCGACGCCAACACCTGCGCCAGTTCCACAAAAATCCGAGGTGGAAGAGCATTTGAAAAAAGCAAGAGAGTATCTTGAGAAAAAATGGTACACAACACCGGCAGGACAAAACGCCTTAGAAGAATACCAGACCGCGCTGACACTCGAACCCGCCAATAAAACGGCGAGGAAGGGTATCTACGATTTAGCGAAAAAGTATAAATATTGGGGCGATGACGAGTATCAGAAGGCCAATCTTCAGAACGCCAAAAACGTGTATCAACGCTATTTGATCGTCGCGGAGTACCTCGTCAAAACATTTCAGGACGACAACATCCGGCAAGAGACGGAGACGATTCAAGAACGCCTGAAGGACATGGAATAACGCGATGCGAATCGAAGATTTACAGCCAGCAAAATTCAAAGAGTTGGAAGAAGACGAGGAATTCTGGAAACCGTTGCGGAGCGGCAAAACGCCGGAATGCATGGAGGACATGCTCGGCCCATACTATGCGTATGACGCGACCGGACACGTCCTCAACAAACTCTTCGACCTTCCGCGACGGCTCGATGACCACGAACTGCTGCGCGTTGCCTTTGACCCCGCTCGCAAAGAGCTTTACCTGATGCAGCCGTCGGATATTGTTTATATTCGCACCGAATAGGCAAATGTAGAGACGCAATCCGCCGATTCGATAGCATCACACCGGATACACATGCGAATCGCCGGCGTTCAGAATGCCGCAGAACATCCCCTCCGGCACGTCGGGCATCTCGTCGTAATGATACAACAGGCATTTTTTCTGGACAGACGCATTCATGCGATGCATCAAGTCCGACAGATGCGGATGTACGCCGGACGGAAACGGCGAAGTCTCGCAATCCATATAAATCCGGTCGGCGCGGCGATAATGCGCCTCTAACTGCGGCGGCATCATGTGCTGCGTATCGGTCGGCATGAGCACGTTATACCCGCTGGAATGCTCAAGACTCAAGCCGTAACTCGCCATTTCTTCCGAGCTCGAAATCACGTGCATCGCAAAAATCGGCTTGACCGTCCACGTTCCGTCGCCATCCTGGAATTCGAACGTTTTGGTTTTGCCGTTCTCCTGTTTGCCGATCAGATGCACCGTGAAATAGGTTTCGAGGCAGACGTTCGGCACGCCCTGCACCGTATCCATGCCCGGCCCGACCGCGCGTTTCAGCGGCTCTAACACTTTGCGATGAATGAACAAGTCGGGCTTCGCATTTTTCGGTGGTTCCGGCCAGGCGTGCTGTTCGAAAAAGAGCTTGTCCGCGATAAACGTTCCATTCAACCACTCTTTTTTCGCTGGCGTGTAGAGCGGATTAAAGAGCGTAGTCAACGCCAAATATTCCATGCCGCCAATATGATCGCTGTGCGGATGCGAGATGTACACGCCGTCAATATCATTCGACGTCAGCCCCACGCTTTTCAAGGCGTGGCGCACATCCGCGCCGGCGTCCAGCAGCAGCCGATACGGCGCGATCCCCTTCTTGCCAGGCATGTCGAACTCGATCAAAAAATTGGATTGCCATTTCGGCAGATACATCTGGCGGCTGATGCGCTCGATTTCTTTGACAATCACTTCTTCCGGCGTGTCGTTGAATTCCGGCAATTGTGTCATTTTTTTCACTAATTCGATGACTTCCGGCACAGTCACGCCCCATTCGTATTGTCCTGTGGCAAAGGCTGAATTGACTCCTAACGCGGTGATTTTCATACGGTTTCCTCCCTAAAATTTTTGTGGATATCCATTCTTGCAGTCATCGGTTCAGTAATTTTTAGCCATGCAAGGAGTGTCAGAGCCTCGCTCTGACGGTCAAAGCTGCGCGTTGGCGCTCCTCATAATCGTTGAATCAATATCGTCGTTACGCATATCTTTATAATTCAAGCTTCGTGCCAGATGCTGGAAACCCTATAAAATGGGCGATTCACAGGAAAAAATATTCATCTGCTGTGAACAGAGTTGACAAATTTCCTCTGACATGCTGGAATATCAACCGGTGTCACAAGAATCCTCTTCACGGTATTTTACTCTTCTACATGAGCGCAACGCCATTTTTAAGAGCGCCTTGCTCTTCTTTGGCGTTCTTTTTCAAATGTGTCAACGATAATGACAGAGATGCTTCTATTATTTACACATTCAAGGAGGTTTCTTTATGAAAGGAGTCATCGTCAATTGTTTCGAAGAATTAGTGAATAGCCGACTGGGAAAAAAATTCTGGCAGTGCGCCCTCGAAGATGCCGGATTAAAACAGATGACGCTGTTTTTAGTCTTTGACGATATTGATGAGGCTGTCGTGATGAAGTTAGTCGCCTCCGTGATGCGGCAGGCCAACCTTTCGCTTCCGCAATTGGCCGATATGTTCGGCGAATATTGGGTGATGGAGTATTCGCAAAAAATGTATCCCCAATATTATGCCAAACACACGACAGCGAAGTCGTTTTTGCTTGGTTTGGATGAGCTTCATGTCGGCATCACGAAAAAAATGGCGACCGCCAGACCGCCAAGATTTACCTATGCCTGGAAAGACGACCATACGTTAATCATGCGATATATATCACAACGGAATATGCTTGATTTTGCGGCGGGACTAGTCAAAGGCATCGGGAAATTTTATCATGAAACGCTTGATGTGAAACGGATCGGGACAGATCAACTTCAAGTGACGTTTCCGTAATGCCAATTGATAAATGCGTGTCAAATTTCTCGAATGGTGACGCATGAAAAAACAAACCGACCTCGTTCGGCAACGCTTGCACAACCTGAAACACCGTCTTGAGCAGGTGCGCTACGCCTGGACAGTGGACGACTACTGGGCGTTGTTAGAACTGTATGTTGACATTCTGCCGGTCATCGTTCCGGCGGAACGTTGTACGATTTTCATCATTGAAATCGGCACAGAAACGATCTGTTCCGTGTTGGGAACAGGTCTGCAAAAAATTCGCATCGAGCCGCCGAAACATGAAAGCGTCGTCGGGCAGGTCATGTCATCCGGGCAGGCCGTCATTGTCAATGATGTTGACACCTCATCGGGCTACCATGCCGAGATTGCCGAACAAACCGGATTTGTGACGCGGAATCTGGTCTGCGTTCCGATTAAGAGTCTGACCGGGCATGGCGTGACCGGCGCCATCGAGGTGTTGAATCATCAAGACCGAGATTTCCAACCTGAAGACCTCACTCAGGTGGAGCGCATTGCGCGGCATCTCTCCATTTTAGTGGAAAGCATTATCCTGAATCGCGAAATTATCCGCATTTCCAGCCAGTTCAATCGCGAAATGGAACGATACGGACAGGAATATTTTCGCAACATCCCGTTTGTTGCGGAGAGTCCGGCGATGAAAGCGATTGTCGAACAGGCGCGCTTAGTCAGCGAAACGCCGGTGAACGTCTTGATTCAAGGGGAAAACGGCACGGGCAAAGAGTTGATCGCCCGCATGATTCATGAGGAATCGAAACGCAAAGATCAACCGTTTATCGCCGTCAACTGCGCGGCGATTCCGCAGAATTTGGTGGAAAGCGAATTTTTCGGCTATGAAAAAGGCGCGTTTACCGGCGCGGACGCCATGCGGCGCGGCTATTTCGAAGAAGCCAGCGGCGGCACGTTGTTTCTTGACGAAATTGCCGACATGCCGCTCAATATTCAGCCCAAATTCCTGCGAGCGATTCAGGAAGGGGAAGGCTATCGTCTCGGCGGGAAACGCTTGATCAAATATGACTTGCGCTTGATTAGCGCAACGAATAAGTCGTTACAGGCGGAAGTCAACGCCGGGCGATTTCGAGAAGACCTGTTCTTCCGCTTATTTGCCGTTGAAATCGCGCTGCTGCCGCTCCGGGAGCGCAAAGAAGACATCGCGCCGATGGCGTTCGCCTTTCTGGAAGATATCTGCCATCGTTTCGAAAAGCGCATGGCTGGCTTTGCGCCAGAGGTGATCAATCTCTTCGAAGCGTATCGCTGGCCGGGCAATGTCCGGCAATTGCGGCGGGAAATCGAACGGATGGTCGCCTTAACGCCTGGCGGAGAGCGCATTTCAGCCGCGCAATGTTCCGCCGATTTGCTCGCGCCGGCGATTGTGACAGGTCAGCCGCGCCGCCGCGATCTGCTTGACGCGCCGCTGCCGGAACAGGTGGACGCGCTGGAAATCGCGCTGATTCGCGAAGCGCTCGCGCGTTCCGGCGAAAACCGCACCCATTCGGCTCAATTGTTAGGCATTTCGCGGCAAGGCTTGCTCAAAAAAATGGCGCGGTATCATCTGCTGAACGAGCGTTGATTCTCTCAGCCCTGCCAGGGTTCGAAACCCTGGAAGGGCTGGGCGTCGAATTTCTTACGCATACAGCGCGCTACTCAACTCCGACCGGTATTGCTGCGTCAGTTCGTGCTGCGCGCCAAGAAATGCGAACAGCGCCACACATGCCTTTCGCGCGCCATCGTTGTGATATGCGCGATCTTTGCGCACCACATCAATCAATTGACGTAATGCCGCGTCAGTCTGACGTTCACGGAGACTGCCGAGCGCGGCAAGATACATGTCTTTACCCTTGCCGTCCGGCAATTCTTGCGGTTGAGCCGCAAGATGGAGCAGCGAGGCTAACGTCTGAATCGCATTGGCCGAGTCAAAATATTGCGATGTGATCGGAATCCGCTGGACGAGTTGCCCGGCTTCTTCCCAGTCCTCGAATAATCGAATCGTTGCGAGCAAGATCAGTGCATCGTCATAATTCGGATCAGCCGCGACGACTTCGCGTAAAATCTGCTCCGCCTTGTCAAGCTGTTCTGACGTCACAAGCTCTTGCGCCTTTTTGATCTTACTGCGCAGCGGATTGGGTAGGGCGGTTTGCAGCCATTTCACAATCGCGGGTTCTGGCAGCGCTCCGACAAATTCATTGGTCGCCTCGCCATCCACAAACAATTTCACCGCCGGAATCCCCTGAATGCTATACTGTTCGGCTAACTCAGGGTGGCGTTCCGTATCAACTTTGGCAAGCGTCCAGCGTCCGTTGGCCTGTTGCGCCAATCGTTCCAACGTTGGGCCTAATATCCGGCACGGGCCGCACCACTCCGCCCAAAAATCTACCAGCACCGGAAGCTGAAAGCTGCGTTGGATGACATCTTTTTGAAAATCTCGAATCTCGTAACTCATCGCTCTGCTTATGCCTCTCGAATCGAATTAACGTGAACGAATTGAAAAAAGCTACTTGACCAAAAAACTCGATTTTCCAGAAAAGAAGTCAAGAATTAATTGAGACAAATGGATTTTTCGGCATGAGTTCCTGCCTGAAAATCGTGTAGAAAGGGACGTTCTTTCCAGAAAAACCGCACCATTTTCCTGATTTGCAGGCCGATACCATCAGGCGAATTCCAAAGGAAAATCTTGACATTATTTTGCATGAGGTTAATTCGTGGGGTTGAACCCCCCGTTTATATTGAACATGGGGTTGAAACCCCTGCAAACGAAAAGGGCGAAATATGGGCAGGTTGTCAGGCGTTGGAACCGGCTGCGGGCGCAAGAACATTGCGCGATGAGCTTACCAGTCAATCGGCGCATAATCTTTCAGAAACTTGCCACTCCAGTGCGTTCCCGTCAACATCCCATGAAAAAACGGATCGCACACTCTCGCCGCGCCATCCACGATGTCGAGCGGAGGCTGAAAATCATGGCGGTCTTGTTTCTGTTTCGCTAAGATCGCAGGGTCTTCATCTGTCACCCAGCCCGTATCCACAGCATTGATGTAAATCCCGTAGGTGGCGAGTTCTTCCGCCGCCGTGTGGGTCAGCATGTTCAACGCCGCCTTGGCCATATTGGTATGCGGATGACGACTGTCTTTTTTGAACCGCAGAAACTTCCCTTCCATGGCTGAGACATTGACAATATGTTTTTGCCCGGTCACGTCACATTTCATAAACTCTGCCAGACGATTGCAGAGCACAAAGGGGGCCACCGCATTGACTAATTGAACTTCCAGCATTTCCGACGTGTGAATCTCTCCCAACTGCAACCGCCAGGAATTGGTTGTCCGCAGGTCTATTTGTTGGAGATCGGCATCCAGTTTTTCAGCAGGAAACGCGCGAGGCTCATCGAGGGACAGGTCATACGCATACGGAATCTGGGACAACTGAGATGGCCTGCGCAACCCAACGCCGGGGGCTGAAACATTCCACCCCACGAGCAGATTTCTTTCTGCGCCCGATGTCTCTGACAGCCCGGAGTCAAATTGAGCAAGACAGGCGTGATACTGCTTCAGAAGGGTCTGAGCCGCTTGTGGCAGTTGTGTCGCGGGACGCATTTCGTTGGCCATGAGATGCGCGTAAAACCCTGGCGGACGCCGGACTGTCTGGGCGGCATTATTGATTAAAATATCCAGGCGCGGGTAGTGTGCTTGAATATACTCGCAAAACAGCTCTACGCTGGGAATATGACGCAAGTCTAACCCATAAATATGCAGCCGATGCCCCCATTCGGAAAAATCAGGTTCCCGGCCGAACCTCAGGGCGGAATCATGGGGAAAGCGCGTCGTCGCAATCACCCGTGCCCCGGCGCGCAGCATCATGAGCGTGGCCTGGTATCCGATCTTGAGTCTGGAACCCGTGATCAGCGCGACCTGCCCATGCAGCGGCGCGGTCTGAAAGCGCTTCTGATAGTTGAATTCCGCGCATGTCATGCACAGAGAATCGTAAAAATGATGGAGTTGCGTAAATTCTGCCTTGCAGACATAACAATTGCGAGGGCTTTCCAATCGCCGCCCGCTCTCTTCAGCCCCATTGTCGCTTGCAGAAGGCGCAATCTGTTTGGGCGCCGTAAACACCGCCGCCTCTCTGGCGATCCTGATCCCTGTCGCCGCCCGCCGCCTGCGCTCTTTTTCCACAACCGCTTGACGCTTTTGATGCGTTCGCTGCTTTTTCCGCTTTTTTATTTCCTCCGGTCCAGGCCGGGAAATCTTCCCCGCCGCCGTGAACAACGCAATGCGTTGAGGCTCCGATAACTCATCCAACAGTTCGAATCGTTCCGCCACTTTTTCTAAAAGAGGTATGCACTCAATCAACGCAGCGAGCGTTTCCTGCGTCTCAATAGTCTGTTCTGCATCAATAGTATTCACGGTGTTCTCTCTTACAGGCTGGTTTAAAAGTCTGGAGTGCCAACGCTTGCTTTGGCCTTCGAAGCAAGCGTTGACACTCCTTTTATCGTTCGCTGCGCCATTCTTTCCGCGCATTCGCCATAAGGCTGTCTTGCCGATAGTATTTGTCAAGGAGATTCTTCCTGAGTTCGCAGGGCGTGGCCCTGCGCAGATATATCGCGCTTTTTCAGGGCGAATATCTGCCGTGACGCGGCAACGAAATACAGCCAGACGTTTCAATGTCTGGAATTGGAAATATCGGCATTCCCCCGCCCTGAAAGGGCGGCGTAATACAGGCGGGAATTTCAATCCCGGATACAATAAGACGGTAGTTTCAACCTTTGTCGGAAATTCGCTTGACAAAACTTTATCATTGAAAGGAATTTGAAGAATTATTGTGAATGTTTACTAATCGCTGAAAAGGAGCAACACCATGAATGGACGACCTGCCGAATTCGAGACGCTGACCAATCAGGAGCGCAGCAGCATCACACAAATGTTGACGGAGATGTTATCGGCGTATGACAAGCAGCGCGACGACAAAGACGTGAAGCAGTTCTGCGTGGAGTACGCGCAGCAACTTAACACCTATGACGACGACAATGCCGCGTTGATGGCCGTGACGCAAGCCTGCGATACGATTGACCGTATTGACGAAGAATATCGCTCGCTGCGTGAAGCCGGGAAACGCGGCACGTCGCGAGCCGACTGGCTGAGGCGCGTTCTGGAAGAGCATGTACACGGCAAACAAGGGGAGACGCGCAATCAGGCTATGACAGAAATTCAGCAGTCAGTCGCCGATGCCGCCGCCAATCTTTTCCGCGCAGTGACAAAACGAGATATTCCAATCGCGACGCCGCAACAGGAATATAGCCTCGATAATCCGGTTGTCGCGCAAATGACAGCGAATAATCTTGCCGACAACGCGCAGGATATCGCCGAACTGAGTTCGATCCTTATCGCCGATCAGTTCCCGCAGAATGGAGAACATCACGTTCCTGGAATCGGTATCGTGAAAGAATTTTTTGACAGAGAATTAGGTTCGCCGCAAGATCGGGATTTGAAAAAAGTCGTGGCGAACGCCGCAATCAACGCGAAAAAAATGGGCGTATTGCGAACGCCTGAAAAGATGGGAACAAAAGAGACGGCAGCAGCGATAGATTTAGGGCTTGAAACGATAAAAGCAGCCTATAAGACGGCAAAGGGCGAACACTCTTTCCTTGATGCGCTGGAGCATGTCTATGACCGCGCCATCGCCGTGACCAGTTCGATCATTCAACACCATGCCTCATCTATCGGCGGGGCAATCGGCATGAGTGTCGGCGCGACCATCGGAACGCTCTTCAGTGCTGCCGGAGCGCTTATCGGCGGGCAGATTGGCGCAATGATCGGCATCATGGCGGGCGAGACAATCGGGGATGCGCTTGCGGTCGGCGTGAAACATCTTGCGGAGCAGGCGAAATCATTTGTGAAAACAGCGTGGCACGGCGAAAAACGCGACGCGACCGTCGCTGTTACGCACAACGCATGAGGGCTTCGACATGGCAAAAACAATCAAATTCAATCTGATCGTGGACGGACATCCGGCGCGGACGCTGGAGGAGTTGCGCGAACATTTCAATATCGAAGACGTGCTGGAGGCTTATCGAAACGGCCTGCTGCTGCGCTGGCTGCAAGTGCGCGAATATCGGGCGCAGGCGGAACAGGTGGCGGCGCTTTCCGAACCAAGTCCTCTCAAACTGGCGAACGAACTGATCTCGATTTTTGAGATGGGCGCCGATCAAGAGCATGTTCAAAAAATTCTTCGCGTCATTGAATTGAAGAGAAAACATTCTCAAATATTAAATGAATTACATCAAAAGCAATTTGAGCGCGATAAGGTTATTACGACGTATCATCAGGAATATGCGCGGCTCGTGAAAAGCCTAAAGCCCGAGCTGTTCATCATCACGAGCCAAACAGTTGATACACTTGCTAACCAGTGCAATAGCAACTTCGCCGGTCTTCGAAAATGCGTGGATAAGACCTATTCGGAGATGTTCGAACTCTTTACCGATGTGAAAGAGGCTGTTGGAGAAAGTTATGTCAATGCGTATAGTGCGCAGATATTGCGATACGTTGAAAAAACCAGCAAAAAATTCGGAACGATCAAGGCGACATTCAATGATATTTTCTGGCATTATCGGCAATTATTAGCCGTCGATCTCGAACATTTTTATAATTACTTTTTTTACAATGAACCCTTAGTCCTTATGGCGTTTTTGATGAATAAAGAGGCTCTCCATCTTCTATTAGAACATCCTGCCATTCAGCCACAGTTGATTCAATTAAGCGAACCGAATTTTTTGAATCGTTTGCCGATACGAATATGCAAAGATGTTACCGCACCATACTGGAAAGACATCGAACCGACCGGGACGGAATATCTGATTCTTCGCATCGAACAGGGGGCAAATTTTGTGCGGAATTTAGGGAAACAAGGCGAGCATTTATCGTATTTGGACGTCAATGGCAAATTCCCGATTTTGGATGGCATTGATTATAAAAGCGATAATGCCAATCATAAATTAGTCTATCTTCCCTGTTCGCCGGAGAATCCGTTCTGGACAGGGGCGCGAAGCGTATGAACCATCAAGCGATTCGGACGCTCAATGCGTATGTGGACGCCCTGCGCCCCATCATTTATATTCATTATTTCGATTTTCATGCCGTTGACAGCCTGTTGGCAGACGTGGTCGGCGATTGCGTCTATGAATTCCGCGACGCCGACGGCTGGGTAGATTTCGCGACCAAAGTCCCGAAAACGCGCTACGATGCGGCGGCCTTTCTGCAAGCCTTCGATGTTGACGCCTGCAAGCAGACGTTTTTGATCTTAAAGGACTTTCATCACCATCTGAACGATCCGGTCATCCTCTCGCGCTTGCGCTCGCTCGCCGAAAAAACGCTCTACCGCGAGGGGTTTGCCGCGACGATTTTCCTTGTCGACAGCAAGCTCGTCATTCCGCCGGAGATCGAAAAATTCATCACCGTGTTCGATATTCCGCTGCCGAATCTGGAAGAGATTACGGCGATGATTCGCGCGTTCCGCCCCGCGCCGGACTTCACGATTGACGACCGCGTGGTCGAGGAATTGGCGCTCTCGCTGAAAGGCCTGAGCGAATTCGAAGTCGCGCAGATTCTCAATTTGGCCTATCAGAACGGCGGCATGATCGGGCATGAAGACAACGCCCTGATTTTACGCGAGAAAGAGCAGGCGATCAAAAAACAGGGGATGCTGGAAATTCTGAATTTCAAGGAAACGATAGACGACATCGGCGGCTTGGAAAATCTGAAAGCGTGGCTGCGCAAAAAAGCCAAAATTTTTCAGCAGCTTGATCAGGCGCTCAAATTCGGCGTGGACCTGCCGAAAGGCATCATGCTGATCGGGATGCCGGGCTGCGGCAAAAGTTTGGCGGCGAAAGCGACGGCGCATCTGTTCCGCGTGCCGCTGCTGCGCCTCGATGTCGGGCAGTTGTTGGGGAAATATGTCGGCGAAAGCGAGGAAAATCTGCGCCGCGCCATCAAAATCGCCGAAACGGTCAGCCCGTGCGTCTTGTGGGTGGATGAGGTCGAAAAAGCGTTTGCGGGCGTCGGCGGGCAAGGCGGTGGCAGCGACGTGACGACGCGCCTGTTCGGGCATTTTTTGACCTGGATTCAGGAAAAAGAAAGCAGCGTGTTTATCGTCGCCACCTCGAACGATATTTCCAACCTTCCGCCCGAATTTCTGCGCAAAGGCCGCTTCGACGAACTCTTTTCCGTAGATTTCCCGAACCCGGCGGAACGGCGCAGCATCTTTGAAATTCACCTGAAAAAGCGGCGCAAATGGCAACGCGATATTGACAGCATCGCCTTGATCAAAGCCACCGAGAATTACAGCGGCGCGGACATCGAGGCCATCGTCAAAGAAACAGTCGAAACCGCCTTTATCGAAGGAAAAACAACGATTGCGACCGACGATCTGTTAGCGGTCGTCAAGACGACGAAATCGCTATCAGCCACCATGAAAGACAGGGTTGAAAAAATTCGCGAAGATTTGAAAAAGATTGACATCAAACCTGCGAGCGAGCCCCAAAAATGACACATCCAATGATGCTACAAACATGACGCTCTTTTGAAGCGAACAAATCATAACGTTTGCCTCTTTAGTCAGGACAAACAAAACATGAACAGATGATGATTCTAAGTTGAATATAAGCGTGAGTAATTTTTAATATGCCGACACTCTCAGTATTTTATGGCATTCGGGTCAGCATGAACTATAATGAGCATCAACCGCCGCATTTTCATGTGGAGTATCAGGAGCATGAAGCCAGCATCAATATTCTGACCGGCGAAATCACCGGAAAAATGCCAAGACGAGCATTGAATCTGGTCTGGGCATGGCTGGACGAACATCAGGCGGAATTGCTTGAGGACTGGGAGCGGGCGCGACAGCGTCAAGCACTCAATCCCATTGAACCATTAGCGTGAGGTGCGTATGTTTATCCATGTGAATGGCGTTGAATATCTTGAAGATTACAAGCTGCGTTTGCGCTTCAATACCGGCATCGAAGGAATTGTTGATTTGGAGTCGGAATTATACGGCGCGATTTTCGAACCGTTGCGAGATAAGCTGTTTTTTCAACAGGTATTTTTAACGAGCCGCACAATCGAATGGCCGAATGGCGCGGATTTCGCCCCGGAATTTCTTTTAGAACGGATGCGACTTGCCGAAATTCCTCAACAGCAGACTGTTTCGACGCGACAAACGTCTTCGCGAAAGGCGGCTTCGAAAAAAGGGAAGAAAACGCCGATATTAACCGAAGCATAAGGAAATGAGCGCATGAATCACTCGAATACACAAGTTTATTTGATCGGCGCGGGGCCGGGGGACGAAGAACTGTTGACGTTGAAGGCCAAACGCGCCCTTGAACGCTGTACTGCCGCGATGTATGATCGGTTGGCGAACCCGGCGATTCTGCGCTATCTGCCGGAGACGTGCGAACGCCATTATTGCGGCAAAGAGCCGGGGGCGCATTCCAAAACGCAGGCAGACATCAACGATCTGCTCGTGACGCTTGCGAAAGCGGGGCATGTCGTCGGCAGAATCAAAGGCGGCGATCCGTATGTCTTCGGCAGAGGCGGCGAAGAGGCGCTGCGCTTGCAGGCCGAAGGGATTGCGTTCGAGGTGATTCCCGGCATTTCGTCGGCGATTGCGGCCTTGAATTACGCCGGCATTCCGATTTCGCAGCGCGGCCTTGCCCAGAGCTTTCACGTCTTCACCGGTACGAGCGCCGAACGGCTCGACATCAACTGGCAGGCCGCCGCCGCGATTGACGGGACGCTGGTCTTTTTGATGGGACTCGGCAACATCGAACTGATTGTCGGCGCGTTGACGCAGTACGGCAAGTCGCCGCAGACGCCCTGCGCCGTGATTATGAAAGGGACGACCGCGCAGCAGAAAAGCGTGTTCGGCACGCTGGAAAATATCTGCGAACGCACCGCCGCCGCGCAACTCGAATCGCCGAGCATTATCGTCGTCGGCGCGGTCACGGAATTGGCGGACAGACTGAACTGGTATGAACGCAAGCCGCTCTTCGGCTGCCATGTCTGCCTGACCCGCGCCAAAGAGCAGACGCAGGAACTCCGCGAACGCCTGCTCGACCTCGGCGCGGAAGTGACCGAAATTCCGACGATTGCGGTCGTCAAACATGAGGACGCGCTGCGCGACTATCTGCCGAAACTGCCGGGCTATCGCTGGATGGTTTTTACCAGCGTCAACGGCGTGAACACGTTTTTCGACGCGCTGAAAGCGCAGGAATACGACATCCGCCGGATTCGCGCCGATTTCGCCGCGATCGGCCCGGCGACCGCCAATGCGATCAAAGAGCGCGGCATTATGCCCGCCATTGTCGCCAAAGAATTCGTGGCGGAATCGCTCTTCGAAGCGCTGCGGAAACGCCTCGCGACCGGCGATACGGTCTTTGTGGCTCGCTCCAAACAGGCGCGTCCGTATTTGGTGGAACAACTCCGGGCGTTCGGCTGCGCGGTGGACGAAATTGTCGCCTATCGCGTCGAAACGCCGCAGACAAACGACGTCCGCCTTGATGACGTCAATGTCATCACCTTTACCAGCCCGACGACTGTGCGGCATTTGATTGACATGATCGGCGTTGACCGGATTCGGGCGAAACGCCTGTTAGCCATCGGGCCGATTACGCTGAACGAATTGACGGCTCACGGCCTCACCGCCGATGTCTGCGATGAATATTCGGCAGACGGGATTATTGAAAAATTGCTTTTGACACCGCAACGACGCGAAGACGCAAAGAAAACAACGGTATAATCTCTTTGCGCCTTCGCGCCGTTGCGGTAAAAAATTATGTTCGCACGACACCGACGCTTACGCATGACGCCCGCAATTCGCGATTTGGTGCGGGAAACCGTCCTCACGCCGCTCGATTTCATCTATCCGCTGTTTGTGGTGGAGGGGAAAAATATCAAGCAGGAAATCCCGTCATTGCCGGGAAATTACCATCTTTCGGTTGACCGCCTGTCGGAAATCCTGGAGCAGGTGCAGGCCGCCGGGGTGCGCAGCGTACTGCTGTTCGGCCTGCCGGATTCGAAAGATGAAATCGCCTCTTCGGCGTGGCAGAAAAACGGCGTGGTGCAGCAGGCGATTCGCCAGATCAAAAAGCAGTTTCCCGCGATCTGGGTCATCACCGACGTGTGCATGTGCCAATACACCAGTCATGGCCATTGCGGCATCGTCAAAAACGGCGTGGTGCAAAACGACGAAACGTTGGAATACCTCGCCCGCATCGCCCTGTCGCACGCGCAGTTCGGGGCGGATATGGTGGCGCCGTCGGATATGATGGACGGACGCATTTTCATCATCAGAGGACGGCTCGACGGCGGCGGCTTTCCGAATGTGCCGATTATGGCGTACAGCGCGAAATATTCCTCCGGCTTTTACGGCCCATTCCGCGAAGCGGCGCATTCCGCCCCGCAATTCGGCGACCGCAATACCTATCAAATGGACCCGGCGAACCTGCGGCAGGCGATGCTGGAAATCGAAAACGACTTGCGCCAGGGCGCGGATGTGGTGATGATCAAACCGGCGTTAGCCTATCTGGACGTCATCCGCCATGCCCGCGACCGCTTCGATGCGCCGATTGCCGCGTACAGCGTCAGCGGCGAATACGCGATGATCAAAGCCGCCGCCGAAAAGGGCTGGATTGACGAACGCCGCGTGGCAATGGAAACGCTGACTGCGATCAAACGCGCCGGAGCGGATATGATTATCACCTATTACGCGCTCGACGCCTG
Source organism: uncultured Candidatus Moduliflexus sp. (assembly GCA_964602655.1). Taxonomy (GTDB): domain Bacteria; phylum Moduliflexota; class Moduliflexia; order Moduliflexales; family Moduliflexaceae; genus Moduliflexus. Next base: position 28,764 of record CAZRSF010000016.1, read on the forward strand.
CGGCTGGATGTTGGAAGTCGGATGATTTCGGGTGACGTTCAGGGGGAAGCGCGATAAGTTCGTTCGCCGGGACGCCACCCGGCGCGACCTTTCAGAATATGCGAATTTGCGTGGCTGTTTTGAGTAAGCTGTCCTGGGTAATCAAGGTCAATCCATATTCCCATGCTGTCGCCGCAATAAACCTGTCTGCCGGGTCTTCATGCGGCAAGACAATCACACGGCTTTTTAACGCAATCTCATAGGTGAGAGGAGCTTCATGCACGCGACTGTTGAGTAATGCCTCTTGTACCCATTGCTGCGCAGGCAGATGCAAAACGATTCGTTGTTTCTCTGCCAAAACAAGAGTTTCCCATACTGAAATCGGAGAAAGAAACACATCATGCGTATCGCTTTCAAGCGCCTGCCGAATAGGCGGCGAAAGTTTGAACGGCTCCAAAAGACTCCAAAGCCAGATGTGCGTATCCAATAAAAATTTCATGGCCGTAGCGCCTCCCAAACAACGAGATCGCCATGTGTCGGCGACACGATATCGCCAATAATTTCCCCCGTATCCGCCATGCAGCCTAACCATGACGTTTGAGACGGCGAATACCGTCCTGGCGCGATTCGCAAAAAAGATTGAGCAGCGGCTAAAAATTTCGCCTCTTCCAGTAAACTTTCTTCCAATTCTTTTAATCGTTGCCGAACCCGTTCTTTTGGCAGCGATTCTGGAATCGTAATCGTCATTTGCATAAAGATTCCTCCTCCATAAAGCATCTTGCCATCATCATTCGTTGTCAATCAAACGCTCTATCCAATCTTCTGGGAATGCCATGCGGCATGACGGGCGCGGAGGGCGGCGACCATGTCGGGCGTGATCGGCTCTTGCCCTAAGTGTCTTAAGCCGTCTTTCCAGCCGTGTTGATCCGTGCCGCCGCTGACCAATAATTTGAATTGCCGGGCAATATCCGACAAATAGCGGCGGGCGGCGGCATCCACGCGGGGATGAAACAGTTCCAACCCATCCAGCCCCATTTCCACCAGCATGGCAAGATGTTCGGGGCGAAAACGCGCATGACGTCCGGTCAGCGTCGTCGGATGCGCTAAGATGGCGACGCCGCCGATCTGGTGAATCAATTCTATCGCCTGATAAATCGAAAAGGTCGCGCTGCGGAGATGGTCTTTGGCGCGATGCAGAATCTGCACCACCTCCTGCCATTCGCTCGCGTAGCCTTTGCGCTGAAAAGCGTGCGCAAGGTGCAATCCGCCGGGATAATGCGGGTTTTCAGTCAGCACGTCCTCAAGCGCCATCGGATAGCCGAGGCGCGTCAGACGGTCGCATAAATCCGCCATGCGCTCGCACACATCCTGAAACGCGGTCTGCTCGAAGGCGCGAAACGCCGCATGATCCACGTCAATAAAATAGCCCAATACGTCCGTGTCGTCGTCTTCGATGGGAATATCGCAATGCGGCCAATGGCAGGTGAATTCGATGGCCGGAATCAGTTCGAGGCCGAGTCGCTGCGCAATCGGCAGCCCGGCGCGATGGCCGTTGGCATTGTCGTGATCGGTGAACGCGACGGTCAGAATGCCGCGTTTGGCGGCATAGCGCAGAATCTGCTCCGGCGTGAATTTGCCGTCAGAGTAAGTCGTATGAATATGTAAATCAATAGAAGCGGTCTCGTGCATGACAGTCAATCGTATGGTGTTTTGAGGCGCTGTCAAGGTTTTTCTGTGTGAATCAGAGCAGCGCGACTTTTTTATTGACAATGCCGCGTAGATGATGAAGTGCTTGCCGATGAGTCGAATTCAGAAAGAATAGAACACTGATCGGACTGATTCGGCTGATTTTCACTGATAACATCTGTGCAGAACGGTCAAATCAGCCCGATCAGTGTTCTATTTTTTACGCGAAATTTTCACAAAAAGGAGCCTTATGCTGGGATCAGGAACATTGATTAACACTGCCGCCGTGATTGCGGGCAGCCTCGTGGGGTTGCTCGTCCATTCGAAACTCCCGCCGAGAATTATCGCGATTACGTTTCAGGGGATTGGCTTATTTACGGTGTTTATCGGCTTTTTTATGGCGCAAAAAACGCAGAATCCGCTCGTGATGATTCTGAGCATCGTACTCGGCGCGATCCTCGGAGAAGGGATCGATCTCGCCAAACATCTCGAACGTTTCAGCGGCTTTTTGAAGACAACAGTCCGTTCCGATAACGAACGCTTTTCAGAAGGATTGATCACCGCGTTCCTCCTCTTCTGCATGGGTTCGATGACGATTATGGGCGCAATCGAAGAGGGCATGGGACAGCCGCCGAAACTCTTCCTCGCCAAGTCCGTGCTGGACGGCTTTTCCGCCATCGCCTTATCCACGACCTTCGGCGTCGGCGTGCTCTGCTCGGCGCTGCCGCTGCTGATTTATCAGGGCGGCTTGACGCTCTTATTTGCCGGAGCGCTGCACAACCTGCCAGCGGCAGTCATCGGCGAAATCTCCGCTGTCGGCGGCCTGCTCCTGATCGGGCTTGGCATCACGATTTTAGAGATCAAAACGATCAAAATCCTCAATATGCTCCCGGCTCTGCTGATCGCCGGAATTCTGGCGTATTTTATGTTATAAAAAGCGTGTTGATATTAACAGAATTGACATGATTAAAGAGGATGTACATTCTATGATCGATTTTCATTGGCAATACATCACTGACGAACACGGCCTGAAAACGGCGGTGCTAAAAGAATATGCCTATTTCAAGCAATACGCCACCCTGAAACAGGGCTTGACGGAAGCGTTTCAAGAAATCCGAGATATTGAAAGCGGGAAGACCGTCGGCAAGACGCTTCAGGAGTTTTTGAATGAGTGTTGAGATTACTTCTTTTTTTAGGCATCAATAAATTGTAACCCCCAAAGATCATGAGCAGAAAATTAACAATCGAAGACATGCAAAAAATTGCGAAAGAACGTGATGGGAGATGTTTGTCAGATATTTATATAAATAATAGGATACAGCTTAGATGGGAATGTGGAAAATGCAGTTATCAGTGGGAAGCTAAAGCAGGTGACGTTAAAAATAAAGGGAGTTGGTGTCCAATCTGTGCATATAAACGACGCGCAGAGTCTCAAAAACTTGGGATTAAAGAAATTCAAAAGGTTGCCGAAGAATATGGAGGGAAATGTTTATCGAATACGTATATAAACGCTAACGCAAAGTTATTATGGCAATGTGCAGATGGTCATCAATGGGAAAGTACGCCAGCCAATATAAAACAAGGTTATTGGTGTCCATATTGTGCAGGCAATGTGAAAGATACAATTGAAAATATGTGGGAAATTGCAGCGAATCGAGGTGGAAAATGTCTTTCAGATTCGTATATAAATAACCAGACAAAACTGTTATGGGAATGTGAGAATGGACATCAATGGAAAACAACTCCTGTTGGTATAAAACAGGGGTATTGGTGTCCTCACTGCGCACAAGTTGCCAAGAAAACAATCGAGGAGATTCGGAGAATAGCAAAAGAACGAGGGGGAAAGTGCCTGTCAAATGTGTATAAAAACGGTAAAACAAGATTATTGTGGCAATGTGGTGAAGGTCATATATGGAAAACGACCGCAAATGTCATTTTAAGGGGTTGCTGGTGTCCTAAATGTTCATCTGGATTGGGAGAAAGAATTTGTCGGGAATTCTTTGAGCAGTTATTTGGAAAAAAATTTTCCAAGAGTTACCCAAAATGGTTAAAAAACCATAAAGGAAATCGAATGGAACTTGATGGGTATTGTGAATCACTTGGGTTTGCGTTCGAACATCATGGAGAACAGCATTATTCAACGAAGAATCAATTTATAAAAACTGAAGAAGCACTTAAAGAAAGGCAAAAAGCAGATCAAATCAAAAAAACGCTATGTACACAGCGAAAGATCACCTTAATTGAGATTCCAGAAGTTCCTTCTCGACTATGCATAGAAGATGTTAGGGCATTCATTAAAAGTCAATGCCTTCAATATGGAATCCCTCTACCCGCTAATTTTGATACCCAACAAGTAGATTTAAAAAAAGCCTATGCAACATCTGGCGCAAGAGAGATGCTAAATGAGTTACAAAAAGTTGCGAAAAAACACCGAGGAAACTGCCTCTCAGACGTTTATATAAACAATAATACGAAACTCTTATGGGAATGTATCAAAGGTCATCAATGGAAAGCTACTCCACATGGGATTAAAAGTGGTGGTTGGTGTCCATATTGTAGTGGTTTGGCTAAACTAAAAATTGAAGACATGCAAAGAATGGCGGAAGAACGAAAAGGAAAGTGCCTATCAAATACATACGCCAATAATAGAACAAAACTATTATGGGAGTGCGCTTATGGTCATCAATGGAAAGCTACGCCACATGGGATCAGAAGTGGTGTTTGGTGCCCATTTTGTGGTGGTAGTGCCAAAGGTACGATTGAACAAATGCAAAAAATAGCGGAAAATAAAGGCGGAAAATGCTTATCCGTTACCTATATGGGAAAAGATACAAAGCTCGCATGGGAATGCACTCAAGGACATCGGTGGGAGGCGCGACCCCATGATATAAAACAAGGACATTGGTGTCCGTATTGTGCTGGTTTAGCGAAGGGAACGATTGAGGAAATGCGAAATATTGCCAATAAACGTGGAGGAAAATGTTTGTCAAATGCCTACACTAATAATAGAATTAAGTTAAAATGGGAATGTGCACAAGGTCATCAGTGGGAAGCCAGACCTGATAGTATAAAAAATAAAGGCAATTGGTGCCCAATTTGTATGAGACTTAAGAAGAGTAACCAATTATAAAATTATGACTGATATAAAACCTGACTTAACCAAAAATCTTGTTCAGAATTCAAAGGCAGCTATGATTGCTGCGATAGAAGTTCATAATAAACCTCTTTTCACTTATAGATATGAAGTTTGTACTCTATTGGTAATTAATGCTTGGGAACTTATATTTAAAGCGTATATTAATAAAAATCTAAAACATGTTAAGCTATTTTTCGATGACGGAAAAACTAAACCTTTTGAGGAGTGTTTAGGCTGTATAGCGAGTGAACTTGGAAATAGATTTATTATTGCAAAAGAAAGTATTGAAAAGCTATACGCTTATCGTAATAGTATTGCTCATTTTTATTCAGACAATCTTGATATTGTAATTTATTCATTGCTCAAACCTAATGTAGAATTTTACGTAGCGTTTATTAAAGAATCTTTTGGAATTGATTTGATAAAAGAAACAGGTTTAATTCTTTTGCCTATAGGATTTTATAGGCCATATTCTCCTATTGATTTTTTATCAATCAAATCAAATATTCAAAATTCTTCAGTCGAAATAAAATCGTTTATCGAAAGTATTATAGATACATCGAAAAGACTTCTACAACTGGGCATCGAAGATTCTATTTTGGTAGATTTTAAAATGAATATAATTAACGAGAATAGAATAAAAAATGCTGATTTGATAGCAGGAATTAATAATAGCAATCCTCAGAATAATCTAATAAAAATATATAATTTCCTTAGCGATGTAACTATATCTGATGATCCTAATGCTAAAAAGATAAAAATCGAGGAAACAAGTTTACTTGATGATCTTTACACCGAAACTTACCATGATGTTGTCGAAAATTGTAAGACATCGTTTTTTGATTTTAAACGGAATAATCAATTTGCTCATATTATGGCTTCTCTTAAAGATAATCCAGACTTTCATTATATTCGTTACTTAAATCCGAAAACTAAAAAAGGAGGATCAAGAGATTATTATTCAAAAGCGGTTTATAAAGAACTTGAAAAGCATTATACTCGTAATTTAGTATAAAAGTATAGCCTATTGATTCCAGCATTTTTGAAAAAGATACGAGAAAATTTGACGGCGACGCAGTTTCGCTTTGAGTGCGAATGTTGTAATGCCTGCGACAAGCGGTGACTCGATGATGAATTTCAAACAGAAAGAATTGATTGACACATTTTTTCAGACCGTGAAAGCAAAATTTCCCGAAGTCGAACTGCTTGGCGTCACGGAAAGCCCGGAAGACCCCAGCGATTTATGGGTGAATGTCACTGCGCCGAAAGATGAAGATCGGGAAATCGCGATGACGGAATTCGCCTGTGATAAAACGACGGACATGCTCCTGGATTATGGCTATCATATTTTGATCATGCCGCGTCATTCGTACCGGCAGCAGGCCGCGAATGCCGCGCTTTCTTAAATGAACGGAGGTAAACGCATGATGACCATGCAATTGACATTAAGCGAGACCGAACAGGCATCGTTAACGATGTTGGCGCAGTCAACAGGAAAAAATATGAACGATCTCTTGCATGAGGCCATTCGGACGCTGTTGCAGCAGCCGACGCGCAACGACCGCCGCCTCTTGTTGCGGCAAGCGTGTGGTATCTGGAAAGATCGCGGCGATATCCCTTCGTTGACGACATTACGCCAGGAATTCGACGCCAGAATATTTGAACACGCAGAACAAGAAGAGGAACGCGGGTGATATGGCGAAACGACTGCTGATTGATACGGATGTGATAATTGACTATTTGCGAGGCTATCCGGCTGCGGTAGAATTTCTTGAACAAAGCGCCGAGGAATTGGTGATGTCCGTCATGACAGTTGCAGAATTATATGCCGGGGTTCGAGAAGGCGAGGAGCGTGTGAAATTAGAACAATTTCTCTCCGCATTCGAGATCGTTCCGATTGATCGCGAAATTGCAGCGAACGGCGGGATATTCCGTCGAAATTATAAAAATAGCCATAATGTCGGGCTTGCTGATGGCTTGATCGCGGCAACTGCCGAAACCATGAATGCGCGTCTTGTGACGCTGAACAAAAAACATTTCCCGATGCTCCAAGATGTGTTTGTCCCATATCGTAAATAACAACGCTTGCGCATCGCGCCAGTCAAACACATGAACTTTACCAATTCTCAAAAATTAGCCTGCGACATTTCGCGGAACATCGCCGTGACCGCCGGGGCTGGCTCCGGCAAAACCAGCGTACTTGTGCGGCGCTACCTTTGGTGTCTGGAACAGAACGAGCATAACGTGCGCCGCATCGTCGCCATTACCTTTACTGAAAAAGCGGCGGGCGAAATGTTAGGCCGCATCCGCGAACAGGTGTTGCAACGCGCCGCGTCCGACCTCGGCAGCGCGCATCTCTGGGATGAGGTGCTGGAACATCTGCCGCTTGCCAATATTTCGACGATTCACGGCTTTTGCCAGAAATTGCTGCGGGAATTCCCCATCGAAGCGGGCGTTGACCCGAATTTCGAGGTCTTGGACGACGCCGCGCAAACGATTCTACTGAGACGCCTGATTGACGATCTGTTGCGTCAGGAAGCCGAAAAGAATGACCGCTCTCTGCGCTTGTTAGCGCAATTCTGGCAACCGGTCGCGCTGCGCAATATCATTCAGCAGTTGATCGGCGTCCGCGAAAAAGCCCTGCCCTGGGCGGAACGCATCACGCAAATCGAATTTCCGGCGTATCTGCATCAGCTTCGCGACCTCTGCGCCCGCCAGCAGCAGCGCGGCATTCAGCGCATCGCCGCCGATTCGCGCTGGAGCGATGCTATCGCCGAAATTCGGGCGATTATGCCGACCGGCGATAGCGGCAAATTGACCGGACGCTGCCAGACAATTTTGGAACTCGACGCCGAATTCCGCCAGCAGATCGACTTGTCGAAGCAGCTTGACGCGCTTGCCATGCTGAGAAAACAGACATCCATGATCGGCGTGAGCGCAGCCTGGAAAGCGGAAGACCGCGATAAACGTCTGAAAGTCTGTTTCGACACGCTGAAATTCGTTTATGACAACACGCTCCCGGAAACGACAATTCGCAACGCAGTCGAATTGAGCGGCTTTCAGGCGCAACAGGCGCTTGCGACGCTGTTTCTCGCCGCGTATCGCCGTTATTGCGATGAAAAAGCCGCCCGCCGCCGTCTCGATTTCGAGGATTTGCAGGAACGGGCGTTGCGCCTACTGCGCCAGCCTGATTTACAGCAGTTGTTGAGCAGCCGTTATGATTACGTCATGGTGGACGAATTTCAGGACACGAACCAACTGCAATGGGAGATTATCCGGCGGCTCGGCCTGACCAAACACGGCCTGGCGAAAGACAAATTTTGCATCGTCGGCGACGAAAAGCAATCCATTTATATGTTTCGCGGCGCGGAAGTTTCGGTCTTTGCCGAAGTGCGCAACGAATTGAAGCTCGTCAACGCCGCGCATCAGCTTGACGCGGTTGACATGGCGATTCCCGATTTAGGCGACGCGCCGGTCGTCAGTGATGGCGATAAAACGGGCGAATTGAGCATGGCGGAAAATTTCCGCTCCGGCGACGCGGTGATCACGTTCTGCAATTACCTCTTTTCGCGCCTGTTTCTGCCGACATTCGACCCGGAACGCCCGTATGACGTGCCGCATCAGGAGCTTGTGCCGCGCCGCGAAAAAGGGATTCCGCTCGATATTCCGGCCAAACCGGTGGAACTGATACTCGCGTTCGACGAGGCGGAAGACGACAACGACGACGCTGAAATCGGCGGCGCAACGCCGGAACTGAGCGAGCCGGAGTTGATCGCCCGTCGCATCCGCGAACTGATGATTGCGACGAACCAGGGCGCCGAAGAAACCGCGTCGGAGAAGCCGAAAACGCGCCCGGCGCAATGGAAAGACATCGCGATTCTGCTGCGCACCCGCACCCGCCTGAAAGCGTTCGAAGAGGCGCTGCGGCGGCATGGCATCCCGTTTCTCGTGACCGGCGGCATCGGCTTTTTCGAGCAGCAGGAAATTTACGACCTCTCGAATCTGCTGCGGGCGTTGTCGGATCAACGTCAGGATATTGCATTAGCGGGCGTGTTGCGGTCGCCGCTGCTCAGCCTGTCGGACGACCAACTCGTCTATCTCGCCGGGGGCGTGAAGACTGCTGGAAACGAGGCAAATACGCGCTGGACGCTCTGGGAAAAACTCCGGTTTCACGCCGCGAATGTCAGCCTGATTCCAGGCGAACTTGATCCCGACATGATCGCTCATGCGTACAACCTGCTCAGTTCGTGGCAAACGGTGGCGGAACGGATTCCCGCCACGCATCTGCTGCGCCGAGTCCTCGACGATACCGGCTTATACGGCATTCTCGCCGGAGATTCGGCGGCGGAACAGCAGATCACGAACATCGAAAAATTCGTGGAGATCGCTCGCAAATTCGAAACTCAGGGCTTCCGAACGCTCAGCGATTTCGTCGCGTATCTCGATGAACTCGAAACCGCCGCCGAACGCGAAGGCGAAGCGCAAATTTTCGCGGAAGGGATGAACGTCGTGCAGGTCATGACGATTCACGCCGCCAAAGGGCTGGAATTCCCGATTGTCTTCGTGCCGGAATTAGATCGCGTGTTCAATTACAGTTACGGCGAATCGGTCTATCTTGACGCGATTTCCGCGCCGAGCGCCACGCAGCCGCCGGACGTGGCGGCGGGCGTGTCCGGTTTGGACGCGCAAGATAACTACAACACCGCGCCGACCTTTTTGCGGGAATATTTGAAACGGTTGAATCAGGAAAAAACCGATGCCGAGATGAAACGCCTCTTTTACGTCGCCTGCACCCGCGCCCGCGATGCGTTGATTTTGTCCGGATCGATCAAGAAAAGCGTCAAGCCGAATTCCTGGCTCGGCTGGCTGACGCAGCATCTTCCGCTCGCCGACGCGCTCGAGCAGGAGCGCGTCGCCCTCGAAATCAACGGCCTGACGATTCCGTTGCTGACAGCGCGACGCATTCGGATAACGGCGCTCAGTTCCCCTCCTGGGAGGGGCAAGGGGTGGGTTGCTGAGGGCTGGCAGAATCTCAACACGACGAACCCACCTCAACCCCTCCCTGGAGGGGAAATTGAGATTGACGACGAACTTTTCCGGCTGCTTCAGCATAATCTGCAACCGGCGACCGGCGCGGAAAACGAGCGTTTCCACCTCAGTCCGTCCACGCTGCATCTGCTGTTCGAATGCCCGCGCCGTTACTATTATCGCGACATCCTGCGGCTCGACGATGTTTTACATACCGCGCCGACAGGCGAATTCAGCGCGGACAATCACGCGAATGGCGACCATTTCGGAGCGTTGCGCGGCACGATTATTCACCAGTTATTCGAACAGCGCGCGTTTGATGATTTGCTGACAGACGCCGAACGCGCCCGCCTCATCAGCGACACGATGCAGGAGTTTCAAATTTCGTCGCATTCCGAAGAACGCAGCCACCTCGACGCGGCGATTGTCCGCGCCGGAGAGCATTACGCCGCGAGCGGCCTGAAAGAACTGTTGGCGCGTTCGTCGCAGGTCTGGCGCGAACATCCGTTTCTGCTGCGTTTGCAGCAGGCCGATGTCTCCGGCATTTTGGATGTCCTGTTTCGCGACCCGGCGGATGGCGTCTACACGATTCTCGATTATAAAACCAATCAGGTCGAGGCGGCGGACGTCCCGGCGGAAATTCGGCGGCATGGCTACGAACGGCAGATGACGATGTACGCGCTCGCCGTATCGCGCTTATTGAAGGTCGAGCAGATACGCGGCATCCTGTTTTTTACGCATCCGAACGTCCGATATGAAACATTTGATTTTTCAATGCCCACGCTGGCAGCCTTCGAGTCAGATTTGACCGCCATCCTGCGTCAGTTAGCGCAGCAGAGCGTTCCTTGCGCCGACAACAGGACTATTTGTCGGGAATGCCAGTATTTGCAGTGGTGTATGCAAGCGGCATAAATACGGTATTATTGATCTGACCTTACGCGCCAAGTTCGGAACGATGACCGCGAAATCCCCTCCTGGGAGGGGTTGGGGGTGGGTCTGACCAGCAGCAGGCGTTCGAGACCAACCCACCCCTTCCCCCTCCCAGGAGGGGATTTCGCGGTCGCCTGTCAGATCGGCCTACGTAAGGAGTCTCAAAGCGCAGCTTTGACCGCAAAAGCTGCGCTTCTGTACTCCTGAATTCGGCGTCAATGCCAAAATAACCACGCGGAGGAAAACGTGCCATTTTTTGCGATCTTTTTAACGACGCTGTTCAGCGTCTCGTTCGGCGTCCATTATCTTGTGCTTCATCGCCTCAGCCGGATTTTCGAGTTTCACTATACCTGGAAAGCGTTTCCACTGATTTTCCTGGCGACCGCAAATTTTTTGACGATCCTCTTTCTGTCGCGGGTGGTCTGGAATAGCGCCATGCGGCTCTGGTGGATTGCCACAGTCATCTATATCGGGGCGCTCTGGATTACCTTTGCCGTGTTGGCGGTCTATGCGGCGATCCAATCGGTCGCGCGCGTTATCGTTCCGATTCCGGTCAGAGTATCGCAAGTTCTGGTGGTCGGCGCGACGTTCGCGCTGGTGGGGTATAGCCTCTATAACGCCCGGCACATCACAGTGAAGACGCTGGAATTGTCGTCACCGAAACTCCGCGCGCCGCTGACGATTGTGCAGTTGACGGATTTGCATTTGGGGGCGCTCAACGGCACGGGGTTTGTGGAACGAATTGTGGCGCAGACGAACGCTTTGCGGCCGGATATGGTCGCCATCACCGGCGATCTCGTGGACATCGGCACGTCCGCCGACATCTTGCATGGCTTTAACAAGCTGAATGCGCCCGCGTTTTTTGTGTGGGGCAATCACGATCAGTTTTTACGCGAGGAGGAGGTCACGCGCATTTTCAGCGCGACGCCGATTCGGATTCTCAAAAATGAAACGCTTGTGTTTCGGAATACGCTTGAAATTATCGGATTAGACTATATCGAGCGGCAGCCCGAACCGCATAACGACGCCCGTCCGATTTTGACCGGCCTTGACCCGCGCGGCGATTATTTCACGCTGCTGCTTTCTCATGCGCCCCTTCCGTTCGAGCAGATGGACGGGCATCCGATTGACTTGCAGCTTGCCGGACATACCCACGCCGGGCAGATCGTCCCCTTCAACTTCTTGGTGAAAATCCGCTATCCGATTTTTCGCGGACTCTATACATCGGGACAACAAGCCATCTATGTTTCGTCCGGCGCAGGCACATGGGGGCCGCCGATGCGTTTAGGGACGCAGAATGAAATCACCGTCATTCGACTGCTGCCTCTCTCGCCTGATTCCGACCAACAACTGCTTGTTCGACAGGTCGAAGCGGAGTGAGTCAGCGAGCAACCCAGCCATAAATGGTCGGTCTGAGAGCGAAAGAACCGCGATTGATCTCCGGGGGCGGGATGCCGTCGCCGCAGAGAAATGGCGGGCGGTGGCTTGCGCTGGCAGTGCTTGTGATGTGTTGTTCATTCCTCTCTTTCCTTAAAAAAATTTCCGTCCGCTTCGCGGGCAAGCAAGGGTAAAGCAAAAAAAATACAGGGAACAGGGAAGAGTGTCAAGGGTTATTGAGTCCTCGAAACGGCTACCCGAAATCCGATGTTGCTACTAAAATCATCAGGGGCGTTCCCATCGCGGACCGAGCAGCGTGTATTACTTGGTAGATTGCTCCACGCCCCGCCACGTATTAACTTCTCCTTCACATCGCCTAAATTACCCCACACCTTTCCATCTACTGGTGTGCCATTATAATTATCATGCCATGTATCCGCCACCCATTCGTATACATTGCCATGCATGTCGTACAGACCGAAAGCGTTCTGTTGTTTCTGCCCGACCGAATGTGTTTCGCCTCCAGAATTTTCAGAGTACCACGCATACGTTCCTAATTGATTTTGGTTATCACCGAATGAATAGACAGTCTGCGTTCCCGCACGGCAGGCGTATTCCCATTCCGCCTCGGTCGGCAACCGAAATCCCCTACTTGGTAGTGGAAATGGGCGAGGGGTATTCAATTTCTGTAAAAATGCCTGCGCGTCGTTCCATGACACCCCTTCCACCGGATGGTCCGCCCCTTTAAAAGACGACGGACTATTCTCCATGATCTTTTTCCACTGAGTCTGCGTCACCTCATATCTGCCCATCCAAAAACCATCAAGGCAGATTTTGTGCCGCGGTTTTTCGTCGTCGTAACATTCCGTATCGAATCTTCCACAGCCCATCTGAAAACAGCCACCCGGCACATAGACGAACTCCATACCGGTTGTTTCTTCTTTGCAGATCGTGTCCGGCGTTTCGTTCTCCCAGCAGGACGAACTCACCTCCAACCCTTCCGAGGAGGGAGGTATCGGTGGTGGCTCAGGCTGTTTGGTCTGTGTGGCTGTCGGAACAGGAGCCGGCGTTAGGTGGCGTGACAACGGTTGACTTTTACCATGTGTAGTTCTCGGAACAGGAGTCTGCTTCATGGTTGGGGTCGGCTCAGGCGTTGGGGTGTCTGTTAGGGATGGCGTCTGTTTCGTTTCTAACGTCGCCCTGAGTGTGTAAGCGGCTTGCAGATCAAGCGCTTGTTCAAATGAGACGTAGCCCATCTTTTCTACTCGAATCGTATGCCTGCCAATGGGTAATTCGACATTCAATGGCGTCGCGCCACGTTCTTCGCCGTCAATGAATACGCTATCATCACGGACATTTGAACGTACTGTCAAAAGAGCAGTCGTTGGTTTGGGCGTATTCGCTGCGGTTGGTTCTGGCGCTGGCGTATTTGTCGGTGTCGGCGAAATTATTGGCGTCGCAGCAGATACAATGGCTGCTGGCGGCGTTGGCGTTTCTCTTGCCAGGATAGTCGCAATATTGCTGTCATACGGCTGTCCATCTTGATCGAATTGCCGAACTTTGTAATGTACATCCCGATCCAAAGGAGGATTTTTATCAAAATATTGGTCACTGTCAACCACGACTGCAAGATGTCGGTCATCGCGAAACACTAACGTCGGCACCGGATGCCCTGCGGCCTGACTCAATTCGCTGACCCAGCGCAACTGCGTCAAATTCTCGCCGTGCAGATCGGCGGAAAGCTGAATGGCGGGTTTGCCATGATATTCAGCGAGCGGCGACGGCGGGGCGACAACAAAGGCAATCTTGCCGATCTCTGCGGGACCATCCGCGAATTTTTGCACCTGAATATCGGCCATATTATTCGCTTTGATCCGTTGCATTCCCGGCGCGACGAACTGCGCGTAACTCATCGCGTGACCGAATTCGTTGCCAGCCTGATCGCTCACTTTGAAGGCAAAAAACGGCGCGGCATACTTCGGATCGTCAGCAGCAATCGCAGGCAAGCCTTGAACATTCGCTTCGAATTCGAAGTAGATGCGGCCTTCATCGTCTAACTTGCGTTCGACCGGCAAACTGAAAGGCAACTGAAAATCTCCGTAATCGAAAAAGACATCAATTTTGAGCGTTTCTGCTGGGTCTTGCAATTTGCTCGCCGCAATCCCGCCGATTGTAATGGATTTCGCATCCGCTGCTTCGGAGGTAATAGCAACATCTACGATAGGCTGTTCGGTATTGATGGCGACGTTGAGCGCAGGACAAAAGGCGTCAGTCGCAAAGCCGACTTGCAACGCATGACGCCCATTTTGCAACTCATTCGCCTGAATATGTTGTTTGAGATCGAACGTCCAGCGGAATGTTTGCGCATCCGGATCAGGCGTGGTAGCGTTCGGAAAGATCAGGTCGTCTCACTTGACGTAAAGCGGGTCTTTGCGCCGCGCTGATTCGTTCGCGGCGATAATGGCGACAGATTGTTCCGGTCGCAAATAGGGATGTTCGACCGTGAACAACGGCGACGATGGCGGTTGCGGCGTCGGTGGGAAAATGACTGAGTAAAATCGGAAAAAGACGCCTACAACGATGAGAGCCAAAACCAGTGCGAGCAATCCGGTTTTCATTGTTCGTTTCTGGCCTTTGGCCTGTCGAGATAATGCGGAAGGATTCGACGACCATTCGGCGTTTAAACGTTCTTCGAATTGCTGCAACATGGCCTGTTTGTCGTCGCCGACGGTTTTTTGCACACCACGCAACAGCAAGAGCAGCGCTGGTTTTCCGTCAACCTCGCCATATTGATCGAGATGATTAGCGACTAACGAAACAAATACCCCTGGCGTGACGTTGCTTTCAAAATGCGGCAACAGATCGCGCAGCCCGGAGGAAATCAGCAATGCCGTCCGAGTGTTCTCATTCTGAAAACACGGCAGCGGCGTCAAAAATGCAATAATATCTTGAAGTAACGCAGTCGAAATGTTCATACATTCAGTTATTCCCAGAGTACTCGAACAGGATACAAGGGAAAATTCCGATCCGCACTGATAATATCCGCACCTTCTTCTATTGCCTGCACGATTAGCAGTCGGTCGAACGGATCGCGATGATGAAATGGCAGCGTATGCAGGCGGACAAGATGATTGACGGATATTGGCAGTTCGTATATCCCTTGCCGAATGATGGCGGCATGAATCTCTTCGATAGATGTTCTTAGTCGGAGTTTTCCGAGCGATGCCTTAATTTCGATTTCCCACAACGACACGATGCTGACCAGTATGTCGTTTTCAGCGCTTTCAATACAAGCTTTCGCATGTGCGGACAATTGCAGATCGTCATTCAAGTACCAGAGTAACGCATGAGTGTCGAGAAGGTAAGTCATGACATATACTCCTCGAAATCATCAAGCGGGTCGTCGAATCCGGGCAGCACGTCGATCAAACCTTTGAGCGCGCCGGCTTTGCGCCGAATGGAGGCGAGAGACACCGGCTCGATAATCACTCTGACAGCCTCCAGAATGTCGGAGAGAGATTCATCCAAAATAATTCGATTCGGTCGTTCGAAGCGGCCAGTCGTCACAATCGCATGTTGCATAAGACGATCATCCTTTTTATTCTTTAAGGTTGTTATGAGTTTTCTTGTTCGAAAAGTATCCTGATGACACACGAAGCGTTTGTCAAGGCAAATCCTATCGAACTTGAAACGTGACGCTGGCTTGCGTCCAGCCTTCCGGCGGAATCAGGGCAAGCTGTTCATGCAGGCGGCGTTCGAATTCGTCTTCGTAGCGGGATAGCACGGGAAACGGGTCGTTGCCGCTCATCTGGCGTTGTTCTTTGAACAGCGTCATATCTTCTGTCGTCGCAATCGCAAGAAAGCGTTCCATGCCCGGCTCGCCGCTGACCTCGAAATCGAACGAATCCGACGGCGCGGGGATGCGGTAGGTTTTTCCCGCTTCCAGGCGATTGGCCTCGGTGTAGCCATTCGGGAGAATCTGCGCGACTTCGCCGTTGACGCTGATGTCGTACAGCGTCAGGTAACACGTCTGGCTTACCCTCACGCTCAGGACAACGCGCTCGCCATTGCGATACGCCGCTTGATTCGTGCTGATTTCGAGCGTCAACGCCTCCGACACCGTTTCCGGCGGCAGCGCAGGTCTCATGCCGCCCGGCGTGGCGGTCGGTTCTGGCGTCGGCGTTGGTTCAGGCGTGGCGGTCGCTTCCGCCACCGGTTCGACGACCGGCGCAGGCAGGAACGTATCCTTGAATTGATAGGCCAGGACACCTGCCGCGATCAGAACAAGAAACAACGCCATTTTGCCGAATCCGCCGCGTTTTGCGGACTGACGTTCGGGCGGCGCGACTGGCGGGGTCGGCATCGTTTTCGGGCGAACTTGCGGCGGGGCTTCTTTTCGACGCGGAGCGATAGGCGGCGGCTCAAGAGGCGTAGCGCGTCGAAGCGGCGTTTCGACATACGTTGACGACGGCGTTGCGGCGAAAAGCGCCAGCATCTCGTCAACGGAACGCAGCCGATTGGCGCGTTCGAAGCGCGTGCTGCGCCGAATGACCTCGCGGACGGCGGCGACCTCTTCCGGCGCGGCGTCCAATCGGAATTGGCGATCAAGATCGAGCGCGTTGTCTTTGCCGACGATCTGGTTGAAAATTTCTTCATACAGCAGGCCGTTGGCGTCCCAGAGATTTTTGCCGACAATCAATTCGTACAGCAGCAGGCCGAGCGCGTACACGTCGGACGATGCGTCGCCGGATTTGATCCCTTTCCATTCGCGAATCAGACTGGGGTCTTTGTAAAATTTCGAGCCGGAGAAATCGCCGGACATCGTCATGCTGCTGTCGTCGAGCTTGGCGAGGCCGAAGTCAATGATTTTCGGCATCTGCGTTTCGTAGCTAATCAGGATGTTCGACGGCTTCAAATCGCGGTGAATGATTCCGGCGCGGTGCAAGTCGCCGACGCCGCGCAGAATGTTGAGAAACAGGGATTTTTTGACCGGCCAGGGCGCGTTGTGATGGTCACGAATCCAATCGCCGAAACTGTCGCCGAACACGAAATCGAACAGCAGAAAAAAATTGTCCTCGATTTCGCGGCAGCCGTGACATTTGACGACGAATTCCGACGCGACGTTGATGCTCGCTTCGCGTTTGATGCGCTCGATCAACGTCGCCTTATCGTCGCGATTGATGCGTCCTTTTTCGATAAGCTGCGGAATATTGATCTGCTTCAGCGCGTAATTTTTCGGCTGGCTCGGATGCACCGCCCGCCAGACTTCGCCGAAGCCGCCTTCGCCGATTTTGAATTTCATCATCACCGTCTGCGTTTCGGGCAAGCGAATCTCAAACGGCGTATTTTCAGTCAGATAGGTCGTGTATCGTTTCATGATGTTTTCCTTCATCTCATGTCGCCGAAGGCGACGAATTCCCCGCTGGGATGGGCTATCAAGTTCTGTCATTGCGAGCGCTTTTCAGCGAAGCAATCTCGTCGAGTCCGGGGATTGCTTCGTCGTTGTCACTCCTCGCAATGACACGTTTTCATGAGAACGTAACAGCCCTGCCTCCAGGATGGGAATTCTACGGCAATGGTTTCGGCGGCAAATCGAGCGTTTCGTGTGTTTTCTTCATGGCATCCCGGAAAATTTCCGCTGGGAGCGAGCCGCCGCTGAACGACATGGATTGCGGCGTGTCGTAGCCCATCCAGACGCCAGCGCAAAGATAGGCGGAGCAGCCGATGAACCAGGCGTCGGAATTGCCTTGTGTCGTGCCGGTTTTGCCGCCGATGTCGTAGTCGTCGAATCGCGCCGCGCGGCCTGTGCCATTGCTGACAACCGCTTGCAGCAGACGATTGGCGTTTTTGACCACAGCGTCTTTGACGATGCGCTGCGGCTTTCCGGCGCGATGCCAGTAACGAATCGCGCCCCCTTTGGTGCGGACGCCGATGACGCCGTAGGGCTTGACAGCAAATCCGCCACTGCCGATCACAGTGTAGGCGGCGGTGATTTGCAGCGGCGTGACTTCCCGGACGCCGAGCGCAAGCGCGAGGCCGGGATCGGGTTGAAATTCGGATGCGATACCGAGCCGTTGCGCGGTCGCTTTCACCGCGTCTGCGCCGACTTTTTGCAGCAAATTGACGGCGGCGGCATTACGTGAATCGGCGAAGGCATCGCGAAGCGCGACCGGCGTCGGCGAATGGCCGTGCGTGCCGTTGCGCGGCCAGCCGTCGGCGTCAGGCTGATCGCTGATCGTGTCGTTTAGCGTCCAACCCTGTTCTAAGGCGGTCAAATAGACAAAGAGCTTGAAGGTCGAGCCGGGCTGGCGTTTGGCCTGCGTGACACGCTGATACTGGCTTTCGTTGTAATCGCGTCCGCCGAGCATGGCCCGCACCGCGCCGTCGGGCGTCAGCATCACCAACGCGGCCTGCGGCGCATTTCCCCACGAAAACAAGCCGTTCTTCTCGACGCGGTCGAACGCCGCCGTCATCGCATCTTGCGCGAAACGTTGGATGCGCGCATTCATCGTTGTCACAACCGTAAAATCCCCTTGCAGATGTTTAGCGTAGTCCGCCGCTTCGATCTGCGCGACAATCCAATCGCGCAAATAACGGATTTCCGGGGTTTTGAGCGGACGCCGCCCGTTCTGAACGCAGCGCTCGACCGTCGCACTAAGGCGAGATTCGTCCACCGTCTCGCCCATGTCTGTCAAGAGTTTGCGCGTCTCTTTGGCGGCGCGGTCGGGATTGGCGACGCAATTGTAGGCGTTGGGGCGCGGAAGCGATTGCGTCAGCATGGCGGCTTCATAGGCATTCAGGTCGCGGAGTTCGTCGGGCTGGCGGTTGAAATAGAGCCGCGCCGCCGTTTCGATGCCATACGCGCCTTTGCCGAAATAGACGCGGTTCAGGTACATTTCGAGCAGGCGAGGCTTGTCGTAATACGCTTCCAATTCGAACGCCAATATCCGTTCTTTGAATTTGCGCCGCGCACCGCTGAACAGGCCGCGATCCGCCGAAAGAAAGAGGTTTTTGGCAAGCTGCTCGGTGATCGTGCTGCCGCCCTGTTTGCCGCCGAAGCGCCCGAAGGTTGCGATATAGGCCGCGCTTTTCGACATGGCGCGAAGTTTGCCGCGCCAATCCCAGCCCCAATGCGAGAGAAAACGGACGTCTTCCCGCGCAATTACGGCGGCTTGCATGTCATTGGAAATCGTGTCAATCGGCGTGTAGAGTTCGTTGATGACGCCGCCGAATTCGATTGCGCCCTGCGGCGTTTTGCGAAGCTGCAATTGGACATGCTGCGCGATCTGGTCAATCTGCGCTTTGTCCGGAAGAAAAAGCCAGACGCCCGCAGCATGAAGCAACAGCAGCGCCAAGGCAATGCCGAAATTCAATCCGACGAACCGCGCGAGCGGCAGCCATGACCGCGCGCCGCGCTTGCGATAAATCGCCATGCCGCCCTGCTGATTTTCAGCCCCGCCCGCGAACATTCGCCCCAATTCGCTCCGTTCCTGCGCCGAAAGACCGTCGAGCACATCCTGAAACGAGCGGCGTTCGAAGCGGACGATCCGCGTCATCACCGGCGGCAGCAGCGTGGCGCGTTTGCGGGCAAGATCGTAGGCCAAGCCCGCGCCGAACAGCGCCAGCGGAATCAGGAACAGCAGCGCTTGCGCCGCCGGATTGACCGGCTCGAAGAGATAGGTCGCCCATGCGCCCGAAGCAAGCGCAAGTCCGGCGCTGATGATGATTTTCGAAATAATAATTTTCCGATTCATTGTTCGATAGTTCGAACGCCTTGCAGGGTTGCCGTCTTCCTGGCAAACAATAGCGTCATGTAGTCCCGGTCTTGCGCGATGCGGTCGCGGTCGCGCACGATCTCTTCTTCGGGCAGCGAACAGCGCTTGAGATACGCATACGTAAAACCGCGCTGCTCGAATTTATCGAGCGTTTGCGCTAATTCTTTCCTCGGTTTCAGCACGCAGACCGTCTGAACGCGCCGCAAAATCTCATCGTCCACGCTGCCGTCAGCGAGATAAAAGCTTTCGTCCTTGATGGCAATCGGCTCGCCAAGCGCGGCGGATGCGGCGGTAAATGAAGGAATTCCCGGCACAATGAGCGCGCGAATACCGAGCGTCTGCGCCGCGAACATCACATACGTAAAGGTGCTGTACACCGTCGGATCGCCGATGGTGATAAACGCGCCGCATTCGCCGTCTTGCAGCGTTGTCGCGATGATTTCGGCGATATCCCGATAGCGTTCCGAATTATCCGGACCCATAGGCAGATGCAAATACACGACGCGCTTACCAGTCAGATGTTCCGCGACAATTGTTTCCGCCATCCCTTCGGATTCCTTTTTCGGACGCGGCACAAAGATGCAATCCGCCTCGCGCATCACGCGAATCGCTTTCAGCGTAATGAGTTCCGGATCGCCGGGGCCGACCCCGACGCCATACAACGTTTTCATGCTTTTTCCCCTTTGACTGAAAAGACAGGATTCTGGCCGCGCAACATGCCTGACGAGTCGCTGACAGCCGTTTGCAGCAGACGTATTTCGACATGAATGCAGGCCAATTCTTTCAATAATCCGGTGAACTGCGTCATGGTTTCCGGTCGAATAAAATTGGCGGCGATGCGCCCGCCTGGAAGCAGACGGCGGTGCGCTTCCGCCGCGATCTGCGGCAATTGGCCGCCGCTGCCACCGATAAAACAGGCGTTCATTTTCTCTATTCCCGCGAGTTGTTCCGGCGCAGAACCATGCAATATATGAATGCTGACGCCGAATTTCTCGGCGTTTTTCCGAATCAATTCCACGCCCGCCGCCTCGCGTTCGATGGCGTACACTTCTGCGCCGCATAACGCCGCCTGCACCGCAATCGAGCCGGTGCCCGCGCCGATGTCAACGAAGACATCGCCCGCGCCGACGCCTGACAACGCAATGGAGACGACCCGCGCTTCGAATTTCGTCATCGGAATGTCGCCGCGCTCGAATTCTTCGTCACGAATCCATTTCATCTAGCTCCATCACCACAATCGCTAATGACCCGTCGTCGTCAATATCGTCGCCGATTCGCGCCGCGAGAATCCGTTCATTTTGATAAGAGAGATGCGAGCCGACGTAGAAGCGGCCTCGCAATCCGAGTTGATGCAGGCGTTTCGAAATGACATGCGGCGTGTTCGTTTTATCCGTGAGAATCGCTGCCATGCGAACATGTAGCGCGGTCAAATCGTCGTCCCTGCCGTGCAAACTGAAGCAGACGACGCCATTCCAACTTTTGCGCAGCGCTGCCATGACGTATTGCAGCGAGGAAATGCCCGGAATCACGCGCCGAATCTCGACGCGCTGCGTGTTGAGATATTCCAACATGCTGTAAAAACCGGGATCGCCGGAGACTAACAACGCCACGTCGCGTTCCGGCGCAAGATGCGTAAAAATTTCCTCAAGACGCCGAATCCGCAGAATCGGCGTTCTGAAATGCTCGGCAGTCTCGGCCACGCGCTCGAACGCTAACACGATATCAGCGCGACGCAGCGCGTCAATCGCCTCTTGCGTAACAAATTTCGGATGTCCCGGCCCCATGCCGATCAGCGATAGCATTATAAGAGAACTCGAAAAAAAGGTTCAGCCACAGATTTCACAGATTCACACAGATTTTTTTGGGGGGGGGTTCTCATCTGTGAACATCAGTGAAATCTGTGGTTACACCGTTTTTATTTCGCCAATAGCTGCGCAAGTTCCTGCTCGAAGGCTTCAAGGGAAGGCGCAATCACCGCCTTAGTCGAAAGCGTTTTCAAGACGGAAGCATTGTCGATTTGTTCGATCTGCCGTAGCAGGCCAAGAGGAATCTGCTGGAAACGAATAGTCAGCACATCGAGCAGAGCGTCGCGAAATTGTTCAAGCACCTGTAGCGCCCCCTGTTGCAAACCCTGCTGCAAGCCCTGTTGCAAGCCCTGTTGTAAACCTCGTTCCATCCCCTGTTGCAAACCTTGTTGCAAGCCTTGTTCGATTCCTTGCTGCATGCCCTGTTGAAGTCCTTGTTGAAGTCCTTGCTGCAAGCCTTTCTCTATGCCATGTCGCTCGAAACTGGTGACGTATCGCATTTTTTGTTCCTCCTCGTATTCACTCACGACCTCGTCGAAACGTTGCGCTAATTCGTCCGGCAATGTCATGATCCAATCTAAAAAACGTGTCAATTCCAGAATATTTTCTCTGGAAACGCCGCGTTCGTATAACAATCGAAACAACCGAAATTTCCATTCGAACCGGTTATTCGCGTTTTTGCGGGTCTCTTTGCTTTTCAAAAACGCCAGGACAATCAACGCGAAGAGGTTCGGGTGCGACTCTAATTCCTGCTCGCGTCCCTGATAGTCAAGGAGTTTGACCACCGGAAATTCCAGGCGCACTTTCGATCCCCATAGCTCATACGCAAATTCGCTCGGTCGCCAATCTTCGCGCTCGTCGCTCAAAATCGCCAGTGAACAGACCGCAACGCCATAGCGGTCGAACACGCGGTAATTGTAAACATACATGCGTTTGGCGAACGGCTCGTCATGTACGCCTTGCACTTCGATATGCACCAACACCCAGCGTTCTTTCCCGGCTTCTTTATCATAGACCTTCACGAGCTTATCCACCAAACGCCGCCCGAATTCGGCGTCTCGCACGACTTGTTGCAATTCTTTGTCTAAAAAATCATACCCGTAGCTCCAGTCAATCCCCTGATACACATCGGGAAAGAAAAATTCCATACATTCAGGGAAATACCTCTCCAGCATGTCTTTCCAGGGGCTATCATAATCGGCGTAATCAGGATATGTTTGTTGCATGGCGGCGCTCCTTTCATTCGAATCGTTCAGTGTCTGACAGCTATTCACAAGGAGAGGGGAAAATTGTCAACGAGTATTCCATGTTGCAGCGAGTAAAAGATCACGTCAATGTCAAATTGTTCGTCTTTGACATAGCGCCGAATCCGCATAACGCAGCCGCGCTGCATGTCAGCAAAAATTCGCTGATAGCCGTTGTCAAGGAGTAATTGCGCGGCCTCTTCGGATGTCGCGCACTGGTTGATCTGTTGCAGCAGCGAACGCGGCGCTCCGTCCAGCGCGAGATAATAGACGAACGCCTCGATCCGGGCGTCGCAGACACGGTTATGCGTATTGAACGCGCCGAGGGCGAGCTTGCTGAGTTTGCCGATATGCCCGAACAGCGTCACCTGTCGAAAGCCTTTGCGATGGCAATACGCCAGAGATTCGCCGATAAAATTGGAGATTTTGACCATCGGCATCCGGCGCGGCAGCGCAACGGACATCCGCTCGCCGTAATTGCCGAGGCAGAGCAGAATTTCGTCGAGACTGATTTCGGCAATCTGATCGATCTCTAAACAAATCGTTTTCTTGAGCGCATCGTCCGACATGGGGCGCACGATGCCGGTCGTGCCGATAATCGAAATGCCGCCTTCGATGCCGAGATTCGGGTTAAAGGTTTTTTTCGCAATCTCGCGGCCTGTCGGCGTGAAAATCAGCACATCCCAACCATGCTCGGCGATCTGGCCGACCGCGTCGCGAATCATTTGGCGCGGCACGGGATTGATCGCCGCGTCGCCGACTTCGCCCCAGAAGCCTTTACGCGTAATCCGCCCGATGCCCTCGCCGCCGTCAATGACAATCGCGCCGTCCGTCCGTTGCTTGACTTCAGCGTAAATCTCGATGCCGTTCGTCACGTCCGGGTCGTCTCCGGCGTCTTTGATAATGGCGCACGATGCGCGATCCGCGTCAAGGCGCGGATGTTCGACCCGCAAGGTCAGCGTCACGCCGGCAGGCGTATCGAGTTCGACAGACGCAGGGATCGCGCCCGTATGCAGCATGAAGGCGGCGGCTTTGGCGGCGGCGGCGGCGCAACTGCCAGTCGTGTAGCCGCAGCGGAGGCGCTGACCATCTTTGATGTCGTACATGTCATGGATCATGATATTCACCCTTCAGAAAACCCATCGAAGAGATACATTCGATCTGTCAAGGGGAATTCGGAATCAAACGCGCGACAGACCTGACGCCCTTCGATGACAACACGGATGCATCGAGATGCTTTTTTCGCTTGACATGTCGGCGTCCTCATTTATACCTTAACGTAATCTTACGCCGATTATGATTGTCGTCAGCAATACTTCGCCGATAACGAACCTTTTCATTGCTGTATTCAGGGAGAATGTATGACCATCCGCGAACTTTTTCAGGAAATTTTCGAACGTTATCCGCAGGAATATCAGCGCGATAACAAAACCAGCAATCCGTATTATAAAGACCTCAAGCAGCGGATCGAGGCAGTTCGCCTTGACAGGATCGCGCCATATTGAGTTAATGGTTGAGATGTGATAGCGGTGGAATCAAAAGAGTAATCCGTTGATAAGAAAGGAGCGTTATGGCGCGTCATCCGCTTGCTGAAATTTTCGGACTTCCATATAACAATGTGACAGAGCAGGCAAAACGTTATCGAAACAATAAGCTCTGTCCGTTCAATAATAAAGTGCCGTCATGCACGAAAAACAGCGCGACACATCCGCTTGGCGTGTGCAGCGTCTTCGAAAACAATTCGCCGATTATTACCTGTCCGATTCGGTTCCGAGAAGATTGGACGATTATCGAAGACGCCGCCAAATTCTTTTTTCCAGACCATCCGAATTTTACCTCACTGTCCGAAATTCGTTTGAATGACGCGCAAGGCAACACTGCTGGAAACGTAGATTTTGTGCTGGTTTCTCTGGACGAACGCGGGAACATTGTTGATTTCGGCGCATTAGAAGTTCAAGGCGTCTATATTTCCGGGAATGTCAGTAAACCATTCGAACGATATATGCAGCAATATCGAATAATGAATGATTTCGAATGGACTGAGTCAGTCCGCCCCGATTATCTTTCCTCCTCCCGAAAACGATTGGTTCCCCAATTAATCTATAAAGGCCGCATTTTGAAATCCTGGCGGAAAAAAATCGCAGTCGCGCTCCAAGACCGCTTCTATGCGACATTGCCGGAACTGCCAGTCGTAAAGCCGGAAGATGCCGATATTGCCTGGATGATTTATACGCTGGAAGAACATGCGGCAACGGCGACGTATCGTCTCAAATATGTCAAATCTATCTATACCGAATTTCAAATGGCGTTAGACACGATTACAACGCCGTCTGTCGGCGATGTGCATGATTTCATCCGTGTCCTTCAGAAGAAATTAGAAGGATGCGAGCAAACTTCTCCTCCTATAAATCTGACATTGATTGATCCGCCTTCGGAGGAATAAGCTCGATGAATGCGATGAGTTCTGACCTCTTATTTCCAGAACTTGCCGTTCCCGTTCACCAGCGGATCGTCAATGTGGCCTCCGTGCCTCAGCGAAGCCCGTTTCGCTATCCAGGCGGCAAAACATGGCTTGTGCCGGAGATTCGCTCATGGCTGTCATCTTTGCCTGTTCGACCGAATGAATTTATCGAGCCGTTTGCAGGCGGCGGAATTATCGGCTTGACGGTCGCCTTCGAGCAACGCGCCGAACATGTCGTTATCGTTGAAAAGGACGAGCGAGTCGGCGCGGTATGGCAGACAGTAATCGAGAGCGGAGATGGAGAAGCGTTGGCCGAAAAGATCGAACAATTTCCTTTTTCTGTTGAAAATGTCAAAAATATTCTGAGACAAGAGGATGCGTCATTGATTGAAACGGCATTCCGAACAATTGTTCAGAACCGCGTGAATCGCGGCGGAATCATGGCAAAAGGCGCAGGCATGATTAAAAACGGCGAGCATGGCAAAGGGATTGCCTCGCGTTGGTATCCGCATACGCTTGCGCAACGCATCCGCGCCATTCATCACATCCGCGACCGCATGTCGTTTGTGTGGGGTGACGGATTCGAGGTCATTCAACAATTTTCGAATCGTTCGGATGTCGTATTTTTCGTTGACCCGCCTTATACGGCAGGACACGGAAAACGCGCAGGTTCTCGCCTTTACACATATTCGAATATCAATCATCAGGAATTGTTTGCAATGATGAGCACGGCCAAAGGTAACTTCGTTATGACGTATGACAATACGCCGGATATTCGAGACATGGCGGCGCAATACGGTTTCGAAACCAGAACGATTGCGATGAAAAACACGCATCACGCCGAAATGACGGAATTGCTCATCAGTCGAAAACTCTTATGGTAAAAGGAAGCGTATAAGATGCTTGGTTCATTATTCGATCATCCGGCAGCAATAGAATATCAGTTTTGTCCCGATGCCCGCATTGTCGCGTATCATGGCGATGTCAACGAGTATATACGGCAGATTCCCGATCACACGGTGAAATTGATTATTACGTCGCCGCCATACAATTTAGGTAAAAATTATGAGACGAAAGTTTCGATTGAAGCGTATCTTCACACGCAAGAGCAAGTGATCGCGCAACTCTATCGCATCTTGCAGGATGACGGGAGTCTCTGCTGGCAAGTCGGGAATTTTGTCCATGACGGCGAAGTCTTTCCGCTCGATATGTATTATTACCCGCTCTTCAAGCAACATGGTTTTCGCCTTCGTAATAGGATTATCTGGCATTTCGGACATGGGCTGCATGCGTCGAAACGATTTTCAGGCCGCTATGAAACGCTGCTCTGGTTCACTAAATCCGATACGTATCAATTCAATCTCGATCACGTAAGAGTTCCGTCGAAATATCCGGGAAAACGGCATTATAAGGGGCCGAATGTCGGTAAGCCGTCAGGCAATCCGAAAGGCAAAAACCCATCGGACTTTTGGGAAATTCTCTTTCAAGATTGGGAAACTGCGCTCTGGGATATTCCGAATGTCAAATCGAATCATCCTGAAAAAACCGAACATCCGTGCCAATATCCCGTCGAATTAGTCGAGCGGTGCGTGTTGGCCTTGACCAATGAAGACGATTGGGTGTTCGATCCGTATGCCGGAGTCGGAACGTCGCTCATTGCGGCAATTATGCACAATCGCCGCGCAATGGGAAGCGAAAAAGAAGAAGAATATGTCAAGATCGCGAAAACGCGGATCGAGCAATATTTCAATGGCACTTTAAAAACCCGACCGATTGGGAAACCTGTCCATCAGCCGACAGGTAGGGAGAAAGTGGCGCAAATTCCTGAAGAATGGGAACAGAATTATCAAAACAGACTATTGGAAGAACCGGAGAAATATGACGAATGAGAATTGTCGGAGTGTATTCATTCAATCGTGGAAAAGAGGTTATTGAGGCGCATTTTTCTCAAGAATTGGAAGAAATCAAAGATGTTCTTGCCAGAATCGATGCGGCAAAATACAAGAATAAAATCAGCAAAGAAAAAACAATGCCCGGAAAGATTCTTTATAAGCCAGGAGAGCTTAATCAAGCATTTCAAAGAGAATTCGAAGGGCGGGATTGGCATAAGCAAAAAGTCTTTTGCGATTACCCCACCCAATATTATATCCAGAATTTTACGCCCGAGGCTTCTTCACGCGGGGCATTTCGAGAAATGGATTTCATCAAAAATCGTTTAGGCGTTGAAGTCCAATTCGGCAAATACGCCTTTATGGTGTATAATGTGTGTGCTAAAATGACGATTTTTCATAATATGGAGTTAATTGAGGCTGGCGTAGAAATCGTTCCGATTAAAGATTTTGCCGATGAAATGTCCACTGGTGTTTCGTATTTCGAACAGTTTGTTTGGGATTTGGAACATCGCGGCGTTTCGAATATTGATATTCCAGTCTTGATTCTCGGAATTACAAGTTAAAGATAGTCGAAAAAGGAAATGTTTTTTATGAAACTTGCAGTCGTCATTCAGCGCTACGGCGCGGAAATTACCGGCGGATCGGAGTCGCATTGTATGGCGATGGTCGGGCGGCTCGCCCGCTTTGCCGAGGTGGAGGTCATTACGACCTGCGCCAAAGATTACGTGACATGGAAAAATGACTATCCCGCCGGAACGGAGACAATCAACGGCGTCCGCGTTCATCGTTTTCCGACCGACCGCGAGCGCAAGCCGCGCCAGTTCGACGAATTTTCGCAGCAGCTTTACACGCAGCCGCACACCTATTTCGATGAAGTCGAGTGGATGGTGCGTCAGGGGCCGTATGCGCCGGGGCTGTTCGAATTCATCCGCGCTCATGCCGACGACTACGACGCCTTTCTGTTTTACACCTACATTTATCCCACGAGCTTTTTCGGGATGCAATACGTCCCGCACAAGGCGATTTTCGTCTCTACCACGCACAACGAGCCGCCCGTGTATTTCGACATTTTTCGCATGTTGTTTCATCTTCCGCAGGCGTTCTTGTATCTAACCATAGAAGAAAAGGAATTGGCGCATTCGCTCTTTCACAACGAGCATATTCCGTATGAGGTGCTTGGAACGGGCGTCGAGACGCGGCAGGACGCGCAGCCTGCTGCATTTCGCGAGAAATTCGGCATTCACGGCGATTTTCTCGTCTATGCCGGACGGATTGACGAAGGCAAGGGCTGCGGGCAGATGCTCGACTTTTTTACGCGCTACAAAGCAACCCATAGCGTTGATTTGGGTCTGGTGTTGATGGGCAAAGCGGTCATGACGCTGCCGGAGCGGGCTGATGTGCGGATGCTCGGCTTTGTGTCGGATGAAGATAAAATCAACGGCATGGCGGCAGCAAACGCGCTGCTGATGCCGTCGCAGATGGAAAGCCTTTCGATTGTGATGCTGGAAGCGTGGAGCGTCGGCACGCCGGTCATGGCGACGGCGCATGGCGCGGTCGTGAAAGGCCACTGCCTGCGCAGCAATGGCGGCCTGTATTACGGCGATTACGATGAATTCGAAGCCTGCGTTGACCTGCTGCTGGAACGGCGCGACCTTGCCGCCGCGCTCGGCAGAAACGGCAAAGCGTACATCGAACAGCATTTTCAATGGGACGTGATTGACCGGAAATTGTTGAATATTGTGGAATCGGTTGTCAATAAACGGTAGAGAGTAGCTGTCAGACACCTTGAAGGTGTCTGACAGCTTTTTACAAAAGAGAAAAATGCCGGGTCGGGGGGATTCGGCCATAAAAAATGAAACAGGGAGACATTGTTCGAGAGCGGTATCGGATCGACGACACGTTAGGGCATGGCAGCATGGGCGTGACGTATAAAGCGTTCGACCTCGAAACGCAGCGCCCGGTGGCGATCAAGCAATTGCATCTGTCGCGGATGCAGGAATGGAAAACGCTGGAGATGTTCGAGCGGGAAGCCCATATTTTACAACAACTTTCGCATCCGCGCATTCCGAAATATTTGGAATATTGTTCGATTGATTCCGCAGGCGGCACGCAGTTTTTATTGGTGCAGGAATACGTGGAAGGCAAGACGCTGAAGCAGTTGATCGAGGAGGGCTGGCGCGGCACGGAAGCCGATATGCTCGACATTTTCATTGATTTGCTCGATATTCTGGTCTATCTGCATTCGCTGCGTCCGCCGGTCATTCATCGTGACGTGAACCCGAAAAATATCATCATTTCGCCGAATCTGCATGTCGCGCCGGCCATGAACGACGTCTATTTGGTGGATTTCGGCGCGGTGCAGGATCGCATCCGCACGACTGTCTTAGCCGGAACAACGGTGGTCGGCACGTATGGCTACGTCCCGTTCGAGCAGTTCAGCGGGCAGGCGGTTCCGGCCTCCGATTACTACGCGCTCGGCGCGACACTGCTGTTTATGCTGACGCATCGCCATCCCTGGGAATTCCAAACCGAAGAGATGAAACCGCAATTCGAGCCATTTTTGAAAAACTCGCCTGGTTTGGCGCAGTTGTTGAATGGCTTGCTGGAACCGTCGGTCAAGAAGCGTA
Source organism: uncultured Candidatus Moduliflexus sp. (assembly GCA_964602655.1). Classification (GTDB taxonomy): domain Bacteria; phylum Moduliflexota; class Moduliflexia; order Moduliflexales; family Moduliflexaceae; genus Moduliflexus. The sequence continues at coordinate 58,704 of CAZRSF010000016.1, forward strand.
TCGCCTCGCCGGAGCAGATCAAAGACATTTTCGCGCAATATATTCCGTCATCGTGGTGGCATCCGTCGGACACGAAAAAACCGGATGACACGAAGATCGAAAAAATCGCGAACACGCCGGGACGCCTGAGTTTTCGCATTCCGAATCAAAAAATCGGCATGGCGTTGAAACATATCGTGCTTCACCTGACGCCGGAATGGCTCTTCGCGCATGAAGAGCTGCTCGGTTTTCACAGCGGCGAACTCTGGCGGATTCCCACGCCTGATGTCGAATCGTCCGATCTGACGTGGTATTTCGGCAAACGCAGCGGCGCGAGCGGCCAATCGGTGTTAGGGATCAATCACGCTGGCGAAACGCACGAAATCGGCGTCCATCTAAGCAAAGCCGAAATTCAATGGCTGTCGCACGAAATCCAGGAATATCTCTGGGACGCGCAAAGCCAGCCGCTGCCGCTGAAATCTGACGTTGCAAGTGAAGGTCGAGACGGCAAATCGGCGCAAAAGACGCATGAAAAACCACTCGGCAGCCCGATTAAAAAAAGCCTCAAAGGTCACAATCAACTCCGCTTTCGCATTCCGAAAATGCTGCCACCTGCTGAAGTCTTCGACACAATTCTCACCAGCCTCGTTTGTCTTGCAATTGCCAGCGTCTTGACCGGCCTGTCGTTTTATCTCATGTATCAACAGCGAGAACAAGGCTGGTTGTCGGCCTCGGCGATGCTCAGCGCGTCGAGCGTCTTCTGGGGGCTTGGTCTCGCATGGCTTGTCTTGTTGGTGTCGCGCATCTTTGGCTGCACCGCGTTGCATCTCGCGCCGGACTGGATCAAAATCAGCCGCCGGTGGTTCGGATTTATCGGCTTTTCGCGGCATATTCCGACCGCATCGGTCAGCCAATACGACGTCATCCGCTATTTCCACAAACAGACGCTGCTCCTGGGCATCAATTACGCCCAGAAAACCGTGCCGGTGGCATCCGGCGTCACGCCCGGCGAAAGCGAATGGCTGATCCGCGAGATCACTGACTACATCGTCCGCTTCGCCAAGCCGATTCCTCAGGCTGCGTTCGAGGGCGATCTGGAAATGAAATGAATGTTTGGAGGACGTCAACCCTGCCAGGATTCTAAACCCTGGCAGGGTTTTGCAAGGTGACAACATGGCAGAGATTCTTCAGGGACGCTATCAACTGGAAGAGATGCTCGGACAGGGCGGCATGGGGATGACGCACAAGGCGACGGATTTGCACACGCTCCAAACGGTCGCGGTCAAACAACTCCATCTATCGCATCTGAAAGACTGGAAAATATTGGAATTGTTCGAGCGGGAAGCGAACATTCTCCAACAACTGCATCACCCGCGTCTTCCCGCCTACCGCGACTATTTTTCGATTGACACCGAGCGCGATACGCAGTTTTGCCTTGTGCAGGATTATATCGAGGGCAAGACGCTGAAGCAGGTCATCGAAGAGGGCTGGCGCGGCACGGAAAAAGAAATTTTCGATATTTTTCGCCAGCTTGTCGGCATTTTGGCGTATCTGCACGGCCTGCGTCCGCCGGTGATTCATCGCGACCTGAATCCGAAGAATATCATCTGCGCTCCGGCCAAAACGTCGGGCGCGTCGCCGTTCGACGTGTATCTCGTGGATTTCGGCGCGGTACAAGATCAGATTCGAACCAGCGAGTATGGAGGCGGTTCGACCACCATCGGCACATACGGCTATATGCCGCTGGAACAATTCAACGGGCGGGCGGTTCCGGCCTCGGATTACTACGCGCTCGGCGCGACGCTCCTCTTTATGCTGTCCCATCGCCATCCCGGCGAATTCGAGATCACCGACTTGAAAATAGACTTCCGCAGCGTCCTGAATGTCTCGCCGACGATGTCGCTCCTGTTAAACGGCCTGTTAGAACCATCGGCGGAAAAACGTCTCGATTCGCCGCAAGAGATCAAAGCGTTGCTCGCACAAAAATCAGTGCCGCAGCCACAGCCCTCGATAGCGAATCCGCCGCCCAAGAAGCCGAAGACTCTTCTGGATGCTCTCGAAGCGTTTGCGCAGGCTGGCGAGCGGATCGCCGCGCAACAAACCCCTGCGCCGCCGACCTCTGAGCCGCCGTTGCCGTATAATTGCACGATTCAAAAAATCGAACACGACGCGCAGCACATTGATTTCATCATTCCCGGACGCTTTCATCACGATGTGATTACGATGGTCGGAGTTTCGCTGTTTTTGTTCGCGTTCATGAGCATAATAACAATTGCGGCGTTCGAAAGCGGCAAATACCTCGTGTTGCTGATTACCGTGTCGTTCTGGATTATCGGCGTTTTCATCGCGAAGTCGAATTTTTTCAATGCGTTCGGCTCGACAGCCATCAGCATCACGCCGGAGAACGTCGAAATCACATTCTCATGGTGGATGTTCAAGAATACGCACCGCCTGCCGACCCGCTCGATTCATACGATCGATCAAACCGTCTGGCACACGCAAAATAATAAAGCCGTCACGGGCATCAACCTGCATGGCGAAACCCGAACGCTCAAACTTGGTTCGCATCTGACGCCGCCCGAACGGGAATGGCTGCTCTATGAGCTTCAGTCGTTTATAAAACAGGTGAAGTAAATCTCGCCGCAGAGACAAGAAGCGTTCGCGTGCCGAATCGGCGTTATTCGACGTCGCCGAGCGCGGCGGCGAACTGCGGCGGCGCGATGATCGGAATGTCATGCTGACGCGCCACGTCGCGCTGTTCGTCCGAAACATAGCCCCAATCCGCGAGATAGACGCGAACGCCGCGCTGTTTCGCAGTCACTAAAAAATCCACCTGATCTTCGAAGTACATCGTCTCTTCCGGCTTCGCATCGTATTCCTTCAACAATTCCAGCAGCCGTTCCGATTTTCCGGCAGCTTTGATGTAGCAAATCTGCTCCGGCGGAAACGCGACCTGCTGATAGCTGAAAATTTCCAGCACGTCCTCCCGTCGTTTCGTGGTCAGGATATGGATGCGCTCGAATGTCTGTCTCGCTCTCAGCAGCGCGGCAAAATCGGCGTACAACGGATTCAGGCCGAGCCAGACCGTGTGTTCATTGCGGATCAGAAAATCGCGTTCGGCGTAAAACATCGCGACGTACTCGGCCAATTTGTCGCGCATTCCGTCGCGAAACGCATCGAATTCGCGTTGCGAGGCAATCGGAATCTGCTGCGTAATCGAAAGAAAAATCGGGATGAAATCTTCCGCGCCTTTCAAAAACGGGCGCAAGCGGCGAAACGTCTGCCGCGTCTCCGGCGCAATCGTCCGAAGGTCGAGAATGCGCTGAAATGAGGCGTCTTGCAGGCGATAATAGGCGTTATACGTCACCAATAAACACTCTTCGACGCTGTCGCAGACGACGCCGTCGAAATCGGTAATCAACAATTTTTTTGACATGAGATGTCCTCTCGAGCCCTGCCAGGGTTCTAAACCCTGGCAGGGATAGGTTTCAGGTTGGCATCATACAGAAAATACGATACGCCGTTATCGCCGCCGCCGCCGCATCCGTCAATAAAAATTCGTGGCGATCTCTTGACTTTTGCAAGGATTTGCCGAATATGAATTGAAAATAAATTTTATGGGAACGCGGTTTTTTTTATTTGACAGGAGAAAATCATTTCTCGACCGTATGTTTCGAACAACGAACGCATCATCATGAAGTTTTCTCGTGAATTTTTCAGATGGAGGATGGACAACATGGCAGAACTTGGCGCGTCATGGCAATTAGCGGCAAAACAGGCGAAACATCCCGTTGTGGATGTAGAAGAGCCGAATTTATTTCGGGACATGTTCCCGTATAGCGAAGTCCCCAAAACCATCTTTGACGGAGAAGTTGTGGATGTGAAGCCCGCGCCGGAAATCTGGATGACGGATACCACCTTTCGCGATGGGCAGCAAGCGCGGACGCCGTTTACGGTGGAGCAAATCTCGAAACTCTATGATCTGATGCACCGACTGAGCGGGCCGAACGGCGTGATCCGGCAGAGCGAGTTTTTCATTTATTCCGCGCAGGATCGCGAAGCCCTCGAAGAGGTGCGCAACAAAGGCTATGCGTATCCTGAGCCGACGGCCTGGATTCGGGCGAACGCGCAGGATTTGGAATTGGTGAAGCAGGTCGGCATTCAGGAAACCGGCATGTTGACCTCGATATCCGATTATCATATTTTCTTGAAATTCCGCAAAACGCGGCGGCAGGTCTTGGATTCGTTTATGAGCGTGGTCAAGGCGGCGGCTGAACTTGGCTTGAAGACAATCCGCTGCCATTACGAAGATGTGACCCGTGCCGATTTCTGGGGAACGGTCGTGCCGTTTACCGAAGAACTGCTGACGTTCACGTCGCAGGCCGGGCTGCGGCTGAAAATCCGGTTGTGCGACACGATGGGCTACGGCCTGCCGTATCCGGGCGTGGCGCTGCCGCGTTCCATTCAGAAAATGGTCTTTTACCTCCAGCGCGAATTCGGCATTCCGTCCGAAAATTTGGAATGGCACGGGCATAACGATTTTCACAAAGTGCATATCAATTCCGTGACCGCCTGGCTGTCCGGCATTGCCTCGGTGAACGGCGCGATTCTGAGCCTCGGCGAGCGCACCGGCAATTCGCCCATCGAAGCGTTGGCGGTGGAATACGCCTCGCTGACCGGCAGCACGAATGGCATGGATTTGTCGGCGATTACCGATATTGCGAATTATATGCGAGAAATCGGCTATACCGTGCCGGGAAATTATCCGTTCTGCGGCGACCGCTTCAATGTGACGATGGCCGGGATTCATGCCGACGGCGTGATGAAAAATGAGGAGATTTACAATATTTTCGATACCGATAAAATCCTGAAACGTCCGCTCGGCGTCCACATCACGAACCGTTCCGGCATCGCCGGCGTCGGGTTCTGGGTGAACGAACAACTGCATCGGCGCGGATTGGCCGTGTTGGATAAGCGCGATCCCCGCGTGGCCGCGATGTTCGAATGGGTCGAAGCGCAATATGAATCCGGGCGCGAAACCGCGATTTCGCCGGAAGAAATGATGGCGCAGTTCAGACTGCATTTCCCGGAATTCGCATAATGTCAGAGCGATCAGGGGCTGTTTCGGAGCGCGTCGCGAGATCGCGCTTCCCGAAACGGCCTGCTGATGCGTATGTCCTCGATGAATACATCTGAAGAGTCCGCCACGCCGCCAGCCCAACCCGTTTTGGATACGCTCTTTGTCTATGGCACGTTGAACGATCCGTATGTGCGTCGTTTAGTGACTGGAGAAACCCTTCCTGTCAACGATGCGATTCTGTACAACTATCGCCGCATTCATCCCAAAAGCGGGTATCCGATTGCCGTGCCCTGGAGCGGCTCGAAAATCGAAGGCGCGGTCGTCTATCAGATCACGCCGGAGATTCTGAAAAAATTAGACGATTACGAGTCCGAAGGCACGCTGTTCGCCCGCGAAGTCGTCACTGTGCATGTCGGCGAGCAGACGTTTCCGGCGTATGTCTATACCGGCATTATCGCCGCCCTCAAACCCTATTTCAAAAAGGGCGTGGGGATGCGGGATCGGATCGAAGCCTTCATCGAAAAACAGGTCAGCAACCTGCTTGAAGCCAAAGCCGCGACCTACATGCACAAAGATTTTGACCATCAGGGCTTGCCGCTTCAAGTGACCAAAGAACTGCTGACGGAAGAAACGCATTCCCTGATGCGGGAATATTTTCAGGAAGCCGGGCTGCCCGTGTTTATCATCAAACACGAGTTGGAACATGCCGACATTCCCTCCCTCGATTGGATCAAATACGCCCCCAACGCCGCAGAATACGCCGACGAGTATATCAAATTGGCCGTCAAATTCATGATTTTCAACCAGGTGGAAGAACGTTTCCGCCATGAATTCTGCCCCTACGTCAAGACCGCAGACGAATACTACCGGCATACGGTGTCCGCCATGATGGCGTTGAAACTACTCGTGTCCAATTACCGGCAGCTTCAATTAGCGATGTTCGAAGTGAGCGCCGACACCTATGATCCGTCGTTTTCCTACGTAGATTATGCGGTCGCCGCGATTTTTATCGCAAAAGAATTGTACACGGATGCGCAGGCCAAAGAAATAGCAGACTGGATTCGTGAAAACCGCCGCACCGGCGCCATTCCGTTGGGCGCGGAATTGGAATTTTCCAACATCGGCGGGCGCGTCATCGGAGCGAAAGAAGGGGACGATCCGAAATTCGACGGATTTTATTATTTTTATGATTTCGATCTGATGCGTCGCGGCTGGAAATTGGGCGCACATGTGGACGATCACGGCTTTCTCACCACCACGCATACGCGCACGCGCGGCTTTCTCGAACTCGCCTTCGGGCGCTACAAGCTCTTGGGCGATGTGTCGAAACCTGCCACGCAAGACCCCTGGATTCTCAGCCAGATGATCGAGTTAGCGATTCGCTATCTCGCCATTCGCCCCCACAGCCTGCATATCAGCATGCAAATCCCCCAAAATAGGCCGTTTCAACACATTTCAGACCCGGATTTGCTCCTCTGCCTGCTGTTGTTAGGCGGCGATTTACGCCATGACGAACACGGGACGCTGCGGGAAATGCGCATCTACCGCAAAGACATCATTCGCGAGTCGCGCAACGTGCATTTTTCCAGGCTGAACCGTCATCATACCGCGACAGATGAGACGAAATGGAACGCCGTTGTGGAATATCAATTCTCTCGTTTATTTTTCGATTACGACTATCAACCGCTGATTATGGCCGCCAAGGGCTTTCAATTGGGCGCGAACCCGTTTCCGCTGCGCGGCGGGAAAAATTACCCGACCGCAGAACATGAACACACCAGAACCCTGGAGGATTTCCTGATCCGCTGGGCTGAACATCCGACCCCGGTCAGCAGCGTCGTGTTAGCGCGTTTTATCAGCCTGGTCGAAGAAGGCTTGACATACGAAATACAGACAATCGCGTCCAAAAAGTATGCCCAATACGCGCAGCGGATTTTGGGGCGTATCGAAGAACAATTGCACCAGCGCAATCACCTGATCCAGACCTACTATGCCTACAACAACAGCTAAACTCTATCTGATTAAAACCATCGAAGAACATCGCGAGGAATTGATTCTTCGAATTTGTCGCCAATTACAGGCGTATACGCATTCGCATTACGAGACAATTCCCTTCGAACGCCATCAGGAACGCGAAGAACGTTTTCTCAATGTGATTCTGGAGACGCTGCGCGACGAACAATCCGAAGCCTTGAGCCTCTATCTCGAAGACCTTGTCGTGCAGCGCGCCAATGAAGGGTATGCGCTGCAAGAGCTTGAGGAAGCATTCGAGATTGTGAAAGATACGCTTTGGCAGGCGTTAGCCAGATACTGGCCGATTGAAGAATCCGTCATCGAAGGCATGGCAATCCTTAAGAAGTTGTTCAAAGACATTCATTCCTCGTTAGGGCCATTATATTTTCAGAACAGTTACCAATTTTCCGCCGAAAAATTCGATGGGATGCGCCGCAAATTTGCCGAATATCGTCATACAAAAACCGGCGCGCTGTAACCGCGCTAAAGAACATGCGAGGCGCGCTCGCCGCGAATCGAAGGACGCCCGCAGCAACAGATTTCTTGCGTTCTTGCGCAATTGAAAACTTGACATTCCTTCTTACATCCTTGCATGGTGGTTTGTACGGCATTATTCGATGGTATCGAACAACATCCTCCCCAATCCCTCCTTCAATGAGGAAGGGGTTGGGGAGAGTTGCATAATATAGTGTGAGTCACGAAAATGTCATTCCGCGCATCATCTTCGTTTGCGGCACAGAGGAGACAACGTTATGGATAAAATGGACGAATTGGAACAGCGCCTGAGGGATTATGCGCAACAAGCCCGTCGCGCCGAAGAAGTGGCATTGGAATCGCTTCGCGCCTACCCGGAACGTTCGCAGCAAGTGATGCCCAACGACGTCCTGCGCCGGGAACTCCTCCGTCATCATACCCGCACGCTGTTGATTGATGAGATCAAAGAATGGATTGATGAACTCAAGGGGATTCGTCTGTATCAATTGTATCGTGAAAATGACGACGGCAATTCTGTCCCGCATGGCGCACGGCAATACATGACGGAACGCGAAGCCGAAGAAGTGAACGCCGCGTTCGAATCCAATAACGAACGCCTACGCTGGAAACCGATTGATTTGTTCGACGACCAGGATGCCGCGCAGGAATAAGGGGATTGAATCGTAAGAAGATGGACAAAGCTGTCAGACACTTCCAAAGTGTCTGACAGCGTTTTTTATTCCGCGTGAATTTTACGATTTGCCACACCAATAACATAGACAGAAATGCCGTGGGCTTCAGGAAATAAAAATGAATTACATAGAATTTCTTGCAGTTGCGATTATCATAAGCATACTCTGCTCATTTATTGGGGTCGGCATAATCAACGAATTGCCTCGAATGGGCGAGAAAGATCAAATAACCATCTCATGGGAAGTTTGTTTTGTCGGGCTTGGCATTTTTCAAATTTTGGTTCCTTGGCTGACCTCTCTTTTCTGGGTAAAAAAGATGAAATGGCGACTTATTTTTCTAATATGCTTCATCATCGCCTTTCTTATCGTCAATGGGGCGTTTGGCGGCTTAATCGCGTTTGATAAAGCCTGGCGACGTGGATTATAACAGATTCTTTAACAGCGAACCCATCTGTCAGGCATTTTTCAGATGTAAACGCCTGCTCGCCACGACAAAACATTTCTTGCAAAAATTCTCATTGACAAACCTTCCCGCCTACCGAAAGGCTCAAGGTGATACCGGACAGCACGGAAAACCGAATTGTGCCTCGTGGTCGGAATCCGCATAATCAATTATACTAAACAGGAAGCTCAAAAAAGGAGATCGAATAATGAAAATAAAGATGTTGTGCATGATGGGGCTGATATTGGGAATGATGCCGCAATTCGCGGCGGCAGAAGAATTGACAACGCTCGCGACGGCGACAGGGAAAGCGCTGACAATTGAGGCAACCGCCGGGGAATACTGGGAAAATTCGTTCAGAGTGGCGCTCGTCAAAAAGATTAAGACCACACCGCAAATTGCTATCTGGATCGAGGATACGCAGGGCAAATATTTAGACACGTTGTATGTGACGGAAAAGTTCGCGAAACAGACCTGGACGCGCAAGGACGACCTCACGTTCCGCTCGGAATCGCTGCCATATTGGATGCATAAACGCGCCGCTGCCGGACAGCAACCGCCCACGCGCAACGCGCCGCTGCCTGATGCCGTCACGGGAGCGTCGCCGAAAACCGGTCTGACGCTGCATACCAAAGCCGTCACCGATTTGACCGACATCGTTGTGTTGATGGAACTGAATTCATCCTATGATGAGAATGACGCCTATCCGAACAAGGCGAAAGAAGGCGCGGCCAATTATAACGGTGTCTCCGGCCAGCCTGCGGTCGTGTATGCGGCGAAAGTGAATTTGAGCCAGCCGGGCGCGTATCCATTCGAATTGATCGGCCACTCCAGCCCGTCGGGCGTTGACGGGCAATTGAACAGCGATGTCAGCAAACTCACCACCGCCCTGAAAATTATCAGTAAAGCGGTCGTGACCACCCAGCCCTGAAAGGGCGCTATACGTCAGCGTAGGGCAACGCCCTACGAAAACGATGCGGGGATAACGTCCGACGAACCGAATGTACCCATCGCCGCCGTATGACGTATCGCGATACACCTGTTCACAGGGCGTTGCCCTGTGCTGATATATTTCGCCCCGTTGGGGCTGAAAATGGAAGATTACGATTATGGCGCAATCGTTGGTGAAAAATTACGTGCACGTCGTGTTCAGCACGAAACACCGACAGCCGTTGATTCATCCGCCGGTCGAACAGGAATTGCATGCGTACATGGGCGGCATTTGCAACGCATTGGAATGTTACCCGCTCACCATCGGCGGCTATATTGACCATGTGCATCTCCTTTGCATGTTGTCGAAAAAAATCGCGCTGATGAAATTTTTGGAAGAAATCAAGGCGCATTCGTCGAAATGGATCAAAACCAAAAGCGCGGAACTCCACAATTTTTATTGGCAGGACGGCTACGGCGCGTTTTCCGTCAGCCCGACGCACGTTGACGCGGTGACGACGTATATCGCGCGGCAAAAAGAGCATCACGGCCAAACCACCTATCAGGACGAACTTCGCACACTCTTTGAAAAAAACCGCGTCGAATACGATGAACGGTATGTGTGGGATTGACGCCATCCAATAGCCCTGAAAGGGTACAATATGTCAGCGCAGCGAAACCCTGCGAATTCATGTGCAATGGGACAAAACCAGATATTGTCCGCGCCATCATTGGTTCGTAGGACGTTGCCCTGCGCTGACATATCGCGCCCTTTCAGGGCTATGGGGAGCAATTCCCCAGCCCTGAAAGGGCGCAATATGTCAGCGCAGGGTGAAACCCTGCGAAACTTGCAAAGATTCTCATTGACAAACTTTCCCGCCTGCCGATAGACTCGATTTGTTAGCTCCGTATTCCCATTGTTGAAATTGTGCTTGTTCAGGAGGAACCATCTATGAAAATCAATCTTGTAAAACTCTGTTTTCTGTTGTTTATGCTGTCCGCCGGATTAGCAGGCGCGGCAGAGCAGCCGTTAGAAATCATTTCCGCCACGCCGCAAGGGGATTTGAACTCCCTTGACGACGCGCAGGCGATTACCATCACTTTTAACCTGCCGGTCATCGCGCTTTCCGGCGTCGAGGCCAATGTGAAAGAAGTGCCAATTACGCTCGATCCGCCCGCCAGCGGCACGTTTCGCTGGATGGGAACTTCGACCTTGAGCTTCACGCCCGACGCGCCATTAGCGTTTTCAATGCGCTACGTCGCGACCGTGAAAGCTCCGGTCAAGGCCGTCACCGGCGAAACGCTCGCCGAAGATTACACGTTCTCGTTCGTGACGCCGCGCCCGCAGGTGAAGGACTCGTTCCCGTATCAGGAACAGCAGCAAGTCGTCTTGCAATCGCCGATTTATCTGCAATTCGACCAGCCCGTTGATCCCGCCGAGGTCGCGAAATTCGCCACGCTGAACAAGGACGGCGCCAAAAAGTCCGCGCCGATTTCTGTCGTCGCCATCGAAAAGCAGGATATGGAGCAAGGGCAGGTGTACTGGCTGGAAGCCGGCAACGCGGCACAGGTCAAAATCCTGCCGCAGCAGCCGTTAGATATCGAAACAGTCTATACGCTGAAACTCAAAGCCGGATTGCCCGGAAAAGGCGGCAATCTCGGCATGACGCAGCCCTACGAACTCAAATTCAAAACGTACAACAATTTCCGCGTTGACGGCCTGTTTCCGGCGCGAGATTGGGAATGCGGCGCAACCTTTTATCCTGAACAAGGCATTCGGTTGACATTGAGCAATTCGGCAAGCGGCGACGCGCTGATGCAGCATCTGAAAATTGTCCCGGAAGCCGCGTTCGAGCAGGAAGAGATGTATGAAACCAACGAATTTTACCTGCAACCGAAATTCGAGCCGACCACAAAATATACCTTGACCGTGACCGCGGGGCTTCAGGATATTTTCGGCAACGAGCTAAAGGAAGATCAGAGTTTCGAATTTACCACCTCGGATTTTGCGCCTTATCTGACAATGCCGTCTGGACGCATGATTTCCGAAGCGTATCTCGGAACGCGCTTCCCGGTCAAAGTGATGAACGTCACCGACGCACCGCTGCAAATGAAAACATACCGGACGCCTGAAGACGCCCTGAAAGCCGCGAAAACGATGGGTAATTCCGAATTCGACCTCACCGATCCCGACGTTGATCGGACGTATCGCCCCGACATTATTCACAACAAAGTCGCGACGATGCCGTTCGATCTGAAAGAAGCCCTGCATGAAGGCGAAGAGACCGGCATGATCGGCTTGAAAATAGGCTTTAACTGGTGCGACGGTACGTTGCATGACTACAAATCGCTGATTTTCCTGACGAATTTGTCCGTTTCCGCCAAATTCTCCGCGCTCAACAACCTCTTCTGGGTGACGAATTTGAAAGACTCGTCGCCGGTCGCGGACGCGGAGGTCGAACTCTACGACGAAAATCAGCAATTCCTCTGGAAGGGAAAAACCGACGATAGCGGCTTCGCAGAGTCGCCGGGCTGGAAGGAACTCGGCCTGAAAGCGACGAGTTCATGGGAACAGCCCTGGGTTTTCGCATTAGTGCGTTCCGGCAAAGATCAGGTGATTATCCATTCCAAAGACGGCACGGGGCTGTGGCCGTATCGTTTCGGCATTTCCTACGAGCAGGCCGCCGAACATCAGACCAACGACGGCTATCTCTTCACCGAACGCGGCATTTATCGCCCCGGTGAAGAAGTGCGCATCGTCGGCATTATCCGCGACAAACAGGCGGGTGAATTCGTGATTCCAAACGCGATGAAGGTTGACGTGATCGTGCGCGACCCGGAAGGCAAAGAGGTCTTCAAGCAGGAATTGCCGGTGTCGGAATTCGGCTCGATTCATTTCCCGATGACGCTCGCGTCGAACGCCAAACTCGGCGAATACGGCATCGAATGCAAGTTCCCGATGCCCGCGCATATCGAATTGCCGAAAGAGGACGCAGAGTATTTTAACCGCTCAGTGTATGGCAATTTCAAAGTCGAAGAGTTTCGCCCGGTGGAATTCGAGGTCAAGGTTGATTTGCCCCAAACCGAATACATCAAGGGTGACGCCGCGAGTGGCAAAATCGGGGCGACGTATCTCTTCGGCGGCGCGGTGCGCAATGTGCCGCTCGATTGGAACATCAGCCGCAGCTATCACATTTTCGAGCCGGAAGCCCCTGCGTTGAAAGGCTTTTCGTTCAATATTTACGACCGCAACTGGGGCGGCAGCGTGGCGCAGCAAACCGCCGCGCTCGACGATAAGGGCGAATATCAATTCGACTACACGCTGAAAGACGAGGATGTCGGCGCGTATGCCTACACCATCGAGGCGACCGTCACCGACACGAACAAGCGGCAGGTGTCGGGACGCCAGCAAGTCATCGTGCATGGCGGCGAATATTATATCGGCCTGAAACCGGCGAGTTTCTTCGCCAGCGTCAACAACGATTTCGTCCTTGAAACGGTTGCCGTGAATCCGCAGGAAACGCCGGTCGCGGGACAGAATTACACCGTGCAGGTCAAGCGCATCTGGTGGGAATCGGCACGGCGAGCCGGAAACGGCGGGCGGCTCTACTGGGAATCGGAGCAGAAAGAGGAAGTCGCGCAGGAATTTCAGGTGACGAGCGCCGACGCCGCGCAGACATTGACGCTGAATCTTGATAAAGTCGGCTATTACAAAGTCGTGGCCGACGGCAAAGACGGGCGCGGCAATCCGATCAAATCGGAAGATTATTTCTACGCCGTCGGCGACGGCTATGCGGCGTGGCTGCGTTCTGACGACGATTACGTCGAAATCGTGGCGGACGCCAAAGCGTATCGCCCCGGCGACACGGCGCACATTCTGGTCAAATCGCCCTACGAATCCGCGACCGCGCTGGTCACGGTGGAGCGCGAAGGCGTGATCGAACGCTGGGTCGAGCCGATCAACGGCAGCGCCGACACGATTGACGTGCCGATTGCGTCGAACCATATTCCGAACGTCTATGTCGGCGTGATTCTGATTCAAGGCCGCGTCGCGTATGATAAAATCGAAGATGACCTCGATCTCGGCAAGCCGGGCTTTAAAATCGGGTACGCCGGATTTCAGGTCAATCCATCGGAACGGCGTTTGACCGTCAACGTCGCGACTGACAAGGAAGAATATCGCCCCGGCAACGAGGTCGAAATTCAGCTTGACGTGACCGATGTCAACGGTAAAGGGCAGGAAGCCGAAGTCGTCGTCTCGGTCGTGGATGTCGGCGTGTTGAATCTGATTGGCTACAAAACGCCCGATCCGTTCGACTATTTCTACCGCGAACGCCCGCTCAGCGTGCTGACCTCCGAACTCCGCAACAATATCGTCGGACAGCGCAATTACAGCGAAAAAGGCGAGCGGCAAGGCGGCGGCGGTCTCGACATGGCGGAAATGATGAAATTGATCGAAATGCGCGAAAAATTCCGTCCGACCGCGTATCATAACCCGGAAGTCCGCACCGACGCGAACGGCAAAGCGACTGTGAAATTCATGCTGCCGGACAACCTGACGGCGTTCAAAGTCATGGCGACCGCGCACACCAAAGACGCGCATTTCGGCGCGGGCGATAGACGGTTCAAAGTGAACAAAAACTTGATGCTCACCTCGTCGCTGCCGGCGTTCATGCGCATCGGCGACACGATCAAAGCAGGCGTCATGGCGCACAATCGCACGGAGCAGGACGGACAAGCCGCGATTCAAGCCGAAGTCGAAGGCGTGGAATTGACGAGCGAAGACGTTCAGCAGCCGACGCTGCCGAAATCGGACAAAGAGGAAGTCTTGTTCAGCTACACCGCCAAAGAAGAGCGCGACGCGACCTTCATGTTCAGGGGCAAAATGGGCGAGGAAACCGACGGCGTGAAAATCACGATTCCGGTCTTGCTGCATCGTTTGCCGCTCACGACCGCGCTGTTCGGCAGCACCGCCGAAAACGTCCACCGCGAAACGGTCGTCGTGCCGGATGACGCGACGCCGGGCTGGGGCAACGTGACGGTCTCGCTCGCCTCCACGATTTTCACCGACATCAAGGGCGGCGTCGAATTCCTGTTCGATTATCCGTATGGCTGCCTTGAGCAGAAAACCTCGCGGATTCTGCCGATTATTCTGGCGGAAGAACTGATCAAAGGGTTCGAGTTGCATGTGTTCGACGATGACGATTATCGCAAAGTCGTGCAGAACACGCTCGACGAATTCGCTGATTTTCAGCATGAAAGCGGCGGATTCGGCTATTGGAAAACGCCGCGCTCGCCGTCGCCGTTCCTCTCGGCGTATGCCGTCTTTGCGCTGAAAATGGCGCAGGAAAAGGGCTACGCGGTTGACGCGGACATGGAACTGAAAGCCGTGACCTACCTCGAAAACGTGCTGAAAGGCCAGAACGAACGCGCTACCGCCTACCGCTACAGCGAATTGGCGTGGAACGCGACCGACGCCTTCATCCTCTACACGTTGAGCCTGTACGACAAATACGAGGCGTCCTACGCCACGCGGCTCTACAACGTGCGCGAGCGGATGCCGGTGTTCGGAAAAACGCTGCTGCTGAAAGCCGTGATTCGCGGCAAAGGCGACAAATTGATCAGCAAAACGCTGACCAAAGAAATCCTGAACGCGGCGCGAGTCGAGGCGCGCACGGCGCATTTCGACGAAAGCGACAGCGGCGATCTCGCGTGGATTCATCATTCTAACGTCCGCACCACAGCGGCGGCGGCGCAAGCGTTGATGGAAACGCAGGGCGTGACGAAGGAAACCGAAAGCTTCATTCCGAAAGCCATCGAATGGCTGCTGCTTGAGCGCAAAAATCAGGCGGCGTGGCGCACGACGCAGGAAAACCTGTTCGTCTTTTACGCGCTTTCGACCTATCTGAACACCTTCGAAGGGACTGTGCCGAATTTCACCGGAAAAGTGCTGGTGAACGGTCAGGAAATTCTGGCGGAGACGTTCAAAGGCCGGACTGTGAAACTCGTTGGCGTCGAAACACCGCTGGACGATTTCGCGAAAACGCCGCAGAACGCCCTCGAATTTGTCAAAGAAGGCGACGGGCGGTTGTATTACACGGCGACCATGACCTATCTGCCGTCAGGACAGCCCGAACCGATTGACTACGGCATGGCGGTTCAGAAAAAAATGACCGTCGTGAAAGGGCAGGGCGTCGGCACAGACACGTTCTATCGAGGCGATCTCGTAAAAATCGAATTGACCGTGACGACGCCGCGCGACCGGCTTTTCGTGGCGTTGGATGATCCGCTTCCGGCGGGTTTCCGGGCGCTGAATTTCGGCTTGCAGACGACGGATCAATCGCTGCGGGAATTTGTCAAAGGCGACACGTCGTTCGTCTTCAGCGAATACAAGGATGACCGCGTCGTCTTCTACGCCGATTACGTCGAGAAAGGGACGCACACCGTCGCCTATCTCGTCAGCGCGGAGCATAGCGGCACGTTCAACCTGCCGCCGACGTTCATCTCCGAGATGTACACGCCGGAAGTCTTCGGACAAACCGGCGCGGCGGTCGTGGATGTAAAGTAACATGCAAAAGCTGTCAGACACCTTCGAGGTGTCTGACAGCTTGAGATTTACGATAAACGAACAAGGAGGAAGAATGTTAAACATGCGCATATACATAGTCATTGCTCTTCTTAGTTTTGGAATTATTGGATTTATAAGCAATACGTCTTATGCGATTTTAGATTGTAAAGACGAAGAGCGGAGTATTCAAGAACTGACGAAGCAAGCGATCATCTACAAAGATCAGGTGACTGCTTGTAAAAAAGAAAATACAACACTTTTGCAAGAAAAAGAGAACTTATCGAAAAAACTTGAAGAGGCGGAACAAGCGTTGACACTTATGGAAGAAAAAGCGCAAAAAGCCCAGACTCATTTGCAATTTGGTTTATTAGGCATCGCGTTAGCCGCAGGAGTTGGGCTGTTAGCCGGAGTATTTTTGACGGTCAAAACCAAAAACGATGCGCGTCAACGAAATTCATAATTGTAACGAACGAAAGGAATGTTATGAGTGAACACGCTGAAAATCAAACAACGGCAATCGTGCCGGTCAAAAAAATTTCGTGGCGTAATTCTGTACAAGAAATCGTATCTTCTACCGGAGCGCTGTCAAAGCCTGATGTTCCGGCGCTTGATGACGATACCGCGTTAGAGCGCGTCGTTCAAGTGCTTCGATATAATCTACTGTCATTCGAATATGCGATTTCGCCGAGTGGAGATGTTCGCCGCTGGCTGAAATTCAATTTGCGTCTATTTATCAAAATCGGGATTCCGGTTGTCTTGTTGATGCTATTGCTGCCTCTTCTGCTGATTGTGACGAGGCATGTAGATAATTTAACGATGCTGCTCAATCAATTGACAGCGAATTTCCCGATAATCATGGAAAACCTGCTGAAAGGTCTTCTTCTGCTGTTTATCACGTTTTCTGTCGCATATAGTCTGTTAAAAATCCTAAAACACATCAACCATACAGTCACACAAATTTTAGTTGTGATTGTCGGCGTCATTGCGATTGCTATTTTCGCCTATCAATGGTTTGTGCCTGATTTTGTAAAAGGTTGGTTTTCGGCGCTTTTATAGGCGGAATAACTGGGAGGAGTTTTCGGGCAAACCGGCGCGACGGTCGTGGATGTAAAGTAAGGCGGAATTTTGTCAATCGTCCCAGGGGTTGAAACCCCCGTCTCTACGCCGCCGCCCTTTCAGGGCGAGACTTGCCGCGAAGCGGCAACGGAATAGAGCCGGGGGGTTCAACCCCTGGGAGCGAACAACATGAACGGAGTAGCGAGTATGACAGAAAAATGATTTGCTTTTGCGGATATCCCTCTCCATTTGAACCGAATACAACGGCGAGCCTCTCCTTGTTGTCTCAAAACAGCCGCCTATCATGTAATAATCATATTTATGACAACGGATTCCTTTTGCGCTCCTGCCATTTTTCTTGACACCTTTCCCCCGCTCGTCATAGAAGATTTTGGGGAACGATTTTCCCAAAATAGAAGTTACCTTTTAATCATTCAGAGAACTGTTGAACCGTTGGTTCTCTGAGAAACAACAAGGAGACTGTTATGAAAAAGATCGTTATCATGATCGGTTTGCTGTGTAGTCTGGCATGTTCGGCATTTGCGGAGACGATTCAAGTGGTTGGCACGGAATATCCGCCATTTACCTACACGCTGCCGGATGGCAAAATTGGCGGTTTTGCGTTTGATCTGCTGCGAACCATGTTCGACCAACTCAAGATTGACGCGACCTTTACGCTCTATCCCTGGAAACGCGCGGAAACCATGCTGTCAGAAAATCCCAATACGCTCGCCTTTCTCGCTCGAAACGAGAAGCGTGAGGCGCTGTATCACTGGGTCGGGCCGGTCTATCCGCGCGCGCTGTATCTCTATCGTCTGAAAAGCCGCCCAGAAGTTCAACTCAATGCTGTTGAGGATGTCACGCCCTATCGAATCGGCGTTGTTCGCGGCTATTCCAGCATTGCCGAAATTCTTAATGCCGGGGTTCCGCAAGCGAATCTTGAAGAAGTCTCGAATGATACGCTGAATATCAAAAAGTTGTTCGAACGTCGCATTGATTTGCTGCCCAATAATGACATGGTGTTGGCGAATCTCCTGCGGCAAGAAGGACACACGCTCGATGAGGTCGAAAAAGCCTTTGTCATCACGTCAGAAGGAAAAAATGACTTCCACTTCGGGTTGAGCAAGGCGACTGACGCGCAGCTTGCGCAACAACTTCAGCAGGCGCTTGAGGCGTTGAAACAGAGCGGCGAATATGATAAAATTCTACAGCAGTATCTACAATAGCTAAAGAGGACGTAATTTATGGGCAGCAATCGGGCGCTGTTTACGCATCGCGGGCATAGTATCCAGGTGAAAATCGGCGTGATTATCATTCTGCTGAATACGCTGTTTTTTGCCGGATTTGGCTTGTATCAGTATATCAGTCGTTCGCGTATCGAGACGAATCAACTGACCATTTTTGCCAGCCGCGTCGCCGAACAATTGGCGGTCAATGTCAGTTCCCCGCTGTGGGATCTTGATAGCGAGCAGGTCGCGCATTCAGTAGAAGCAGAAATGTTAGATGAAAATATCGAAATGATTATCATCAAGGATCAAAAGCAAACGATGTTCGTCGGAAAAATGCGCGATCCGTCATGGCAATTGATCGATGTGCCCGAAGCCCATTCCAATGAAACACCTTCGACAGTTTCGACAATCGTTCAGGAAGGCAAAGAGATTGGGACTGTCGAAGTGTCTTTTACGCGCCGCTTCCTGCAAACGCGGCTAAATCGGACAATGTTGGAGATTGGCATCATTGCATTTGCCTGCGATGCGGTGTTATTCGGATTACTGATTGTCAGCATACGCTTGCTGCTCATTCGTCCTCTTACGCGACTCCTTAATAACGCAAATGCCATTGCAGAAGGGAATTTCAGTCAGGATGCGCTTATCCGACAGCAGGACGAAATCGGGGCATTGGCCTCGGCTTTTCAGCAGATGAAAGCCCGTATCATGCAGTTCCTTCAGGAGATGCGTCTCCTGGTTCAGGCCGTTCAGCATGGGAAATTAGAGGTGCGCGGACATGTCGAAGCGTTTGCCGGAGATTGGCGTGAATTGGTGATCGGTGTCAATCAGATGCTTGAATCGGTTGCCGCGCCGATGACTCACATCAATCATTCGCTGGCGCGGGTGGCCGAAGGCGATTTTACGGAATCCCTGCGGCTCGACTATCAAGGCGACTTTTTAGTCATGATGCGGCAACTCGAGCAGATGACGGGAACGCTCACGGACGTCGTGCTGAATGTCAAAGCCGCCGCGCGCGATGTGGCGCAGCGCAGCCAGGAGATGAAGACCGTCGCCGGGCAGATGTCCGAAGGCGCATCCCAGCAAGCTGCCTCGACTGAAGAAGTGTCCGCTTCTATGGAGGAAATGGCGGCGAATATTCACCAGGCGGCAGAGAATACCAAATCGGCGGAAGCCATTGCGCTTCAATCGGCCAAAGACGTTCATGCCGGGCAGGACGCGGTCGCCAAAATGATTCAGGCCATGGCGGTGATTGCCGAGCGCATCTCCGTGATTCAAGACATTGCCAGTCAGACGAATCTGCTCTCGTTGAATGCCGCCATCGAAGCCGCCAAAGCCCAGGAATACGGCAAAGGATTCAATGTCGTCGCGTTATCGGTACGCGATTTAGCCAATCAAAGCCGCGCTGCGGCGGAAGAAATCCGGTCGTTGGTGCAGTCGTGCGTCGTCTTATCGGCGCAAGCGGGAAAGGTGCTTGAATCCCTCGTGCCCAATAGCGAGAAAACGGCAGAACTCGTGCAGGAAATCAGCGCCGCCGGTCAAGAGCAAGCGCGCGGTCTGGAACATGTCAATCTGGCGTTACAGCAGTTAGATATCGTGACACAGCAGAATGCGGCGACGGCGGAAGAAGTGGAAGCAACGTCGAACAACCTGACTATCCAGGCGGATGCCTTGCAAACGACGATGGCGTTTTTTACCGTGCATGAGAGCGTGAACACATCAGAATCCACCGATGAACACTATTGGCAGCAACGGTTTTATGAGCTTGAACGGCAGATGGCCGGAACTCGTGAAACGGTCATTCCCCATCCTGCCGCCAAACGCACTCCTTCCAAGTCAACCGATCGACCTCGCGATACGACGGGACATACGCAACACGAGTGGAAAAAAGATGAATTGGATGATGGGTTCGAGCGGTATTGATGCCGACGCGCACACGATTGAGCGTGCACCATCACCCAGCAAACATCACAGAAAGGAGCGAATATTATGCGCAAGACAAAAAGACGTGTTCTCATGTTGTTTTGTTGGCTTACGGCGATCATGATCGCGCAGGCCGATATTGTTCGGGCGCAGGACGCCGTCTCAACGCCAGCCGTCATTCGGCATCCGACCGGACAATCCGAAAAAGACAAGCGCTACGAGTACATGATCAAACTGCTCCGGCTGATTCTTGATCATACCACCGCCACGCAGGGCGCGTATGAGCTTCAGCCCAATACCATGCCGATGGGGCCGGAGCGGATGATCAAAGACGTGGTGGACGGGAAATTGGACGTGATCCAATTCCCGATCAGCGAACGCGCCAACGCGGAACTGCTGCCGATTCGCATTCCGATGCGCAAAGGGCTGTTAGGCTGGCGGATTCTTCTGATTCGCAGCGAAGATCAGGAGCGTTTCGCGCAGGTGAAGACGTTGGAGGAGTTGAAACGATTCAGAGCCGGTTATGGGGAACAATGGGCGGATTTGCCGATCTTGCAGGCGAATGTCGCAGATGTCGTCACGTCGAATCAATATGATTCCTTGTTTGTGATGCTTGCCGGAAAACGTTTCGACTATCTGCATCGCGGCTTGCACGAACCCTGGGCGGAACTTGAGGCGCGGAAAGAACAATTGCCGAATCTGTGGGTCGAAGAGACGCTGCTGCTGCATTATCCGATTGGCAACTATTTGTATGTCAGCAAAGACAACCCGCAACTCGCCAAACGCCTGGAAGACGGCTTTCGCGCCACGATTGCCGATGGTTCGTTCGAACAACTGTTTCAGGCCGAATACGGCGAAATTATTCGAAAGGTCAATATCAAACAGCGAACGCTGATCGAATTGACCAATCCGATCCTGCCGCAAGACATGCTGCCGGACGATCCGACGCTCTGGCTGACGTTCGACGATCTTGCGCGCTATTAGTCAGGACGCCACAGCGGAACGTCGCAGAGAATCTCGTTGCAACGTTCCGCTGTCTGCGTCATTCACTTCAACAAGCCGACGATTTCGCCGGGATTGGGAAAGCGTCCAAGCTCTGCCTTCGAAAACATCAATCTGCCATCCACGACAACGTCGAATGCCCCGCCGCTGCCCGCGATTAACGTGGCATCCACGCCGAAGGCTTTTTTCAATTCGTCCGCCAAACTGACGGCTCGCGGTTTATAACTTCACATCGTGCAGTAGGTAATCGTAATCTTCATGGGTTGTTCCTCCGTGCTGAATTGTTGTATGTGTACGAATGGAAATACGAACAAGATCGGATGTCAACCGCGCTGCAAAAACGCGCGGATGTCCTGAAAAAAACTGGCGATGATGTCGCGCCGAAATTTTTGGGAAAACGTGATCTGTTCGACGCGCGAGGGATTGCTGGCAATGGCGAACACGTCTTGATTGCCAAGCAATTGATGCGGCGGGACGTTCAATTGCTGCGCGTACCGTTCTCGGATATCGAAAATTCCGTCGAAGCGTGTTTTTTCGGCGGGCGCAAGGTTTTGAAATTCACGGCTCTTGCGTAAACGCTGGCCGGGCGCGCGGGCATAGTCCCTATGTTGCAGGATCATGTTCTCAAGGAAAAATTGTTCCAGAAGTCCCTGCTCCGCCATTTGCCGCAAGAGCACATCTTTGAGTTCCAACAAGTGCCTGACATCGTGTAACGCGTACTGAATGGCCTCCGCCTCTAACGGGCGTCGCGTCCATTTGTACCGCTGGAATTTCTTTTTGTGCTCCAATTCGATGCCTAAAAAGAGGTGCAGCGCGGCATGTAAATTCAGGGTGGTATGCCCTAACAATTTCACGGCGGGTTGGAGATCAAGCACGGATTTACACTCGATGTCGTGTCCGTTTTTCAGGACAGACAGATCGCTGGACGCGCCGTACATCACCTTTAACAGACGCGGATTCTCGAAGAGTTTCGCCAGGCCGTCGCGTTCGACCGCCAACGGGTCTATGATGACAAGCTGTTGTCCGTCGTAAATCTGAACGAGGCAGACTTTTTCGCCATACTCATGCAAATTGTACTCCCCTTCGATATCCACGCTGAGCACGTGACGTTCCAACGAATTCAGATACGCCACTACGGCATATTTCGCTCGCAATTCGACATAATCCATTCCTGAAATCTCCTTTGTTCGGGACAAAAATTTTTCGCTGTATTCGATGCGTGAGCATGATCTTTTCACGCGCATGATCATGTTTCTTCGTATTATCAGCGGACAAAAAGTCAAGGAAGAAGGTCAAAAAACTTCATGGCCGCGACAAATGCTCTCATGCGATAGGCGATTATGACGGATCGCCCTGTCAGAGCGTCGAACCCTGAAAAGGCTGAATCGTGATAGTTTTTCTTGACATGCTGATTGTTATGCATCATGTTGAAAAAAAGCGTGGCTGTTTACGTACCGGCGGACAGGTCTGTCCGCCGGTACGTAAACAGTTACAAAAGAGCGAACTGTTGGAGTTGATGATGAACGATAAAAACATGGAGAGAAACAATGGAGCGTCTTTCCTTGAATTCACGGCGTTTTTCGAAGGCGTTCGCGCACTGGTTCGACGCGGAAGCCGCCCTGAATGAGCAGACCGAACGCGAAAGCCGTCTCTCATACTGGCTGCGAAACGCGCCGTTTCTGCTGCTGCATCTGATGTGTTTAGGCGTGTTTTGGGTGGGATGGAGTCCGATGGCGGTCGCGACGGCGGCAGCGTTATACGTGGTGCGGATGTTCGCGATTACCGGCTTCTTTCATCGCTATTTCTCGCATAAAGCGTTTAAAACCAATCGGTTCTGGCAGTGCGTGTTCGCGGTGATCGGCGGCATGTCGGTGCAGCGCGGGGCGCTCTGGTGGGCGGCGCATCATCGCCATCATCACCGCGTCGCCGATCATCCCGACGACGTGCATTCCCCTTTGCAGCGTGGTTTCTGGCAGAGTCACGTCGGCTGGATTTTGGAGAGAGAAAACGCGCCGACGCCGTATCAATTTATCGGCGATTGGAAAAAATTTCCCGAACTCCGCTGGCTCAACCGATTTTACACCATAGTTCCGATCTGTCTCGCGCTCGCGCTTTATCTTTTCGGCGGTTTTTTGGCGAAATATGCGCCGCAGACCGGCGCGAACGCCGCGCAAATGCTCATCTGGGGTTTTTTCGTGTCAACCACCGCGCTCTTTCACGGCACGGCCACCATCAACTCGCTCGGCCATATCTTCGGCTCGCGCCGCTACGATACCCCCGACACCAGCCGCAACAACCTGCTGTTAGCGTTCGTGACATTAGGGGAAGGGTGGCACAACAATCATCATCATTACGCGGTGTCGGCGCGGCAGGGGTTTTTCTGGTGGGAAATAGACATCACCTATTATCTGCTGGCCATATTATCCTGGCTCGGCATTATCTGGGATTTGCAGCCTGTTCCGGATCGCGTCAAACGCGATGTGAAACAGGCGGCATCCATTCATCCATGAGCAAAATCGCGATTATCGGCGCCGGAATTTCCGGCATGACAACGGCGTATTTATTGGCGCAAGAGCATGACCTCACGATCTTCGAGACCAACGACTATATAGGCGGGCATACGCATACGATCGACGTGCCGCTCGCAGGCCGGACGTATGCGGTGGACACGGGTTTTATCGTGTTCAACGCCGCGACCTATCCCAATTTCATGGCCTTGATGCGCCGCTTGAACGTGCCCTGGCAGAATTCCGACATGTGTTTCGGCGTCACCTGCGCAAAGACCGGCCTTGAATACAGTCCGCGCAGCCTGAACGCGCTGTTTATTCAGCGCCGCAACCTGTTTTCCCTGCCGTTTTATCGGATGCTGCTCGATATTCCGCGTTTCAAGCGAGAAGCGAGCGCGCTGCTGCGAACCGAGGATGAGCGGACGACGTTAGGCGACTATCTGCGAACGCGCGGCTTTTCCGACTATTTCATCCGCTATTTTATCATTCCGATGGGCGCGGCGATCTGGTCAACCGACCCGAAGCGATTTCTCGATTTTCCAGCGCGGTATTTCGCGCAATTTTTCGAAAATCATGGCTTTTTGAAGGTGCGTCAGCCGCAATGGTTCGTCATTCAAGGCGGCTCGCGGCAATACGTCGAACCGCTGACCCGTGCCTATCGCGACCGCATTCGCCTCAATTGTCCGGTCAGCAAAGTCACGCGCCGCCGCGATTCCGTTGAAGTCGTCCCGCGAAATGGCGAGCCGGAACGCTTCGATCAGGTCATTTTCGCCACGCACAGCGACCAAACCGCCGCGCTGCTTGCCGACGCTTCCGACGCCGAACGCGAGATTCTCGGCGCGATTCCGTATCAGGAAAACGTGACCACGCTGCACACGGATCGCGCCTTGCTGCCGAAACACCGTGCCGCCTGGGCGAGTTGGAATTATCATCTGCCGCAAAGCGAATCCGACCGCGTGACGCTGACCTATTACATGAATATGCTGCAAACGCTGAACGCGCCGGAAGATTTCTGCGTCACGCTCAACCAGCCTGACGCGATTGCGCCCGACAAAGTGTTGGGAACGTACCTGTATCATCATCCGCGCTACACGCCCGCCGGAATCGCCGCGCAGAAGCGGCGGGACGAGATCAGCGGCGCGAACCGCGCCTATTTTTGCGGCGCGTACTGGGGTTACGGCTTTCACGAAGACGGCGTCAACAGCGCGTTGGCGGTCTGCAAACATTTCGGAAAAACGCTTTAAAAAAGCTGAATGTTAAAAAATGAATTCAGTCATGATGGGATGACAGCCCCAGCGGGGCGTGATGTGTGTAGCTGCGAGGAGATTCCACGACAGTCTCAGCCCCAACGGGGCGGCATGTCGCCCCGCTGGGGCTGAGACGAGGCGCATGACGACGGCTACACACATCACGCCCCGCTGGGGCTGAACACTCCGGACGCGGAGGCCAAACTATGCAAAGCTGCATCTATGAAGGCGATGTGCGACATCGGCGCTATCGCCCGGCGCAGAACGAATTTCGGTATCGCTTGTTTCTGATGTATCTCGATTTGGCGGAATTGCCGACGTTGTTCGATCCGTTCTGGCTCTGGTCGAATGAGCGCCCGAATATCGCCGTTTTTACACGGCGCTATCATCTCGGCGATCCGAATGTGCCGTTAGATCTGGCTGTGCGGGATTTTGTCGCGGAAAAAATCGGCGCGCGGCCTGACGGCCCGATTCGCCTGCTGACGCATTTGCAATATGTCGGCTACCGCTTCAATCCGGTCAGTTTCTACTATTGTTTCGACAAGGCCGATACCACCGTCGAAACCATTGTCGCCGAAATCAACAACACCCCCTGGAAAGAGCAGTTTTGCTACGTGCTGGGTCGGGCGCAGAACGAGCATCCGAATCCGCGCTGGCGGCGGTTTCAGTTTGCCAAAGATTTCCACGTCTCGCCGTTTATTCCGATGAATATCTGGTACGATTGGCGTTTTCAAGTTCCGGGCAACACGTTGGCCGTGCACATGATTGATTACGAGCAGCAAGACAAATTGTTCGACGCGACCTTGAAATTGACGCGGACGGAAATCAGTCGCGGCTCGTTAGCGCGAGTGCTGGCGACGTATCCGCTGATGACCGCCAAAGTCTTTGCCATGATTCACTGGCAGGCGCTCCGGCTTTGGCTCAAAGGCGTCCCTGTGTTTCCCAATCCTTCGGAGTCGAAGAGGTAATTGCCATGCCGAACACCATTATTCCACAAGAGATGTCCGCCCCGTCCGCCGCGCCCGGCCAATTCGACCGGCTTGCTAAGCGGCTGTTTCTGCAATTGATCGAGCCACTCGCGGTCGGACGGATCGTGCTGATTGACGGCGCTGAACGCCTGATGTTCGGCGCGGTCTCGGCGGAATGCCCGCTGACGGCGACGCTCACGGTGCGCCATCCTCGTTTCTATCGCCGCGCCATGTTCGGCGGCAATATCGGCGCGGGGGAAGCGTATATGGCGGGAGATTGGAGCGCGGACGACCTGACGGCGCTGATTCGCATCGTGCTGCGTAACCGCGCCGTGTTCAAAGGGCTGGATAAACGGTGGGCGTGGGTGACTGCGCCTGCGTTCCGGCTGTTCCATTTTTTGCGCAAAAACACCGCCGAGGGGAGCAAACTCAACATCGCGGCGCATTACGATTTGGGCAACGATTTCTACCGCCTCTTTTTGGATGAGACGATGACCTATTCGTGCGGCATTTTCGAGTCGGAAGCCGCGACGCTCGATGAGGCGTCCGTCGCCAAATACGACCGTCTCTGCCGCAAATTGCGCCTGTCGCCAAGCGATCACGTGTTGGAAATCGGCACGGGCTGGGGCGGATTCGCGCTCCACGCCGCGTCGAAATACGGCTGCCGCATCACGACGACGACGATTTCGCGCCAGCAGCATGATTTCGCGCAAGAACGCTTTCGGCAGGCCGGATTGAGCGACCGCATCACGTTGTTGTTCGAGGATTACCGGAATTTGACGGGCGTGTTCGATAAATTGGTCTCGATTGAAATGATCGAAGCGGTGGGGCATCATTACTACGACGCCTATTTCAAGGTCTGCAACGACCGCCTGAAACCGGATGGTTTGGCGGCGATTCAGGCGATTACGATGGCGGATTACGACTTTCTGGAACATACGCGCACGGTGGATTTCATTCAACGCTACATTTTCCCCGGCAGTTGCATCCCGTCTATCGCGGCGCTGTGCGCGTCGGTGGCTCGCGTGACCGACATGCGCCTCTGCCATCTGGAAGACATCGCGCCGCATTATGCCACCACGCTGCGCCTCTGGCGGGAACGCTTTTTCGCCAATCTCGCGGCAGTGCGTCAATTGGGCTATTCCGACACGTTCGTCCGCATGTGGGAGTATTATCTCTGCTACTGCGAAGCGGGGTTTGCGGAACATTATCTCGGCGACGCGCAATTAGTATTCATGAAGCCGCTCTGCCGTCATGCTCCGATTTTGGGGCAGATCGAACATCACGTTTCGTCGCGATCTTAACGCAAAACCCCACTCGCGCCTTGTTATCGTTTTCGCAAACGATAATGAGACACCAGCCATTCCTGCCCGTTGCGATAGGCCCAGAGTTCGGCGCAGGCTAAGAAAAAAATCCGCCAGCGTTGCAGCCAGAGGTCTGCGTCAGCCTCGCCATACGTTGTTTCGAATAGCGCGAGAATTTCGTCCCGATGCGCGTCCAGATTTTTCAGCCAGGCTTCGGCGGTCTGGTGGTAATGTTCACCGTTGACACGCCAATGATCTTCGACGACGAGATAATCTTGAAAATAGAGCAGCAAATCGTCAGAAGGCATCATGCCGCCGGTAAAAAAATACCGCCCCATCCAATCATCGTCGCTTTCGACGGGGTACAGATACGCATGATCGCGATGCGTGAAAATATGCAAGAACATTTTTCCTTCCGGCTTGAGCCATCCGGCGATGTGTTGCAGCAGGGCGTCCCAGTTGCGCAGATGTTCGAACATTTCCACCGAGACCACGCGATCAAAACGGCGGTCAATGTCAAACAGATTCATATCTGCCGTCACGACCTCGACGTTGCGAAATCCGTGTTCGACGCAGGCGGCGCGGATAAACTCCCCTTGCGGGCGCGAATTCGAAACCGCGACAATCCGGCTTTGCGGATATTTTTCCGCCATCCAGAGCGTCAGAGAACCCCAGCCGCAGCCGAGATCAAGAATTTCCTGCCCATCGCGCAACTCCGCTCGTTCGCCGTATAACGCCAACATCGCTTCTTCGGCGGCGTCAAGCGTCGTCACGCCGTCCGGCCAGTAACATCCACTGTATTTCAGCCGTTTCCCAAGCGTTTTTCGGAAAAATTCCGGCGGAAGTTCGTAATGCTGCTCGTTCGCCTTCTCGGTATGCAGCGCAATCGGGCGTTGCCGCATTTCCGCGATAAATGCTTGCTGCGCGCGACGCTGCGCCTCGACATCGTGGCCGCGCCGTTCGAGCTGCAACGTCTGGAAATCGAGCCAGCGAATGCCCCAGCGAATCAGCATATCGGGCAATTTTCCCTGTTCAGCCAATGCGATTAATGCTTTCATGGGTTGTCTCTCCTTCCTGATTGTTTTGGAAACCAGGGCAAAAAGGCGTTCGTGCGTTCCATGTAGTCGCGATACTGCGGACGGTTTGCCAGCATGGTTTTGTCTAACAGCGCGACACCGGACACCTTGAGCAGCAAGCCCGTAATCAGCAGCGGGCTAAAGA
Source organism: uncultured Candidatus Moduliflexus sp. (assembly GCA_964602655.1). Taxonomy (GTDB): domain Bacteria; phylum Moduliflexota; class Moduliflexia; order Moduliflexales; family Moduliflexaceae; genus Moduliflexus. Next base: position 87,336 of record CAZRSF010000016.1, read on the forward strand.
TGAACCACCATCCGCCCGGCGTGGCGAGCGTGATCAGAAACAGCCCCCACCAGACGACCATTTCGCCGAAATAATTCGGATGGCGGGTGTACGCCCACAGCCCTTGATCCATGATTTTTCCATGATTCTGCGGCTGTTTCTTGAATAACAATAATTGCCAGTCGCCAATCGTTTCGAACAGCCAACCGGCCAGCCAGACGACAACGCCGAGGCCGTCGAGCCAGGTCAAACGGGCGGGCGCTGCGGCAAGCTGGCCGAATTGCGACGCGAGCGACACGAGCCAGAGCAGCACGCCTTGCAGCAGAAAGACCGTGACAAAACTGACATACCAGTAACGCTCGCCATGTTCCTGCCGCCATGCCTGATAGCGTTTATCTTCCGGTTCGCCCCAACTGCGGTAAAAAATATGCGCCGCCAGCCGGAGACCCCAGATCGAAATCAACGCGGCAATCAGCAGTTTGCGCCCGGCATACCCCGACGAAAGCGCATACGTCAGCCAGGCGATCAGCACGAAGCCCAGTCCCCAGAAGCCGTCAACAATGCTCACCTTCTTTTTGATGACGCTCGCGACCCAGATGCCGGTCATGAACAGCAACACTGCGCCTAAATTGATGAACACAATTGTTATTGAAGTCATGGTTCGCTCGTTCCCCTCCCTATCGTACCGACGAACAGCCGTGTTCGTCGCGCATTCAACCTTGAGACGTCTCACATCGCTTCTCGCACAATACGGCCTCGACGGACAAGGCTGTCCGTCGTTACGTACACAGTTACAATGTTTTATTAGCGCCTGCTGGCAAAGAGTCAAGAGGGAAGGTCAAAAAACGAGCGTTAATTTCCAAGATGATAGGTGGATTGAGGCTCTAACAGCATGAACTGTTCGGACTCGACATTCTCCGAATTCTGAGGGACTCGCGGCGTGAAGTTCATGACCAACGCCTCGACCATCGGATTTCGATTGTCTTCTTTCGCGCCAACATGATAAAAATGTTCTCGCGTCACGATCTGAAAGTCAGCCCATAATGTGTCAATATACGGATTCTTCCGATACTGATTATGATGCCAGGTTGACAGCATAAATCGCGCCGGAGATGTTTTCAACAGGGAGGATAAATCCCGTTCATCCTGTTCAGTCCAGCCGTTAAAGTAATCAACATGGCGTCCGGCATAGGGAGGATCGCAATACACGAAATCATCTGCGGTCAGATCCGCAGCAAGCGTCGTCCGAAAATCCTGACAGAGGAACGTCCATTGGCATAGCTGGGATTTTTTATAGACAAACTCAATTTGATTCACGATCTTGGTAATATAGGCGCGTGAAAATCGTTCAGGCTTATGCCCGAAAGGGACATTGAATTTTCCCTGTCGGTTAAAACGAATCACACCATTAAAACATGAACGGTTTAACAGAAGAAAATCGAGCGGTTTTGGGCTGTCGTTAAATCGTTTTCTGACTTCGTAGTAATACGCCTGCCCATGCGCTGACAGTTGCTTCCCCTCCGCAATAAGAAATTCGCGAACAATTCCCGGAGTGATTTCCCCCTGATTGATCGCCGAATAAAACGCAATGATATGAGGGTTGCTATCGCAAAATAGCGCCGTATGCGGGGCAATATTCGAACCAACCACGCCAGACCCGACAAACGGCTCGATCCACCGTCCGCGCTCGTTCCAACGCATGGTGTCTTGAATCCAGGGAACCAACTTACTTTTAATTCCCTGACACTTGATGGGAGGAATGTGTATGCTCATGGCAATTTCTTCCGATTGGCCGATTTCGGCGGTTTACGCACAATGAATATGAACTTGCAGACGCTGTCAAGAACTCTCTTCCCCTATTTTTTACAAGGATGATCGTCATTCTAAACTGCGCAGCGATTCTTCGGCGGGAACGAGAAAAATCATTTCCAGAATTTTTTCGTTGACAAGAATCTTTCGACTCGTCAGGGTTGCCGCGTCGTAACAATTTGGCGTCAACACGCTTGTGAGAACGAGAAAAACGAGATGAATAACACATTTGCCCTCAAATCATTTGCCGATCATTCTTTTTCATGGTATTGGCAGTGGTGTCTCTACATGAGTGGGGTGAAGGTGTGTCCGCGCAACGGCGCGTGATTTCATCGTTTTACACGTTCTCAAGCCCACTCTCTCATCGCGAAAGAGTGGGCTTTTTTTATGTCAACGGAATGATTTATGTACGTCGAAACTATAATTTCGACGTACGGCGCAATGGAGGAAAACATGTCTCAGGAAACTAAATTTTTGCTGTCAGAAAAAGAAATGCCGCGTCAATGGTATAACATTATGGCCGATTTGCCGAAACCGATGCCGCCGGTGCTGCATCCTGCCACGAAACAGCCTATCGGTCCGGCGGATTTAGCGCCGTTGTTTCCGATGGAACTCATCAAACAGGAAGTGAGCCAGGAACGCTGGATTGACATTCCTGAAGAAGTGTTCGACATCTATCGCCTGTGGCGGCCTGCGCCGCTGTATCGGGCGCATCGTCTCGAAAAAATGCTTGATACTCCGGCGAAAATTTACTACAAGTACGAAGGCGTCAGCCCGGCGGGCAGCCATAAACCGAATACCGCGATTCCGCAAGCGTATTACAACATGAAAGAAGGCGTGAAGCGCCTGACCACAGAGACAGGCGCGGGGCAATGGGGAAGTTCATTAGCGCTGGCTTGTAATTATTTCGGGATCGAATGCAAGGTCTATATGGTGAAAATCAGCTACCAGCAGAAGCCGTATCGCCGCCTGATGATGCAGACATGGGGCGCAAGCGTGTTCGCCAGCCCCAGCGATCAGACCGAAGCCGGACGCCGAATTTTGGCGCAAGACCCGAACTGCCTCGGCAGCCTCGGCATCGCCATCAGCGAAGCGGTCGAAGAAGCGGTCAAGCGCGACGACACCAAATACGCGCTTGGCAGCGTGTTGAATCATGTGCTGATTCATCAAAGCATTATTGGATTGGAAGCAAAAAGGCAGATGGAAATGGCGGGAGATTACCCGGATGTCGTCATCGGCTGCGTCGGCGGCGGCAGCAATTTCGCCGGATTAGCGTTCCCGTTTATTCAAGATAAAATGAAGGGGAAAGCGCTTCGCGCCGTTGCGGTCGAACCTGCCGCCTGCCCGACGATTACGCGCGGCATTTATTCGTATGATTTCGGCGACACGGCGCAAATGACGCCGCTCATGGCGATGTTCACGCTCGGTCATGACTTCATGCCCGCCGGAATTCATGCGGGCGGGTTGCGCTATCATGGCATGGCACCGTTGTTGAGTCATCTCGTCAAATTAGGCCAGATCGAGGGAAAAGCAGTGCATCAACTCGAAGTCTTCGAGGCGGCAGTCAAATTTGCCCGCAGCGAAGGGATTATTCCCGCGCCGGAATCGGCTCACGCCATTCGCGCGGCGATTGATGAAGCGTTGTTAGCGAAAGAAGCCGGACAGCAAAAAACGATCCTGTTCAATCTGAGCGGACACGGTCATTTCGACATGGCCTCGTATGACGCCTATTTTGGCGGCAAATTAGTGGATTACGCCCTGCCGCAGGAAGAAATTGACCGCGCGGAAGCGGTGCTGAAAGATTATCCGGCAACGGAATAAACATGCGAAAAGCCCTGCCAGGGGTCGAACCCTGGCAGGGTTGGAAAATATTATGCCAATTACGTATGACCGCGTCGTTCCCTGGGGACGCTCATTTGACGAGTATATCAGGATGTTCAGCCTGACCGAACAGGATTTGATGCGTAAGATAGTGGGCTGTGGCGACGGCCCGGCGAGTTTCAACAAAACCATGCGCGAGCGCGGCAATCCGGTCGTTTCGATTGACCCGATTTATCAGTTCAGCGCGGCGCAGATTCGCGAGCGGATTGATGCGACCTATCAGCAAGTCATGGAGCAGACGCGCCAGAATGCGGACAAATTTCTCTGGACGACGATCCCGTCGCTGGAGGAATTAGGGCGCATCCGCATGAGCGCGATGCAGGAATTTCTCGACGATTATGAAGCGGGAACAGCCGAAGGACGCTATCGTTTCGAGGAATTGCCTTCGTTGCCGTTTGCCGATCAACGCTTTGATTTAGCGTTATGTTCGCATTTTCTCTTTTTATATTCGGACAATCTTTCCGAAGAATTTCATCGCAGCGCGATTGCCGAAATGCTGCGCGTGGCGCGGGAAGTACGGATATTTCCGCTGCTTGATTTGAATGCGAACAAAAGCCGATATGTCGAGCCGATGATCGCGCATTTTTCCGCGAACGGGTATCAGGTTGATCTGCTTGACGTGGATTACGAATTTCAACGCGGCGGGAATAAGATGATGAAACTACAAGGATGCGTGTAAGAACGGATAAAAATCGTTGCGCTTGACCAGACCCGTCAGGCACTTGTAAGGTGTCTGACATGTTGTTTTATCCTTTCTTACACGCATCCTTGTAGTTAGACACATGTTATCTATCGAACAAGCCAGCAAAGATGACGCCGCCGAGATTCTCGCGTTGCAGAAACTCGCATATCAGAGTGAGGCGGCGATTTGGAACGATTACACGATTCCGCCGCTGACGCAGACGCTTGAAAATTTACAGGCGCAGTTTGCCGATCACGTCATTTTGAAGGCGGTTGATGATGGCGAGATGATCGGCTCAGTGCGGGCGATTCAGGCAAATGACACCTGTTATATCGGCAGAGTGATTGTCCATCCTGACCGCCAGAATCGAGGTATCGGCTCACAATTGATGGCCGCTATCGAAGCCGCATTCCCGGCGGCGACCCGTTTCGAACTCTTTACCGGGCAAAAAAGCGAGCGTAATCTCTATTTGTATCAAAAATTAGGGTATCGCATTTTTAAAGAAGAACCGTTGAATGAACGCGTGATTATCGTCTATTTGGAAAAACAGCGAGCATAGCTGTCAGACACCTTTAAGGTGTC
>CAZRSF010000017.1:0-89784 GCA_964602655.1 uncultured Candidatus Moduliflexus sp.
TCAATTCGGCGCTGAGTTTGGCGAGGCGTTTGACCTTCGGGTCGTTCCTGCCGATTTCCGTCCGAAAATCGCCTTTCATCTCCGCGATTTGGCGCTCGATCTCCCGCTTGTCCTCTTTGCGCCGCGCTTCGCGATACGCCTGCACCGCCTGCTGATACGCGGCAATGCTCCGCTTCTGCCTGCTCAACACGACTTTCAGGTCGGCATCCAGCGCAAAGCGGCTGATGAGCGAATTTCCTTCCCTGATGTTGATGTCAATGTTCGGCAGGGTTTCCAACCTCGGCTTCGCCGTCCCTTCTACCCCTGCCAGGGTTTCGAACCCTGGCAGGGGTGTCGTCGTATAATAGGCGTGTTTCAGCAGTTCGATCCAGAGCCGCAGGCGGCAGATTTTGACCGAATTCGGGTTGATGTCCACGCCGAACAGACAGCGCTCGATCAGGGTTTGCTTTTCGTGGAACAGCGCCTCCTGCACGCGCTGGCTTTCCGGACTGGCGGGGCGATAGTCGAACAGGTCGCCCTCCTCGTCCGCGACGATCAATTCGTCGTTCACGACTTCGACGCGGTATTCTTTCAGCCGCTTCCCCTGCCGGTCTTGCAGAATCCGCAAATCGCTTTTGATGGCGATCAGTTCGTTCAACGCGGAGACGAGAAAATGGCCGGAGCCGACCGCCGGATCGCAAATTTTCAGGCTGTTGACAATCTCGTTCGCCTCCTTGCGGTCTTCGATCTTGTCGTACAAATCGTCAAACCCGGCGCACTGCCACCCTTTGCGCTCATTGAATTTCTGGACGACCGCGCGGCGCAGCGTTTCGCGGCACATATACATCGTGATGAAGCCCGGCGTGAAAAACGAGCCGTCGCGATAGCCGTTGATTTTTTCGAAAATCAGGCCCAGCACCGAGGCGTTGATCAGCGATTTGTTCTCTTCCTGAATCGCCTCGCCGCCGTCATTAGCGAAATCGTAGGCATCGAGAAACGCGAAGAGATAGTCGAGCGTCGGCAGGCTGCCCGTCCGGCGCTTGCCGTTCGCGTCTTTCAGCACGGTAGCGGGATGCAGCGGCAGCGTCTCGTCGTCGCTCAGATTGCTGATGACGAGCGTCGCCTGTTCCAGTTCCGTCAATTCGAAGAGCGAACTGTTGAGATACGGCACGTTGGCGAACGCCTCTTTGACTTGCGCATTGCGCTCTTCCGGCTGCCGCGCCAACACCTGAAAAAAGAGCGCGTTCAGGCGGTCGAAATTTTTGATGCGCGTCGCATTCAAAAAGCGCTGCGCCGGGTCGCCTTTGTGATAGGCGAGCAACTGCGCCTCTAACAGCTTGAGGAAGAGGACGCGGTTCACCCACGTAATCGCCAATTCAAGCGCGACGTTGAACAACCGTTCCTCTTTCGTGTCGCCGAATTGGCTGATGGACAGCCCTGTCAGGGTTCCGAACCCTGACAGGGCTTGGTGCAGGTTACTGAGTTTATCCATCGCGTCAAGCTGAATGATGGCGTTTTCCAGCAGCGCGGCGGCATGGCGTTCCCCCGCCGCGCTGCGCCGGATGACCTTTTTGCTGCCGTCCTTCGTTTCCGCCAGGCCGATGATGTGCAGCAATTCGGCGTAAAAGCCTTTGTCGAGGCTGTTGCTGTCGTTGGCGAACGGCAATTTCAGCAGATGTTGCGGCGAGAGCAGTTTGAAGAGCGCGATCAGCGCCGTGTCGTCCGCCGGGTTATTGTTGCGCAGCGCGGCGTCATAGTCGGCCAGGACGACATGCGTGAAGGTTAAATCATCGAGTTTCGCCGCAATCGCCGGTTTTGCGATTTCCTCGTAAAAAAAGTCGGTGGTCGTGCCGGATAAACTCCCGGCCTCGAATTCGGAGAACTGTTTCACAAGCTGCGCGTTCTGAGTGAACGCTTTTTCGAAAACCGCCGCGTCGAAAATGAACCATTCATGCAGATTGGTGGCAATCAGATGCCGCGTGTCGAGATTTTTGCCCGCGATGCGCTCCCGCAGATAATACAAGACGAGTTCCCGCAACGCTTTCGAATCGAGGTGATCCGGCTTCGGCATTTCAGCGGTGTTCGTCGGCTTTTTCGTTTCGATCAGGACGCCGACCGGGGTTGCGGCGTCTTTGCCGGTATGAATCACTAAATCGGCGCGGCCTTTGGTATTGATGAAATGCGTCGGCGCGTAATACGCCTGTTTAAGGAAATCCGCCAGCAAGTTTTTATGGAATTCCTCCGATTCCGCCGGATTCAGATGATCCAGCAGTCCGACGAGCGTCGTTTTAAACCGCTCGATTTCGGCGCGAGTCGGTTTCACTTTCAAAAACGCTTTATTCAACGCCTGGCGCGGCGTCAGTGGGTGTGCGTTCATTGTGCTGAAACCGCGAAGCACACACAATACACGAAACACCCCGTGAAAAGATGTGATAATTTTCGTGTATTTCGCGTGTTTCGCGGTTCTCTTTTATTCCCGATAATGACAGCCCATGCTTTGCGTGTTTTCCCAGGCGGCCTGCGTGACGATCAGCGCGGCGCGCACGGCGTTTCGCAGCCCTAACAGATTGTCGGAGAGGGTCGCAATGCGGTAAAAATGTTCGATTTCGATTTCCAAATGCTGCAATTCACGGAGGGCGCGTTTCAGGCGGTGCGACGTGCGAATCAGGCCGACGTAATTCCACATGATATGCTTGACGCTGCTCATGTCCTGCGCGATGAGCGCGGGATCAGGCGGAAACTGGCTATCGTCGCGCCATTCGGGAATATCGCCGCGATGCGGAATATCCAGATGAGGCAAATCCCGCAGAATCTTTAACGCGGCGCGATTGCCCCAGACCACGCCTTCCAGCAGCGACGTGCTGGCGAGCCGGTTCGCGCCATGCACGCCGGTGCAGGCGACTTCGCCGATGGCGTACAGATTATTCACGGTGGTCTGTCCCCATTCGTCCACCCAGACGCCGCCGCAGAAATAATGCGCCGCCGGAACGACCGGCACGAGGTCTTGCGTGATGTCAACGCCATATTGCGCACACGTCGCTAAAATCGTCGGGAAGTGCTCGCGAATGCGCTGTGCCGGGATGTAGGAGCGCAAATCCAAATAGACATGTTGCAGGCCGCGTTCCAGCATTTCCTGATGAATGGCGCGGGCGACGATGTCACGCGGCGCGAGGTCTTTCCATTCCGGCGCGTATTTCGCCATGAACGGTTCGCCGTTTTCATGCGTGAGCCGCCCGCCTTCGCCGCGCACCGCTTCGGAAATCAAAAAATGCGGCGCATGCAGATGATAAAACGTCGTAGGGTGAAACTGGACGAATTCGGCGTTGATGATGCGCGCTCCGGCGCGATTCGCCATCGCCAGGCCGTCGCCGCGCGAGCCGACCGGATTGCTGCTGCGCAGGAAAATCTGTCCCAGGCCGCCAGTCGCCAACATCGTTGCCTTCGCGAAACAGCGGCGCACGTTGCCGGTTTGCTGTTCGAAGATATAGGCTCCGACGCAGGCGCGCGGCTCGTAAATCGCCAAACGGTTGCGGGAATGGTGTGACGGCGTCAGCAGATCAATGGCCGTGTGCCCGGTCAACAGCGTGATATTGGGATGCGCCTGAATCTTGCGAATCAAGGCGAGTTCAATCGCTTTTCCTGTCGCGTCGGCGGCGTGAATGATGCGCGAAACGGAGTGACTCCCTTCCCGTACAAGCGACAATGCGCTATGCTCGTCGCGATCAAACGGCACGTTCGCCGCCTCAATCAGCAGGCGCTCAACGATTTCCGGTCCTTCTTGCGCGAGGATATTTACCGCTGGCGGAAAAGAATGGCCTGCGCCAGCTCGGAGAATGTCTTCCGCCAGCAGCGCGGGCGAATCCTGCTCCCCTTTGTAAATAATGCCGCCCTGCGCGTAGAGCGTGTTCGATTCTTCCGGCGACTGCGCCCGCGTCACAACGGTGACGGCGGCGCCGGCTTCCGCAAGCACAAGCGCGGCGGCGCATCCGGCAACGCCGCAGCCGATAATTAAAACGTCGGTATCATAGGTCATATTCATTCCCAAAATGTAGGGGCGAGGTCTCCTCGCCCACACCAGGGCGCGGAGACCACGCCCCTACATAGGTTATTATCGTATTTCCAGCATTCGTTCGACTGATCGGAAGGCGCGGCGGCGGATGTCTTCCGGCACGTCAATGGCATGCTGCATGTTTTGCAGCGCGGCGAGCGTCGTTTCCAGCGTAATCAGGTTCATGTGCGGGCAGCGGGCGTGACAGACCGGCAGAATCGTTTTCTGCGGATAAAGCGCGGCGATATTATCCGCCATCGCGCATTCGGTCAGAATGATGTAATTCGGATGCGCGGTCTGCTCGACAAAGCGGATCATTGCGGTCGTGCCGCCGCAGAAATCCACCGCTTGCGCGACTTCCGGCGGGCATTCAGGATGCGTGAGAATCGCGGCGTCGGGATAGTCGCGGCGCAACTCTTCAACATCAGACGCAGACAATTTTTCATGCACTTCGCAATGCCCGCGCCAGCCGATGACTTGATAGTCGTTTGACGCGGTTCCCTTTTCAGCAGCATCAAGTTCATGCGGGAAGATAATCTTCTTGCCGATGCTGCGGGCGATATTGCGGGCTAAAAATTCATCCGGTAGGAAAATCACGCGCTCCGAATCGAACGACGCCATTACTTCCGCCGCGTTGCCGGACGTGCAGCAGGCATCGCATTCGGCCTTGACATCGGCATAAGTATTGATGTACGTCACGACCGGCACGCCCGGAAAACGTTGTTTTAGCGCTTTCACATCATCTGCCGTGATGCTTTCCGCTAACGAGCAGCCGGCATCCAATGACGGCGCAAGCACGATTTTTTCAGGATTGAGGATTTTGGCGGTTTCGGCCATGAATTTCACGCCGCAGAAGACAATCACGTCTTTGTCGGTTTCAGCGGCTTTCCGGCTCAGTTCAAGCGAGTCACCGGTAAAATCCGGAATCGTCAGAAACACCGCCGGTTCCATGTAATTATGCCCAAGAATCACGGCGTTTTTTTCGGTTTTCAAGCGAATAATTTCATGCGCAAGTTCCGCTTTGTGGCGGATTTCTTTGTTGGGTATTCTGTTCTTTAAGGCGTCTTTTAAGGTTGTATATAAGGCGTCAATGTTCATAGTTATTTTCCAAGAAAACAGCCCTGCCAGGGTTTAAAACCCTGGCAGGGCTACGGGAGCGTTTATCAGGCCGACGAGGACGTCGGCGGTACGATTCACACCTCAGTCAATAAGAGGCTGATATCCAATGCGTTCACAGAATGCGTCAATTTGCCGATGGAGATGTAATCCACGCCAGTGGCGGCAATCTCAACAATCGTATCGAGCGAGACGTTGCCGGATGCTTCCAACGCAACGCGGCGATTCGTCAACTGAACGGCTTCGCGCATCATTGTGGGCGTCATGTTGTCGAGCAGAATGCGATCCACATTCAATGGCAGCGTTTCCGCAAGTTCTGCAAGATTTTTGACCTCGACTTCAATCGGGCGATGCTGCTGATCCCGCGCCCGCACCTGCGCGACCGCCTGCGTAATCGAGCCGACCGCCGCAATATGGTTATCTTTGATCATGACCATATCGTACAGGCCGAAGCGGTGATTCTGCCCGCCGCCGAGCCGTACCGCCCATTTATCGAGCAGACGCAGACCAGGCATGGTTTTGCGCGTGTCTAAAATCACGGCGGACGTTTCGCTGACGGCCTCGACGAATTGCCGCGTCAGCGTGGCGATCCCGGACATGCGCTGCAAGAGATTCAAGGCCACGCGCTCGCCGCTCAGAATAGCGCGTCCCTGCCCGCTCACGCAGGCGATTTCTGTCCCTTTTTCGACGCGCTCACCGTCGCGGACATGACACGTCATCTGCGCATCGGGATCAAGTTCCGCAAACGTCATGGCCGCGACTTCTAATCCGGCAATGACGCCGCTTTCTTTGGCGACAAATCTGCCGGTCAGTCTGGCATTCGCCGGAATCGTCGCGTCAGTCGTGATGTCGCCGTCGCCGAGGTCTTCTTCAAGGGCGCGGCGGATGATTTGCTGTATTTCCAGTCTGTTCTGGTCGTTCATAAATGACGTCCTCTTGTTCTTTTAAGATTTCGACGATGGGCGAAACAACAGTTTCGCCCTACCATGACAGCATCTTTTGTCAATGAAATTTGCCAAGAAAAGCGATTCTCCCGCCGCATTCTTCTTGACAAATCGCAAGAAGGCGCATACGCTGGATAATAATATGAATAGTGGTCGTATCGCATCATCATTCACACTCTCGAAGGGGGTAAGGAAAGATGGCAGAGTTAAGCCTTGAGGATAAGACGAAGGGCAAACGTATTATCACACAGTTTTTTCGCACGATGCCTGGCGTCCAGAAAAGCTTGATGACGGTGTTTGAGCGGGAAGGATATAAAGGAGTCTTCCGTCTGCAAAATGTCCTGTATCCTGATAACTCGCCGGAAATCAATTCTGTTGACGAACTTCGCAACGGATTGAGCATGATTTTGCAGCATATCTATGGGATGCCAATCGAGGACAAAGAGGGGTATTTCCAGGAAATCGTCAGATGCAAAACTCCGGCGCAGGTGTTGCGTAAAGAAAAAGAGTCGCTGTTGAATTATTTTTACGGCGATTTTCCCGCCTTAAAACAATATTTGCTGGAAGATTTGACCGACGACAAAGACTTTCAATTTATGAGCGCGCTATGCCGGAAGTTCCTCGGCCTCGAAGGTGGCATTTCCGATATGCGCGGCTTTAAAAAGCAGATACGCGGTTTGCAGGAATCCCTCGCAGATCAAATCGCTGGCGGTAAGTCTGAGGAAGAGATCATTGGGGTGCTTAAACAGTTGAAGGCTGAAAGCGCCACGCAGGCTGCGTCGAGCGCTGCTGAGGAAGAAGACGCCGTACCGGCAACCGGTGGAGTCGTTGATGAAAAACGTAAGATTATTCAGACGACGCTGGGAGGGGACAAATATAAAGACCTGCGCGCTTTCCTCATTCAAACAGTCGTGGCTGAAACGAATTTTGCGAATTTTCAACATTATCTGGATAATGCCCTTGCCCAATCCGCTCGAATTGAAGCCAAAGACATGCCTTCGTTTTCCGAAGGCGTGCGCAAACTCAAAGAATTTCGCGACAGCCTTGAACAGGAAATGGCTGGATATGCGAATTAGCAGCGACTCCAGGTAATTGTTCGGTGAATATTTTAACGCGAGTTCCGAATTGGTTGGGAGACTCAGTAATGAGTCTCCTTTTTTTTGAGACGCTGTCACGCCTGCTGCCACACAGCCAGATTGACGTGATTGCGAAGAGCGCGATTCAGGATGTGTTTCTGCACCATCCGGCCATTCACGCCATTTATCCGTTCTCAAAAGCGCAGACGCGGGGTCTATGGCAATTATTTCGTTTCGGACGAACCCTCCGGCGACAGACGCGCTATGACGCATTCGTGACGCTTGCGCCGTCGTTTTCATCCGCCGTGATCGGGATTGGAAGCGGCGCGCCCGCCCGCATCGGCTATGCGGGCGAAGGCCGGTCGCTGCTGCTGACGCAGGCTGTTCAGCGAGAAGCCGGAATCCATCGCGCAACCTCCTACATTCGTTTAGCCGAACGTCTCGCCGATGCCGGGTTGCCGCCGCAAGAAATTGTCAAGATTGTCCGTAATGGCTGGTTTTATTTTTCACAAGATGAACAGCGTCGCGTCATGCTCCCGACCGCCCCAGATGTTCGTCATATTGTCTTGAATGTCAATTCCGAAGCCTCATCGCGCCGCTTACCATTGGAAACATGGATAACATTGGGGAAAAGGTTATTGCAAGAAACCGCGCCGCGCTATCGCCTCGTCTTTGTGGGCGCGGCATCGGAACGCGAACGGGTACGGCGCGTCATTCAGGGGATCGGGGCGCAAGAAGAGATTTCGGATTTCTCCGGGAAGACCACGCTGCGCGAACTTGCCATGCTGCTCCGCGATGCCGATCTCGTGATTTCCAACGATTCCGGCCCGATGCACCTTGCGAATGCGGTCGGTACGCCGGTCATCACCTTTTTCGGTGCAGGCAATCCGGCGGAAACCGCGCCATTTTATCAGCAGAATGCGGTTGTGTTGAATACACATCTCGAATGCAGCCCGTGCGTCAAAAATGTCTGTAAATTCTCGTCTGTGCGGTGTCTTGAGCAAATCTCAGCGGATGAGATTTATCAACATATGGTGGAGATTTTTTCAGAAAATAAAACAGGGTGAAAGGTATCGTTAACAGAGTAAGGTTACGATAGACACCTTGTAAACTAATGAAACATACAGAATATAATAGTTTACAAGATATTGTTCTCAATTTACCAAAGGAGCGACAGAATCGGCTTTCATTGCCTCCTTTGCTTATCCTATTGATATATACTGGACGGTGGAGACAACCTTCTGATGAACTGATCGCTGAACTGATTCCGTTTCTTCTGGAACCCGTTGATTTTCTCCTTGATGAGTGGAGCATACGTTTTGAATCTCAGGGACAACTCGCCGATTCAGCAAGAATATCTTTACTCTTTCACGAATATCGTTCAACGAATGGTATATACCTCGATTTGCCATGGATTGATGTAGATCGCCACCTCATGATTGCAGTCAACCGAGTTATAGGTGATGATGTGGGGATTGCATTGGATTATCGAACATCACAAGACGATCCTCGTGTTGTTGCATCAGATTGGAGGACAGGAGACAATACACATCACTGGCGAGAAGTTTTTCCAACATTTTCCGCTTTTATTGAAGCACTTAGGCTGTAAGAATATCCAGTTATATGAGCGAAAGAAAAAAAATTTCCGTCACAATCATCACCTTCAACGAAGAGCAACGCATCCGCGACGCGCTGGAGAGCGTGAAATGGGCGGATGAAATCGTGGTGATTGACTCCTTCAGCACGGATCGCACGGTCAATATCTGCCGCGAATATACGCAATTGGTCTATCAAATCCCCTGGCACGGCTATGTCGAACAAAAGAATTTAGCGACAGCGAAAACATCGCATGACTGGGTGCTGAATATTGACGCCGACGAAGTGCTCTCCGACGCGCTGATCGGCGAAATCCAGCAGGCGCTTGCCGCTTCTTCCGATATTGTCGGGTATTTCATCCCGCGCCGGACACATTATCTCGGCGATTGGATTCGGCATTGCGGCTGGTATCCTGACGCCAAACTTCGTTTATTCGATAAGCGTTGCGGCACATGGATCGGCAAGGCGCTGCATGAAAAAGTCGAGGTGCAGGGTAAAACCGCTGATTTACAGCATGATTTGTATCACTATACATACGAAAACATCAGCGATCATCTGAACACGATCAACAATTATACCAGCATCGCCGCCGCCCAAAAGGACGAATCCATCAGCGGGGCAGGCATTTTTCTGCGAACGCTGCTGACGTTTCTGAAGAAATATCTGCTCAAGCAAGGCTTTCGCGACGGGACACGCGGCATGATTGTCTGTTTGCTTTCCGCGTTTACGGTGGCCGTCAAATACGCCAAACTCTGGGAACTTCAACAAAAAAACGAACAATAGCCAGACCTCACAGGTTTTCGAAACCTGTGAGGTCTTTGTGTAATATGAACCCACAGATCATTTTTTCGGTCGGCGTCCCGATTCCGGGCGAGGGGATGGGAAATCACGCCTATTATTTGGCAGCAGGACTTCACCGGCATGAGATGTTGCATTCGGCGTATGTCATGCAATATCGCGGCGACCGTCCCTTTTCTCCGGCAATTCATACGGCATACTGGACAGAGCGTGTCGCCTATCGCCTTGCGCGATATTTGAAGGCAGATCAGTATGTGCTGAGGGATAATCTGTTCGATCTGTGGGTTTCCCGACAGATCAAACACGCCGATATTTTTTACGGCTGGACGCATCATGCGCTCTGGTCGCTGAAACAGGCGAAGCGGCGCGGCATGATCACGGTGTTGGAACGGGCGAATGTCCATCCGTTAACCATGATTCGCCTGCTTGAAAAAGAGTATAAGCGGCGCGGCCTTCGTGAGCCGGTCTATCATCCATTGATTTTGAAAAAGCATCTCAAGGAACTCGAACTCGCCGATTATATTGCCGTGACCTCCGAATGTACCCGACAAAGTCTTCTGGAACATGGCATCGCGGAAAAACGAATTCTCCTTACGCCGCTTGGTGTTGATTCTGAGCGCTTTATTCCGACAGAGAAACTCACCGATGATGTCTTTCGCGTATTGTATGTTGGTCAACTTCGCCTGCGTAAAGGGGTTCAATATTTATTGAAAGCCTGGGACGGGCTTCGCCTGAAAAACGCCGAACTCCTGCTGGCTGGCGATGTCGTCCCGGAATTTCAACCGATTCTGCGGCAATACCTTTCGCGCAATCCTACGATCAAGCTGTTGGGTCACGCCGAAGACCCTGTTCGTGTATATCAGCAGGCATCGGTCTGCGTGCTTCCCACACTGGAAGACGGCTTTGGGTTAGTGGTCTTAGAAGCGATGGCCTGCGGCGTCCCGGTAATTATTACAGAGCAGACTGGCGCAAAAGATTGTGTGCGCCACGATATTGACGGATTTATTTTACCGCCTGCCGACGCGGAGCGCATTGCCGAAACGCTGGAATATTGCTCCCAGCACCGGGAGCGATTGCTCACGATGGGGCAGCAGGCGCGGCGGCAGGCCGAACAATTTTCCTGGGCGCGGTATCAGGACGGCGTGGCGTCGCACCTGAAACGACTCGCCTGATCCTATTCATCATGACAACTCCTCATAAAATTCGTGTCGCCTTCTGGCATAATGTTTTCAGCCCGTATCGCATCCCGCTGTTTCAGCAACTCGCCGCGTTCGACGACATTGATCTGACTGTGTATTACGGCTCAATAAAAGACGCCTATCGCGCATGGCATGTCGAATTCGGCGAAGGGTATCGCTATATTGTCCTGCCGTCGCTGTCGCTGCCAGGTTATCCGTATAAATTCAACCACACGCTGATCAACGAATTGCGGCGTCAACGCTATGATGTCTGCATCGCAGTCGAAAACGAAATAGGCTGCCAGCTTGCCTACATTGTCTCGCGATTAACGAAAATACCGCTGATTCTCTGGTCTATCGAAATTGATTACGAGATTGCACACGATCCGCAAGAAAGGACGCTGATATCGTATTTCAGACGGCTGCCGGGATTTCTTGAACGAAAATTGCAACAATTCATCTATGCGCCGTTGGCGTATGGGGCGGCCTACGTCAAACGCCATGCTAATGCCTATTTAGCGGCTGGTATGGCGACAGAAAAGCATTTGCGCGGCGTCGGAGCGACAGGCCGTTGTTTTCAATTCGGCAATACGGTGGATACGACGAAATTTGTGCGGTTAGTGTCCGAACAGTCGCCACAGACGTTGAAACAACAATTCGGCGTCGGAGAGAAGCGCGTCATTCTTTCTGTCGCGTATTTGCAAAAACGCAAAGGGATTCAATATTTAATTGAAGCCTTTCTTCATCTCGATTGTCCAAATCTTTGCCTGATGATTGTCGGTGATGGAGAATATCAATCCGAATTGTTAAAATTGATTCCAGAAGGTCGGAATGATATTCTTTGGATCGGTCATGACGAAGACACCGCGAAATATTACGCAATGGCGGATATCTTCGTCATGCCGAGTTTCAGCGATCCGTGGGGGCTGACGGTGAATGAAGCGATGCTGGCCGGGCTGCCGGTGATCACGACGACGAATGTCGGGGCGCAGGAATTGATTCAGGGGAATGGATTTCTCATTCCGCCGCGCGACGCTTCCGCATTGATGAAGGCGTTAGAACGATTATTGCACGATGAGTCATTGCGGAAAGAGATGGGAAGGCGGTCACGCGAGATTATGCGGCACTATACGATTGAGCATTCGGCTGAGACCTGTCGGCAGGCGATTTACGCGGTCACAAAACGAGCCTGAGGTACGGCATAAAATTTGTGACTCCTGAGCTTGACGATGAGATGCAAGGAATGATCAGTTGAGATAACAGGAGGTCATATTATGATGAAATTATCGCGACTGTTCATGGCGATCCTGACGCTCATCATGGCTTTGGTTAACGCAGAGCCTGTCCTGGCGCAAAATGGGATTGATGAATCGAAATATTACAGCCAAAGCTGGGCGGTTGTTATCGGAATTAACAACTATGCCGAATTTCCAGAACTGCGTTATGCCGTGAATGACGCCATCGCAATGAAAGCCCGCCTGAAACAAATGGGATTTCAGGTGACGATGCTGTTGGATGAGCACGCAACGAAAGCGCAGATTCTCAATCTGTTTCAACAGCAGCTTGCTCCGCAAATCGGCGCAAACGACCGGCTCGTCGTCTTTTATGCCGGGCATGGCGCTGCCGGAATTCTTCCAACCGGCGAAGAGGTCGGCTTTCTCATCCCTGCTAACGCGAAAGCCGAGATTGATGGCCGTACGCTTTCCATCGCGGGAGGCCGCGTCGAAGTCGGGAACGATTATGCTGATTTTTTGCGAAAAACGAATTTTCTTTCAGTAGAAGAGATTCGAAATATCTCTGATTCCGTCGCCGCCAAACATGTCTTTTACATTATTGACGGGTGTTATTCCGGGTTTCTCGATCCCGCAGTATATACGAAATTTCAACCGTCTCGGCGCATCGGAAACAGCCCGAAACAACCGCAGCTTGTCGAAACCAGCCGTTCGTTGATTATCGAATCAGGCAACGCGCAGACCTCTTCCGCCGCGATTCCCTCGCAGCAAGCCGACGCTGCGGAATATCTCTCGCTATTAACCTCGCGGGAGACCGTTCAGGTGTTGACCGCCGGAAGTTCGGGAGAGCAAGTCTTCGAAAAATCGGGGCATGGCATTTTTACGTATTATCTGCTGCGGGCGTTGGATGGCGTGGCAGATTCGAACAAGGATTGCGTGATCAGAGCGAGTGAGTTAGGGACATATCTGAAAGAAATCGTCCCGAAAAATTCGAGTTTCAGCCAGACACCGCTTTTCAACCGGATCAGCGGCGAAGGGGAATTCCTCTTTATTCCGCCGATCTGCCGCCCGATTGCGCCAGCGGAATTGCAGCCGCCAAGACCGGATTCGGCTTGGGAAAAAAGCGACGCCTACAAAGGGACGAAAGCGCTGCCGTATAAATCGCCGTCGCAATTGGCAGTTGATGGGCAAAATGCGGTGTATGTGCTCGATAGCGAACGGCGGACAATTTACAAATTCGACGACGCAGGAACGCTGCTGACTGATAACTTCGATCAGGCGGGAAGGCAATTGTTCGATGCGGCATGGAAACCCTACGCGCTGACGGTCGGCAACAGTAACGACATTTGGGTGCTCTACTCTTCAGCGGAAAAACAAGGGAAAATCGTTGTCTATGATGCTGACGGCCAGCCGCTCGTGAATTGGAGCGGCTCAGCGGCGCCGTTGGCCGCATGCGCTGGCGATGATGGGGCAAACGTCCCATTTCCGGCGAAAGGCTTGCTTGCTGTGGATGTTGAAAATAATCTGTTTCTGATCGATCAAACCAGCGGCCTGATGATGAAATGCGAACAGAATGGCCGGTTGCTGCATCAATGGAGGCAAGCGGCGCAGGATAAGTTGCTGAAAAACGTCAACTCGTACAAAACGGTTGCGGAAGCCGCCGGCTTGGTGGTTGACGTATTCGGTTATGCGTATGTGGCGGATGCGGGCGGGCATGGCATCAAAAAATTTTTCGATCAAGATTGGATCAAAACATCCTGGCCGACGGTGAAGGGAAATAAACCGCCGTTTTTCGACAGCCCGCGCGGCGTGGCGGTGGATAACGCCCTATTCGTCTATGTGGCGGATACCAATAATCACCGCATCAAAAAATACACGAACAGCGGTGAAAAACTGATGACACTGTGGGGCAAAAAGGGGAGCAAATCCGGGGAATTCAACCAACCTCGCGCCGTAGCTGTCAATCGCGACGGCACGTTGATCTATGTCGCGGATACCGGCAATAAACGCATTCAGCGATTCGTGATGGAGCGATAGCGGAAAATCCGATTTAGCTGTCAGACACGTTGAAAGTGTCTGACAGCTTCGTTGCAGCAAAATCACGACAGGCCATACGTATTGGGGATAAAGTAAATCTCATTGACGACCTGCGTGACGCCGGGGACGTTCCGCGCCACCTCTTCGCACCGGCCAATATCGTCTGCGGTAATGGTCGAACCGCGCAGCGTGACCGTTCCATTTTTGACAACGGCTTCAAGGAATTGAATCGGCAGTTTTTCCTCATACGCAATCTGCGTCATGACTTCCTGCCCTAAACATAAATCCGCCAGCGCATTCTTCGTGCCTTCCTGATGCGCTTGCAGGTTTAACATCTCAATGGACGTTTTGATGATTTGCACGGACTGATTGACGGTGAACGTGCCGGTGTTGATGAGCATATCGTACTGGCTCAGGTCTTCCCAATTCACCTGGAAAAAGAATTTCTGAAAGCCGACGCGATCATGATCGCTGCGTCGAATGACCTGTTCCGCGAATTTCCCGTCATAATTATAGCGTTGTTTGATGCGTTCGATGCGTGTCTCAAGCGGCGCAAGCACTCTGACATGCAATGATCCCGGCACGTCTTTCAATAAGACTTGCCCCCCGCGACCGAGGATAATACAGTTGTCTTGCCGGGCAAACTCGAACATCGCCGTTTTCATGAAATGGAGATACCGGTCTTTTTCCGAAAAGAACAAATCCCAAAACGCAGGTTTTTTCTCGTCGTATTTATCCACGCTCTCCTCGGAAAGGCCATATTTGGAGATGAGCAGTTCATCTAATTTGGGTTTGTCTAAGTACGCGTAGGATAATTCGGTTTGCAGCGCAACGGCGATTTCATTGCCTAAGCTCCCTAATTGCCGAGAAATCGTGATAATAGCCATACGGTTCCCTCCCCCTGTGCATGTAGGGCGAAATGTTTTCGTCCACCCTCTTCGCCATGTTTATGCGGCACGGGCGCCGAAAGGTCATTTCGACATACAAGAAATGACTCTCCATCCATCATACAACTGCGACATCCGAAATACGACAGCATCTCTGCTTACAATATACGCGCAAAGGGCGACGTTGTCAAACCATTTTTTCTTGAGATGATTACGCAGAAAAGGAAGGCTGTCAGATGTCTGACATCTCAGTTGGTCTCTCTGGCAGGGAGCATGGCCGACACGCTGGAAATCAGCGTGTCGGGCGTAAATGGCTTGGGCAGATATTCCAGACTGCCCGGTTGTCGAATCAACCAATCATGCGGTTCTCTGGTCAGGCCGGTAATGACGATGGTCGGCACAGCCGCCTGATGCTGCGCAAGGGCTTCTAACAGCATCTGGCCGCTGAGACCGTACACTTCGATATCCAAGACCATCAACTCGATGGGCTGATTTTTCCGGCGATGGGCAAGGATGAGGCGCAGGGCTTCCGTACCGTTTTCAGTTTCCAGCACGTGATACCCGGCATGTTCCAGCAACAGCGTTAACGTGCTGCGGGTGTATTCCTCATCTTCCACCACAAGGATGCGTCGTTTCGACATGGAGTTTCCTTATTTTTTCACAATCGCCTCGAATTTGCATTTTTCCACGCAACTGCCGCACTTCACGCAAGCATTTCGATCTATCACATGCGGTTGTTTCCGTTCGCCCTTGATGCAGCTTACCGGACAGACTTTCGCGCAGGCCGTGCAGCCGACGCACTTGGCCGCGTCTATTTCGTAGGTCAATAATGCCTGACACGTCCCTGCCGGACAGCGTTTTTCATAGATATGCGCTTCGTATTCGTCGCGAAAATATTTTAATGTGCTCATGACCGGATTCGGCGCCGTCTTGCCCAACATGCAGAGGCTCGCGGTCTGCAACTGCGTGGAGAGCAGTTCCAGCATTTCGATATCGCCCTTTGCGCCTTTACCTGCGCAAATGTTCGTCAGAATATCGAGCATCTTTTTGCTGCCGACGCGGCATGGCACACACTTGCCGCAAGATTCGCTCTGGCAGAAATCGAGATAAAAACGCGCGACATCCACCATGCACGTATGTTCGTGCATGACAATCATGCCGCCGGAACCCATCATCGAGCCGATTTGGATCAGCGATTCGAAGTCAATCGGCGTATCGAGGAATTGTTTCGGAATACAGCCGCCCGACGGCCCGCCGGTTTGCACCGCTTTGAATCCCAGACCATGCCGGATGCCACCGCCGATGTCGTAAATGATTTCCCGCAGCGTCGTCCCCATCGGCACTTCCACAAGGCCGACGTTGTCAATTTGTCCGGCCAGCGCAAAGACTTTCGTGCCTTTCGAGGTTGCCGTGCCGATAGCGCTATACCATTCCGAGCCGTTCAACAGAATCGGAGGGATGTTCGCCAGCGTTTCGACGTTATTCACGCAGGTCGGTTTGCCCCAGACCCCTTTTTGCGCCGGAAATGGCGGCTTGGAGGTCGGCTCGCCGCGTTCGCCTTCAATGGAATGAATCAACGCCGTCTCTTCGCCGCAGACAAATGCGCCTGCGCCATATTTGACTGAAATATCGAAGTTGAAGCCGGTTCCCATGATATTTTCGCCGAGCAATCCATATTTCCGCGCCTGTTGCAGCGCGATGTTCAGGCGGTGAATCGCGAGCGGATATTCAGCGCGAATGTACACATAACCTTTCGTTGCGCCAATCGCATACGCGGCAATCGCCATTGCTTCGATGACGCTGTGGGAATCGCCTTCCATAATCGAACGATCCATAAATGCGCCCGGATCGCCTTCATCGGCGTTGCAGACGATGAATTTTTCATCGGATTTGGCGCCGTGGGCGAAGCGCCATTTTTTGCCGGTGGAAAATCCCGCGCCGCCTCGTCCGCGCAGTCCGGATTTTTCCACAATATCAATCACCTGTCCCGGCGTTTGCAGTGTCAGCGCCAATCCAAGCGCCTGATAACCGCGATTCGCGATGTATTCTTCGATATTTTCCGGGTCAATCAAGCCGCAGTTGCGAAGTGCGATTCGGTGCTGCTTTTTGTAGAATGACATCTCGTTCTGGGTGCGGACTTTCTTTTTGATGCTCGGTTCTTCGTACAACAGCCGCCGCACTTCGATGCCGCACTGCAAATGCCGCTCGACGATTTCCCGCGCATCTTCCGGCTTCACTTGCGTGTACAGCACGTCATCCGGGAAGACTTTCACGACGGGGCCTTTTTCACAAAACCCAAAGCAGCCGGTAAACGCCACATCAACAAAGTTCGCTAAACTTTTTTCAATCAGAATCTTTTTGAACTCTTCCACGATTTTCGGACTGGCGGACGCCTGGCATCCCGTTCCGCCGCAGACAAGAATCTGCCGCCGTTCTAACCGCGCGCCTTTCAGGTCCACTTCTTCCGCACTTTTCAGGTTCATTTTCCGTTCCATTAACGGTTGCAGCTCGTGGTGCAAGGTTAACACATCATCAAAATTTCGAATATATTCCATAATGTCACACAGGAGTGTCAGCGCTTGCGTTGACCGTCAAAACAGGCGCTGATATTCCTGGATATTTTTAAAAATTGCACGTTCTGGAAAGGTGGCGTCAGGCAGGTTCAACGTGTCTAACGCCTCAGATCACAGCATTAGTTCATTTCACCTTGAGCAACGGCGGTTTCAACTGAGGAGGTATTGTTCTGCGCGTCGAGTTCGTCGCATTCTTGCAAAATCCGTTTGATATCCGTCGGTTTGACTTTGCCATAGACTTTTTCATTGATCATGACAACCGGCGCAAGGCCGCAGGCCCCGACGCAGCGCAGGCTTTCAATCGAATATTTGAAATCTTCCGTCACTTCGCCGGATTTGATATTCAACGTGCGTTGAAATTCTTGCAGCACTTTTTCCGCGCCTTTGACATAGCAGGCCGTGCCCATGCAGACGTTGATGCAAAATCGTCCTTTCGGCTGCGTTGTAAAATAATTATAAAAGCTAATGACGCGGGACACTTCGATTTCTTTGATATGCAGTCGTTTGGCGATATGCTGCTGGATTTCTGTCGGAAGGTAGCCGAAGATATGCTGCGCTTTATGCAGCGATTGAATCAAAAATTCTTTTTTTCTCGGATCGCGCGGTTGAATCTGCAACTCATCAATATATGAATCCAATTCCTGATAGAGTTCAGGCGAAAAAGTTGCGCGGCCGCATGTTCCCTCTGCTGTTGCACACATGATAAATAGTCTCCTTGATACTGTTTTCGAACGTTATATAGTTATGACAAGCACGTGTATGATGTTTCTCTTTATATCAAATGTCGTGCCACGCGCGGAGGCTGAGAAGAACGTGTGCGCGTATTTCAAACGCTTTGCTTGAATGGAGGGGGATTGTTTCTTTACCGCGCGCGTAACATGATGCGAGAATGGCGATTTTCCAGAAATGCCCGCCTTGTAAAAAAAATTGACAACGTCAAAAAAATGCTAAAAAATTTGACAGTCGCTGTGATTTTTTGACGACATCGCCCTCAATATCGCTTTTCATTAAGAATCTTTGAAACCTCTTGACATTTTTTTGGCATCGCAAAACAAGGGGCAATATTCTGGACAGCGTCGGGCTATTGCCATTATTTTTTTCAACAGCGCGGCGTATATATTTTTTGCAATCGCCGATTGCTGATGACAAGTAATCGGTTTTTTTATGATTGTTTTTAACGGAGGATAACGGGCGTATGCATATCCAAGAGCTTCATATCCCTGAGAAAGTCGAATGGAATAGAGAGACATTAACATCAACGTATGGGCAATTTACCTATCAGCCATTCGAACGCACAACGGCTCGGCTGATTGGCAACGCGCTGCGGCGTTCGCTGTTGTCTTCGCTGAAGGGCGCAGCCGTCACACGTTTGAAGATTGAGGGTGTTCTCCATGAATATTCCACGATTCCAGGGGTGTTAGAGGACGTCGCGCAATTAATTTTACATGTCAAAAAGTTAGCCATTAAAATGAATTCCGAAACCCCTCGCAAAATGTCGCTGCATGTTGTCAATCCGTTGACTGATATGCGAGAAATTACCGCCGGGGACATTCAAACCGACGCGGACGTCGAGGTATTGAACAAAGACTTGCATTTGGCATATTTGGATAAACATGGCCGTTTAGATATGGAAATGGACATCGAAGTCGGACGCGGTTTTCTCTTGAGCGATCTGCACAAAATTGACATGTCGCGCACGGATTACTATTACAAAGAAGAACTTCCGATTGGCGTGTTAGTAATTGATTCGGATTTCAATCCCGTCCACAAAGTCGCCTTCGAAGTGATTCCGACCGGCGGCGAAGATTTAAGCAAATTAGTCATGGATGTCTGGACCAATGGCAGCATTGCGCCGCAAGACGCCGTTGCCCACGCCGCGAAAATATTCAAAGATCAATTGTCCGTGTTTACGAATTTCCGCGAGGAATTCGAAGATACCGAGCCGCGCGTGGACGAAGAAGAAGAGAAACGGAACGAATACCTCTCCATGAGCGTTGAGGAGTTGGAATTGTCTGTCCGGTCGAATAATTGCCTGAAAAATGCCAATATCCGCACCGTCTCCGAATTAGTGCAAAAGACGGAAATGGACTTGCTGAAGACCCGCAATTTCGGTAAAAAATCGCTGAATGAGATTAAAGGGCTGCTGTCGGATATGAATTTGTCGCTGGGCATGAAATTGGACGAAGCCCCGGCAGAAAAGCCGCGTGGCAGAAGAAAAAAAGCGGCGGCAGCAGCGTAACAGCGCTGCCGTCCTCTATCAGAATTATTCATGCGGTTTTCTGCGCTGAAACTCTCGCTGAGAAATACCTTTATCGCCGGATTAGTCATCGCGCTGCCGATCGGCTTGACGATTTTTATTCTTCAGACGATGTTTATCTGGTTAGACGGGTTATTCGCGCCGGTTGCCAGACGATTTACTGCGACGCCGATTCCGGGCTTGGGGATTGTCAGCACCGTGTTGATCGTGTTTGTCGTCGGAATGTTTGTGACGAACATGTTAGGTCGGACGTTTGTGGCGTTCGGCGAGAACATTGTGGCGCGCATCCCCTTGTTGCGCACCGTGTATTATGGCGCAAAACAGTTTCTCCAGTCAATGACCGTCAAAGAACGGCAAGCGTTCAAGCAAGTGGTCATGGTGGAATATCCGAAACGGGGGAGTTACACCTTAGGATTTGTCACCGGTGAAACCGCAGGCGAAATTCAGAAAAATTTTTCCGAACCAGTGCTGAATGTGTTTGTCGCCACGACTCCGAATCCTACGACCGGGTTTTTGCTGCTCGTTCCTAAAAAAGAGGTCATCCTTATGCCGATCAGTATCGAAGACGCCATAAAAATGGTGGTGTCCGGCGGCATTCTTGCCCCGCCGGATCAGCCTATGCCGCAGCCGTATGCGTAAATTTCTGCTTGGAGTACTCAAATTTATTATCTTTTGCGCGTTCTTGCTGGCGTTGACGCTGTTCAGCAGCGTGGCGACGTTTCGGTATATTTTTGCCACAAGCCAAATTACGATTCCCGACATTGTCGGACAGACAACGGAATATGCGACCGATTTACTGACCGAGCAGCGTTTGCGACTTGTCGTGGTCGAAGAACAACTCGATACCAAGCTTCAGGAAGGCCATATTATCGCGCAAGACCCGCTGGCCGGGACAAAAAGCCCGAAGAATCAGGTCGTGCGCGTCATCATCAGCAAAGGGCTTGAAACCAGTCCGGTGCCGGATGTGACCGGAAAAACCCTCGCCGAAGCCAAACGCCTTCTGCGGCAGCAGCAATTCCGCGTCGGCAGCGTGATGTATGCGCATTCGAATGAAATGCCAGCGGATAAGATTTTCGCGCAGACTCCCCAGGCAGAGCGTGAAGGGAAGATCGGCGAGAAAGTGCATCTGATGATCAGTCAGGGCGGCTATAAAAGCGTGATGGTGATGCCGGACTTAGTGGAACAGCAATTTTCGTATGCCGCTCAAATTGTCGAGCAATTAGGTCTGGTCGTTGGAAATATTGCGTACGAAGAGTATGACTCCGTGCCGTCGGATACCGTGTTAAGCCACGTTCCGAAGCCGGGCGCATTAGTCGAAGAACAGAACATGGTCACGTTCGTCTTAAGCGGCAAGCCCCGGAAAACGGCGAAACCGGAGGCCGACGAAACGTTTTCGCTTGAGTATCAACCGATGGAATACACCATTCCACCTGGCCCATTCGAGGTGGAAGTGCTGGCAGTGGTGAAAAATGCGGATGGTGAAGCCGAAATCTATCGTCAGCTTGTTATGCCGGGACATCGCGTGATTCTGCAAATCCCCGTCATCGGTAATACTGTCGTCGAACTGTATGTTGACGGAGCGCTTGAAGTCGTGCAGCGTTTCCAATAATCCAATAGGCTATGATTAAAATCGCTCCTTCGATTCTTTCGGCTGATTTTGCGCGGTTGCGCGATGAGATTCAGCGCATCGAACACGCCGCCGATTGGCTGCATGTTGATGTCATGGACGGACATTTTGTCCCGAATTTGACAATTGGGCCGCCCGTTGTGCGAGCAATCAAAAAATATACCGACCTTCCGCTCGACGTGCATCTGATGATGACGAATCCCGATGATTTTATTACGTTGTTTGCCGACAGCGGCGCAAATTATCTGACCGTGCATGTGGAAGTCTGCGCTCATCTGCACCGGACGCTGTCCGAGATTAAAAAGCGCGGGATGAAGGCCGGCATTTCACTGAATCCCGCCACTTCATTAGCCGTAGTTGACGAAGTGTTAGGCGATGTGGATATGATTCTGATTATGACGGTCAATCCGGGGTTTGGCGGACAAAAGTTCATTCCTGCCAGCCTCTCGAAAATTCAGCGGCTGCGCCAACGCCTCGATGCTCAACAGCTTTCGCATGTTGACATTGAAGTGGACGGCGGAATTTCCGCCGCCAATATCCACGAAGTCGCAGAGGCCGGAGCCACTGTGTTTGTCGCTGGTTCTGCGGTATTCGAATCGTCCGATCCAGCTGAGACGATTCGACAGATGAAATCCGCCGCTGCGAAATAATTTTCACAAATGTACATTATATATGGAATTGACCAGATAAAACACCTCACAGGTATTGAAACCTGCGAGGTGTAAGTTTATGCTGGCAAATTTTTAAACGCTCATGAAACAACTGCAACAGAAAATACAAGACAAGACGGCGATTATTGGCGTAATCGGTCTGGGATATGTCGGACTGCCCCTGGCAGTAGAGTTTGCGAATGCCGGATTTCGCGTCGTTGGCATTGACATTGATCAACGCAAAGTTGATGCGGTGAATGCGAAAACCTCGTATATTCAGGATGTCGCGACAGAAGAAGTTGCAAAATTAGTCGAGGCTGGTCGTTTGCGCGCGACCGCTGATTTTTCCGCGCTGAAAGAGATTGACGCGGTGAGTATCTGCGTCCCCACGCCATTACGCAAAACCAAAGACCCGGACATTTCGTACATTATGGCCGCCGTGGATGAAATCGTCAAATACCTGCATCCCGGACAACTGATTGTCCTGGAAAGCACAACCTATCCCGGCACGACGGATGAAGCGATCCTGCCGGAACTGCTCAAAACCGGCCTTCAAGTCGGCAAAGATTTCATGCTCGCCTTTTCGCCGGAACGTGTCGATCCGGGCAATGCCAGCTATCATACGAAAAATACGCCGAAAGTCCTCGGCGGCGTGACGCCGGAATGTTTGGCAGCGGCGAAACTCTTGTATGAACAAGCGATCGGGACGATCATTTCGGTTTCCTCGACCAAAAGCGCGGAGATGGTGAAATTGCTTGAAAATACGTTCCGCAGCGTGAATATCGGATTGGTGAACGAAATCGCGGTGATGTGCGATAAGCTTGGCGTCAATGTGTGGGAAGTGATTGAAGCCGCAGCCACGAAACCGTTCGGCTTTATGCCGTTTTATCCCGGACCGGGACTCGGCGGGCATTGTATTCCGATTGATCCGTATTACCTCGCCTGGAAGATGAAAACGTTGAATTATAACGCCCGCTTCATCGAACTCGCCGGAGAAATCAATGCGTCCATGCCGGAATATGTGGTTAATAAAGTCGTTGATGCGCTGAACGATGTCGAAAAAAGCGTCAAAGGCTCACGGATTCTGCTGTTAGGCATCGCCTACAAGCGCGACATCAACGACGTGCGCGAATCACCCGCGCTCGATATTTTCCGCATCCTTGAAAAGAAAGGCGCGTTGATCTGTTACAACGATCCGTATATTCCCAACTTTGCCGAAGACGGCGTTCATTTCAACTCATGCCCGTTGTCAGAGGATTTGTTGAAATCGGTTGATTGCGTCGTACTCGTCACCGACCATTCTTCCTATGATTATCAATGGTTGGTTGATCGGTCAAAGATTTTTGTGGATACGCGAAACGCGACCAAGAAGGTGACGGACACGAGAAATATTATTGTCAGATTGTAGTGATGCATACGAACGGGCGAGCAGCCGTGTTCGCCGTTGCGATTGCGCAGAACTGTCAGGCACCTTCACGGTGTCTGACAGTTTTTTTTACCGAACCAATAGTGACGGTGTGTCATTCATAAAAATTAAAAATGAGGTTTTTGAAAAGTTCACGTGAGTGAAATTATTATAATTCTTGTATTACTTCTGGCAAATGGGTTGTTTGCCATGTCCGAAATCGCGATTGTTTCCGCCAGAAAAACCCGTCTTCAGCAATTGGCCGAGGATGGGAACGAACACGCCAAAATTGCTTTCGCCTTAGCTGAAAATCCCAATCGTTTTCTGTCAACGATTCAGGTCGGAATTACCTCGATTGGCATTTTGGCTGGAACATTCGGAGGCGCGACGATTGCCGAGCAGATCAAAGCCTCATTATCAACGATCCGCTGGCTTGCTCCGTATGCGGAAGCGCTTGGCATCGGTATCGTGGTCGTGTCCATCACCTTCTGTTCGCTGATTATCGGCGAGCTTGTCCCCAAGCGTATCGGGCTGACGAATGCCGAGCGGTTCGCGCTTCAACTTGCTCCACTGATGAACGGGCTTTCGAAAATTGCGGCGCCAGTCGTCTGGCTGCTGACGACCACAACGGATATTGTGCTGGATATTCTGGGGATTCAAGCGCCTGCCGAGCCTGCTGTCACCGAAGAAGACGTGAAAAGCCTGATCGAGCAAGGCACGCAAATCGGCGTGTTCGAAGAAACCGAGCAAGACATGATCGAAGGCGTACTCAGTCTGGATGAACGACGCGTCAATATTGTCATGACCCCGCGTTCGCAAATGGTCTGGCTTGATGTTGCCGATTCGCTCACAGATATTCGCACGGCAATTGTGAGAAGCAAACATTCGCATTTTCCTGTCGCAGAAGGCGAACTCGATAATGTCATCGGCATTTTGGACGCCACCGAACTGCTGGCATTAAACGGGACGGAAACATCATTCGATCTGCGGGCGCACGTCCATCCAGCCTTGTTTATTCCAGAAAATTTTTCCACGCTCAAAACATTGGAGATTTTTAAACGCGAACGCACCCACATGGCGCTTGTGATTGATGAGTATGGCGGCATCGAGGGGTTAGTCTCGTCGAATGATATCCTGGAAACCATTGTCGGCGATATGTTTTTAGATGAATCGCAGACTGAACCTCGCGTGTTTCAGCGCGAAGACGGCTCGTTTCTGTTGGATGGATTGCTGCATATTGACCAGTTGAAGAAGTTTTTCGACATCGAAGAACTGCCGGATGAAGACGAAGCCAATTACCAGACCGTCGGCGGGTTTGTCAGCAGTCATATCGAGCATCTCCCCGCCGAAGGGCAGCATTTCGAATGGAACAACATGCGCTTCGAAATCATGGATATGGACGGTCGGCGCGTGGATAAGGTGCTGGTGGTTTTGCTCAAAAAGGAACAGTCGGTTTCGGAAGAAAAATAAACGGATTTTCTGTAAGATTCATTCTCGGCGCGAATCATTCGATGATTCGCGCCGATGGTGTTTATTGTGCCTGCCCAATGCGAGGATCAGATGCCAGAATATCATCGCAGATTGCACGATCTTCCACGCTGAGGATTGGGGTATTTTTCAGGTAATTTTTCACAAAACCGCATAATTTTTCGAATTGCGTTTGCCAATCCAAACGAATATCCCAAAACCTGATCGAGCCATCTTTGGCTGAAGATACCAGCATATTTCCATCTGGAAAGAACGCAAGACCAAAGACTTGCGCCTGATGTTCATCGAATGAGCCGAGCAAATCTCCATCTGAGACATCCCAAATCTTGAGAGTTTGATCCATGCTCGCAGACGCCAATAGTGTTCCATCGGGGCTGAAAGCAACATTTGTCACCCCGCTTCTATGCCCGTTCAGCGTTCGGATCAGGGCTTTGCTTTCAACATTCCATAGCTTGATTGTCTCATCCCGACTGGCTGACGCCAGTATCTTCCCATCTGGACTGAACGCAAGATTACGGATATTATTCGTATGACCGGACAACGTTGTCAGAAGCTGCTGCGTTTTCACATCCCAAAGATGCAATGCGCCTTCGAATCCACCTGAT
The DNA here is from genome assembly GCA_964602655.1 of uncultured Candidatus Moduliflexus sp. GTDB lineage: Bacteria > Moduliflexota > Moduliflexia > Moduliflexales > Moduliflexaceae > Moduliflexus. The sequence continues at coordinate 25,497 of CAZRSF010000017.1, forward strand.
GCAAGAATTTCCCCATCTGGACTGAACGTGACCGCATTGACTTTTTTCGCTGGAGAGATTTTGAATGTCGTAAGCAATTTCCGTTCGACAATATTCCAAAGCTTGACAGTTGCGTCATGACTTCCCGATGCCAACAACTCGCCGTCGGGACTGAATGCGACGGCAGACACAGAATCGTTATGGCCTGCGAACGTGGCAAGTTCCTTTTTTTCCTCAATACCCCAAAGCTTGATCTCTTTGTCTTGGCTTGCTGATGCTAATAATTTTCCATCAGGGCTGAATGCGACCGAAAGGACTGGTTTCTTATGATAGCCAGTAAAGACGGTTGTCCATGCTTTCTCGTCGAGACGTTTTACCATTACAGTATTGTCATTATGCCCACTGGCAAGGAGCGTTCCATTAGGGTTAAGCGCAATTGCGGGAATCGAACTGTCGCCGCCTTCGAGCAGGTTTTCTGGTCGGGCTTTTTCAATATTCCAGAATGTTAATTCTCCGCTCGAATCTCCAGAGGCTAACGTCAGCGGCGATTGAGAAAAGCTGAGACTGAATACGCTGTTTCCGTTGCCTTTCAATGTCGCATACGTTTGCCCTGTTGCGACATCCCAGAGCATGATCGTTGCGTCGTTACTTGCAGAAGCCACAAGCGATCCGTCCGGGCTAAATTTGACACTATTCACATTGTCTGTATGGGCGGTAAAGGTGTTGAGGAGCGTTCGCGTTCGCACATCCCAGAGCTTGACGCTCTTATCCCAACTGCCAGACACTAATTTTGTCCCGTCAGGACTGAGAGCAATCCGGGTAATGACATTATTGTGCGCTTGCAGGGACGTGAATCGGACGGGATTGCTATTCTCCCGGAAGAAGAGATGCCCGGAAGAAGTCGCCGCAATAATGGTCGCATTGTCAGGAGAGAACATCACGTTGGTTATTGCGCTTGAAAGGCCATCTTTTTTTGTTGAAAACGTCTCTAAAAGTTTCCTTGAAGGAATGTCCCATACGCGTACAGTTCCATCCCATCCCCCTGAAAGCAAACGTGTTCCGTCAGCATTGAACGCCACGCTTTCGACATGGACTGTTTCGCCATCTAACGTTTGCAGGATTTGCCCGGAAGCAACATCCCACAGTTTTACCGTTTTATCATAGCTTCCGGATGCCAGCAACTTACTGTCAGGGTTGAATGCCACGCTGAAAACTTCCGCGTCATGTCCTGTCAATCTGGCATGAAGCGTTCCATCTGCCACGTTCCAGATACCGATGGTGTTATCCATGCTTGCTGAAGCTAAAAATGCCCCATCAGGGCTGTATTGAAGATATTTGACGGTTTTCTGATGACCGGCTATTCGATTCTTTTGCCGGATTCCGCCAAGCACATCTTTGAGTTCGAAGAATGCCTGATATTGCAGCTTTTTCGGAATATTCGGCTGAGACGCTAACTTGCCAATGCGAATCCAGTCCAGCACAGGCTCAAGGTCGTGCTCTCGTTTCGCCGTGATGTCTTTCGTCTTGTAGATCAGCGTTTCAAGTTCTGAATTCGGCGACGCTGCGGGCGTTGTGGTGACAGGAGCAGTGAGGCGAGGCCATAATTGCCAGCCACCGACAGCGAGGAGCAGCATGACCGCGGGAGTGAGAAGCACAAGCGGTTTCGGCTGCCGAAAGACGCGCTTCCCTTTCCGCAATCTCTCGAAATCTTTTCGAACCGAATGACTTGATTGATACCGCTGTTTCCAATCCGACAGTGTCATCCGTTCAAGAACAAGGCGGCAGCTTCGCGAAATATTCGGGCTGAACTGACGCAATAAGGCTGTGTTCGAGTGCTCTGTTTCTCCCAGAGATGTCCTGGAAAGCAGCGTCGTCAGCGTCATGCCGAGCGAATAAATATCCGAGGCGGGCATGGCGCGGCCTTCGAACTGCTCGAACGGCATGTAGCCATACGTGCCGACAATCGTCGAGCCGCCGCCGATGGTGGAATAATCCGCGCAAATTTTCTCGCGTACCGCGCCGAAATCAATCAACACGACGCGGCCTTCCGGCGTGACGATAATATTGCTCGGCTTGATGTCGCGATGAATAATCGGCGGCGTGAAACTGTGCAGGTAATCAAGAATGTTGAGAATTTCCAGCCCGACGTCTATGACTTCGCGTTCGGTAAAGTGCGTCCCTTCCGCCAACTTCTGCGCTAAACTTTTTCCGTCAATATACTCCTGCACAAGATAGAACTGCACATCTTCGCCGCTTTCCACGCTGAAAAAATCAAGATGTTTGGGAATCTGCGGATGATCTGACGTTTTGAGGATATTGGCTTCACGTTCGAACAGTTCGTAGGTTTTCCACTCATCAAGTTTGCGAAATGACAAACATTTAATCGCGCAACATTGATTTGTTTGCGTGTCAAGAGCGCGATACGTCGTCGCAAACCCGCCGCGCCCTAAGATGTCTTGAAGCTCGTAGCGATTATTCAACAGCATCATCCGCCTCCGCTGCCGCTGTGTACTTTTTTACGAAATTATGCGTTATTCTTTTTTCTCTGGGATGGCAGGCGTTTTCAGGCTGACCAATTCTGTCAGAAGTTGATTGAAACCGCTATACACATGCAGCGTTTGAATCTGCTCGGTCAGTTTTTCCAGCGTTTCCAACTCTTTCAGCCGCATGAGCGTCGGGCTGTCTTCCATCAATTTCGCCGTGTTCAGCAGCGAACGGGTCGCAGCGGTTTCTTCGCGGCGTTTGATCAAATTCGCCTCCGCCAGCTTTTTCGCTTCGATCACTTTATTGACTAATTCCCGCATATCGCCCGGCAGAATCAAATCTTTGACGCCGAGGCTGCGCAGGTCAATCCCGATTTCCGCCATTTTCGGACGCGCCGTGTTCAAAATCGCCGGATTGATCGCCTCTTTGTCGTCTAATAATTCATCCAGCGTTTTGCCGCCTACCGCTTCCCGCAAGCCGAATTGTAACTCTTTGTAGAGATGTTCGGTGTAATTCGACACGCTCGTCCGCGCCTTCACCGGATCGGTCACGACGAACCAGCAGGTCAGCGTGATACGCAAGCTGATGCGGTCTTTCGTCAGCAATTCCTGGCCGGAAATATCGGTTTGCTGCAAGCGCGTGTCAATCGTTTCGCAGCGAATATCGCGCCCGAATTTCCAGAAACCATACACGCCCGGCGGCAGCGTCCGCTCCAATTTCCCATTCACGAACAACAGCCCGACAGACGCTTCAGGAACAATCTGGCAAAGAAACGAGGTCGGATTTTTTATGCGCATAAACTGCTGCAATTTTTCCGCTGGAATCTCATACGAATCGGAAATATCCATCAACTCTAACGAGAGCGTATGAAACGCCTTCCAGTAGAGCTTGCGCGTTGCAGGCAAAACAATTGTAGAAAAATGGCCGTCTTCGAATAACATCCCGACTTGCTGATCCAACACGTCTGTCGCGAAAAAATGCTGCGCGACAATTTCGGGATATTCCTTACGCAGCATATCGGCGAGAGGGCTGTTAAATTCCAGCGAGTTCACGTCATACACATCATACGTAAGGTCGCCAAGCGGATTCGGAAAATAATAGACGCCAGGCAGCAACACCTGAAGCAGCCGTCCCTGCCGAAAAACTAACGCGCGTTCATGTGCCGCAACGGTGATCTCTTCCCGCATCAGCAGCTTATTGACAAGCGAATACAATGATTTGATCATAATGTGACCTCTCAATAAGCCTCACAGGTTTTTAAAACCTGTGAGGTTTGGAAAAGAAGGGGAAAACTGAACGCCTCACAGCATTAAACGCGGTCTCCGGCTTCAGGATGGCAGATGTGCCTGTATTACGGTGCGAATCGTTCATGCGTCGCCGCTGCCGAAACAACGGCTCAACATGCGCGACGCCGCGCCGTTCAAGGCCATACCGTCATCCGGTATCCGCCGGAGCGCAGGGCGTCAATTCTGTCCGGCGCAGCCGGTTGACCGAAACTTGCCCGGCCTTCCAGCCCGCCGCTGAGACGTTCAGCATCCCCTGGTAAAGGAATTTGGGACAGGGCTCGAACCTGTGAACTGAGCGGTATTAGCGCTCTGCTCTAACCAACTGAGCTACCCATGGTGGCGAGCGTTCTAACCATCTGAACTATCCGGTTGCCCGGAGCGGGACTCGAACCCGCGACCTCTCGCGTGGCGGAAATGTCCGTTTCGGCATCGGCACGCAAAGACTCAATTCGCAGAATCTCCGCGCCAGCGAGGCATGTAGAACCCCAACTTTTGACGCCTGAACGTTGGTGTGACACTTCCGATTTAAAGAGATAAAAAAGAATGGAAAATCTGTCAAGCGTTTCTTGAGAGAAACCACAAACGGTCAGGGCAAACGCATCTCAATAGGTGATTTGAGGGCGTGTTCAGCGCACACCCCGATTCATCGGGGGGTGTTGGAACGACCGGACGCCAGCAAGCACCGCTTCAGCGGGTTTTTCGTCGGACGGGACACCGCTGAAGCGGTTCGGGGGGAGACAGGAACGTGTCCCACACCCCGATGAATCGGGGTGTGGGCTCAACCCATGCCTGTCACGCCTTCACATCAAGCATGTAGATGCGTTTGCCCTGCACAAACGGTCATTATTTACCACGAAACACACGAAAATATGGAGAACGTCTTCATCGGATGAATAATTTGATTTTTTCGTGTATTTCGTGTGTTTCGTGGTGTGATAAAAAGCTTGACGGATTCCAGAATGATTTCTAAACGATGTTGCATGATGTCGCCGTATCAACCAATTCAGCCAATGCTCAACCTGCGCCAGCAGCCGGGCTTTCGCAAGCAGAATGTCGCGCCGGATAGTCGCCTGCGCCCGTATATTTTCTGCTACTGGACGATGTATTCGGTCATGCCGCTTCAGATGCCCTGCGAAATACATGGCGTGCCGGACGGTTGCATTGATATTTTTCTGCATTGCCATCATTTTCGAACGACCTATCTGCTCGGTATTACGGAATCGCCAGTATTCCTGCCGGTTCCTGAACGCATTCAATATTTCGGCATCCGATTTCTTCCCGGGAAAATTCATCATTTCTTTTCGCTGCCGCCTGCCGAACTGTATGATCGCCTGATTGCCGCGCATGACATCATCGGTCGAACGTTTCAAGAGATCGAAGAACAATTGCTGTTCGCGCGGTCGTTTCAAGACCAGATTGCGATTGTCGAGGCGCTGTTATTCAGGCTGCTGGCTCGCCGCACCTATCAGCCTGACGCGCGGTTCATGCGGATGCTGCGCCAGATTTACGCGCAGCACGGACAGATATCCGTTGAGCAGCTTGCGAAGCAGGAGCAGATCAGTGCCCGCCATCTCCATCGCATGTTCGAGGCATTCTTAGGGATCGGCGCGAAAAAATTCTCGCGCATCATCCGCTTTCAGCATATTCTTGGGCAAATGCTCTCCGATAGGCCAAACCCTTTCATTGATCTGGCGTTAGATCACGGCTATTTCGATCAGGCGCATTTCATTAATGATTTTCGGCAGATGTTCGGAAAAGCGCCGTCGTCAGCCATCGTATCGCTTCCAGGCACACCATTTCCCGCCAAAATGGGAAACGTAGTTTCTGCAATACCAGAAGTATGAGATTCAGTTTAAGGGCGTTCCCTGGCTGATTCCTGTAAAAATCGGTTGTGCAGGCTGATGGCATGGGGTTCGCATAGTAAATGATAGAAATTTATTGTCCATCATGTCATTTCACACATACCAACATCAGGAGAATTATTATGAAATTTTTTCAATGGTTATCTCTCTCGACAGTCTTCGGAATGTTTTTTTTCAGCGGTTGCGCGCCGTCAGTTTCTGTCACTCCCGCCGGACAGGATCGGCAGTATGAAGTCAGCGTATCGTCAAATGAATTCAGCGTCAGCGACACGAACGAATTGATTACGCTCTGGCATGAAAAAGCGCGTGAGGCGTGTAACGGCGGAAATTATAAGGTTATTACTCGCGATGTCATTCAGAAATCAGAACCGGTAGAGGAAACGTTGATGACAGGAATTATCGAATGTGAATAAACGCGGCAATAGATTGAAAAAGCCTGAAAGAAGCTCTTCTTTCAGGCTTTTTGCATTTTCCGTACACATATTTCAGGCATGTCCGATTTTTCCAAGACAATACAATTTTTTCTCTTATAATTAAAGTATGACAGCTTTTCGCGAGAGAACACATATTCGACGAACAGGTTATTCGCCAACACAGCAAACAATATAGCAACAGGAGATATTAAATCATGGGCAATCACTTATCAGCCACCGTCACGTTAACCAACGATAAAATGCAATTTGCCGCGTCAACCCGCGCCAACCCGAAAGTGCAGATGGATTATTTCCCGCCGGTCGGCGACGGTGAGGGCTATACCGGATTGGAAATGCTGCTGATGGCTTTTTGCGGATGCAACGCGTCGTCAATCGTGTTCCTGCTGCGCCGAATGAATAAGACTGTCGCGGGCTTCACCGTCAATGGCAGCGGAGAGCGCCGCGAACAGCACCCGACCTGCTTTCGGACTATCGCATTAGAATACATCATCACATCGCCGGATATTGAAGAAAGTGATCTGCAACAAGCGATTCGAATGACAGAAGAAACTTACGGTCCGGTCTGGGCGATGCTGAAAGGCAATGTCGAAATTACGACGACCTTCCGCGTTCAACGTTAATCTTTACGCCACGAAAGGCACGAAAAAGAAACCATAAAAATCTTCGTGCCTTTCGTGTGTTTTGTGGTTTCGAAAGACGAATTTTGTTGCCTTCCCCTTTGACGCATGTTACGCAATCCGCGTTGTTGTCCGAATTCTGATATATCAAACGAACTCAAGGAGCGAATATATGAGATGGAACAGCCTGTTATGTAGTGTGTTGATGGGGGCGGTTGCGCTGTCCGGGTGCGGCAAAAAAGAGACGCCGCAAGAACGCGCGGAGAAAGCGATGGAACAATTGAAGAAAATTTCGGCGTGCGAATTGGTGACGAAAGCCGAGATGGAAGCGATTCTCGGTGTAACGCTCGCCGAGCCGGACGGCAAGGTTCCCGTGACGAGCGCCCCGCCGATGTGCTCTTATACTGCCGCATCAGAAAACCTGAAAGACTTCCTTTCAGTCACTCTGATGGTATTACCTTCATCTGACAGCGACCCGAAAAAAACGTATGACACGTTTCTCAATAGCGAAAACGGACTTCTGAAGCAGATCCCGAACGCGAAGATCGAACCGGTGGATGGATTTGGTGGTGCTCCTGCGTTTTGGTATGGAGAAATGCATCAATTGTATGTGTTTACGCCTGACATCGTCCTGAGCGTGACCGGAATGTCGCCCCAGCAGCCGGAGAAAATAACGCTGGAGACACATAAAAAAATTGCGGAAACCGTCTTGCCGCGCCTGCCGAAAAAATAAATATTCCAGCCGCGAAATATACGAAAATATATCGTTATTCAAGCCCTGACAGGGTGTAAAACCCTGTCAGGGCTTGTGGTTCATCTCAGCATTTTTTTGAGTTTGAACGTCAGCATGGCGATAAACATGATCGCGTAACGCTGGAAATCGGCGAAGGATTTGATATTCTGCACGACGGTCGGGATTTTGCGCAGCAGCGAAAATTTCTTTTTGGCTCCGGCAAAATGGAACATCAATTCGCTGATCTGCCACCAGGTCAATTTGTCCATGTAGAGCGGCACATGCCCTTGCGCGGCAGGCAGCAGCACGACGCGATGATCGTTCGGATTCGTCCACGAAAAATCTTCCGGGATTTTGCCTTCTTGCCGCGCCCGCTGTTCAAGCTCCGTGCCGGGATAGACATGGGCAATCGCGACGCTGATGTCGCAGCGGTTTTTCACCTGATCAATAATTGCTATCGTTTCCTGCGCCTCTGCCCACGTTTCGGTGGGATGGCTGAACATGAAAAACGGATTCGGTGTCACGCCGTATTCCAGCGCCCAATCAATGAATTGGCGCGCCTGCTCCAATGTCGCCACTTTTTTCACAATTTCCTGCGCCACGCGGTGATTACCGGACTCGATGCCGAACCCGGCGTAAAACATCCCCGCCTGCGCCATTTTTTCCGTCAATTCCTTTGTCATCAAATCCACGCGGACTTCGCAATACCATTTGATGTCGAGTTTGCGTTCGATGATCAGGTTGCAGATTTCCGCCGCGCGTTTCGGGTTGTAATTGAAGGTGTCGTCATAAAACCAGATCACTTTTGCGCCGTAGCGATCCATGACATGTTCGACTTCTTTCAGCACATTCTCCGGCGTCAGGCCGCGCACGCGCCGCCCCCAGTTGTTCGGCGTGGCGCAGAAGGTGCAGTGAAACGGGCAGCCCCGGCTCGTCATGATATTCGCCGCCGGTTGCAGCCCTTTGCCCGGCACGTCGAGCTTGAAATTGTATCTGTCGTAGGGAATCAAATGGCGGGCAGGCATCGGCAGCGTGTTCAAGTCCGGGATGCGCTGGCGCGGGCTATTTTCGATGATCTGGCCGTTTTCGTAGAATGACAGGCCATCCACTTTGCGTAGCGACTCCCGCGCTTGCAACGCCTGCGCGAGTTCGACAATCGTGACTTCGCCTTCACCGCTGACGACGCCGTCCACGTAAGGCAAATGGCTCAACGTATCGCGCGCCGTGCCGGTGAAATGCGGGCCGCCCATCACGACAAACGCTTGCGGGCGGGCGCGTTTGGCGACTTGCGCCAAGCGAAAACTCTGAAACCGATTCTCCGTCGTCGTGGTAATGCCGATGATGTCGGGTTTGTCGGCCTCGAATTTCTTCGCCAACTCGTCCCACGTCAGGCGCAGCACGTCCGCCGGCACGACTTCCACGTCAATTTTCTGCTGCTCTAATGCCGCCGCGAGATATAACACGCCTAACGACGGCATGGTCGAGCCATGACTCCAACGCTCGGCGAAATAACCGCCGGGCGGCAGACATAACATCACTTTCATACGCTTGCTCCTATTTTTCGAAATATTATGCGCAGGGGCGCGGTCTCCGCGCCCAATAAGACCATCCCAGCCATAAATGGCCGGTCTGAAAGCTGAAGCAGGCTAAAGCCCGCTGACAGGGCGCTTATGAAGATTAATATCGTGTCGCCCAGAGACCTCACAGGTTTTAAAAACCTGTGAGGTCTGATTAAAAATCAATGCTCGCATCTATAACAGCCCTGGGCGCGGAGACCGCGCCCCTACGCATTAGGTTCATGTTTTGAATTGTGATACCAGATGATGAAAATGATGTCTGCTGTCAAGGTTTTCTCGGAAGGAAAGCGCTGTATTAATTGAAACGACTGTTCTATCAATTGAACCACAGCGTAGGGGCGTTCAGTAGGGGCGTTCAATTGAACGCCCCTACGCTTGCGACGCCGCCGAAAACTCCGCCCAACACGCCTGAAATTCGCGGAAATAGGTTTCTTTTTCATCGCGGATTTTCAGGAACAGCATATCGTAGGCGCGTTCATCCGTCAAGGCGGAAGCGTTGGCGTGAGTCTCATGAAAATCGTTGAGATGTTCTTTCGCCACATCGCCGTCATGCCAGTGGCCGAGCGCCTGATAAATGCCGCGCAACATGCCGTCTAATTCCGCGCTGTATTCGATTCCGGGAAAACAGCGTGTGGCAATCTCAAGCGTGTAGCGCGTTTCTTTGGCTAAAATGCGGAGCGGATGCAGAGAACTCTCTTTCAGGTCGCGCTGTTCGTATTCATGCAATTCTTGACGTTGAGCATCGAGGCGGTCGCGCATGTTTCGAGCGGCGTCCTCTTCTCTCAGCGGCGCAAGCGCTCGAATCAGTCGTTCGCCGTTGCGATGAAGCTCCTCTTCGAGATCGAAATGCGCGGCAAACGCGGCAAACGATGCGCCAGCGCGGAGTTCTTTCCGTTTTAGCTCGTTATAATATTCGCTCAGAAAGACGCCCATCTCTTTCGCCCAGGCGCGGGTGAGTTCCTGCTGCACCTGCGCGTCGCGCAAATCGCCGCTGACTTTGAACAGTTTGCGAATCGGGCGCAGATATTTTTTCGACGGAAACGCCTCTGGCGCAAGGCTTTCGACTAAACGGAAGCACGCGCGGAGTTGTTTGATGCCGACGCGCATGTCATGCAGCGCATCCGGGTCGCGATAAGCCGCGGCGCGTTCAAAATTCGCCTGAATGCTTGCGGCGAGCGTCTGATAATATTCGAAAAAACATTGTTGAAACATAGTGGAATTGAGGCATATCCAACGTAGGGGCGTTCAATTGAACGCCCCTACCGTTTTGTCATGATTATAGTATTATTCAGTCGGCAGTTGCCGTTGCAAATAGGCGTAAATCGCCTCTTGCGAGCGCAACGGCTCGGCGTCGGGGATGCGGCGGTATTGGTTATCCAGCGCCTCTGTGATCATCCGCGCTTTGACGTTATCCTGCCACTGCAAATCAAAATAGGTGCGCAATTCTTTTTGCAACGCTTCATCGTAAATCGGACAGGCGACTTCGACGCGCGTATCGAGATTTCGGGTCATCCAATCGGCAGACGCGATATAATATTTTTCCCGTCCGCCGTGACAGAAAATGAAAATGCGCGAATGCTCCAAAAATTTATCCACAATGCTGATAATTTCGATATTCTCGCTGATTCCCGGCACACCCGGCACAAGCGAACAAATGCCGCGTACGATCAGGCGGATTTTTACCCCGGCGCGGCTCGCGTCATAGAGCGCCTCAATCATTCCGGGATCGGCGAGGCTGTTGAGTTTGACGTAAATATACGCCTTCTTCCCGGCGGCGGCATGACGGATTTCAGACCGGATCAGTTCGTTCCAGCGGTCGCGCATAAAAAACGGAGACACGAGCAGATGTTTGTAGGTCGTCAATTTATAATTGGTTTTCAGGAAATCGAATAACGCTTTCACCTCGTTCGTCAGGCGTTTATCGGCGGTCAGCAGCGTATGGTCGCAATAGAGGCGGGCGGTGTCTTCGTTGAAATTGCCGGTGCCGATGGCGGCGTACCGTATCCGCTTGCCGCGTTCCAGGCGGGTAATCAGGCAGAGTTTGCAATGGACTTTCAACTCCGGGATGCCGTATAAGACCCGCGCTCCTTCCTCGATCAATTGATTCGCCCAGTAAATATTGGCTTCTTCGTCGAACCGCGCCCGGAACTCAAATAACACGGTCACCTGTTTGCCGTTGCGCACGGCATGACTCAGCGCGTTGACGATTTTCGAGAGTTCCGCCACCCGGTACAGCGTCATCCGAATCGTCGTGACGTTCGGGTCTATCGCCGCTTCCCTGAGCAGATCGACCATGTAATCGAACGATTGATACGGGTAATGCAGCAGAATATCCCGCGCGCGAATCGTCTCGAACAGGCTTGTTCCCGCCTGAATGTCTTTATGCGGCAGCGGTTTGATCGGCGGGTATTGCAGCGCAGTCGGCGCGAGTTTCGGAAATTTCATAAAATCTTTGAAATTGAGATGACGCCGTTCCGGCAGCAGCGTGTCATGTCCGCTGAGATTCAAGCGCTTCGCGAGGAATTTTAAGAATTTGTCTGACATCCTCCAGTCGTATGTCAAACGGACTGGTTTGCCTTTGGGTCGCATTTTGAGACTTTTGGAAATTTTTTCGACAAAGCTCTGGGTCACATCGTCTTCAATATCTAACTCGGCGTCTTTGGTCACTTTAATCGGGAATGCTTCCACGACATTCCAACCCGAAATCGCGAAGAGTTCCGGCAACCCGAAGTTGACCAATTCTTCCAGCAGCATCACGGTCGTATCGCCATTATGGACAGGCAGCGTGATAAATCGAGACATCTCGTCGGTAGGAACTTCGACGATTGCATATTCCGACGCCGGCTTGCGTCTTGAGCCTTTCTGCTTGGCGTGCAAATGGACGGCAAGATAGATCGCCTGTTCTTGCAGCACCGGAAATTTCGGAAGTTGGCTCGCCATCATCGGCACAATCGCGGGACGGACTTTTTCGGTGAAATACGACCGGAGAAATGCTTCTTGCTCAGGCGTCAACTCGTCGCGCGTCACGATAGAAATATCCTGGGCGCGCAGCGCGTCCAAAATGGTCTGATAATACTCTTCGAACTGAGACTGCTGATTTGTCACAATATGCTGAATTTCGTTCAGCGTTTCGTGTGGGTGTTTTTCTTCAGTTCGAAGTTTTGGATCAAGGCGTAACGACCGTTTCAGCGTCGCAACGCGCACCCGGAAAAATTCATCTAAATTCGATGAAAAAATCGCTAAAAATTTGACCCGTTCCATGAGCGGCACGGTCGGATCGTTCGCTTCCTGCAACACTCTGGCGTTAAAACTCAACCAACTGATTTCGCGGTTAATGAGAGGAATTTCTTGTTTTTGGGCACTCATGATTGTCTTTCGGAAACCTTGAATGAATTCCTGCCGCCCTGCCAGGATTCGAATACCGTAGCAGGGCTGCAATCGAATTTTTCAGTCTGCGCTCTCCTCCGAATCTGTCGCTGTCTGCTGCGACGGCTTCGCCGCGCACTTCGGCGTTTTGACCTTTGGCGATTTCGCCTTCGGGCGTTCGATTTCTCCGGTCACTTGCGACGCGGCAGGCTCGTCATGCTTGATGGCGTCGTCTTGTCGCAGCCTGTCGATCCGTTTCAATTCATTGATTCCGGCCAACGCCTCGACTTTCGAGGACTGCAAAACACGCGTCAGTTCTTTGGCGAGCTTTTTGCTGGTTTTTTTCAGCACTTTTTGCACATGCTGGGACACGCCGGAGTCAATTCCTTCCATAATCGAAGCGACCGAGATGGAAATCTCTTCGGAGATCGCCTTTTTTACTTTTTTATAGACTTTGGGCGTGGCGTGTACCGGAAAATCGAACAGCAGCAGGATGCCGGTCTGTTCGCCGAGCGCTTGCCAACTTGCGGTCTCGAATCCGATCCCGACGACGCCGGTCGTGCGCATCTCAAGCCCTTCCGTCTCGCTCAGCAGCAAGGCAGCGAGGTTTGACAGCGCGGGTTCATGGCCGAAGAGCATCGCAACGTCATCGCTGTCGTCAAGCTGCGTGAGCAGATGCCGAATCTCCGCCGCGCCCCCGCCGTAAATTTCTTCTTTCAGCAAAATGTTCCGCACAGGATAGTCGAATTCCGTCGCAAAAATATGCGCGGTTTCAAGGGCGCGATCCGCGGGACTTGAAATCAAAATATTCGGTGCAATCCTTTTTTTCCCCAGCCGTTTGCTCATGGTTTTCGCGTCGTCAACTCCGCGCTTCGTGAGTGCGCGTTTGAAATCATTGACGCCGGATTCGCTGGAAATCGCTTTGCTGTGCCTGACAAGATAAAGTGTTTTCATAGTTGTTACCGTAATTTCCCTTCGATTGCGTGAATCACTGTTTTTAAGGTTTTGATGCGAGCGTAGTATTTCGAATTCGCTTCCACAATCGTCCAGGGCGCGTACGCCGTGCTGGTGCGGAAGAGCATTTCGTCCACCGCCGCCTCGTACACGTCCCATTTCTCGCGATTGCGCCAATCTTCTTCCGTAATTTTCCAGGTTTTATTGTCATCGCGCTGCCGATCTTCGAAGCGTCGCAACTGTTCTGCCTGGTCTATATGCAGCCAGAATTTCACAATCGCCGCGCCAAAGTTGGCGATATGTTCTTCCATTTCATTGATTTCTTGATATGCCCGCCGCCACGCCTCTTCTTTGCAGAAGCCCTCAATGCGTTCGACCAGGACGCGCCCGTACCAGGTGCGGTCGAAAATGGTGAGATGTCCGGCTTTCGGGAACGCTGTCCAGAAACGCCAGAGGTAATGATGCGCCTTTTCGATGTCATTGGGCGCAGCCACTGGAATCACTTCATAACCGCGCGGATCCATGCTCTGCGTCAGCCGTCGGATATTGCCCCCTTTGCCTGCCGCGTCCCAGCCTTCATACAAAATAATGACCGGAATGCGCTTGCGATAAATCTCGTGTTCCAACTCGAACATTCGTTTCTGACAGGTTTTCAGTTCGTTTTCATATTCTTCCGGCGATAAGGTCGCCGAGAGATCGACTTTTTTCAAGATTGACGCGCCGAGCGTGCTGAATGCGTCTGGCGCGGGCGGCGTCCCCGCTGGCGCTGCGGCGTCGTTGACGACGACTGTCGCGGCCTGCCGCAGCAAATTGATCTGCCGGATTTTAGCGTCAATGCTATCAATGGCGGTTTTAAACACCTTCACCGTCGCAAAGTGTTTGTCGTGCGCTTCAATGACCGTCCAGGGCGCGAAGCTGGTGTCCGTTTTCGCCAGCATCTCCTCGACCGCGTCGAGATAGGCCGCATATTGTTCATGATGCCGCCAGTCTTCTTTCGTGACTTTCCACGACGTTGTCGGTGATTTCTCAAGCTTTTCGAAGCGTTTGCGCTGCGTCTCCTTGCTGATGTGCAGGAAGAATTTGATGATGAGCGCCCCCTCGTTGGTCAATTGCCGCTCGAACGAGGCAATTTCCTGATACGAACGCAGCCATTCCGGTTTTTTGACGAGTTTGTCGATCCGTTCCACTAATACGCGCCCGTACCAACTGCGGTCGAACACGGCGATGCGGCCTTTAGCCGGGGTTTTGATCCAGAAGCGCCAGAGAAATGGGCGTAAGCGTTCTTCTTCGTTCGGCGCGTTAATCGGAAGCACGACAAATCCGCGCGGATCGAGCGTCTGAATCAGGCGATTGATCATCGTGCCTTTGCCTGCCGCGTCCCAGCCTTCGAAGACGAGAATAATCGGAAGATTCAAGGCGCGAGCTTCCCGCTGCAACAGACCCAATCGTAGTTCCAAATCCGGCATAATGGTTTTGTATTGGTCTTTCTCAAGCGATTTAGCAAGATCGATCTGATCTAACATAATATGTCTCCCTTTTATTTGTTAAGATTGTGTGAGCGCAGCGTTAAATTTCGATAAAGGGCAGGTAGGCGCGATGTCTTCTCGTTCATAGCAACACTCGCAATTATTTCCGTATCGCGAACGAGGACGTTCGCAGTACGGAGGGCTGAAGAGTTACCAAAAATCTTAATGGAATCGCCTCATGTTTGTCAAATGAAAAGTAGTCAAAAATCATCTCCTGATGATTCATCGTACTATTTAATGCAAATCTGTCATAAAGCCAACGAATGAATACGGAAATGTCTAAAAAATACCGATTGCATTTGAACCCATTATGTATGATTTATATGTCGAAACGCAGTGTTGTTGTACAGCATGACACTAAAAACATGTAAGGAGAAATTGGAGGAGGACACTTGCGTGAGCGGGACATGAAAGGAGAATGCTGAAAAAGAGGAAACCATACTTCTTGCCGAAGATAGAACGCCCCGGCCTTACGAAAAATTCGTTCAACCGAGGCGTGGGTGATGCGCTGAATTCATGCGACTCTCAAGCTTTTTACGGCATTCACAAGCGAAATCACGGCGCTTGCAATTCCTAAAAGCGTCATCGTCGAAGTGTCCGGCACCGGACTGATTTGATGTGGATTGATGATGTATGTGAGCGTCCCGACAATAAAATTTGCCAGGCAGAACAGATACATAAATGAAGCGAATGCATGTTTCACCAGGCTTTGCATAGAAACGCTCTCCTTTATTTATCGTATGTGCCGAAAGGCAATTGTTGCTATATTAACGTATTTTTCGTACTCGACACTGTTTGTTATAGCACATTTCATGCCAATTATAGCGCTCTTCATAAGTAAGCATTGGGCACTCCTGCGGCGCTGCCGTAAATGTTCGTTCCATGTTGTTGCAGAAGATACGAGGCGGGGGAGAGGGCGGTAACCTTCAGGATTCGGTAAAATAAATATGATGATTTCATATAGGTCAGAAAATTTTCATGCGGTTCGTGATTTCTGGTTTATTCAGTTTATTTTTTCACAAGCTACGCGATTCAGAGATAATCATGTGAATAATGTTTCGTAATTGGCATGGTGGATAAAATAGACGCCATGTTGTTGAGTAGATGAGCAAGATGAACATGTATCGAAGTCAACATAACGCAGACGCGTAAAATGCGTGGAGCACGCTTTTGAGAGCATGTGCCGCCAGAATGCCTTATAGTAGCGAAATAGCGATTTCCCCCTCCCGGCAGATTTCAAGTTCACATAATCCACATTAGCGGACGTTGAGCGATACATAAGAAAGACTTGCCCCTTTTATACAGCACTATACGCCTGTTTCAATTTAAAAAAGTTCACCATAATTACGCGCAACAATCGTTTACAACAAATCGCTGTCAAAAAGACTATCAGCGTAGCAAGCAGATTGCCGCGTTTCGAAAGATTCGTTTCCAGTTTCTCCGTGATGACGGTAATGGCAGAGTCGAACTCGTCGCGTTCAGCCTTGCTTTTCAATGGAGTCATTCCGCGTGTATCCTGGATAGAGTATCCAGGATACACCCCCGGTGTTGGCCTATTTGTGAAATAATTGCTATGTCGTCATTGTGATTCACGATGTTTCTCCTTTATTAAAATGAATTAGTTCACATGGTCTCTCTCTCGCTCTGCTCCAAAGATGCCTGGGTCAGACATTCTCGGCGATAATACGGTAAGAATGGGGAATGCGCGGCTTCTTGTTCTCCCCATTCTTGCCATTTACGAGATGAATAGCCACCTCTCCCCCGTTTCGTCCATCTTCCGTTTTCTCTTTGTGAAATATTTTTTATTTTATCATTTCTATTGACACAATCGGCGTGACTTTTGAGATTGATTGCAAAAGCAACCTTCTGCACTCTTCAACACATTTCATCGGAGGCGCGTATGAAACGCTATGTATTTGTTTCACTGTTCCTGATGTCTGTTTTCGGAAGTTCGACGGCTCTCTCCCATACGATTTACACAAAAGACGGCAGAACCATCTCTTCGCCGGATGTGTGGGAAGACGTTCAAGGGTATTATATTGATGACGTGTCGTTGTATGCGTATAAAACGGCGGGTATGTCCGATGGGCTTGTGAATAAACTAACCGAGCTTCAGTTTCAGATTGCGCGTACCAAAGAGCAGCTTTTACACCGCATCGGTTCTGCCATCGGCGCGGCGAATGTCCGCAAATTCCAGCCGACCATCGAAAAATATATCGAAGAAAAAGTCGTGATCTCGTATGAAAAAGGAGGCAATACGCTCAGTCTCGAAAAGGATGAAGTCGAAAAAATCGTGTATGAAACGCCGCCGCCGCCTTTGAAAATGGATTTGATTGACTCCGATGACGCAGAAACGCGGCAGGCGATTGCCGCCGAGGAAGAACGCCTGTACGAGCAGCTACGCGAGGCGCGCGATTCGAAAAATACCCTGCCCGCCGGAGACCCTGGAAAGCGGATGCATGAAGAAACCGCGCAGAAGATTCAATCGAAAATCAATGAACTGAAACGAAATCCGATTGGCTATTTTTTGCGCTATCATCCGAAAAGCGTCACGCTCTCCGCGCCGATGACGCCTGACGAATGCGCCAAACTCTGTGGCGGAGCGCCATCGAAAGTGGATAAACCGACGATTGCGAATACCTCGGAAGAAATGACGATCTACAAACGCTGCGTCGCCCGCTGTACGAATCCGCAGCAAGCGCTTGACGAAGAGAAGGACTCCTTGAAACGAAAAACAGATGACACTGAAGAAAATAGTGAGGAGGGGCAAGAAGATTAAGCGTTCGTCTGACCGATTTTTTGTTTTCCCGCCTGTTTCAAGAGCAGGTACAACGTATCGAATGAAACGGATGGTAGCCGTTCTTGAATCGTAGCAAGAACCGATTCCCAAAGTTGTTCTTGACGGGCGGCATCGAGAAACTCGCACGCCTGCCACGTCTGCCGCAGAATCACGGCATCCAGCGCGGCGTCAATCGCATCGGGAATCAGATGCTCGACTTTCAGCAGTCCCGCTTCTGCCAGCCATTCGACATGCCGGGCGACCGTCCGCACGTCGGCGAGGTCTTCTAATTGTGACACAGTGATAATGCCTTCCGCAGCTTCGACGCGCAAAAGAATCTGTCGGATCAGATGGATATTTCGTTTCACAACATCTCCATACGTAACTAATAGACATCTCGCCGATGACCGATTTTTAAAATATTGATTTCCTGCTGTTGCCAATTGACATCAAATAAAACACGATAATTTCCAATACGCAATCGGTATTCCGCGAGAGGATGATTGTTCAGGCGCTTAATCTGCGAGATACCTGGAAACATGCGCAACTCTTCGATCCCTTCTTTGATTACGGATAATTGATGAGGCGCAATCTTTCGCAAGTCTTTCATCACGCTTTGCGCATACACGAGATTAAACATGTACACTCTCCCAAATCGCTTCGTGCGTCAACGTGTTGCCCTGACGAATCTCTTCTCGCCTCTGCGCAATCTCTTTTTTTAACGCCTGATATTTTGATTGATGAAGCAACAGTCGTATAAAATACGACACCTTCTCCTTGTCTTCTTGATCGAGCTTTTCTATGATGTCCATTTCTAACGGCGCCATTTTCAGACCTTTTATGCTATATGTTAACGTATCGTTATATTATCCCTTCTGCCGCCGTTCCGCCATTTCGCGGATTTTGGTTTCGGTTTTGTCAATGACTTCGTATTCCAACGTTTCTTCGATTTCCTGAGCGTCAATGTAGCTGTACGGCTCGGCGATGACGGCGTAGCGGCGGCGCAGCGTCGTCAATTCGACCGGCTCTTCCGCTCCGGCAAACAGCATCGGCTGAATCGGGATCGGCGTGGTAGTCGCCAATTCGATGACTTCATGCTCGACCTGCGACGGGTCGTTGAAATCCACAATCGCAAACCGGGAAATCGAGGACAGGGCGGCGACGGCGGCGAGCGATTCCGCTCCGCCGGGCTGTTTCACGTCCAATTTCAACGGCGCGTACCGGCGTTTTCGCAGCAGCTTGCGAATCGCCTCAAGCTCCGCGAGCCGCTCCTCTGAAAATCGCCCTAACATCAAGACCACTTTTTTCGCCACGCCATCCGAAATTTCGCGAACTTCCTGATCCTCAATCAACAGCGAAATCAATTGAATCACGTTGAGATGATCGACGGTAATCACGCATTCATCGTCTTCTTTCAGCACGAGATTCCATTGCCGCGTCTCGTCGTCCGTGTTGATATTGCAAACCGACAGCCCATACACCTGACAGCCGGACAGGTCGGCGCCGCTGAGGTTGGTTTCCATGAATCGCGCATGGCGCAAGTCCGCGTCGCGCAGGTCGGCATGGCTCAAATCCGCTTGCTGAAAATTGACCCAGCGCAGGTCGGTGCCGCTCAAATCGGCGTGATTGAAATCCGCGCCGGTCAGCGTGGCGGCGCTCAAATCCGCCCAGCGGATCGAGGCGTGGCGCAGATCGGCGTGGCTCAAGTTTGCCCAACGCAAATCGGTTTCATTGAGCAGCGTTTTGGCAAGGTTCGCTTCGGTCAAATCGGCTTCCAGCAGGTCAACGCCGTTCAAATCCATGCCGCTCAGATTCGCGCCGCGCAATTTGACTTTGCTCAGGCAGACCTGCCGCAGATTGACCTGCCGCAGGTCGCTTTCGTTCAGAATCGCGCCAGACAGGTTGGTTTCGTTGAAGTTCGCGTTTGTGAAATCGGTCTGGCTCAAATCGGCGTCCTGGAGATTCGCGTTATTCAACATCGCGCCGGAAAGATTGGCTTTTTTGAGATTGGCCTTTTTGAGGTTGGCGCGGCTGAGGAAGGCGTTCGACAACTCTGCGCCACTGAGGTTCGCGCCTTCCAGATTCGATTCGATGAGAAACGCGCCGCGCAACTCGGCTTTGCTGAGGTCGATATTTTGCAGGGACACCTTGCTGAGATTCACTTTCGCGAGCTTTGCGCGGCTCAAATTCGCGTCGCGGAGCATGACATCGCTCAAATCGGCTTCCGTCATGTTCGCTTCGCTGAGATTCGTGCCGCTCATCTCGGCGTGTTTCAGATTGGCGCCCGTCAAATCAGCCCAGCGCAGGTCTGATTTTTCCAATAAGGTCTCGCTGAGATCGGCCTTGCACAGTTCCGTGCCCCATAAATCCGCGCGGCTCAAATCCGCCCGATGCAATCGCGCTTTTATCAGGTTGCCGCCGCTGAGATTCGCCCATTTCAGGTCGGCGTTTTCCAGATTGGCCTCCTGCAAACAGGCTTTATTCAGATTGGCGCGGCTGAGATTCGCGCCGGTCAGAATGGCATGGCTGAGATTCGCGCCGCTGAGGTTCGCCCAGCGCAAATCAGCTTTGGCGAGGTCAGCGGCGCTCACGTTGGCATCGCTCAGGTTTGCGCCCTGCAAGATCGCGCTGCCGAGCTTCGCCTTGCTCACGTCAGCCCCGCTGACATCCGCGCCGCTCAGGTCAGCCCCGCGCAAATCCATCTCGCGCAAGTTCAGCTTTTGCAAATTGCATCCGCGCAGGCTCACGCGGCATAATGCCACCTCGGCCATATCAATCTGGCGCAAATCCGCGCCGCTGAGATTCGCGCCGTTCAAATCCGCGCCTTGAATTTGAATGCTGCTGACATCCACTTCGCTCAAATCCACATTGGTAAGGTTCGCATTGTGAAAATCGGTTTCATGCAGATACGCGCCCCAGATGTCGGCGTTGCTGAGGTCTGCGCCGACGAGAATCGCCTGGTTGAGGTTTGCGCCGCTCAGGTCAGCCCCCCCGAGGTCTGCGCCGGTGGCGTCCGCGCCGGTCATATCTGCGCCGCAGAGGTTCGCGCCGCGCAGGTTGGCCTCATTCAGGTTTGCGCCGTGCAATAACGCGCCGCGCATATTGGTTTTATTCAAGGAGGCTTTGCTGAAATTGAGATGCGAGAGAATCGCTTTGCTCAGATTCGCTTCAGTCAGAACGGCTTTGCTGAAATCCACCTCGGTCAGCGTCGTGTTGGCAAGTGTCGCGCCCGTCAGATCAGCGCTGCTGAGATTGGCGCCGTTCAAGGCGACTTCGCTGAGTGTCACGCCGGAGAGGTTCGCCCGGCTCAGATCAGCGCCTTCGAGGTCAGTGCCGCGTAATTCGGCGCGTTCCAATTCCGCTTTGCCTAAATCAACCTTTTTGAGCGTGCTTCCGGTTAAGTCCGCGCCGCGCAGATTCGCGCCATTCAAATTGGCTTCAGTCAGGTCAGCGCCAGACAGCGTCGCCTCGCTCAAGTTTGCGCCGCGCAGATTTGCGCCGCGCAGATTTGCGCCAGAAAGCGTTGCGCCGCTCAAATTCGCGCCCCAGAGGTTCGCGCCTTCCAAATTGGCGTCGCTCAGGTCAACCTTGTGAAAATTTACCTCTAACAGATGCTCTTTGCTCAGTTGCGCCTCGCGCAAATCCAGCGCTTCTGTCGAAGGATGCTCCTGCCGCCATTGATTCCATGCTCCCGCGCCTGCCTGTAACCGCTCAAGATCGTGCTGCTTTGCCATACCGCCTCGTTCTTCGATGTTTCGTAAATAATACACGCCACAGAGGAAAGCTGTCAGACACGCTCAGAACGTGTCTGACAGCTTATGTCAAGGCGTAACTTTCTGCCCTCATGCGTTGCTGTCAAGAAAAAACTTGCCCGCAACCCATTCGCGGCAACCGCTTACATTGGCGGCGTTTCCGTAACAGGAGCGAAATCCGCCACTCGCTGATGCTGTTCGCGTCCGAAATACCAGCGCAGCCGAAAAAAATTCGCGCCTCCGCGCCAGAGTTCGTCGAAAAAAACGATCCAGAGCAGGCCGAACAGTCCGGCGTGAAGCGGAAATATCGCCAGATACGCTAACGGAATGATGATCAGTGTGCCGATGATCTGCGTCTTCAACATCCATTTCGTATCGCCTCTGGCGCGGATGGAGTTCCCACCGATGACATTCATGGCTTGCGGAAAGATTGTCAGCGCGACGACATATATCAGCGGTCGCAACGCGCGAATCCGCTCCGGATCATTCAGAAAAATGCCTAAAATCATGTCGGGAAACAGGCAGAAAAACACGGAAACAATCAGACAGATTCCGAGCGAGAGCGATAATGTCGTCGCGCCGATCCGTTTCGCCAGCAGCAGGTCTTTCGCGCCGACTGCCCTGCCGACCAATGAAATTGTCGCGACCCCAAGTCCGAAATAGATGCTGAGATTAAAAATTTTGATGGTATGGGTAATGCCGAAAAAACCTGCGGATTCGGGGTCTAACGCATTTAAGAATCCAACCATCACGGTATTGCCCGCCGACCAAATCATCATTTCCAGACCTGCTGGAACGCCGAGTTTGACCACTTTGCCGTATAATTCCAGCGCTGGGGCGAATATCCCGCGCCACGAGATCGGCACGCTGGATTTGCGCGCCAACATCCAGAGAATGACGGCGCTGCCCATCGTCCCGCTGATGACGGTTGCCCAGGCCGCGCCAGCCACGCCCATTTCCGGAAAGCCCCATTTGCCGAAAATCATGCAGTAATCCAGCGGAATATTCACTCCAGCGCGAATTACCGCGCCAATCGTAATCGGCAGCGTATTCCCCTGCCCTTGAAAAATCGCGCCCGCCGTCAAGACCATCCCGTCAAACAGGAATTGCAGCGAGAGGATGCGGATGTAGGTGTCGCTCAATTCAAGAATTTCCCCCTGCGCTCCTAATGTCGTCAACACGGTTCGCCCAAATATCTGCCACAACACGAGATAGACCAGGCCGATGATTTGATTGTAACAGAGCGATGTCTCACCGATTCTGCCGGCGCGTTCGCGCTGTTTTGCGCCGAGTGTCTGAGCGATCAAGATATTCGTGCCAGTGCTGAACGACATAAAAAACGACAGAAAGAAAAAGTAGGAGACGCGGGCGTTCTGAATCGCCGAGAGTCCCAGAGTGTTATAATGGCCGACAAAGGCCATATCTGTGGACATTTGCAGGTATTGCACCAAAAATTGCGCGCTTGATGGCAACGCAATCAGCAAAATTCGTTTCAACAGTTCTTTTGTGGTCATAAAAATATTCGTTTGGTAAAAGTTGTCAGACACCTCGAAGGTGTCTGACAACTTGATAGAAATAGAGTGATCATGTTGAGGATTGCATCAAAATCAGGCGGATTGAAGTCAAGGGAAAAAACAGCAGCGAATCATTGCTTGACATTCCCGGCGATTCTGCCGAACATGTCCCTCAAAGGAGGCGTGGCGATGGCGTCGAATCTCAACATGACGAATTTGCTGAAAATTATCACGGAAATCAAAACCAATCCGCATCAGACGCCGGAAGAGCTTTATTCGACGTTTGGCATCTCGAAAGCCGGATTTTACAAGTACAAACAGCGATTGGCGCAGGAGATGGACTTCGAATTTCATTATGAACGCGGGCAAAAATGTTTCATGATTGATCGCGAGCCGTTTTTACCGACGCTCAATCTGGAACTCGGCGAACTCTCCGCGCTTGTCTTGAGCATGGGACAATTTTACGCTTCAGGCGGCGATTCGGTCGTGACCTATCGCGCGTTGAAAGCGGTGCAGAAGCTGGTGGCGACCTGCGCCGATCACTCGGTTCGCCGTCAATTAGACCTGATGCTGGATGAAGCGATTGCCAATCGCGGGTACGGTTGCAAAGAGCAGATATTGCAGTTGGTGGAGCAGGCAATTCAAACACGCAAGATTCTGCGCATTCATTACTTTTCACATTCAGAAGGGATGAAAGAGCTTGTGCATGAGGTCGAGCCGTATCTGATTTTTTTCAAACGCCGCACGTTGTACATGGATGCGCATTGCCGCGCAAAATGGGGCACGATTCGGATGTATCGCCTGAATCGGATACGCAACGCGGAAATATTGCCGCAGACCTCGTTCGAAGTTCGAGAAGAATATTCCTTCAAACAGCGCCATCGGCATGCCTTTTCGATTTATACCGACTACGCCGAAGATACGCCGACGCCAGTGCGGATTCGTTTCAACCAGCATAAAGCGCCGTATATCGAAGAAGTGCTGTGGCATCCGTCGCAAAAAATCTTGCCAGACCCGGAACGACCAGGCAGTATTCTGTTCGAAGTCACGGTGTCATATCCGAAAGAGGTGATCTGGTGGATGCGGCAGTGGGGGAGCGATGCGGAAGTTCTCGATCCCCCCGAAATGCGGCAATATGCGTTAGAATTGGCGCGGCAGGAAGCGCGGATATATGAGCGGCAGGAGATAAAATGAGAGAAACCACAGATGACACAGATTTCACAGATAAAGACCGACAAGAAAAAATCTGTGAAATCTGTGTCATCTGTGGTTAAAAACTTATGAGGACGCATAACATCACCGAAATTCGCAGCGCGCAGAATCCCAAAATCAAATTCCTGATGCAGCTCGATAAACCGCGAACGCGGCGAGACGAACATCTTTTTGTCATCGAAGGATTTCGGGAAATTCGGCTGGCGCAAGAGGCCGGATACGACATTCAGCAGGTCTTCTGGTGCCCGTCAATCGCCAGCCCGCATCCGATAGACGCCTTGATCGCGGCCTTGCCGGACAGCGTTGCGCTCTATGGGGTCAGCGGCGACCTGTTCGCGAAAATCGCGTATCGGGAAAATGTGGATGGTTTGCTGGTCGTCGCGCGGACGCAGTCATTCGAGTTAGCGCAATTGCGCCTGCCGCCGAACCCGCTGCTTATCGTGCTGGAATCGGTCGAAAAACCGGGAAATCTTGGGGCGATTCTGCGCACCGCCGACGCCGCCCGCGCGGATGCCGTGCTGATCTGCGATCCTCAGACTGATATATATAGCCCGAATGTCGTGCGGTCGAGCCTCGGCTGTCTCTTTTCGTGTCAGATTGCGGTAGATTCGTCTGCGAATGTTCTTGAATTCTTACGCCAACGCAACATTCGGACGTACGCGGCGGCGCTGACCGCAGCACAGTGGTATCATCAGACTGATTTTACCTGCCCCAGCGCGATTGTCATGGGTGCGGAAGCATTCGGATTGAGTGATGTCTGGCTGCGCGGCGCGGATACGCAGATCAAAATTCCGATGCTCGGCAAAGTGGATTCCTTGAATGTCAGCGCATCCACCGCGATTCTCGTGTATGAAGCCCGACGCCAACGCGGTTTTTGAGCATCCAAGCCTGCCAGGGTTCGGAGCCCTGGCAGGGGGTTTTCGTGCGGTTATTCTGACGAGGCGATTGTTTCCTCGGCCTGAAGTCGTTTATACTCGGCGATGACCTGCTTGCCGTAGTACGTACTCCGGTTATAGCCCATGAGCGTCGCTTTCAGGCTGTTGGTTCGCGCAAATTTCCGCGCGAGGAAATAGGCGGCGGTTGCCAAGCTGTCATGCCGATTCAGCGGGTCTTTGATCTTATCTCCGTCGCCGTCCTGTCCATAGAGAAAAAACGTGGACGGCAGAATCTGCATGTAGCCCATTGCGCCAGCATACGACCCCTTAAAATCGGAGATCGGGCGCTGCGTGTGGCGAGCGATTTTTGCGAGGTACTTCAATTGCACAGCGTTTACCACCTCCGAAACTCGATACGTTCCGGTATATTTGCCTTCCCGCGTTTCAACGATGCTTACCGCGCGCAGCAAATGCGGCGAAATGCCATACTTACTGGCGACGGCATACAACTCAGCGTCTGTTTGCGCAAACGCCTCGACCGAAACAGCGATCAGGCAGAACCCTGTCATAAGGCACAGCATACATTTTTTCATTTGGCGTCCCTCCATGGCAGCCGCGCGGATGTATTGACCGAACAACTGCCCCCCTCCATGTGATATTATAAGAAGTGAGTACGGTCGAACTTTTTCGCCATTGTATCCTCCAGTAAAAAGGTGATTGATGCCTGAATATGGACGTGTCAGCCCTTTCCGCAAAAAGGGCTGACATTATGACAGAACAAAGAGGATTACGTTAAAAAAATTAGGAAGGATTTCTGAAAACAGAGGAAACAGCCGAACGCCTCTCTGACTGTACTTTTGCCGACGTCTGACGCGGGGCAGCCTCAGCGTCTCTTGCGCAACATCGAAACGCCACTGAATTTTATTCCGCGCCCTCTGCGAAGTCGTCTGCAAGCGCATCGTTAGGAATAGTCTCGCCCCCTGAGACTCCTTTCGTTATCCGAATTGATGTATTAATCTGGTTGAATCACTCCATAGCTACCAAGTTGTTCCAATGGTATTGATGGCCATCTTACTGGTAGTTCTAAATTCGTGATGTGATCTGTAATTTCCAATGGCCTTTTCTCAAAAAAGAATTGTTCTGTTTGAGCAAATACGTTATTTGAATTTTTTCTAAAAAGGATCGCTCGTATTTGTACATAATAGTATCCAGGCTTTTTTGTAAACGTATACGGAATCACGTTTTGATGTTCTGTTCTTTCACGGTCTAAATTGACAGTATCCATAATTTCATACGTATCTTTGATATATTGTTCCTCTGGATATGTTCCATGCGGAGGAGGATCATCTTTCCTCTTGACCGGAAAGAATGCTAAACTGACGATCATTCCATAATTATGTGGAACGTCTTCAATAACAACGTTTCCAGTGATTGTTTTTTCCTGATGAAACCACCCCATAATTTTCTTATTCCTCTCCTCACATGCGGTGAATAGCATTACACATGAAATAATAATACATGCTAATTTTCTCAAAGCACTCCCTTTTTATATGTGCGCTTTCCTAACAAGAGACGCTACTAACTTTCAATCAAACGTAATGGCGCAATGGAGTCAGCGTATTGTCAGTCATGAGGTTGTTCCTGTCGTTCTTTATTTCAAAAACTCACGCCGACCGTCGCGCCGAAATACATCTGGCGTCCTTCGACGGTCAAATCAATCCCGGTTGCGCCGCGTCCCTCGTCCTCGCCACCGTAAAAGGATTGCGTCTGATCCCCTTCGAGATCGTAGGCGGCATAATTCGCCAGCACGGAAAGCGACCGGTTCGGCGTGATATGCCAACGAAGATCGCCGCCGATAGCCCAAAACATTCCATCGGTCTCCCCTGTGCTTAATTTCTGACGCAGCAGATGATCATCTTCATCTTTGCATGTTGCAATCGGGCTGAAAAGGCCATAGGCATTGACATCAACGGCGCTATTCGGCACACTGGAAGAAAAAGCGACTCCGACATACGGCACATCTATTTTTTGCTGATACGTAATGCCGGTTCCCGGCAATTGCCCCTGATAAAATTCATCAGGATCAATTGTCCATTGCTCTCCGTTTTTAGCCTCCCAATCCCATTGTGTGTAAGAAAATCCTAACAGAACTCCCAAAGACATTGTTTCATTTGAGGGAAGCGCGGAGAGAATATCGTACCGCACATTGATATCAAAATGCTTTCCGTCCACAGACGAATCCGACTCAGAATAGATTGCCTTTTGGCTGCCGTAATAGCCATACAGCCAATCGCTATCCTTCATCGTACCGGTCTGATCATACACTGAAACCCAGCCTCCAGCGCTGAGCGTAAAACGATTTAATGGGTGGAACGACCCAACACCACCAATGTAAAGAGTTCCGTCTAACGGCCATTCCAATTCGCTTTTCCATCCCCCATCCTGTTTTCCTTCGATAGTATAGGTCATCTGGCCGAATTCGACAAATGAAGAGAGCCCTAAGAAGAATCCTGACGTCGTTCCTTCCTCTTCGAACAAAGATGATGCGCTCACCGGCGGAATGGAGGCGATCTGTCCCCAACTTACGGCAGGAAAAAATAAAGAAATGAGCACAAGAATCCCGCCTGCTTGACATTGTCTGAAAATTCGCTGCATAATGATGATACTCCTTTAAAATAATTGAAATAATGATGACACGATGAGGAAAGGTCGCGTCAAAAAAACGTATGCCTTGCCTATATCCGATCAAAAAAATTGTCAAGAAAAAGCCTTCTCGTCTTGAATTCCATACGATCTCGAATGGGCAGACGATAAAAAAACATGGAGCACTCAGATTTTTATTGACGTAAAAAGCGTTATCCTTACTTAAAATAACAGTGTGACATGTCTGTTGCGTTCATGCCGATACGCTCATTTTTTGGATAATAACAATTATAACGGAATGTATCGTTCCGCATTGGTAACAATGGCGGATGGGTACCATTGCAAATGAAACAACGCTTATTAGGATTATGGTTCTGTTGTCTGCTTCTGTTGTTTTCTGTGTCTTCGGGAATGGCTCAGGAAGCGCAGGAACGGCTGAAAATGTCCACCACCACCAGCACGGAAAATTCCGGGCTGCTCACCGTCCTGCTCCCGCCGTTCGAACAGGCGTTTAACGTCAAAGTGGACGTGGTGTCTGTCGGCACGGGCAAGGCCATCGAACTTGGCGTCAATGGCGATGTGGACGTGGTGTTCGTTCATGCGCGGGAAGCGGAAGACAAATTTGTCGCCGATGGCGGCGGCGTCAACCGGCGCGACGTGATGTATAATGACTTCGTGATTTTGGGGACGGAGAATGATCCGGCAGGCGTGAAACAGGCGAAAACTGCGGACGAAGCGTTGAAAAAAATCGCCGATGCGCAGGCCACATTTATTTCACGCGGCGACAAATCCGGCACACACATGAAAGAGTTGGAAGTCTGGCAAAAAAGCGGCATCACGCCGCAAGGAACGTGGTATATGGAAGCGGGACAGGGCATGGGGGCGGTGCTGACGATGGCGAACGACAAACAAGCCTACACGCTCTCGGATCGCGGCACATATTTGGCCTTCACGGAGAAAACTTCGCTCAAAGTCGTATCTGAAGGCGATCCGGCGCTCTATAATCCGTATGGGATTATCGCGGTGAATCCGGCGAAATTCCCGCAAGCCAATTATGTGAAAGCGATGGCGTTGATTGGCTGGGTTACGTCGCCAGAAGGTCAAAAAATTATCCGTGAATTCGGCAAAGACAAATTTGGCGAGCCGTTGTTTTATCCGTTGGCAATTCAGTAGGAACAGAACCCTGCCAGGGTTTCGAACCCTGGCAGGGTTGGGCATCACCGATGACATTTCTGCTTGACGCCTTTTACGAAGCGATTCATCTGATTCTCACGTTTGACCCGGAAGTGCTGAACATTGCCGCAACTTCTGTGCGTGTGTCCAGCGTGGCGATCTTTTTCGCGTCATTAACTGCCGTTCCGCTCGGATTCATCGTGGGAATCACTCAATTTTACGGGCGTGGAGCGCTGCTGACGTTGTTGAATACCAGCATGGCCATTCCGACGGTCGTCATCGGTTTGTTAGGGTACGCGCTCATCTCGCGGCAGGGCGTGTTTGGAGAATTCAATCTGCTTTTCACGCCAAGCGCGATGATCTTCGGGCAATACATTCTGGCCGTGCCGACGATCATGGCGTTGACCATTTCCGCCACTCAAAGCGTTGACCCGCGTATCAGAAAAACAGCGGTCGTTCTCGGCGCGAATTCATTCCAGGCGGCTATAACGATTTTGCTGGAAGCGCGCTTCGCTGTCATGGCGGCCATTATCACCGGCTTCGGGCGTATCGTCGGCGAGGTCGGCGCATCCATGATGCTTGGCGGAAATATCAAAGGGTTTACCAGAAATCTTGCGACCGCGATTGCGCTTGAAACCAGCAAAGGCGAATTCGGGTTCGGATTGGCGCTCGGCATGATTTTGCTGGCGATTGCGCTATTTATCAACATGCTGCTGCGTTTTTTTCAACACAAAGCCTGAAAAGCTGTCAGACACGTCTGAAGTGTCTGACAGCTAAGTCGTTATGATGACTTCACAGACGCCTCCAATCTTCGAGATCGAACGCCTCCACCATGCGTATGATGCGCTCGCCGCTCCGCTGCTCGACATTCCGAATTTGCAAATCTTTCCGGGCAGCATCACCTGTTTTTACGGTCCGAATGGCTCAGGGAAAACCACGTTATTCGAACTGCTCACCCTGATGCGCCGCCCACAGCAAGGGCGCATTCTGTTTCAGCAGCAAGAAATTTTCCCAAGACGGGACGGCGTGGCTGCCCTTCGCACGAATGCAACCCTGGTGTATCAAGACCCGCTTTTATTCGATACGACTGTCGAGCGGAACGTGGATTACGGTTTGCGGATGCGGGGTTTGAAACGAAATCTGCGCAAACAGCGTGTAGAAGAAGCGTTACAACTTGTCGGATTAGAAGGCTTCCAGCCTCGCAAAGCCCGTCAGCTTTCCGGCGGTGAACGCCAGCGCGTGGCATTGGCGAGAGCGTTAGCCCTGCATCCCTCCGCGCTGCTGTTAGATGAATTTTCCGCGAATGTTGACGAAAAACACCGCGCCCAGCTTGAAACAATTATCCGCCAGATTCGCGAACGCTTCGGCACGACGATTCTGCTGACCACGCACTACCTGGATCAGGCGTATCGCGTGGCGGATGAGGTACTGCATCTCATGAATGGCCGCCTGACTGCGTCCGCGCTGACAAATGTGTTTCGCGGCGTGATTTCGCAAGAACACGGCCACGCGCATTTTTCGAACGGGCGGATTGATTTTGATGTCGTTTCGCCGCATGACGGCGCGGCGACGGTCGCGATTCCTGCCAACACGATAGTCGTGTCGCCGCATTCATTGGAATCGAGCATGAGGAACGCACTCTGCGGCAAAATTACGCATTTGATTGATGGCGGCCATTCCGTGCATTTGAAAGTGGCTGCCGGAGAAACCCTTGATGTGACGCTGACCAAAGAATCCTATCATGACTTGCGCCTGCATCCCGGCATGGAGGTCTATCTTTATTTCAAAGCGACGGCGGTGGAAGTACTGTAATGCCAATGATGTTCGAAACGATTATTATGAAGTGATTCGAGGGTCGTTTAATTGAACGCCCCTACAGGGGCGTCTCTACGGAGAGATAATGGCATTATTTTACCGCTCAATGCACTCTTTGACGGCGAGGCGCAGAAACCAGGTCTGTTTGCCATGCGGCGGGAGCGTGCTGGACATGTTTCGGGCTTTCGACAGATCAGGCTGATCCATCGCGGCGGTGGCCGGTTCGAGAGCGACGTTATACTGATGCTCCCACCAGCCTTGATTGAACCAGACGCCGAGATAACGGACAACATCCGGTGGAAAATTGAGATGAAGCGAAAGATTCCTGCCCGGATCGCTCAATCCGCACCATCCCTCCGACATCGGCGCGGCGAAATAGTATTTCTGGCGTCCCAGGCCATCTGGCGCGGCGAGCGTGGCGAGATCAACGACGCGGCCATCTTCAAGCGTCGCGTTAGGAAAATCGTACTCGCGTCCATATTCCCGCAGCGGTTCGCCGGAATAGGCATTCAGAATCTTCGCCATCGCCGGAGGCAGCAGCAGGCGCGTCCCCGGCGTGAGGTTGAACAACGGGTGCGCTGCCCAGAGGTAATCTAACGGAAAGGGTGAAAGATTGGCTGCGGCATACGCGATTTCCAGAACGTTGTCGTTCAGGGAGACCGTTTTTTCGAGCAGATACGGCAAGCGGACGCCATTGACCCACAAACGCAAACGTTCTCCAGCGATTTCATAATGCCAGGGGAGCGACCAGACTTCGCCATGATCCGGCAGCAGCGTACCGTCCCAGACGCCGCCCGCATAACGGCAGGCGTTGATCGTCGGGAACATTTCGTCGAACCCGAAAGACTGTGTCCTGCCGAATGGCTGACCGTATTCGGATTTCGGGAATTTCGCGTCCGATTCCTGCCAGAGCAATTCGGCCTCACGCGGCTTATAGACGAGCGAAGCGATTTTGGAACCCCATTGCGGCAGAATCGTGGCGCGAAGTTCGGAATTCTCCAGCACGATGCCGTCAACGTCTTTATAGGTTCCGTAGGAAATTTTGCACATGAGATAAACTTAACCCTGCCAGGGTTTTGAACCCTGGCAGGGTTGATGAATCAACGCCAGTAGGTCTCGCCGATCATCGCGAGATGCTGCGCCGCGCCCTGATGATTGACATCTGACTGCGTCACGAACTCCAATTCCCGCCGTGCTTGATCAGGCTTGCCAAGCCCTAAATAGCCTAAACCGAGCAGATAATGACAGAGAATCCGATTGCGGTGATTCAGGTCTTCGTCAAAAATCAACAAATCCGGCAGCGACACGGCGAAATAATCAATGCTCGGCTCTGCAAAAAGCTGCTGTTCCGCGTAATCAATCAGCGCGTGAAACCGGCTGCGAGCGCGATCTTCCTGGCCGAGTTTTTCGAACGCCAATCCTTGATAAAAGATTTGTTCCGGGGGTTGATCGTTGTAAAACATTGCGGCGGACGGGCGTTCCGCGCCGCGATACGCCTGAGCGAACGAGTTTTCAGCGCGAGCCTGATCCCCTGCTTGCTGAAATGCGCAGCCTTCCAAATAATAGAGATCATTTTCCGATGCGCCATACAGCTTGCCTTCGCCGAGATTCTGCGGATAGGTTTTGGCGCGGTCGAGCCAGTCAAGCGCCTGCTCGAATTTGAGGGCTTTCAACGCCTGTTTTGCTAAGCCGAGATGACAGGCGACGTATTGCCCCGACACTTTGCCTTCGCCCCCTTCCCAGGGGTGAAATTTCCGCGCCGCAATCAGCGTTCTGGCGGTGTCGTATTGTTCAAGCTGATTATACAGCGCGGCGCGTTCCAAATAGAGATCGTCGCGCAATTCCACTAATGGAAGGTGGCCTTCCAAAAACGCCAAACGCTCTTGCGCCGGGCGATTCAGCTTTTTATAGAGTTGATTCAGTTCCATGAACA
Source organism: uncultured Candidatus Moduliflexus sp. (assembly GCA_964602655.1). Classification (GTDB taxonomy): domain Bacteria; phylum Moduliflexota; class Moduliflexia; order Moduliflexales; family Moduliflexaceae; genus Moduliflexus. Next base: position 58,011 of record CAZRSF010000017.1, read on the forward strand.
CCCGCGCATCCTGCGGATTCAGCGCAAACGCCTTTTCCAGGGCGGCTCGCGCTTCTTCGTGATTCATCCGCTTGTTGTAATACGCCAACGCCAAATTCCGGTGCGTGGTCGGGAAATGCGGGTCAAGCTCACGCGAGGTTTCCCAGCAGCGGATCGCGTCGTCATACTGCCGCCGGTCATACCAGAAATTGCCGAGATAGTAGAACGCTTTCGCGTCCGTCGGATTAAATTCTTTCACCGCTTCCAGCGCCGCGACAGCTTCGAGATGATTCGGAAAGCAATAATCCGGCTTCGCATGCGCCGCTTTTTGATAGCGCTCCGCAGCGGCGGCATCATGCCCGCGCTGCCACTCGAAATAGCCGAGATAGTAATAGATCATTGGATAGGTCGTGTCGGCGTGTTCGTCGGCAATGACGCGGGAAAGGAGGTCAATCGCCTCATCAAACAGCCCGGCGGCGGCATAATCGAGCGCATATTCGATATGCGTGTGCGGGTCGTTGCGCATGGCGCGTGTCAGCGCTGCGACTTCCTGCGCGGCTTCGGCAGTTTTCCCCTGTTCGCGCAAGAGAAGCGCCCGCTCGTTCCAGACGCCGAAATTGAAATGATCAAGCTCAAGTGACGCCTGCGTGAACGCCTCCGCCCGGTCGTATTGCCCCAAATGCCGCAAAATCGCGACGTTCAGATGGCGGCCTTTGTGATTCTGCGTGTTGCGAGAGAGCGAGCGCTCAATCAATTCCAATGCCAACGCGAATTTTTGCCGGGATGCGGCGATTTGCGCGAGCGCGAAATAGCCGCTGTCCTGCCACGCGCCGTTCCAGACGCTTTTGAAAAAGGCGTCGAACGCCTCGTCAAGCTTCCCCTGAATTTTCAGGCTGAGGCCGAGATTGTAATACGGCTCGCCGTCATAGGGATTCGGATTGCGCTGCGTCAACGTCTTGATGGCGCGGCGGAAATAGGCTTCGCTGTCCTGAAATTGCCCGTGCCGCAAGAGCCAGAGGCCAAGCGCGTTGTTATTGCGAATATCCCCCGGATCGCGTTTCAGCGCTTCTTGATAGTACGCCGTCGGATCGTAGGTCGCATGGCGGTATTGTTCCAAATGCAGCCCGGTCAGATACAATTGCTCCGTCGAAGGGAGTTCCTCCGGCGGCAGCGCCGACTTCGCTGAATCTGGAAGCGGCTTTTTTTCAGGCGTTTCAGGTTGATAAGAGACTAACAACACGCCCTCTTCGGTTGTCACGGAAACGCGCAAATTTTCAGCGTGTTCGCCTGCCGACAATTCGCAGGAGCGGACAAATATTTGCTCCGGCGAGACATCAACCGTTTTTTCGAAATAAACCTGAGACGCGCTTTGCAGCGTGATGGTCAGGTTGCGATACGCGGCGGTGACATAGATGCTGACAGTCGCAGACGCACCAGTGATGTCAAGATTGACGAGCGCGTCGGCAGTCGCGTTTTTCACGACGCCAATCGAATGATATGGCAGAAAATATTGATGGAAAATCTTCTCTTCACACGGCTGAATCCAGCTAAAATCAGGCTGATTGTCGGTATAAACGCCGGTCATCAATTCGATGTACGGGCCGTCCTCGTCTGTCAAATTCCGATCCCACGCCTGCCCGAAATCGCCACAGCCCCAAGTCCACTGCTTTTTGCCAGGGGAAATGTGGTGATCCGCGACATGCAGCACGCCTGCCTGCACGCTGTGATCATAGCCGCCGACAAAGTCGTATTTCGACTGAATCGCCATGTAGGAGGTCGGCACGGGGATATTTTTATAGCGGGAAATATCCACGCCAGCGGAGTAATCCATTTTGTAATACGTGCCGGTGGCGATGGGGAAGCGGGAGACATCGCGCTTGCCGTGATCAAACACGGCGTGAACGTCGGGCGGAAAGACCGATTGATAGTCGTCGTTGACCGACACCGCCGGGTTTGCCCACCAGAGGAAATGCTGCGGCATGGTGGTGCGGTTATACAGTTTGCCGGTGATTTTCAGGTAGGCTTTGTCGGGAAAGAGCGTGAAGCCCGCCATGCCTTTGGTGCGGAACATCCGCTCCACTTCGCTGACCCAGACGGTCGCGCTGCCGTCGTCATGCGTTTCGAACGCGAAATCTACCGGCTCGAACGTGCTGGGGCGATGATGCTGCGGCCAGTTGAATTCGATGCCGCCGGAAATCCAGGGGCCGGTCAGCCCGACTAACGCCGGTTTCACGACCTGATTATAGTAGATAAAATGCCGCTTCGCGATTTTATCGTATGCCTCATGCACGCGCCCGCCGAGTTCCGGCAGAATCATGAGTTTGAGATAGCGGTTTTCCAAAAACAGGGCATGATACGCTTTTTCGACTTTTTCATCCGAGATGTGTTCGATAATCGGATGCGGATAGACCACGCCGCTGCTTCCCTGATAGACCCGCTTTTCGAAAAACATCGGGTTTTTATCCGGTTCGCCAATAGGATAGGTCGGCAGCGTAATATCTTCTTCCCAGACGCGCACACACGAAAAATCTTCCATGATCGTCAAACAAACCCCACCCCCGGCCCCGGCCCATCGGGGAGGGGAGAACGTTTCCCCTCTCCTTCGGAGATGGGCAAGGGGTGAGGTGAAAAGAGAGGTAATGAGGAGTGAATGATGATTACGCTTTTTTGCGTTGTTTCAGTTGGTCTAACAGGATGGCGATTAACAAGATCGTGCCGCGCACAAGATACTGATAAAACGTCGGCACATTCCACAAATTCAAGACATCTTGCACCGTTCCCATAATCAGTACGCCAACAATGACGCCGCTCATCGTGCCGACGCCGCCGGAAAGCGACACGCCGCCCAACACGCAGGCGGAAATGACATCCAACTCGAAGCCGATCGACGAATTGGGCTGACCGCTGGTCATGCGGGACGCGAGTATCACGCCGCCGAACCCGGCGACAAAACCTTGCAGGGTGAAAATCACGATTTTGGTCCAATTAACATTCACGCCAGAGAGTCGCGCCGCTTCTTTATTGCCGCCGATTGCCAGCACGTTCCGACCATACGCGGTGTTGTTGAGAAGGACGCCGAAAATCGCCATAATCACGACGGTCAACAGAATCGGAACCGGAATCCCCCAAATGACATTATTGCCGATTTTAAAAAACGCCGGAATCGTGATACCGATGGCGACCGCGTTGGAAACGATCAGGCCGAGACCGCGCACGATTTGCAATGTTGCGAGGGTTGTAATCAAGGGATTCAGACCGAACTTTGCAATAAACACCCCGTTAACCAGACCGACGAGCGCTCCGGCGAGCACGCCTCCAAGCACGGAAAGAAAGACGTTGCCGGTCACATTCAATAATTTTGCGGTCAACACTCCGGCAAAGGCAACAGTCGAGCCGACGGACAGATCGACATCGCCAGCGCCAAGCACAAACAGCATGGTAGCGGCGACCATGCCAATCGTCGTCACCGACAACAACAGGCCGTTCATATTCGTAGTCGTCAGAAAATATGGCACAAACATCGCGCACAGCAGAAACATCACGATATATACGACAATCATGCTGGAATTCTGCCAGAGATTTCCAAAAACTTTAATTATTCCTTGTGTCTGGTTGGTTGTCATACCCTTTGTCTCCTCATTATCTCGTTTTTATCCAAACCCTGCCAGGGTTTCGAACCCTGGCAGGGTTAAATTTACGCTGTCGGCAGCGCCATCGAAAGCAGACGTTCTTGATTCACTTCGGCTCGCGGGACTTCACCGGTGATCGCGCCTTCGCGCATGACGATCACCCGGTCTGCAACGCCCATCACTTCGGGCAAATCGCTTGACACAAACACAACTGCTTTGCCTTCTTCGGCTAATTGATACATCAACTGATAAATTTCATATTTTGCGCCTACGTCAATGCCGCGCGTCGGCTCATCCAATAAAAACACGTCCATTGTTTCGCTTAACCAGCGCGCTAAAATAACCTTCTGCTGATTTCCGCCGGAAAGATTGCCGAGCAGTTGTTCTCGCGACGGGGTTTTTATCTGGAGCTTTTTAATGAAATTATCGGTATTTTCGCGTTCCTTCTGTTTATCCAGAAAGAAGCCCGCGCGTAAAAAATGGCGGCGGCAACTGATATTCAGGTTTTCATTGACGGAGCGAATCGGAATAATCCCTTCATACTTTCGATCTTCAGGGCTGAGACAGATACGCTGACGAATCGCTGTAATCGGGTTCGTAATCGTCGCCAGTTTGCCATGAACGCGTACTTCTCCGGATGTCAAACGTTCTGCGCCGAAGAGCAGTTTCAGCAGTTCGGATCGCCCTGCGCCGACCAAGCCGAAGAAGCCGACGATTTCACCGCGTGACACGCTGAAGGAGACCTCTTTTTTCAAGCCTTTGCCCCGCAGGTTTTTCACCTCGAACATCGTTTCCCCGGTTTTGCGCGGGCGATAGCCGTACACATCCTTGATTTCCCGCCCAACCATGCGCTGCACTAACAAATTATGCGTGACGTTCGACATGTCCGTAAAGGTTTCGATATGCTTCCCGTCGCGAAAGACGGTCACGGTATCGCAAATTTTAAAAATTTCTTCCATGCGATGAGACACGTAAATAATCGCTTTTCCCTGATTTTTGAGGTTGTCTATAATTTTGAATAATTGCGTCACTTCGCGCGCTGACAGCGAACTGGTCGGTTCGTCGAACGCGATGATTTCTGCGTTATGCAGCAACGCTTTGCCGATTTCGATCATCTGGCGCTGGCCGATTGACAGGTTTTTCACTTTTGTGGCCGGATCAAAATTTTCCATCAATAATTCGATTTGTTTCTGCGCGATCTGGCGCATCTGGCGTTTATCAATAAAGACCGATTTTTTCGGATAGTTCCCGATCATAAAATTTTCAGCGACGGTCATATCGGGAACAAGGTTCAATTCTTGATAAATGATAGCGATTTTGGCATTCAGCGCGTCGCGGGTAGTCTGAAAAACGTGTTTTTGCCCGCCGATGACAACATCGCCTGACGTTGGAGTATACGCCCCGCTGAGAATTTTCAACAGCGTGGATTTGCCCGCGCCATTTTCTCCGACGAGGCCGTGAACGCTGCCTCTGGCAACGCCGAACGACACGTCGTCAAGCGCCTTGACGCCGGGGAAAATTTTGGAAATATGCTCGAATTCCAGGAAATTTTTCATAGAATTGTGATCTCGGAAGAGACGCCCCGACGGGGCGTCTATTGTTGAAAAGTTTCCAGCGGTTAACACCGCCGTCTTTATTCCGTAGCCGCTTCGCGGCAGGCCGTTCGCCCTGAAAGGGCGGCGTAATATAGACAGCGGTTTCAACCGCTGGAAATTTAAGCGGGCTTCACCAGTCGGGTCTTACATCGAGCCCATGACTTCTTTGTAGTTGTCGCGGGTGATCAACTGACCGGCAGTCCAGATGGCTTTTTCCGGTTCTTTGCCATCTTTGATCCAGTTGAACATATTCTCAGCCGTGCCGTAACCATGCTGTTTGGCGGCTAACAGGATTGAACCCATCAACGCGGTCGGCTCCGGTTTTTCGAATTCGGCGACCGCTTCCGTGCCATTGATACCAACGGCAATCGCTGAATCTACACTGAATTTCTGGCCTTCCAACGCTCTGACAGCACCGATTGCGGAACTATCATTCCCACCGGCAATCACCCACAGTTTGATCTCCGCTTTTTTGGTCAGCGTGATGTTTGCTGCATTGAAACTGCCTTCGATATCCAGAGTTTTCATCGGGGAATCGAAAATATTGGCTTCCGGCAGGCCAGCGGCTAACAAGACTTCAGTTGCGCCGTCGGTGCGTTCTTTAATCGTCGGAAGTTGATCGTAGCTCATGCGCAGGAAACCGACTTGCGTCATATCCCATCCGCGTTTTTTGGCTTCGTCAGCAATCGCCTGTCCGACAGCTTTGCCGATATTGAAGGCAGAAATGCCCATGTGATGCACATCTTCCATCGGTTTGCCATCGGAGCCGATAAAACGGTCGTCAACGCTCATTACTTTCAGTTTGGCGGCTTCGGCTTTTGCGACAATGGCCGGTCCAAGTTTCACGTCAGGCGTGCAAATGACAAAACCCTGAGCCTGCTGAGCGGCCAGGTTATCAATTGCGGCCAACACTTTTTCGCCATCGGTTGCGCCGATTTTGATCAACTCGAATCCTAATGTGTCTGCGGCTTGCTGCGCGTATTTCCATTCATCCTGGAACCACGGTTCATCCGGCTGTTTCACTAAAAAGCCGATTTTGATTTTGTCCGCGGCAATCGCGAAACTGCATAATGATAATACCAACAAGCTGACAATTGATAATGTGAACAACTTCTTCATGGTCTTCTTCTCCTTGAAGTGCGGCTGGTGTTCATGACTTACGGCAGTGCCGTAACGAACCCAGTCCATCATAATGTCCCCCTCATTCGAAAGGGCGTGAACCTCTGACCAAGATGTGCAACCATACGACAACATTTTTATAAGCAAGAGCGATGCCAACAAGACGACCCACCATATAAAAATTTATAACTATCAATTTTATAATATATTACATGATACACACGATTTCTGGCTTGACATTTTTATAGACAAATCGAACAGACTATGTGTCATAGTGACACATGCAATAGGGGACATGTGTCACTATGACCCAAACTTATAAGGAACGCAATCCTGCCAGGGGTTCAAACCCTGGCAGGGTTTTTCCAGAAATATGATCAAAACGCTGTTGATTGTTGATGATAAAATCAAATTGTGCGACGCGCTGGCGCAAGCGTTCCAGCAACAGGGCTACCATACGGTGATCGCGACGAATCGGGAAGACGCAATTACCGCCTGCGCGTCGCACCCGATTCATGTCGCGCTGTTAGACATCAAGCTTGGCGCGCAGAATGGAGTCGAAGTGTTAGGCGAACTGCTGCAACTCCATAAACACCTGCCAGTCATTATGATGACCGGCCATGCGTCGGTGGAAACCGCCGTCCAATCGCTGAAACTCGGCGCATTCGATTATGTTAAAAAGCCGCTGGATTTTCATCAGCTTGCGAATTTGGTGGAAAACGCGATCCGTCTTTCCGCGCTGAGCGAGGAGAATCAGCAATTGAAAGATCAGTTGATTGACGAACTTTCGCCGCGCCTGATTACGCAGACGCCGAAAATGCTGGAAGTCGCGGAAAAGGCCAAAAAACTCGCGGTGACTGATCTGCCAGTGTTGATTTTTGGTGAGAATGGTACAGGAAAAGAGGTGATTGCTGATTTTCTGCACATCAATTCGCCGCGCAATTCCCGTAAAATGCTGAAAATTAACTGCGCCGCATTCCCTGAAAGTCTGTTGGATAACGAGCTATTCGGCCATGAAAAAGGGGCGTACACCGGGGCAGATGCGCAGTTCAAAGGCGTGTTCGAGCGGGCGGATCAAAGCTCGCTCTTTTTGGACGAAATCGGCGACATGCCGCTGACGATTCAGGCAAAAATCCTGCGGGCGCTGCAAAACCGTGAAATCCGGCGACTTGGCGGCAGTCAAATGATTCACATTCATGTGCGCTTTATCGCGGCGACGAATAAAGATTTGCAAAAATTGATTGAAAAAGAACGCTTTCGCGAAGATTTGTATTATCGCTTGAAGGCGGCGGTCATCAAGATTCCGCCGCTGCGCGATCGCAAAGACGATCTTCCGTTGCTGGCGCATCATTTTCTGACCGAATTTGCCCGCGCCACCTCGACGCCGGTTAAAACCCTCAGCGACGCAGTCCGCCGGGAATTCTCCCGCTATGATTGGCCGGGAAACGTGCGGGAATTCAAAAATGTCGTGGCGTATGCCGTCGCGATTGCCTCTGGCGACACGATTCAACTTGACGATCTTCCGCCCGATTTTTTAGAGTTCCCTGAAGAAATTGTGCCGGATAACATGATTGATGAAGTAGAAAAAAATCTGATTATCAAAATGCTGCAAAAAACCGATTATAACAAAAAACGCACGGCGGAACTGCTGAATATCGGCAGAAAAACCCTCTACCGCAAATTAGAAAAATATGGCATTACCGTCCCAGAATAACGCCGATTCGCTGATCGAGTTCGTCAATGTCAGTTTGAACTATGGCGCAACGAAAGCGTTATCGCATCTCAATCTTGTCATTCGTCGCGCCGAAATTCACGCGATTGTCGGGGAACATGGGGCGGGGAAATCGTCGCTCGGCATGATGTTATGCGGGTTATTGAAACCCCAGAATGGTCACATCATTATAGAACGGCAACCCTATCGCAGCCTGACGCTCCAATCTGCCCGGAAAATTGGCATTGAAATGGTGCAGCAGCAAACGCTGTCGCTGAATCCGTATTTTTCGATTGCCGATAATTTCGCGCTCGATAGCCGCCCATTGTATAAACTCTGGCGTAAAAAGCAATCGTTGCAAGCTGCCCGCGATTTCCTGGAGCAATGGGGTTTAACGCACATTAACCCCGCTGTTCCGGTCAATACGTTGAACGTGCCGGATCAACTATTTGTTGATATTCTCAAACATCTGTATCAACGCCCCACCCTGCTGATTCTTGATGAAGCCTTAGAAAAATTGACCACTGCCAATTACAACACCATTGTCGGAATCTTGCAGCGCTTAAAACAGCAGGGGCGCTCGATCTTGCTGATTACCCACCGCATTGACGATGTGTATCAGTTGGCTGACCGGGTCAGCGTCATCAAACATGGAGAAATTTTGCTCTCCGATGAGGTCAAAAACATTGATAAAATCAACCTGATCAAAATGGCCTATACCCAGGTATCAGAGCAACACACGGACAACCTGAATAGGGAATTTTATCAGTTATTGAAATACAACGAGGCGATTCTGCGTAACCTGCCGGTAAATTTGATTGTTGCGGATCATGAAAACAATATCAGATTGGTGAATGACTATTGCAAGCAATCGTTCGAACTCGATCAGGTTGCTTACATCAACAAACCGCTCGCAGAAGTCGTGACCAGCGCCAATAACGAGGTCGTTGACTTTCTCGATCACGCCCTGTCCTATCGCGAAGAACACGCCTTTTATCAAGCGCCGATTCGGGTGAATAAGCAAGAAATCATCGGTAATATCAAAACCTTCCCGGTGTATGACGGCAGCCTGTTCATGGGCACGATGCTGACCATCGAAGATGTGACCGAATACGATCAACTTCAAAAGCAAGTGGTGCTCTCCGAAAAGCTCGCTTCGGTCGGCATGTTAGCGGCAGGCGTGGCGCATGAAATCAATAATCCGCTGGAAATCATTTACACCTATTTGAGTTTCATGAAATACAAATTTCGCGGGCTGGAACTCCATAAAGCGCTGAACACGCTGCACGAGCAAATCGCCGATATTTCCAGCATCGTCAGCAATCTTCAGACGTTTTCGGATCGCCATGTCGAGAACGAAGAGGTGGATTTGAACGATGTGATTCAGAATATGCTGAACCTGTTGAAATACAACGCGAAGTATGAAAATATCGCCATTCATTTCGAACCTGAGAGCGACGACATTCTCATCATCACGAACCGCAACGAAATCAAGCAGGTCATTTTGAACTTGCTGAAGAATAGCTTCGAGGTTATGCCATCCGGCGGCGAAATCAGGATTATCACGCGCATTTTCGAAGAGAACGGCGGCAAAAACGTGCAGATGACGTTCCAGGATACCGGGCCGGGGATTCATGACAAAAATCCGAACAACGTGTTCTTGCCGTTTTATTCGACGAAACACGGCAAAGGGAGCAATAACTTTGGTCTCGGCCTCTCGATCAGTTATAACATCATCAAAAAACACAAAGGGACGATTTCCGTCCAGAATCTTGAGCAAGCCGGCTGCCAGTTCACCATCACGCTGCCGCAGGCGGCGGCGAATTAGCGGGATACACACCTCACAGGTTTTAAAAACCTGTGAGGTGTTTTCGTATTGTATGACATTCATTTCTCACTGGCTTGGGCAGGTCGAATATCAGGCGGCGCTGGCGCAGCAGCACGCGCTGGTTGAGGCACATCGAACGAACGCTGACATGTCTGACACGCTGCTCCTGTTAGAACATCCGCCGACCTTGACGCTTGGCAGGCGTGCGAACCGTGAGCACTTGCTTGTGGATGAAACGACGTTGCGGCAGCGTGGATTCGTCGTGTTTGAGGCGGAACGCGGCGGGGACATCACGTATCACGGGCCGGGACAGCTTGTGGGGTATCCGATCCTGAATTTGAAGCGGCTGTACGGCTCGAACGAGCTTGATCTGCACCGATATGTCAGCGAGATTGAAGAGGTGTTGATATTGGCGTTGGCTGAATTCGGTGTGAAAGGGTGGCGCTACTCAGGCTATACCGGCGTCTGGGTTGATATTGAAGGTGTTTCGGCGAAAATCGCGGCAATTGGAATCAAGGTCAACAGCAAAGGGATCAGCAGTCACGGCTTTGCGCTGAACGTCAATACTGAACTCAGCCATTTTGATCTGATTGTGCCGTGCGGGATTCGTGAACATGGCGTGACCAGCCTGTCGCACTTGCTGCGACAGCCGGTTACGATTCACGATGTCTTGCCCCATGTACTCTCCGCTTTTCGCCGCGTGCTCGGCTATGAAACCGGGATGTTCTTCCCTTCGACAAGCTCAGGGAACGATTGCCCAACTTTCCCTGAGCTTGTCGAAGGGAAGAACATCCCCCAGTAATTAGACGCTACGACATCCTCAGCGCGTCTTCCCAATGCTCGAAATACGTCACGTCCAGCGAATCGTCTTCGCCTAAACAGCGCACCGCGCCGCATTCCTGATGATAGACCGAATCATCGAGCAGTGTCTGCAATTTCGGCAGCGTCCGGGTCGGGATGTCGCAAGCTTTCGTCCATGTTCCTGTATTGATATAGGTAAACGATTCCGCCGACCCATCAATATCGAATGTTTTTGCGGACACTGGCGTATGCGTATGTCCCATCACCACGTAGCGCGTACCGGGATGATGACGCGCAATCAGCTTTGCGGCCTGCTGGTAATTATCCGTATCGGAAAACAGGCTGCGGGACTGCGGGCGCGATTCGGTATTCTGCATCATATCGAGCAATTCGTATTCGACGCCGCTGTACCGGGAAAAAATGTGTTCCCATTGCGTTTCGCTGAACGTTTGCAGCGTCGCGTCGAATTCTCGTTTGAACGAGGGGCTGCTGCGAAGTTCTTGCAGCCGTTCGCGCAGCGCGTTCAGCTTGATGCCGTCCGTAAAGGCGTCCATATCCATCTGGCGCAGCGTCCGGGTTTTGGGTTTCCATCCGAGCACTGACGATTGCAGGTATTCTTTTAACGGAATACGGAAATTTTTCAAAAAAATCAGCAATTCTGCGGCGAATTTCGCCGTCACTACCACATCTTCATGCAGCGTGGCCGCTAAGGCGGTTTTCCACATCGGTCGCGCATTATCCAGCATCGGATAGCGCTCTTCGATGTTGTTGAAAAAATGATCGACAAAGTACGTGCCCCAACAGCTATTCAGGCGGTTGAACGTCACGTTGATCGGCACGTCGATCTGGTTGTCGTCGGAATATTGATGCCCATGCGTCACGAACACGCCTTCTTCTTTATACACCATGCCGAATTTGAAATTTTTCGGCGTCGCGCCGATTCGTTTCATCAGAATGCCTAACACGCGATTCCAGGCCAAATCCACGTCATGGTTGCCGGGAATGATCAGCAATTCATTGCCCGCGATGGCGAGAAATTTCTTGAGCGCGTCGAATTCGTCCGGATGTCCGGCAATCGCTTTTTGCAGGCGCAGCGCCGATTCCGATTCGGTCGTTCCTAAAAATTTTTGCGGCGGCGCGGACATTGTTCCCAAGATGATTTGCGGAAAATCAATGAAATCGCCATTGATAATCAGGCGGACGCCGCCCAATTTCGACGCCCCGTCCACAAAGGCCACAAAGTGTTCGGCGGCCTGCTGATCAAAATCTTCTAACCGGTTTTGCTGTCCTTCTCCCAAATGGAGATCGCTGATAATAAATCTCGGTTTTACACTCACGGTCGTTTCACTCCTTGTGCTCGATGCTGCCGCTCGCCGCCTCAACGGCGGTGCGAGGGGCGGCATGTTGATTGCTGGAAATCGCCTGCGCCGCGCGTCTCTGCCGTCGCCAAATCCAGATATGTCCGCCGAGGATTGCTCCGAACGTATTGGCCATCACGTCCGAAACCGATGGAATGCGATGCGGGACGAGACGCTGCTGATATTCGATCCATGCGCTGCCGCCAAGCGCGACAAGCAAGGTCAGAATCAAACTGATCGTCATACCATAGCGGAAGATGCGGTGAAAGACAAGAAAAATCATCATGCCGATTGGCAGAAAGACAAAAATATTGATCAGCACGTCGCTGATGACGAGTACGCGTTGATACGTCACCGGATGATGATGTTGCAGCGGATACACCAGCATGTCCTGAATCTTTCCGGGAGGCACGAGAAACATGACCCAGTCGTACAGCGAACGCCCCTGGATCAGCATCAATCCGGCCAATACCGCTCCCATATACAGCGCGCCAAGCACCCAATAACGAATTTTCATAATTAATGATCTCGGAAAAACGTTGCGTACAGCATTATTCACTCATATTGTTCTTCGTATCTCTCGTTCGTGAAAAGGTCAAGCATTTATTCCAGGAACTTGCGCTGATTATTGATGCGAGCGTTGATTTTTGAGAAGCCCTGTCAGAGTTTAAAACTCTGACAGGGCTGAAGGCGAGGCGTTGAGGGGAAACGTCAACTATCGTTTACGATGCGTGAGCGCAAATGTCGTTTCCACCGCCATTAAGATCGACAGAATCAGTAGGACGGTTGACGCCCACGGCACGGCTTCGCTGGTCAGCGCAAACACGCCGCCTTTGAACCAACTGCCGCGAATCATGTTGATGAGCGCCCAGTTACTCATGATAAACATCCAGATCGCCGGGATAATTGCCACAATCCAAGCGCCTCGGAATTTAGAGGTCTTATACAACCAGACCGCCACGCCGATCAGCGCTAACCCGGCGAGCAACTGGTTCGATGCGCCGAACACGTTCCAGAAGACTTTCCACGCCGGAATCGGGTTGCCTTTGGCATCTACGACCGTCCGCATGACGAACAAGAGCGGCACGCCTGCGGTCAACGCGGTCGCAAACGATTTGCCCGCCAAATTCTTCCAGCCGGTCAATTCTTCGATAATATAGCGTCCAAGCCGCGTACTCACGTCTAAGGTGTCATACACGAACGTCGTGAACGCCATCAAGCCGAACGAAATGCCGAAGACGGCGGGGATGCCGAGCAGTTCGAGGAATCGCCCAAGCCCGGAGGCATAAATGAAGTTCGGGGATTTGCCGATCAGCGGGCTATCTTTTGCCAGAATCATGACGCACGCCAATGAGATGACCGCGACCAACCCTTCCAGCAGCATCGCGCCGTAGCCGATAATTTTGGTATCGCCTTCGCGTTTGATCTGCTTGGATGTCGTGCCGGAGCCGACCAACGAATGGAAGCCGGAACACGCGCCGCAGGCGACCGTGATAAACAGCAGAGGAAACATCGGGAAAAAGAATCCGCCCATTCCCATCTCGCCGCCCAATTTCGTAAACGCCGGATATTCGATCTGGAACCCGCCGAACAGCACGCCGATTCCAGCGGCTAACAACGACACATAGAGGAAATAGCCGCCGAGATGTCCGCGCGGCTGCAACAGCATCCACATCGGCATAATCGAGGCGATAAAGCAGTAGAGCAGAATGAACACATCCCACATTTTCTGCGCCGTCATCGGCTCAACGCTCAGCAGCGTGGCCAAATCGAGCGGAATGTATTTTCCAACCCAGATTGACACGCCGACGAGCGGCAGGAAAATCACGGTGGCCAGCGTCAAATTCATTTTGGTATATTTGAGCACGACGCCCATGATAATCGGCAGAATCAAATAGAGGAGCGATGACGTGGCAATCGCGCCGCCGCCGACTTTTTCGCCGCTTTCAAGCGTGACCATGCCGACAAACGAACTGGCCGTAATGTCCGTAAACGCCACGATGATGTACACGAGCGTGATCCAGATGAAAATCATGAACAGGATATAGGCGCGCTGCGACACATTCTCCCGCACAACCTCCGTGATCGAACGGGCTTTGTGACGCACGGACGCAATCAGCGACCCCATGTCATGCACGCCGCCGATAAAAATCGAACCGATAATAATCCAGAAGAGCGTCGGCCCCCAACCGAACATGACGCCCGCTAAAATAGGACCGGTGATCGGCCCTGCCGCAGCGATGGCCGAAAAATGCTGTCCTAATAAAAATTTCGGTTCGACCGGAACATAGTCCACTCCATCTTCCATTTCGACCGCAGGCGTTCTTTTGGAGTTATCCAGCTTGAAGACCTTTTTCTCCAAAAATGTGCCATACGTGTAGTAGGCCAGGAGCAGCAACACTGACGAGACGGCAACGATAAGCAAAATGTTCATCTACAACCTCCGCGATGGTCTGAAAAATCGCGATCATCTATCATTTAGATAGAATGACGTATGCGGTATTTTCCCAGACAGAACATAAATACGATAAACACGTCGAACGCCATTGCGAAATCAACGTGCGTGAATTGGTCAAGAGATTTTTTAATCACTTATGAAAATGGGGTTCTTGCGCCTCATTCGCAGGCAGAACGCAAAAGTCGTTCATGGTATTTTTACAAGATGGATTGCGAAAATTTTGCGGCGATTCACGCGGTGTTTATCACGAAACGGAGAAGATTTTATTGACAAGAATCGCACTCCTCTCGTAATGGCCTCAATATAGCGTTCGAGTAAGTGTATTGCATCTAAAAAAGGAGCAAACGTATGGCACATCCTGAAATTATGGATAAAGTGGTGTCGTTATGCAAACGGCGCGGATTTATTTTTCAAAGCAGCGAAATTTATGGCGGGTTGAATAGTTGTTGGGACTACGGCCCGTTGGGTGTCGAATTAAAGCGCAATGTCAAAGAAGCATGGTGGCGGTCGGTGGTCTATGAACGTGATAATGTCTATGGTCAAGATGCCAGCATCCTGATGCACCCGGAAGTCTGGCGGGCATCCGGCCATATCGAAGGCTTTTCGGATCCATTAGTGGATTGCAAAAAATGCAAGCGGCGTTTCCGTGCAGACCATTTGGAAGACACATCAAAATGCCCGGAATGCGGCGGCGAACTGACCGAATCACGACAATTCAATTTGATGTTCAAGACATTTATGGGGCCGATTGAAGATACCGCCTCTGTCGTCTATATGCGCCCGGAAACGGCGCAAGGCATTTTCGTCAATTTTCTGAATGTCGTCAATACGATGCGGGCGAAGCTGCCGTTCGGCATCGCGCAGATCGGCAAAGCGTTCCGCAACGAAATCACGCCGGGCAATTTTACGTTCCGCACCCGCGAATTCGAGCAAATGGAAATCGAATTTTTCGTCAAACCGGGCACGGACGACGAATGGCTGGAATTTTGGAAAAATGCGCGTTTCGACTGGTATCTCCGCTACGGCATGACGAAAGAACGGCTGCGGCTGCGCCAGCACGACAAAGACGAATTAGCGCATTACGCCAAAGATTGTTACGACGTGGAGTACGAATTCCCCTTCGGTTGGGCGGAATTGGAAGGCATTGCCAACCGTACCGATTTCGACTTGACGCAGCATCAGACCTTCAGCAAGAAGAATTTGACCTATTTCGAGGAAGAGAGCAAGTCGCGCTTTATTCCCTATGTCATCGAACCGTCTGCCGGGGCAGACCGCTCGACATTGGCGTTTCTGGTAGATTCGTACCATGAAGAACCGGAGCGTGTCGTGTTGCGCCTGCATCCGAAACTCGCGCCGGTGAAAGCGGCGATTTTCCCCTTGATGCGCAAAGACGGGCATCCTGAAAAAGCGCAGGAAATCGAACGGATGCTGCGCCCGCATTTCAACGTCGAATATGATGAAACCGCCTCCATCGGCAAACGGTATCGCCGACAGGACGAAATCGGCACGCCGTACTGCGTGACGGTGGATAATGAAACGATGGACAATGCCACTGTGACCGTGCGCGAACGCGATTCGATGGAGCAGGTGCGAATTCCGATTTCCGGCCTCCTGCCGATGCTGTTAGAACGCCTGAATGCGGAAAAACAGATCGCGTAGAATGACAGATCGATATGCCCGATTGCAGGGGCCTTCGATTGAACGCCCCTGCGAAAAATCCTTTTAAAAAAAATTGACTGGTAACAAGAGAAAAAATGAGCAGATTGCGTATTTCTCATTGACAAAATAAAAAAAATTTTTTACCATTGAATAAACAATATGAAATGACAATTGTCCAACTGACAAATTTTTTTACAGATGGGCAATTTTATCTATAGATGTAATATCCTAGAGGCGTAACGTATGTTAAACATGTTCAGATGGTTTTCGAAAGACCTCGCCATTGATTTAGGGACGGCAAACACACTCGTGTACTTGCGAGGCAAAGGGATTGTGATGAATGAGCCGTCGGTTGTGGCTACTGATACCCGTACCGGAAAGATTGTGGCTATCGGACACGAAGCCAAAGCGATGTTAGGGATGACGCCGGATCAGATTATGGCGGTTCGTCCGATGAAAGATGGTGTGATTGCCGATTTCAGAATGACAGAAGCGCTCTTGCGCCACTTCATCAAAAAAGTGTGCAGTAACTTTTTGATTCGTCCGCGCGTTGTGGTGGCTGTGCCGTTCGGGATTACCGAAGTCGAGAAAAAAGCGGTGAAAGATTCGGTCATTCAGGCCGGAGCGAGCGACGTGACCTTGATTTTAGAACCGATGGCCGCCGCATTGGGCGCTGGGCTGCCGATTCAAGAGCCGTCGGGCAATATGATCGTTGACATCGGCGGCGGCACGACTGAAGTGGCCGTCATTTCACTTTCAGGAATCGTGTACAGCCGCTCGATTCGGATTGCAGGCGATGAAATGGATGAAGCGATCATTCAGTACATCAAACGGAAGTATAATTTGCTCATTGGCCTCAAGACCGCAGAAATTATCAAAAAGACGTTAGGATCGGCGTATCCGCTGGATTCTGAAAAAGTGGTCGAGGTGCGCGGACGCGATCTGGCTGGCGGCGTGCCGAATGTGATGAAGATTTCCAGTGAAGAAATTCGCGACGCGCTGGCCGAAACGGTGTTTGCGATCATCGAAGCGATTCGCGTGACGTTGGAACGCACGCCGCCGGAATTGTCCGCTGACATCATTGATCGCGGCATCATTCTAACGGGCGGGAGTTCCTTGCTGAAAAATTTAGATTTTAAGATTAAAGAAGAAACCGGCCTGCCGGTTGCGCTTGCAGACGATCCACTGACGACAGTTGCCATCGGAACCGGCAAAGCGATGATGGATCCGGAATTGCTGAAAAAACTCGCGATCTCATAAACAGAATCGTCGGGGCGTTCAATTGAACGCCCCGACGATTCTGTTTATTCCGACGAAGAATTCGGCGCGGCGACGCCGATTTTATTGAAGATTTTTTGTTTGACTTGCAAATCGAACATTTTCCATTTTAAATCCTCGTAGTCATTGCCATAAGTTCCGGCCAAAAAACCGACCGGAATGGCAAATCCACCGGCTTCCTGTTTCCCTCCGCCGAAATATTCGCCATTCTCGCTCTTGCCGAAGGCTTCTTTGATGAACGCATCCGCGTCAATCGTCAGTTTTGACGTGCGGAACGACCCGCTGAGCAGTTCTTCTTGATTATCGTTGACGACGATGCCATAGACAATGACGGTATGCACATTTTCTTCCGTCAGCAGAAAATCCGCCGCCTGCGCAATCGCGTCGCGCTCTTCCTGACGAAGATAGCCGATGCCGGAAATACTGTAATTGTCTTTGATCACGCGATTCGCCAAGGCTTTTTCAATGACGTCCATCACTTTTTTCGACCGCGCCTGCATCACGATTTCGCTCAGCAGATTCGGATTATAGTAATTGCTCAAATAGGCCGCCGCCAGCAGATCGTGCTCGTTCGCCCGGATAAAATCGTTCGTATCGCTGCGAATGCCATGTATTAAGGCGGTTGCGCATTTGACATGGAACGAGTCGGTCTTATCCAATTCGATCAGTCCTTGCTGCAAGTAGCTGGTGTAAATCGTCGCCGTCGCGCCGATTTTGCGAATATCATGAAATTCCGGCGACAGGCCGCCAGAACGTTCGTGGTGATCAACAACAATAATCGGCTTGATATTGTGCGCTTCAAGTTTTTTGGTCAGCGCGGTGGTTTTCCCCTGGTTATCCACAAACACGCTGCCCTGGTAGCGCGAAAAATCTATGACGTTGTTTTCGGAATGACGAATCAACTCGACATTCAATAATTTGACTAACGCAATATTCTGCTGATGGCTGATGCGTCCGGCATAGACGATGTCCACCTCGATGCCGTAATTCAAACAAATCAGTTTATGCGTCAGCGCGGAGGCAATCGCATCGGGGTCTGGAAAATCCTGAATCGCCACAATATGCGTTTCTCCGCGATGCGCCTCCAAGACATCGCGCAGTTTTTCGACTTTCTGGCTGCCGTGAAGCGCCGCAGTCGTCTGTTTGACGTTTTCTTTCACGTCTTCTGTCTCTGACATATATTTTCCCCTGTTTTGACCCGAATACATACATCAAACCGCCTGACATCCGTTCAGAATGCTCTCCGGTTCATGTACAAAAAGCGCCACCCCGATTTCTCAGGGCAGCGCTCGCGTAATCATTTTCCTCCAAAACGTTACGCTGACCAGGACTCCACGACCTGAAACACTTTGTCAAGCGCTTCAGAAAGTTTTTCAGGGGATTTCCCCCCTGCCTGCGCCATATCCGGGCGTCCTCCTCCGCTGCCTCCGATCAAACCGGCAATCTCTTTGACAATATTGCCTGCATGATATGTCCCGACAAGGTCTTTCGTGACAACGGAAATCAGCGACACGCGCTCGCCGTCTTCCACTGTCGCCAACACCACGATCCCGGAATGAATCTTGCTTTTCAATACATCCGCGAAATTTCGCAGCCCTTTCGCGTCAAGATGCTCAACGCGAGCGGCGATGACTTTGATCCCGCGAATCTCTCGCGCCTGTTCGATCAGCGTATCGGTTTGCAGCGTCGCCAATTTCATTTTCAACCGTTCGACTTCCCGTTCCTGTTCTCTCGATGCGGCCAGCAATTTCTCGATCCGCGCGCTCACTTCTTCCGGCGATGATTTCAGCAGCGCCGTCGCCCGGCGAAGCTGCTGCTCTTCCTGCTGAATATACGCCAATGCCGTTTCGCCGGTGACGGCTTCGATGCGGCGCACGCCAGCCGCCACGCTGCTTTCGCCCAGCAGCTTGAACATGCCGATTTCGCCGGTCGCGACCGCATGTGTGCCGCCGCAGAGTTCCATGCTCAAGCCGGGAATCTGCACCACGCGCACTTTGTCGCCGTATTTATCCTCGAAAAACGCCAACGCGCCCATATCCAACGCTTCATCCAGCCCGACTTCCTTTGTTTCCACCGGTGTATTGGTGCGAATACCGTCGTTGACGATGGTTTCGATACGCTGCATCTCGTCCTCGGCAATCGCGGAAAAATGCGCGAAGTCGAAACGGAAACGCTCCGGTGTGACGAATGAACCGGCCTGTTTTACATGATCGCCTAACACGTCGCGCAGCGCGGCGTGGAGCAAGTGCGTGGTCGTATGATTGCGCCGCGTCCGTTTGCGCCGCGCCTCATCTACGCGGATCGTCAGCTTCTGCCCCGCGCGGAGTTCGCCGCGTTCGACGAGCAGATGATGCACGAACAACTGCGGCACGGGTTTCGTCGTATTGGTAATCACCGCCGCCGCGCTGCCGTCCGCCGCCGCGATGACGCCCGTATCGCCGATTTGCCCGCCTGATTCGCCGTAGCATGGCGTCGTGTCGAAAATCACTTCCACGCGATCTCCGGCGACAGCGGAGTTGACAACCTGCTGATCTTTGAGAATGGCGAGAATCGCGGCGTCATGTTCTTCCAAGCGCTGATAACCGGTAAAACGAGTGGCAGGAATCGAATTCGAGAGGGTTTTGTAAATTTCGGAGATCGCCACCTCGCCCGAACCTTTCCAGGATTCGCGGGCGCGACTGCGCTGGGCGTTCATTTCCCGGTCGAACGCCTCCATGTCAATCGTCAAATTGTGGTCTTTGGCGACATCTTGCGCCAAATCGAGCGGAAAACCGAACGTGTCATATAATTTGAAAATTTCTTTGCCATCCAATGCCGAATTCTGCTGCCGTTCGGTCGCCTCGACCAGCTTGTTCAGCAAATCCAACCCCTGATTCAGCGTATGCCCGAAGCGGCGCTCTTCGTTCAGCGTCACTTGTACGACATGCTGATAATGGTCGGCGATTTCGCGGTATTCGTCTTTCATGGCGTCAACCACGACCTGAATCCCTTTATGCAGGAACGGTTCGGTAATGCCGAGCATTTTGCCGTGTCGAGCGGCGCGGCGCATGATGCGGCGCAACACGTAGCCGCGCCCGTCATTGGCGGGCAGCACGCCGTCGCTGATCAAAAACGTCGTGGAACGCAAATGATCGGCAATGACGCGCATGGACGCGCTATCCTGCGGGTTATCGCCGTATGTCTTGCCAGAAATTTCTTCCGTGAATCGCAGCATCGGCGCAAACAGGTCGCTTTCGAAATTGCTGTGTTTGCCCTGCATAACGGCAGCCACGCGCTCCAACCCCATGCCGGTGTCAATGCTCGGTTTCGGCAGCGGCGTCAACGTGCCGGAGGCATCGCGGTCGAATTGCATGAACACGAGGTTCCAAAGTTCGAGATACCGGTCGCAATCGCATTTGCCGATGCCGCAATTGTCTCCGCAGCGCATCTCCTCGCCTTGATCGATCAAAATTTCGGAACAGGGGCCGCACGGCCCGGTGTCGCCCATTGACCAGAAGTTATCTTTTTTCCCCATGCGAATAATCCGTTCGACTGGTACGCCGATCATGTTTTTCCAGAGGTCGAAGGCTTCGTCGTCGTCCTGATAGACCGTCGCCCAGAGGCGATCTTTCGGCAGCCCCAGTCTGCCGGTCAGAAATTCCCAGGCGTACTGAATCGCGTCTTTTTTAAAATAATCGCCGAAGGAAAAATTGCCCATCATTTCGAAAAACGTATGATGGCGGGCGGTATGCCCGACATTTTCCAGATCGTTATGTTTTCCGCCAGCCCGAACGCAGCGTTGCGCGGTTGTGGCGCGGGAATAGCCGCGTACATCGTTGCCGAGAAACACATCTTTGAATTGCACCATCCCGGCATTGGTAAATAATAATGTCGGATCATTCTGTGGAACTAAGGAAGAACTGGGAACGATGGCATGTCCTTTTTCTTCGAAAAACTGTAAAAATTGCTTCCGCAACTCGCGTCCTGTCATAATAATATGACGACGTTATGCAATAGTATAAACGACCCCTGGCAGGGTGCGAAACCCTGCCAGGGGTGGGGTCTATATTCGTGAATAACGCCGTCGGCATCTCACAAGGTTAAAATTTGGTAAACATGGTACTGTCTGACGATGAATCCGAGGGTTTATTTTCCGACGGAGCTTTGAACACGTTCGCATCCGCCTTTTTATCAGCCGCCATTGACTGTACGCTCTCTTCGGTGGACTGAATCCCCTTGACTTTCAACGAGAAATCCGCCGGACGCGTACAATTCAACACCGCTTCGTCGTACGTAATCAAATCTTGCCGGAACAAATCCAATAACGCCTGATCGAACGATTGCATCCCGTATTGCGACCGCCCCGCTTCGATATATTCCGGGATACGGATGGTTTTTTCCGGTTCGATGATGGCCTGCTTGATAATATCGGTCGCGATCATGACTTCGACGGCGGGAACGCGACCCTTGCCGTCTTTTTTCGGGATCAAACGCATAGACAGCGAGGCTTTTAAGACTTCCGCCAGTTCCAGACGAATCTGGTTTTGCTGATAGGCCGGAAACATGGAAATAATGCGGTTCACTGTCCCCATCGCGTCCGCCGTATGCAGCGTGCTCATCACGAGATGTCCGGTTTCGGCGGCAGTGATCGCGGTTTCAATCGTCTCGCGGTCACGCATTTCTCCGACAAGGATAACGTCCGGGTCTTGTCGCAGCGCGCTGCGTAACGCTGTCGCAAACCCTTTGGTATCCGCGCCGACTTCGCGCTGATTGATTAAGGCGCGTTGATCGCGGTGCATATACTCAATCGGGTCTTCAATCGTGATGACATGCACATCGAGATTCTGATTGATATGTTGAATCATCGCGGCCAACGAGGTTGTTTTACCGCTGCCGGTGATGCCCGTCACCAGAATCAATCCGCGCGGCTCTAAGGAGAGTTGATTGAGAATCGTGGGCAAACGGAGTTCTTCGACCGTTTTGATCGTGGTCGGAATGGCGCGAAACACGATCCCGACGCTGCCGCGCTGCAAGAACGCGTTGCAGCGAAATCGCCCTAAGCCGGGAACGCTGTGCGCAAAATCAATTTCGAAATTATCGTTAAAAATCGTTTTTTGCTTTTTGTTTAAAATCTGAGACGCAACAGCGACCGTATCCTCGCGTTGAAGCCGAGGCATTTCTTTCAAAATGTGCAAATCGCCATTGATTCGTAATACCGGAGGATTTCCGACTTTCAGATGCAAGTCCGACGCCCCACGTTCTACCATAACTTTCAAAAGGTCTTGAATATTCATACGCTCACGAGCGAATGTCAAAAGTCATCACGACTTCCATCATCGCCCCTATTCCCTTGCGATATATCTCGACAATGTTGACAGGACGTTATCACCGCCGCCGCCATAACAGATTCGTTCCTATCATGTCGAAGAATTTCTTTGCTGTCAACTGAAAAGACAGTTTTCTGAAGAAAATCAGATTTTTCTGCCGCTATCGCATTCCTCAATCAGATGTGTCAATGTCGGCTCTCGAAAAATGGAAGAAATAATTGTCGAATGCCCCGCAAAATCGTATCAATCCGATACGGAAAATTCATCGCATATACATCAAGCAAAATCACGGCATTCGCAGGCAAATCCGAATGGCTGGCAGACCTGAGGCGATCCGATACTGCCCGGTTCACCACATGAATATTCTTATAAATCGCCTCAAGCCCGCTTAAATCGCACGCAACATTTTTTCCCTCCTTTTTCAAAAAATATTGAGAGAGCAAATACATCGAGGCTGCCCGCCAGATCGTCTCTTCCACGTTCGCAAGCGGAAGATGGAAACGCGCCATCGGCCTGAAAAAATTGGTATGCGGACATCCGCTGTTGGCGATAATCAATCCTAATAACGAACTCACCCCTTGCTGCGCGCTGGTGGCCTGGGAAATGACGCGCTCTTTCGTAATAACGTCCATGTAGATGCGCTCATACGACAGGAGTCGGTCGAACCGGTTGACGACATGTGAAATTTTCGCCGCATACGGACAATAGGCGTGTTCCGCTTCCGTTAACGGGCAGTTCGGACATTGATAAAACGACAGCCGCGTCCACTCCGGCAACGGCGAGGGAGACGGCATTTCTACCAGTTCCAGATTCTCGGCGAGTAATTCGAAATGAAAAATTTCCCGCGAACCGTCAGGGAGAGAAAAACGATATTCGATTGATACCGTATCCATAGACAAACCGCTTAATAAGGAGAACGGGCGGAGTCCGGAGGACAGACAGACTCGCGCTGCTTCATGAAAATCGGCGGTGTGGTTGGGTCAAGGACAAAGACATCCGACCAGAAAATTGTTGGAATACTCGGTGTGGCATAGCGAATCACCGGCCCATCGTCATACAGCCCGACCGCGTCGGCAGCGATTGCGCCGCGTTGCAGCAAAACGTTCTCAAGACGAGCGTCTGAATCCAGCGTGAGCGTGAGACGTACCGGCGTATCTGCTTGAAACGCGATATGCGACGGCAGCGACGCGTCTGTTTCGTCCGCGATGCCCGAAAAGAAACCAGTGTCGCTGCTCTGCGTTTCTGTGTAGGTCAACAGATAGTCTCCCGCTTCAGGAATGTTGACGCATAATAATTCGGCGCGCGCCTGCCACTCGAATTCCTGAGACGCGGCGTCCCCTGCCGCGAAACCGGACAGCGGATACGCGCCCCCCGATAAGGGCGAGATCGGCGCTTGTTCGTCATAATCCAGCGTGTTGCATCCCGGATTGACGGCAAGCAGCATCGCAAGCGCGATCCATTGGAATCGTTTTTGCCAAACACAGGTAGTTCTGTTGATATCGGTCATAAAGAAAGATTCTCCTCACAACAGAGCGTCTTTTGTCAATTGAAAAATGAGGGATTTCTTTCTCATAACCGTGTCATATAGGAGAAATGATGGAAGAGCGTTTACCGAATATTCATCCTGACGAAGTATTAGAAGAAGAGTTTTTACAACCGTTGCATATGTCAGCGTCGCGGTTAGCGCAGGCGATCCGGCTGCCGCAACGCCGATTCGAAAAGCAGCTTACGCGAATTGACCATTTTCAGAGGATGCCCGGCTGATTTATTTCTCCGCGTCAAGTCCCCACACGCGCCCATTATACGACACGCGGGCGACCGGCCTGCCGTTTTCGGTCAACTCCCCGCCCGACCAATTCCCGCCGCCGAGGTCGTACTGTTCGATATAAGCGCGGCAGGCGGCGCTGATTTCTTTGAATTCGATCACAATTTCTTTATATCTGGAATTCCGGCTCTGCTGTTATGGGAATATAATTTTTGCAGAAAATCGTTTTTGTATGGATCATCAAAACTACAAATAAAACTTAATACAATTTCTTTTCCTTGAAATAAAAATATATCTTTATACTCCATCTGTTTAGGTGTTTTAGGATATTTTCTCATTTCATTAAATTTATCTAATTTATCTTTGGGAAGAGATTTGGACAATTTATCTATCACCTCTTCAGAAAGATACTGTTGTATAATGATTTTGGATTTAAAAATTGCCACAAAATCAATCAGATTATTTTCTATAGATAACGCTGGGAAAAGATGCCAGGAAGGTTCTTTGAATTCTTTAATGCTTTTCCTCGCTTCTGATTTTAAGGCTAACTCTTGATTATCGAATTGCTGCAATTCAATAAGTTCAAGATATTTCGTGCTGCCTTGTTCAATGTCGCAAGCGGGGGTGATGACAATCCCATATTTAAGAATCTTTCCAGTATCGAATCTTACAATATCGCCATTACGAATCATTGTTGCATCTGATTCGTAATAAAGCATTTTATTCAGGATGTATCTTCGTTTTTCATCTTTCCCAATGCTCTTAGCAAAATCTCGCGCATTTCGTAAAAGTTGCTTCAAATCACCAGTAAATCTGGTATTTTTGACCAACTCTCGATGAATAAGATTTAAGATAAAATCATTACTCCAATCTATATTTTCTTCTTCTCCAATAAGAAATTTGAGGAGAGCAGCAATATCCTGATTTGGAAGTTGCATTAAATCGAAAAAAACTTTTTCGATTCCGCCTCTGATGACTTGACGATATACATTGCTGATTTGGGCTGTTAGCGATTGTTGAAACCATTGAGAAATTTTTTGTTCAAGGATAATTGAAGAGACATTTTCTTTAGAAATTGCAGTAATCAATGCTTTCGGGTAAGAAATTTCATCTCTTAAAACGCTTTCATCATAATTTGAAATATGATTTGACCAAATAAAGACGGGAATAAAATATCTGTTTTGCAAATGCTTTAAAACTAAGAGACTCAACAAATGGTTCTGTTCTTCTAAATACCAGTCTAAAATAACCACATCAAAGTTGATGCCAGAATCAAGAATTGTAATCGCGTCATCTTTTGTTCCACAGCAGTGAAGAGTAATCTGGTTTTGTTGAAAGTCTTCACGTAATGTTTCTTCAAAATCAAGATAGTCATCATCAATAAGTAGCACTCGCTGTACGTTATTCATTATGATTCTCCGTAAATGTGATTTTGAACGATGCTCCTTGTAATAAACCGATTTCTGGATAATCATCTTTCGATACAAGGGCAATATCCCAATTCTTCTCCTCTAAAATTTCTTTAACAATATACAAACCAAGCCCCCGTCCATCCTCAATTTTTGTAGTGAAAAACGGTTCGAAAATTTTATCTTTATACCGCGAAATCACTCCAGAACCACTATCCGAGACAAACACAGAAGATGTTTTGGCATCAAGAATAATCCGAATACTACGTTTATCCAGTTCGGATTTACGCGACAACCAGAAAATTGCGTTATCAATCAGATTGTTAAAAATCTGCATACAAGAGCCTTCTCGCATTTTTACGATAAAACTTTCTCCCTGCATTTCAATCTGAATAGATTCTTTTTCTAACCAACGCTCTTGTAAAGCTATCGTATTTTCAATAATCTTCCGGATCTCTAATTCTTTTTCATTTGCAACCTTTTTAACGTAAAACATTGGACCTAAAAGACGAATATCATTTCGTAATGCTTCTAAGGAGCTATAGAGCAAATCGAGTTCTTTTTTGATCTTCGGGGATAATGGATCAAGAAATTTTTTGAGTCTTCCTAACGCATCAAGAGCGCCACGCACCAGACGAGCAAATTCATGCGTAAATCGTTCAGCGGCTAAACCTGTCCCTGCAAGACTAAACAATGTCTCTTTTTCCTGTTTCTGTGATTCAAAAGACTCTTTTACTTCTTCCTCAAATGTTGTGATCTCATTCACAGAATTCTCAAGAATCGCGGCAACTTTGACATTATTTTCTTTGTGACTTTCTGCAAGCTTATCTGCTAAAGTTGAAAGTTTTGTTTTCGCCTGTTGAAGAGGTTCACTATTATAATCCTGTTTTTTTTCTTTTTTCGGCCTATCTGCTAAACGCTCGTGCTCTAACACTTGTATTGTAGCAAGAACAAGCTCTCGAAATTGATGAAATGCAAGGTTTTCAATTAATCCTTCACGATTGGTCTTATCTTTTAAAAGTTGATTTTCGATCTGGTTGACCTCAATCATGCCAATTATTGTTTTATTGTCAATCTTTCCTGTCGGATCTTGCACTCTTCTTTTATCCAATTCAAGCCAATCATCACCTCTCTCTCCGTAAGGAAGAATTCGTATTCCATCCCTATAAATACTCACTCCACACAACTCTTCAATATCTTTTTTAATCACCCCTGATTTTTGCAACCATTCAGGAGATTTATCATAATTATGCAAATTAACAATAAAGCTACCACAAATAAGTTCTTCTTGTATTTTGAGGGAATATTCTTTAATTAGATTAATTTGCCCATTTTTTTGAGTTGGTTTATATCCTGGAACAAAAAAATAATATTCAAACTCAAGTACACCTTGAGTATCTACTATGCCCCAAAATTTATAATGAGCTTTTTCTAAAATGTCAGAGATTTCAAGGTTTCCATATTTCAGAAATTCTTCTGGACAATCTTCAATTTTCAAAGTGACATCAAAATCAGTTGCTCCTTTGAATGGACTTTTCATTCTTTTTAAAGTATTAGCAACACGTTTTATATCAGTCTCAGTCCAATTCGATTTCAAATGAGAAATCTCTAATAATACTCCTGATTCTTCCTGTTGAAATTCTATTAATGATCTTTCTGCATAACCTATTTCAATATCGTTCAGGTCTTTTCCTTCCACATCAAATTCTTGCCAGTCAATAGAAACTACTAACTCAATATTAGAATCTTTTACTTTAGAAATCAACGTCAGTGTATTTCCGATCTGTTGAGCTGCAAATCTTCCCACTCCCTTTTCCCCTAATGGAAGCCTACCCAGTAGTGTTCTTTCTTGTTTGGCTTTTTGCTTTTCTTTATGACCTGAGGCAGGATTCATCCACTTCGTAAGAAAAGTTTCTGTATCCATCCCACAACCATCATCTCTAATAGTGATCTTTGCGCTAGAAGTATTTAACGCAACCATACTCACCTGAACAGAGGTTGCATCAGCATCGTAACTATTTTTAACGAGTTCTACAAGCCCAACAGAAGCGTCCTTGATCAGTTGTTCTCCAAGAATCTGGATTAATCTCGCTTTCGGGGTAAAAGCCTGTTTGCCTGTTTTCATATTCATTTACTCCGTATGTTCACGTTTACTTGAGCAAGGCCGCATACTTGTCATAATCGGATGCTGAAATTGAGGCGAAACAATTATACAATTTCCTTGTCCTAAAGTAGGGACTTCATCCCAAACAGATTCATTAACGCTACCAGCCGATGTTTTTAATACTTTGAGGTTATGACTGCCGGTTGTCTGGTGAATAACTTTAGTATTACACAATTCATAAATTTCATCGGGCAGGTGTGATGGCTGTTGAGAGATAAAACAGAGTCCTAACCAACGTTTTCTTCCCCGTCGAGCGACTTCACGTAAGCGATCCAGCAGAGCTTCCATTTTGCTGGCATTTTCTCTACTGACAAAGGTATGCGCTTCTTCGATGACAATTAAGGTCGGCGGTAAATTCTCGTCATGGATTTTTTGATCAAACACCTTTCTTAGAAGATAAGCGATTACAATATTATTAACGCGGACATTATAGGAATTACTTAAATCAATTACGCTTACTTTTCCTGGTCTGATTAATGCCGTAGGATCAAGATATTCTTCCGCTAAATCAAAGATGCCAAACCTTTTTAGGCGTTCTAATAATCTTTTAACAACAAACCATGAAGATTTATCTGCCCCATTTGCTGAATTTATATGATCATTTACAGATTTAACTACATCTTTTAACGTAAGATCAGGGTAATCCTCATCTTCAAGAAATTCATTCTCTTCGAGAGCTTTCCATTGATTAGAAGATGACTTTTTCTTTTGCGCTTTATCTCCATTACAAATCCGATCTCTCACTTCATTCCATGCACTAATAAATCGGTCTTCCTGATTTTCATTCATCCCCATAATCGCTGATAATTCATAGGGGGAAAGACTTCCAAATGGAATTCCGAATTCTATAGCATCTTTTCTTTTTGTCTCTGTTGCCAAAGGAAAATATACCTGAAAGTCATTCAACCCTTTGGCAGTAATTTTAAAACGTTCTGCAATTTTTTGAAATTCTTTGTTTTTAAGAATTTCTTCAGATGGATAATCCATTGAGATATACTCACCTTCTACATCAAGAACAATTACTGCCCAACCTGCTGAACTTGCCTCTTCAATAAGTACTTGTGAGGAATTTGTTTTTCCAGACCCAACAGTTCCGAATATTCCTGTATTTCTTGGAAGAACTGATTTTTTATTACCATCGAA
This sequence comes from uncultured Candidatus Moduliflexus sp., assembly GCA_964602655.1. GTDB lineage: Bacteria > Moduliflexota > Moduliflexia > Moduliflexales > Moduliflexaceae > Moduliflexus. The sequence goes on from CAZRSF010000017.1 coordinate 87,213, forward strand.
ATGAACTCGAATATCGCCATACCCACTAAGTTGGCCGAGATACATGTTTCCTTGCAGACGAAGCAAGTCTTCTATTTTTTCAGGCGGTAATGGAAATATAGCAGACTTTGGGCGTGGTCTCGTTTGAACGCTTGATAAATTCGCAGAAGTAAGGTTAAAAAGGCCGAGCAGTTCTACAAAACAAATACCATGATAATCTGGCAAAAATCCAATTTTACCAGCCTGAATAATTGCCGTTTTAGCAAACGCAGATTCACGGCTCACAGCATCAGGCGTATAAAAAGGGCCTTTAACAATCCGTGCCAAATAAAAATGCTCTTCTTTACTGGATTCAACAATGACATATTTCCCTCTGAAGATTTCCTTAATTTTATCAAAAGGAACTCTGATTTCCACTTCGTTATTCGACCCGCCAGGCGCTGAATCAAAATTAACAAATCCAATTGCGTGTTCTTTTGCAAAACCTGTTTCCATAGTTCTTCTCCTTCTACTTTTGACGTAAGGAATCTTCTGGCATTTCGGAAAGAAACTCTCCTTCTTGCGCAAGTTTAAACTCAACAATATTATTAAAATCTGTTGCCTTAAACAAAGTTGAACAGAGGTTATCCGCATAATCAATTAATAACGGAAATCCTTTTTCTCTTTGAAACATTGCATCTCTGGCAATAATTCTTGCGGCCTGTTCGAAATAATCCTGATGTGCATGGAAAACATAAGGACGCTGAGAGATTTTAATGATTCCAATAAGAATTTTAGAAGCTTCTTGCTTTAAAAAGTGAGTCATTCTAAGCAATTCTTCTTCTCGCCATTTGTCTTTTGCCATAAAATCTTCATTTCTCAATAATTCCATTCCAACATTTGTATGCTTTAATAAAAAATATTCTCCTGAATTTAATGCCATACCAATTCGCATAAACGCATCATTTTGAGAACGGGAAATAATACTAAAACAACGCTTATTTCTAATAATTGCTTCAAGAATTTTTAGTGTTATTTCAAGTGCGCGTAATTTTCCTAATCCTGTCATTAATTCAAAAGGTAAAAGCCGTCCATGATATATTTTATAATGGTTTATAAATTTATCATTCAAACCGATTTCTCTTTCTCGATAAAATAAAATAGCTCGAATAACCAGATTAGATAGAATCCGATTTTTTGATTCGTGGGCATTTAAATATTCAGCAACATCTTTAATTTCTTCATTATATTGGGCTTCTGAAACAAAACATGAATGTTGTATCCGTTCGTTTTGATAATTTACAGCGACGACTCCAATTTGAGCCATCGCGCCTGAAATAGTTTTGTGTATCGCCACCGTTCCATCAACGCCAATAACCTGCCCGGACGTAAGCAATTCTTCTTCCTCTAAAAGTTCATGAGGAAGACGTTTTATATCAAAATGCGCTTCAACAAAATCCCTTACTTTTTGTTTCATTGCCTTACCGTGAGCAATTTCGTCTGATAGCGTTTCAATATAATGGTGAATCCCTTCTTCAATATACGTTTCATAATCATGCCACGTTCTTTGATTTAGCAATTCTTTGAAGGTAACGTGTTGTGACATATTTCCAATTCCTTTCTTAGCACTTCTGCAAAAGCTTTTGCCATTTTAGGAGGAACAGCGTTTCCGACCTGAACAAACTGCGCAGTTCTTGGCCCCTCAAATCTGAAATTATCAGGAAACGATTGAATTCGAGCGGCCTCTCGAACAGTTAAAGAACGAAGTTGTTGTTCATCAGGATGAATATTATAATGCCCATCTTTTGCGATATGAGCAACAATTGTATGAGGAATTTTATTCCACCAATGAACTTTAAAACGATCTGTAAAATGTTTCTGATTTTTATGGGTTTTCAGAGCTTCTGGCAATTTAGAATAGTCTAATTGTTCGCCTTTTTCAGCGAGACGAATCGCTTCTTTATATATTTCTCGATCATGCAAACAATTCAACGGGCGAGAACAATGATTCATTATTCCTTCAGAATTTCTTCTCACCTCTTTCTGGTAATCAGAAAGAGGTTGGTACAGATTAGGATATTTTACTAATTCGTAATCATCTCCTTCACCAGCTTGTAATGCAGGTAAATCATTGATGAGAAATTTTGTAAACAAATTTTGTGGGGTTTTGCTTAATTTTTCAAAATCTGGATATTTTAATTGAATATCATTTCTAATCCCAAGAAAAATAAAACGTTTTCTACTTTGGGGCACTCCGAAATCTAAAGCATTTTGGATATTGTCTGAAATATGCCCTTCATTTTTTCCTGATGTAAAAGCGTAACCAAGCTTGTCGAAATCCTCTCTGATTATTCTGAAAATTTCTCCATTTCTTGCCGAAACGATGCCGGGAACATTCTCAAAAAGAAAAAAATTAGGACGAAAATGTTTCACAATATCATAATAAAATTTAAAAAGAAAATTACGTTCGTCGTTATGAACACGTTCCCTTAAACGACTTCTTCCAATAACAGAGTATGCCTGACACGGAGGACCTCCTAAAATAAAATCAAGCTCAGAAACGTTATGGAAAGCAAGTGATTTCTCTAAACGTATAATCATCTCTTCAGAAGAA
>CAZRSF010000018.1:0-89235 GCA_964602655.1 uncultured Candidatus Moduliflexus sp.
CGTTCAAGCAGGCTGAAGCCCGCTCAAGGGCGCTTCAGCGTCCTTCGCCTTCGAGCCTGGCGATTGATCGCCAGGCGGCAGCGAGAACTTACCCCCCTGCCCCCTAAACCCCTGCCAGGGTCTTGCTGTGTCGGCGATCTGTCGCGTGAGAGCGCACTGTCCTTAAACTCGCGTGAAATAGATGTCTCACCGTTAATATCGTTATTTTTTCCTTGCAAATTTCTTAAAAGTCATTATGGTTGTCTTCACGAAGAGTTATGGCATGGGCAGAAGCAATCATGCTGATACGCGGATAGGCTTGGACGAATTCATTGTCAGGGAGGGACAGGAATATGACATTAGGGGAAATGCTTGAACGGAGTGGTGAAAAATACCCCGACAAAATCGCGCTTGTGTATAAAGAACAACGAGTGACATACAAACAATTGAATTCCGACGCCAATCGGTTGGGGCGGGCGTTGAATGCGTTAGGGGTTGGGAGTAATGATAAAGTCGGCGTGCTGATGCCCAATTGTCCCGAATTTGTCATGAGTGTGTTTGCCGCATTGAAGGCGGGCGCGGTGTTTGTGCCATTGAACGGTCTCCTCACCGGACGCGAATTGGCGTATGTTGTCAACAATTCCGACGCGAAAGTGTTGATTGCGGCGCCGCCGTATGATGGCGTCCTTGCCATGCTGAAGCCGCAGCTTCCGAAAGTCGAACATATTCTGACGTTAGACGACGACACCGAAGAAGACGATTTGACGCCCTTCAAAGCGATGATGGGCGCGTATGATGATTCCAACCTCAAACCGACCGTCAATCTGACCGATCCGGCTGCGATTTATTATTCATCAGGCACGACAGGACTCCCCAAAGGCGCCATGCTCTCGCATGTCAACATTCTGAGCAGCACAGTGGCGATTGGTAAAGCTGTGGACGCCAGCCGCCGAGACGTGCCGCTCTGTTGTCTGCCGATGTTTCACACGCTTGCCATGACCGCCTGCGTGATGGTGCCGATTTTTGCGGGCATGACCAATATCTTGCTGGAAACATTCCTGCCTCAACCTGTGTTGAAAGGGTTTAGCGATTGGAAAGTCACGATTTTCGTCGGTGTGCCGACCATGTTCGCCGTCCTTGCGAACATGCCGAATCTATCGCGGTACGATGTCAGCAATCTCCGTTTGGGCTACGTCGGCGGCGCGCCATTGACCTCCGCCATCGCCGAAAAGTTCGAATCCAAGTTCCCCGCCCCATTGTATGAAGGGTATGGCTTGTCGGAATGCGCTCCGCTCGTCTCGGTCAATCCGTTAGGCAATCGCAAGATCGGCTCTATCGGGAAAGCCGCCGACCGCGTCACCTGGAAGATTGCCGATAAAAACGGCAAAGAATTGCCGCGCAATTCCGTCGGCGAAATCGTTGTCAGCGGGCCGAACGTCATGATCGGCTATTACAACAACGACGAGGCGACAAAGGAATCTATCAAAGGGGAAGAGGCAATTATCGTCACGAACGAAGCGCTGACGAATTATCAAAAAAACAATCTCCCTGCGGACATCGTGAAGGAATTGGCGACGTTCAGAGGGAAAAAATACACCAATGAAAATTTCTTTTTATCCACGCTGGAGAAAAGAATCGGGAAAGAGGCATTGGATCAGCACAGGGAAATGATTTTGACGTATTCCCGCCAGCGCTGGTTCTTGACCGGCGACCTCGGTTATATGGACGACGACGGTTTTGTGTTTATTGCCGACCGGAAGAAGGATATGATTATCGTCGGCGGCGAAAACGTCTATCCGAAAGAAGTCGAAAACGTGCTGACGCAGCATCCCGGCATCGAAGACGCTGGCGTGATTGGTATTGAAGACTCTATTCGCGGCGAAATCCCCAAAGCCTATATTGTACCGAAACTCGGCGCAGCGATTGATGAAAAAGATGTGTTGGAATTCTGCCGGCAGCATTTGGCAGCGTATAAAGTACCGCGTTCGATTGAAGTGATTGATGAAATTCCCAAAAATATTACCGGCAAGATTTTGAAACGTACGCTTCGCCGTATTGCAGCCGGACTTCCGGCTGATGAAGAGGACGAAGATGAATACGATGACGAGGTAGAAGAGGTTGAGGAAGTCGCGGCAGCCCCGACGCCCCCGAAATCCGGCGGCATGAGTCTGGAGGAACAGATCATGATGTTGGAAAATGGCGGCGCCAACTTCGGCGGGAAAGCCACCATCCCGACCCCTCCGCCGCCATCAGGCGGGATGAGCATCGAAGAACAGATGAGAATGCTGGAAGGCGGCGGCGCTAACTTCGGCGGCAAACCCGCTGCGCCGACTCCAACCCCAACCCCGCTGCGCCAACAGCCCGCCTATACGCCGCCGACAACGCCTTCAGGCGAGGGACTTGGGTTCGATGAACATTTGCGCGCGTTGGTCATGGAAATTCCGGGCGGCATTGCCGGAAGTATCGCCGGTTTCGATGGCATCGGCATTACCTCATTCAGCACTGATCCTGATTTTTCACTGACGCTTGCCGACGCTGAAGTCGCCTCGATTGTCGGCGCCGTCAAAAAGAGCAGCGAGAGCCTGCATGCGGGCGATCCGCAAGAAGTCTATTTTGTGACGGATCGTTATGGATTCTTAGTCAAAACCATTCGCGGACAGTATGTCGTCACGTTAGTGATTGATGCCAACGAACTGAATTGGGGCTTGATGCGCGTTCAGATAAACAAAATTATTCCGCGGATCGAAGCCGAATTATTTTAACACGACGTTTGCAAGCGTGCCGATCTGACAGGAAACGCCTGCTGAACATTGAGAACGGTATGAGCGACGAAAGCAAAAAAGATTCCGTATATAATGTGTTAGGCTTGATTTATAAGCTGTTAAAGAAACAGAATGCGATCACTGATCATCTGATCAAAAAAGTCGTGCATTTCGACGCTTCGACGAAGGCGCGCGCAGACGAGTTGACCGAAGAAGAAAAAGTGATTTGGTTTATGATCTTAGTGCTGTTCAAAGCGATTTTTAACGAAGCTGGCAATTATTATCGCTACAAAGAACAAGCCCCGGATAAGTTTCTGTTTTTGAATAACTACCGACCGTTTTATCAGAGCATGAATCGCGTAGATTTGACACGCGCCTACATCTTCGAGCAAGCGGTGAATGACCTGAAACAGATCAATTTCGCGGAATTGAAGGATAAAACCGGTGTGCTGATTGATCCGAAAGAGTTCGGAAACTCCGTGCGCGCCGATATTCTTCGCCGGACGCAGGAAATGTGAAAAACAGCCGCCTTCCTCTCCGAATCTCACGAGAGAGGAAGGCATTTCTGAGTTTATGTAGGACGAAATTTTTTTTCGTCCTACTGTACATACGGCGCGTGTGTCGAAATACAATTTCGACATACAAGACTCTTCGTTTATTTCTCCTGAAACACGATTCGCTCCCCTGAAGATTGCGCGAAACCAGCGCGTTATTATTGCTACACAGGAAGAAACATGGTCTATTTTATCGGCGCGGGGCCGGGAGACGTGGATTTGATCACGGTCAAAGGCCGCCGTTTATTAAAAGAAGCGGATGTCGTTATTTATGCCGGATCGCTTGTCTGGAACGCGCATCTGCGTTTTTGCAAATCGGACTGCGAAACTTACGACAGCGCGGGCATGACGTTAGAAGCGGTGATTGATGTAATGGCGCAAACCGAATCCGACGGAAAGATGACGGTGCGGCTGCATACCGGCGATCCCACCATTTACGGCGCGATTGGCGAGCAGATGGCGGCGTTGGATCAACGCGGCATGTCGTATGAAGTCGTGCCGGGCGTCAGTTCCTTTACCGCCAGTTGCGCGGCGCTGCAACGGGAGTTCACCGTGCCGAACGTCAGCCAGACCGTGATCGTGACGCGCATGGAAGGCCGCACGCCTGTTCCGCCTGCGGAATCATTGGAATCGCTGGCCGCGCATCAATGTTCGCTCGCGATTTTTCTGTCGGTGCAAGACATCGAACAGGTTGTCGCCAAACTCAAAACCGGCTATGGCCGTGATGACGTGCCGGTCGCGGTGGTCTATAAGGCGACCTGGCCGGAGCAGCAAATCGCGCGCGGCACACTCGCCGATATTGCCGAAAAAGTCCGCGCCGCCGGAATCAAGAATTTTTCACAGATTCTTGTCGGCGATTTCCTGAAGAACAACGATGAACGCTCGCGGCTCTATCATCCCGATTTTTCGCATGGATTCAGAATTCGTCGGTAGCCCCGCGCTACGTCGCGGGAAAAATAGAACGAAGCCATGTTTCGCCTTGCCGAAAAGCAGTTTCGGCGTGCAATCCCGCGACGTAGCGCGGGGCTACCGGATAATTCAATGAAAATCGCCTGTTTGACATTTACGCATCACGGCCTGCAATTGGCGGAACGCCTGCAACGCGCCTATCAAGGCCACATCGAAGTCTTCGCCAAAGAGACCTATAAAGACGAATTGCCTCGCATTTTCGAGGAGTTTCAGGGGGTCGTATTCGTGGCCTCCACCGGCATCGCGGTGCGGCTCTCTGCGCCGTTTCTCAAGGGAAAAACCAAAGACCCGGCGATTGTCGTCGTTGATGATATGGGGCGCTATGCGATCAGTCTGGTTTCAGGCCATCTCGGCGGCGCAAACGCGTTAGCGCAGCAGATCGCGGAATTGCTCGATTGTCAGCCGATTATCACCACTGCCTCGGATGCGCGAAAAATCGAATCCATAGACATGTTTGCGCAGAAACATCATTTAGTGATCGCGGATATGCTCGATGTCAAGCTGATTACCGGCATGATGGTGGACGGCAGGCCGATTCGCCTCGATAGCGAAATTCCCGTCACGCTCGATTATCCGCACCTCTCGGACACAACGTACGACGCGCGCATTTACGTAACCTCCCAACAGCGCGTCGAAAGCGATGCACCGTGCTGCGTGCTGCATCCGAAAACGCTGCATGTCGGTCTCGGCTGCCGTAAAGGAAAAACGGCGGAAGAGATTATGCATGCCATCGTTCAGGTGTTTCAGGAAGAAAACCTCTGTCTCAGCAGCATCCGTTCGATTGCGACGACCGAAATCAAACAGGAAGAACCGGGCATTATCGAAACAGCGAACCGATTGGGCGCGGAATTCCGCGTGTTTACACATCCGCAGATTCGTTCGGTGCAAGACCGTTTTGCCAGAAGCGAATTTGTCGAACGCGCCATCGGAGTCAGCGCAGTCAGCGAGCCGTGCGCCTATCTGGCTGGCGGCGATGTGATTGTCGGGAAAATCGCTATGCGCGGCGTGACCGTTGCTGTCGCGAGGGAAACGCCGTGAAAATTTATACGAAAACCGGCGACGACGGCATGACCGGCGTTATTGGCGGACGGCTGCCGAAAGACGATGCGCGAGTCGAGGCGTTCGGCGCGATTGATGAATTGAATTCGCAGATCGGGTTGGCGATTGCTGAACTTGATTCTGAACGAGATGCTGATCTGCTCGCGGATTTATCAGAGATTCAACAGGAATTATTCGACTGTTGTTCCGACTTAGCGACGTTGCGCCCTGAATTGCGAGCGTATCGCATCACGCCGGAACACGCTAAACGCCTCGAACCGCGTATTGACCATTATAACGCGCAGACCGACGCCATCGAATATTTTATTCTCCCCGGCGGATCGCGGCTATCCGCCCTGCTGCATGTCTGCCGCACCATTGCGCGGCGGGCGGAACGGCGCGTGATTACGTTGGAACGCGAGGCGGAAAACGTGAACCATGCCGTCAAAATCTACCTGAATCGGTTGTCTGATCTCTGCTTTGTGATGGCGCGGGCGTCGAACAAGCGGGAGGGCGTGGCGGATGTCTGTTATGCGCGGAGTAAAAAGGTGTTTAAAAAACACAATGGGGAATGCTGAAGCCCAATGACGCCCCTCATCATGACAATCCTTTTCAAAAAAACGTCAGGCTCTGCTCTGATAGACCTTTCATGCGGAGAAATTCATCTTGATTGACTTCTATTGAAAAAAACATTTGACTTTCTCCTCGCGGCTTCGCGAAGTGCGTAGATACAGCATGATTCCCCTCTGCTCGTCATTCTTATACGCGCTGATCAAGATATTTCGGTGGAAGAGGGCTTTCGGGCAGTTTCCGGCTGCCTGACAGCCTGACAACAGCTATGAAAAAGTCGTTCATGATTCTCTGGCTTCTGATTGGAGCCATGTTCCTCGCGGGTTGCCCCAACCACTACCAGAAAGGTCTGACCTATATCGAACAGGGACAGACCGATCTCGCCATCCAGGAACTTCTCGCGGCATTGCAAAAAGACCCCGATAACCCTGACATTTATTATCAATTAGGGTTGATTTATTTTCGCCAGGAATCGTACCGCAACGCGCTGGAAATGTTTCAGGCCGTCGTTGACCGTTTTCCGGCGTATGCCAACCGGGACGGCGCATTGTATCATGTCGGAATGTGTCATTTCCAATTCCGTGAGTATGCCCCCGCAATGGACGCATTTGCCGAAGTCGGGGCAGCGTTTCCGGCCAGCCAGTTCGGCGAACTCGCGCAGTTGTACCATGCCGAAAGCGCGTGGCAGTCCGAGGATTTCGGCAAGGCGACCGGGTATTATCAAGAATTGCTGCGCCGTTTTCCAACTGGCGCGTTTTATCCGGTCGGGCTGTTCCGGCTGGGAGAATGCCATTTGACGCTCGGCAATCATGCCGAGGCCGCCGAGGCGTTCAAAAAATTTTTAGCGGCGTCCGATACGTGGCAGGCCGACGCGATTCAGGGACGGTATGACGTAAACCGGTTGGTCGAGCAAGCGTATTATGGCTTGGGCCAGAGCTTTATCGCATTGAAAGAACCGGCCAAAGCCATCGGATTTTACCGCGACCTGCTCAATAAATTCCCGAAAAGCCGCTATGCGCCGGACGTGTTCTATCATCTTGGCATCGCTTACGAGAGCGTGGGAAATCAGCAGCAGGCCGTTGATACGTTTCGCACGCTGCTGAAAGATTTTCCGGCGTCGGAATACGCGGATGACGCGCTGTTCCGTCAAGGTGTCCTGCAATTCGGCAGCGGGCAGCGCGATCAGGCGCTTGCCGCGTTTGCGGAATTGCTGAAAACCTTTCCGCAAAGCCCGAACGCGCAACGGGCGCAGATCATGACCGGCAATGCGCTGATGATGAAAAATGAGCCTGCCAAAGCCGCAGAAGCCTACCAGCAAGCCCTGTCGTTTACGCCGCAAGCCATCGAAATCGGCAGCGTGAAGATCGCCAGAGACGACGCGATTGCGGGCGTTCAGCGTCAGATCAGACTCTCGGCGGCGATTGCCTATTATCAGACTGACGAGTATGCGAAAGCGGCGGAACTGCTGGCCGCGATCCCTGCCGCAGAACGCAGCATCGAAGAGCATTTTTGGAGCGGAGAAATCGCCTTTCGCCTTCAGGATTATGAGCAGGCTCGCGACGATTTTAACCGTATTTTGAAAAGCCCGGAGGCTGGCGAGCTTGTTCAACAGGCGCATTTAGGTCTCCTGAAAATTCTCTACGCGCAGGAACAATGGCAGGAGGTCTTACAGCGCGCCCAGGAGATTCCGCGCGAGCGCCTGACCCCGGAAGTCTTCCTGCTTGTTGGGGATGCGGCGTTGAATCTCAAAGATTTTTCCACCGCGATTCAGTGGTATGAGGATATTCGCAATCGCTATCCGCAGCATCCGATGGCGCAAGACATTCTCTACTACGCTGGAACTGCCGCCTACAAATTGGAAAAATTCGAACAGGCGCGGCAATATTTCAGCGATTTGATCCAGCAGTACCCCGGCCATCGTTTTGCGGGCGAAGCGCAGTTTTTTCTCGGCTGGACATTTTTCCGCGACGACAATTACGAGCAGGCGATTCGCGCGTTTCAACTCCTGATCGAGCGCTTTCCCAAACACGAGCTTGTGGTGCAGGCGAAGCTGAAAATCGCGGACTGTTATTTCAATATGGGACGCTACGCGGAGTCGCTGCAAGAATACGAGCGGATTCTGAAAGATTACCAGAGTCAGCCGGATGTGATCGGCGAAGCGCAGTACGGCATGGCGTTGGTGTATAAAGTCACCGGCGAATACGACCAGTATCTCGCCGCAACGCGGGAGTTTATCGCCAAAAACCCCGACAGCCCGCTCAGTATCGCCGCGCAGTTTCAGATTGGCGAGCAATATTTTCAACAGGAAGATTATGTAAACGCTGTCAGCGCGTATCAGTGGATTGTCGAGCGATTTCCCGACAGCGAATACGCGGATAATGCGTTGTATCGCATCGGTCAGTCGTATGCGCAGCAGAATGATTTCACAGCGGCGCTGGAATATTTTCACAGCCTGATGAGCCGGTATCCGAAAAGCGAGTATCGCCCGACTACGCAATATGACATCGCGGCGATCTATTTCCGCGCACAGGATTTTGCGAACGCTGCCGCCGAATATCAGGTTTTCCTGCAAAGCTTTCCGGCGGACAGCAACGTGCCGCAAGCGATGTACGACTACGGCACAAGCCTGATCGCGCTGAATCGGATGCCGGAAGCGTCCAAACTCTTCGAGCAGTTGGTTCAACGGTTTCCTTCAAGTCCGCAAGCTGAAGGCGCTGGATTTGTCGTCGGAGAAACCTACGCTGGTCAACAACGCTGCGAGGACGCAGAAGAGGCGTTCGGCGCGGCGTTGAACGGCGCAGATCAGGCCAAAGCGGCTAAAGCGCAATTGACGATTGCCGCATGTTATCAAACGCAAGGAGATTCGGAAAAAGCGATTGCCGAATATTTTAAGGTGATTTACGTGCATTCCAGCCAGAAAGCGGAGGTGGATCAGGCGACATTTGCCTCGGCGGGAATCTATGAACAACAGGGCAAAATAGACGAAGCTCGCAATTTGTACAAAAAACTGGCGGAAACGTCGAGCAATCAGGAATTCGTGCAACAGGCGAAACAGAAATTGCAGGAATTGCAATAAGCATTATTTCCCCGCCTGGGAGCAGGGCTGTGAAGTTCTGTCATGGCGAGAAGCGTCAGCGACGAAGCCATCCCGTTTCGGCGAGATTGCTTCGCTGAAAAGCGCTCGCAATGACAGAACTTCACAGCCCTGCCTCCAAGTAGGGGAAATTTGTCATCTATGAAAACACAAAGACGATGGAATATGTTGTGGCTCTGTGTCGGCGCATGCTGTCTGCTGTCCGCGAATCGCGCGGCATCTCAGAACAACAATTCGCCGGAATCCCTCCGGCTGCCGGAAATCGTGATTACCGGCATAGATGAATCCAAAATTCAGCGCCCGATTCCGAAAGTCGAACGGCTTCCGGCGTCGCTTCCGGTCATTGCGACGTCCTGTCAGGATGAGGCGGACGAGTTGGGGCGACAGGCCGCATTGGCAGCGCTGCTCCAGCCGCGCCGGGCGGAGAAACTCTATCAGCAGGCCATTGCGATTGATCCGGAATATACGGAAGCGTATGTGCGTCTTGGAAAGGTCTATCAGGCCTCCGGCATGTACGAACGGGCGAAAGACGCGTATGTCATGGCCGCCGGGCGCGATGCTGATGCCAGCGACATCCCGTATGCCTTAGGCATTCTGTACAGTAGCCATTTACGCGAGCCTCAAAAAGCGCTTGAACAGTATCGCGCCTATCTTGAACATGGCGGAACGGATGCGCGGGTGACTCTCTGGATTCGGGAACTTGAACAGAAACTTCAACCGCAGACGCCGACCCCGTAGAGACGCACGGCCGTGCGTCTCTACTTGATGGCATTACGACACGGTCAGCGGAATATAGACCGTATTGCTGGAGGTGCTGTCTCGATTTTGAACAAACACGGTGAGAATGACTTCGCCAGGCTGAACGAGCACGCTCAGTTGGAACGACGTGGTTAACGTGCCGGACGTGCCATCGGCATTCGATACCCGCCCTTGATACGAATTGCCTTGCGAGTCTGTAATAAAGGCAGTTCCGTCGTTTAATTTGCCGGACACATCAATAAAGTTGATTGCCAGCACGATGGTCGCGCCGGAATTGGCAGGGTTCGGCGTGGCTGTGCCCCCTTCTGATAATTGCGGCGGAGTCGCCGGCCCGGTCGGACTGTCGCCGCCGCCATCGCATCCGGCGAGCGCGATTATCAGGGCAAACAGTATGCCCCACCACATACATTTCATGCAAGATTTCATCCCTTTGCCTCCTTTGTTAAATGATTGATATTATGTGCTCTCATCTTGCGGCAACGCCGCGATTTCCCATCTCAAGAGGGGAAATAAGGTCTTTATGTAAAATCTTTGGCGCAGCGAAAGCCGATAAAGTTGCTGCGATTATCTGCCGGGGCATAGAGTCGCGTCGCGCAGGTAGATTGGTGCTCAGGATGAATCCACGATCCGCCGCGCAACACGATAAAATCTTCGTCATAATCCGGACTCTGATGCTGACTCCAGGCATACGACTTATACCGATCCGATGTCCATTCCAGCACATTGCCGGTCATGTCGTACACGCCGAACGGACTGGTGCCGTTGGGGAACTGGTTCACCGCTGTCAGATGATGCACACCGGATTCCTGCGTATTGCAGCGCGTATGATCGAATTCGTTGCCCCAGGGAAATACTCTGCCGTCAGTTCCTCGCGCCGCTTTTTCCCATTCCGCTTCGGTCGGCAGGCGTTTTCCGATCCAGCGGGCGTATGCGTTGGCCTCTTCCCACGTCACGTTCACGACCGGAAACGCATCCGCGCCTTCCGGGTAGCAATGTGCCGCGTCGAAACGCTTGTACTGCGCGTTCGTCACTTCATGCGTATCCATAAAAAACCCGTCAAGATAGACGCTTTGCGCCGGGCTGGCGTTGGCTGAACCATTCTCGCGCCCCATGATAAAATGACCGGGGGCAATATAATTCATATTGGCGAACGTATCCTCAGAACGGTATTCTAAACGGATCGGCGTCTGCGATTGAGGCAGCGTGACAACATCCAACGTTTTCAGCACATCGCGCGAAATATTTTGCAGAAACGTATTTTTTTGCTGTTCTAACCGCGCTAATACCGGCAAAATGGCGGGCGTGGCGATTTTTCCCAACGCATACGCGGCTTTCCAATGCACCATCCAATCGTCATCGCGCAAGGCGTGCAGCAGCGGTTCGAAGGCTTGTTCCGATCCGATTTGCCAGAGTGCGCTGACGGCCATGCTGCGCACATGCCAGTTCGGATCGATCAATGCACGGCTGAGCGCCTTGATCGACTTTTCCGAACGAAGCTGCCCTAACCCCCAGGCCGCGCTTTCGCGCACCTGCCAGACCTCGTCTTGCAGCGTCGCGATCAGCGAGGGCAGTGCGCGCTGCGACCGGAGTTCCCCAAGCGCCTGCGTGACGCGCTGCCGGATTTGCCAGTTTTCGTCATGCAGCGCGATGAGCAACGGTTTGATGATCCGGTTCGATTCCATGCCGCCAAGCGCGTTGACAGCGCAATAGCGCACATGCCAGACATCGTCGCTCAGGCATTTCACCATCTCTTTCAACGCCGCGCCCGAACCGATTTTGCTCAACACTTCAAGCGCCGTGCATCGAACACGCCAGACATCGTCTTTCAGCGTTTTGACAATATGCTGCACTGCGCCGTTCGACGGCGTCATGCTCAGTTCGAGCAACGCGGCTTCTCTAATCGTCCAGTCGCTGCTTTGCAGAGCGCGAGTTAATTCGCTGACAGAACGTTTCAAGGAAATTGCCGACGCGCTGCCGGAAGGCGTCGTATTCTGCCGATGAATTGGCGTGGTCGTCACAGATGCATCTGGCATCGGCACGGCCTGTTTGGTCGTCATGAGTGTGTCGTCGGCTGGCGGTGTCGGCGTGAAATGCGTGTGGGATGGTTGGGGCTGTTGCTGCGGCGGCGTCTGGGAAACAGACGCCGGAAGCGATTTAGGGTGCGCTGTTGGAAGATATTGTCGAATCCTGACGGTTGCGCCAACCTGCTCAACGTAGAGTTTCAGTTTTTTCGTTGCGACGGCGGAAATATTGGTGGCAATCACGCATGGACACGAGGCGACAATCGCTTCCGGCGAGTCGCTCAGCCCGCGTATATGTTGGAGCAGCCGGAGCAATTTGTCCTGCTCCGTGCCGATAGATCGTAATTCCACCTCGAATCGAGCGGCGTGTTGACTTTCCAAGCGTCGTGTTCTGCTCATGCCGTCTGCCGCGTGTGTCGTTCACGCGCCGCGTCTGGCAGGCATCATGTCATGTTTACCATCTACGCATATCCCGCCGCAAGCGACGATTACGGGATATGACAGTTCTTCTCGGCGTTTGTATAGTATAATTATGCAGTTTTTAACGGCGTGTCAAGAAAAAAGCGCCGTTGGAGAACTCCGACGCAACTATTCAGGCGTACCGGCGAACAGCCTTGCCCGCCGTTCATCCCCCTCTTGACTCGAAACATGCAATGACGGTCTGTCTTACGGACAAGGCTGTCCGCAGATACAATGATGCTAAATAATGACTCTTTCCCTTTGATCGTCAAAAAAGAATACGATTTCAACCGTCAACTCATAATAGCAATATTCTGTCAAGCAGTGTTGCGCTTAGTTCATTGGCTGCCACCGTGTCCGCGCGAGAAATAATTCGAGCTTATCCGAGGCGCGAAGGACGCGATGCAGGACGGTTTGCCGGTCGTCTTCGGCGGTCTGCTCGCTTTGGATGACGACCGTATCGCCCGGCAGCGCTTCGGCGCGGAAACTGACTTCCAGTTCGGTTAATTCGGCATTGCGCCAGAGGTCGTCGCTGATGGTTTCGACCGCCCATTCAACGTAACTGACGTTATTGACGTGCTGATTCAGATCAATATCGCTGTGTCGCACATCGAACCGTTTTTCGATCTGCGCCTGACTCGGTCGCCAAAGCGTATCGAAACGGTCATCAATGGCGCGAGGCCGATCCGTCTTATGCGATCCGAGAATATCGTCAGGCAGACGAATCGGCGTTTTCCGCGCCAATTCGATAATCAGCCAGATGCTCGACGCTTTCGCGAGCAGGCGATCTTGCTCGTCGAAGTAGAAAAAATCGCGAATGCCGTAAAACCCGAATGCCAGCGCCGGCCACGTTTCCACGCGGACGCGCTCCTGCCAGTTCGGATAGCGTTCGACCTGCACATGAAAGCGCGACAGCATCCAGGTCAAGCCCTGCTGTTGCAGCGATTCGACGCTGAAACCGAGGTCGCGGGCGTGATTCCCCGCCGTTTCCTGCAAAAAGCGGCACAGCGTCTGAATCGTCGCCTTGCTCCGAAAATCGGTCTGATACGAGTGAATCTGAAACCATTCATTCCAAATCGGCGTTGGCATGATCGTGTAACAAGCGTAACGCTGAAAAACGGGTAAAATTTTTCAGCGTTACACCGCTATTTCTAAAATGTTTCGAGTAGAATCATACTGTTCGAAAAGCCAATCCACAAAGACGATTCCGCCGTACAAGTTCATGTAATAAAACAGATTGAAGACGCGCTCCTGTTTTTGACCGAACGGCAGCAGCATATCCGACAGGCTGTCGGCGGCGGCGCGGAGTTTTTCGGCGCGGGCTTTTTCCTGCGCTCGCTGCTGGCCTAACGCTTCTTTGAGCGCTTGCGACACAGCGTTTTCGAACGGGCGTTCGATGGATGCGCCAGCGGCGCGAAGCTGGGCGAAATAGGCTTGTGTCAATTCATGCGTCTGCTGTGTTAATCCCTTAAAATCGAAGCCGGTCTGTGTTTTGACGACATGTTGCGCAAGCGCGGTCTTATCGAGCGTTAGTGCGTCTTCGAGCGCGATCTGCTGTTTCTGCATCAGCCGCGTCGCTTTCGGTTCCAATAGCGTGAGCGACATGCGCGGCGTCACCGCTGCTTTTTTTACGCCATGCAACGCATATTGCGCGTCTAACTCGCGGATGTAGGCGATTTCTCCCGGCCCGGCGACATAAGTATGCGTCTCGAAATAGGCGTCCTGACAGACGTTGCGGGTTTTGACGTTCGGCGCGAGATCGTAATCGGCAGGGTTGACGCGCGTACCATCTCGCAGGGCAAAACCCTGCTCATCGCGGAAGACCGCCATCCTTTTTTTGCCGACCATGCAGAAAAAGTTCCCCTGTGCGCCGACCGGCGTATTTTCGGCTTCACGCAAAAGCATCGGCTTGATAAACGCTTTGAATTCAGGCGTTGACGGATCGAAGCATTCCACGCCGAGCCGTCCGAACACTTCCTGCGCTAACAATACGGATGCCTCGCCCAGCGTTTTGCCGGGAGCATAGCAACGCAGCGCGATGTCTCGCAGCGCGGGCGTAAATTCGGTCTGGCGCAGCGTGTCGAAAAATTGCGCTAACAGATCGCACAGCGATTGTTCGATCTCGATCTGCCCGCAGGAATAGCCCTGAGAATCAATGTCCCACGTCAACGAGCGCAGTTGACTTTCGGTATCGAGATACTCGATATGATTGATTTCATTGAAATCCGCGTCGTTCGTTTCCAACCAATAGATCGCGTTTCCGCCGATTTGCCGGGCGAGGTGAATCGCGCCCAGCACCTTATATGTTGTGTACATCGGCCCGCCTAACAAGCCGATTTGCTGTCCAGTGATGATAGTCGGTTTCACAAAAAGATTCCTCAGCAGGTAATAACCCTGACAGGGTTCGAAACTCTGTCAGGGTTGCCAGTCCATGAAATTCTTGCGGACAAGGCTGTCCGCTGGTATATTGATCTTCATGACCGATCTTGCTGTCAAGCAGAAAGTCGCAAGTTTTATTTGACAATTTTGCCGGAGAGAATAACGTGGAAACGATCAGGACGGCACGAGTTCATCACGCATCGAAGGCATAAGAGGGAGTCCGATGAATTTCGAGGACGCCAGAACGCGCATGGTAGAACGGCAATTAGCGCCGCGAGGGATTCGCTCCGCCGGAGTGCTTGCGGCGATGCGCGCCGTTCCGCGTCATCTCTTTGTTGGCGAATCGCTGCGTGAAAGCGCGTATGATGATCATCCGCTCCCGATTGGCGCGGGACAGACGATTTCCCAGCCGTATATGGTCGCACTCATGACGGAGGCGCTCGATGTCACCCCAGAATGCAGGGTTTTGGAAATCGGGGCGGGATCGGGATATCAAACGGCGATTCTTGCGGAATTAGCAGCGCAGGTCTATTCGGTAGAACGACTGGCAGATTTAGCTCAACACGCCCACACGCTGCTGGCGGCATTGAATTATCACAATATCGCAATTCATGTCGGCGACGGAACGCTCGGCTGGCCGGAACATGCGCCATACGACCGGATTTTAGTGACGGCTGGCGCGCCTGCCGTGCCGAAGGCGTTACTCGAACAATTAGCGGATGGCGGGAAATTGGTTATTCCTGTCGGAGATCGCATGTCGCAAACGTTGCAAATCATGACCAAACATCAGGGACAACTGAGAACGGAAACCTCCTGCCAGTGCGTGTTTGTCAAGCTGATTGGACAGGATGGCTGGAGAGATGACGGAGACGAATATGCACGAACAACACACGACTGACGTAAGTGAAAAATCGTTGAAACAATCGCTGACGGACATGATTGAAGACCTGCCGCCGGATCAAATTATATTGGAACAGATTTTCGACTCGATTGGGCAAAAAGGACTGCTCCTGTTTTGTATTTTTCTCGCTATTCCCTTTATGGTGCCGGTTTCGATTCCCGGCGTCAGCACGGTCTTCGGGTTTACGATTTTATTGATCGGGGTCAGCATGTTGACCAATCGGCTGCCCTGGTTGCCTGATAAATTATTGAAACGCCAGTTTCCATCCGCCAAATTAAAAGCGTCATTGCAAAAAGGCACGATCTGGGTGGAACGCATCGAAAAGATCAGTTCCCCGCGTCTCCTTTCAATGACGCACGGCACAGCCTGGCATCGTTTCAATGGCGCCATGTTGATTCTCGGCGCGATACTGTTGATGTTTCCTTTCAGTTTCATTCCGTTTTCCAATACGCTGCCCGGACTGGCCGTGTTATTCCTTGCGCTCGGCATGTTGCAGCGCGACGGCTATTGCGTCTTATTCGGCTATGTGTTGAATGTCGCAACCATGATTTATTTTGCATTTCTTTTTTTAGGCGGCGCAGTCGCAGGCGAACGTATTTTTCAAGTCATCAAGCAATGGTTTGCTTGATATATCGGATGATTCGGGGATATTGCGACTTTTCACAATTTTTGACTTGACAATTTTTCGCGGCAACATTTGTGTTGTTTATACTGATAGTCGAACAAAGACATCAGGTCATTCGGGGTGTGGCGCAGCCTGGTAGCGCGCTTGCTTCGGGAGCAAGAAGCCGGAGGTTCGAATCCTCTCACCCCGATTTTTATTTTTTGCCATCCTTCCTTTCCACATTTATTTCTCCAACATCAAAAAATACAGCATTTTTGTTTCTCATCATTACATCTCCTATACATAAAACTATGCCCTCATTAGACGTTCGAATCGGCCAAATGCTGCTGATCGGTTTTCGCGGATTGGCGGTTGATGCGCTCCATCCGATTGTCAGCGCCATTCAGCGGCGGCATCTCGGCGGCGTGATTCTCTTCGATTATGATCGCGCTGCGCAAGAGGCGACGCGGAATATTCAATCTCCTGAGCAAGCAAAGCAGCTTATCGCGTCGTTACAGGCGTATGCGGATATTCCGCTGCTCGTTGCGATTGATCAGGAAGGCGGGCGCGTCAATCGTTTGAAAGAGCGGTACGGATTTCCGCCAACGGTGTCTGCGCAATATCTCGGTCAGAATTCTGTCGAAATCACCCGGCAATATGCCGAACACACCGCCTGCCAACTCGCTGAATTAGGCATCAATCTGAATTTCGCGCCGGTCGTAGATGTCAATCGCAATCCCGACAGCCCGGCTATCGGCAAGGTCGAGCGGAGTTTCTCGGCAGACCCGCAGGCCGTCATCGCTCATGCCCGCGCCTGGATCGAGGCGCATCACGACCGCCGCATTCTCTGTGCGCTCAAGCATTTTCCCGGTCACGGCAGCGCGTGTGAGGATTCGCATCTTGGGTTTGTCGATGTGACGACGACCTGGCAGCCAGAAGAATTGCTTCCGTACCGACAGCTTATTGAGGAAGAATTCGACGATGTCGTTATGACGGCGCATATTTTTCATGGCGGCCTTGACTCGGAGTATCCCGCCACGCTTTCTCGCCGCATTTTGACTGGCATCCTGCGCGAGCAGCTTGGTTTCGATGGTGTAATCATTTCCGACGATATGCAGATGCAGGCGATTGCCGCGCATTACGACCTTGAAACCGCAATCTTTCTCGCCATCGCGGCGGGCGTTGACATCCTGACATTCGGCAATAACCTCACCGTTTACGACGAACATATCGCCGTTCGCGCCGCTGAAATTATTGCTGCGCTCGTTGATAGCGGGCGCATCTCGCCGGAACGCATCGAGGCGTCGTATCGTCGCATTATTCGCCTGAAAGCGCGTCTTGCCTGAATATGAGCATGGTGATCGCACCAGACTCGCCACGCCAAACGAATTGTCCTGAAAAACCTTGACAAGTCGTCGCTGACGATGTTACGTTCATAGAGAATTCCCTGTTTATCCATAAATGGATAGTCATCATATTTCATCATTGTAACTTGTAAGGAGGAGAACGTTATGAAAATCTGGTTTCGTAATCTGAAAATCGGACATAAACTTGTGTTGGGATTTTCGCTTCTCCTCTTTTTTATGGGGCTGATCGGCGTAACCGGCTATTACAGTATCAAACGAATCGCGCGAAATTTAGACGAAATTTTTCAGGTTCGCATGCCAAGCATTGACCTGATTATCGAAACTGATCGCGACCTGTATCAACTTCTCGTCGCAGAACGCTCAATGATGTTTACTGACACCCTTTCCACCAGATTTAGGGAACTCAACGCGTTTTATGACGAAAACCTCCAACAATCTCAAGAACGATGGGAGCAATATAAAGCGCTCCCCAGCAGCGCCGAAGAACGGGCAATCATTCCGCAATACGAAGACGCCAGAGACGCCTGGAAAATCTTGGCGCAGCGCGTACTCAACGGTATCATGACAGAGGCGCTGACGAGCAGGCAAACAACAACGGCGTTAGCATTCGGAGAAGCCGAACAGAAATTCGATATGATGCGCGAATATCTCAACCAGTTGACCGAGATCAATCTTCGACTTGCCACAGAAGCGCATGAGCAATCACAACGCATTTACACGCGAACAATGGCGGGTTTTGTATTCCTCGCCGGAATCGGTTTAATCATCGGCATCGGGGCAATGACAATGATCAGCGCCAGCATCACGTCGCCATTGCAGAAAGCCGTTTCCATTGCGCAACACATCGCAAAGGGCGACCTTTCTCAGGAAATCGCCGTTTCGACCACAGAAGAAACCGGACAATTGCTGAACGCCATAAAAGAGATGATTGACGCTATCAAGAAGATTGTGGCAAATGTCAAGACTGCCTCGTCTTATGTTGCCAGCGGAAGCGAAGAATTAAGTTCGACCGCCACCGAAATGTCGGAAGGGGCGAATTATCAAGCAAGTTCGACGGAGCAACTTTCGTCGTCCATGCAGGAAATGGCAGCCAATATCAGCCAAAATGCCGATCATGCGATCCAGACGGAAAAAATCGCCATCAACGCGGCTGAAGAGGCCAAAAAAGCGAAAAAGGCGATGAAAAAAACGTCTCAGGCCATGAAAAAAATCGAAGAAGAAATTGCTACTATCCAACAGCTGTCTCAACAAACACGCATGTTATCCCTGAATGCAACCATTGAGGCCGGAAAAGCGCAGGAATTCGGCAAAGGTTTTGCGGTGGTCGCGTCGGAAGTCCGGGAATTATCGCGACAGACCCAATTAGCCGCGCAAAATATTACCGAACTTGTGATGTCCGGCGTTAAAAACGTCACGAAGACCGGCGAGATTTTGGCAAGCTTGATTCCGGATATTCAAAAAACAGCAGATTTGGTACAAGAAATCAGCGCGGCAAGCCGGGAACAAAATACTGGCGCGGCACAGGTCAATTTAGCGACGCAGCAGTTGGATCACTCGACGCAGCAGCATTCCGCGATCTCCGAACAACTTGCCGCGACCGCAGAAGAACTCTCCGCGCAAGCCAAACAGTTGCAGGATTCGATTACATTTTTTAAAGATGGCCGCGAAAATCTGCCGTCGGGAGAAATACCTGACGAGAAGCAGAACGTTCTCTCTCAAAAACGCTCCTATTTCAAGCATCCGAAAATGCCCAAACCGTCGAACGAGCCATATCGTGAATCTCCTCCGGCACAGGAGCATTTATCTGGAAATCGAGACGCATTGGATGAGGAATTCGAGCGGTTTTAAATGGCATGATCGGCGCGTGAATACGGGATCATCTTCTTGTTTTGATTGACAATTTTCAGGTTGTTGAGGGACTCATGCTGCTATGGAACGCGTAGGGATCATTGCCAAAACACATACACCAGGCATTCGGGACATCTTGCACGACTTGCATTCATGGTTTGTCGAGCGCCATATTCACGCGATGTTCGAGCGGGAAACCGCGAAATGTTTCGAGTATTCGTCCGATGTCTATTCCAAAGCCGAATTGCCGACGATGGTGGACTTGCTGGTCGTGCTCGGCGGCGACGGCACGTTATTAAGCGCCGCCCGTTTGGTCGGCGAGCGCCGCGTACCGATTCTTGGCGTGAATTTGGGGCAGTTGGGATTTTTGTCCGAAATCACGCTGGATGAAATGTATTTGGCGTTAGAGCAAGTGCTGCACAACGAATTTACGATGACGCCGCGCCTGCTGCTAAAAGCCTCCGTCACTCGCGATGAAGAACGTCTCGCCGAATATAGCGCGCTCAACGACGTGGTCATCAATAAAAGCGCGTTAGCCCGCATCATAGACCTGCAAACCTGCATCAACGGCCAATACGTTACCACGTATAAAGCCGACGGCCTGATTATCGCTACCACGACCGGTTCGACTGCCTACAATCTTTCGGCGGGCGGCCCGATTGTTCACCCCGACATGCACGCCTTGATTCTGACGCCGATTTGTCCGCACACACTGACGAACCGACCGATTGTCATTCCCGACACGTCGCAAATCGAGATCACGCTGAAATCGGAAAATGCGGATGTATTTTTGACCTTAGACGGACAGGTCGGTTTGGCGCTCCGCTACCGCGATGTCGTGCATATCCATTCGGCCAGTTACATGATTCAATTCGTTCGTCCGACAGAACGGAACTATTTCGATGTGTTACGAACGAAGTTGAAATGGGGAGAACGGTAAACCTGAAAACGACGAAAGGCACATAAAACACGTATTTCGTGTTTTGTGTGCCTTTCGTCGTTTTCAAGCTTAATCAAAGTAGCAGAAAATATCCGGAAAACGGCTTTCCATGAGTTCGGTGATGAATTTTTCCGTATCCACCGCCGAGGAGTAAGAGAGCGCTTGCTGCGCGATGTCGTGGGCTTCCGCAAACGACACCGAACGGATAATCTTCTTGATTTTCAGCAGGGCGTCCGCATTCGTGCTGTACTGATCCAAGCCCATGCCGAGCAGCAGCAGCGTATATTTCGGGTCGCTCGCCATTTCGCCGCACATGCCGACTTTGATGCCTTTGGCGTGCGCCGCGCTGATGACATGCGAAATCAGTCGGAGAATCGCCGGATGGAGCGGTTCATAGAGATAGGCGACGTTTTTATTGACGCGATCAATGGCAATGGAATATTGAATCAAATCGTTCGTGCCGATGCTGAAAAACGCGGCTTCTTCGGCCAGAATATCGCTTGTCACCGCTGCCGACGGAATTTCGATCATAATGCCGACATCAATGTGTTCGTCAAACGGTTCGCCTTCCTGCCGCAATTCGGCTTTGACCTCTTCTAACACGGCGTTGGCGCTGCGCAGTTCGTCAATCCCTGAAATCATGGGGTACATGATTTTGATTTTGCCGAACATGCTCGCCTTCAGAATCGCGCGCAACTGCGTCTTAAACAGGTCAACATGCTCGAGGCAGAGCCGAATCGCCCGCAATCCAAGCACGGGATTCAGTTCGTCGTACACGTCTAACTGAGAAATAAATTTATCGCCGCCGAGATCAAGTGTGCGGATGATGGCAGGATACTCCCCTAATTGTTCGACGAGCGATTTGTACGCCCGGAAATGCTCGGCTTCCGACGGGAGATAATATCGGTTCATGTAGAGGAATTCCGTGCGATACAATCCGACCCCTTCGCCGCCGCGCTCCAAGACGACTTTCACCTCGCTGATGAACTCGATATTGGCCATCAACGTGACCTTTTTATTGTCCGTTGTCACGGTCGGGAGGTCTTTCATTTTTTGCAGTTCGCGTTCGTAATATTTGAACTGCCGCTGTTTGTCAAGGTAGGCGATAAACACATCCTGCTGCGGCGACACCTGCACCACGCCTCTGATGCCGTCCACAATCAGCGATTCGCCGGTTTTCACCGCGTCGTAAATCCCGGTGACGCCGACGACTGCCGGGATTTCGAGCGAATGCGCCATAATGGCCGTGTGCGAGGTTTTGCTGCCAACCTCGGTCACAAAGGCAATCACACGCTCTTTCCGCATTTGCGCGGTATCCGCCGGGGAGAGGTCGTGCGCGACCACGATGACATCTTCGCGCAAATCGGCTAAATTCGTATGCCCGAATCCCAACAAGTTGTTGAAGATGCGGTTGCCGATATGCGTCAGATCGTCTTTCCGTTCCTTGAAATACGGGTCTTGCAGGCTGTCGAAGTGTTCCTTCAGCTTATCCAGTACGCGCTTGAGCGACCATTCCGCAGACAGGCGATGGCGTTGGACATACTCCACCGTTTCATTGATCAGCATTTGATCTTCAATCATCATCAAATGCGCATCAATAATGGACAGGTGTTCGGTATCCGCTAACGACTCAACGCGTTTTCTAATAATCAGCAATTGGTCTTTCGATGCCTGGATCGCGGCTAAAAACCGCTCGACTTCCTGATCGACATCGGCATCTCGCACCCAATTCGGCTTGATGTCGTATGTCTCTTTTTCCAGACGAAAGGCTTTGCCGATGATGATGCCTGCTGAAACTGCAATCCCTCGAAATTCCAAGGATATCTCTCCTCTTGAACCGGAAGGGAAGATCGCGACTCCTCCACTTATCTTGGTTCTCCGAATTTATTATCAATCAATCGCAAAAGCGATTCCAACATGTCCAGAGCGTCATCCCCATCAGCCTTGAGCAAAATTTCAGAGCCAATTGGCGCGGCCAGCATCATCAGATTGAGAATACTTTTGCCATTCACTTCTTCGTCATCTTTCAAGACCGTAATCTCTGCGCGAAATTTATTCGCGGTTTGGACGAATTGTGCCGCCGCTCTGGCGTGCAATCCTAATTCATTTTGTATGGTTGCGACTCGAATTTCCGCCATGACAGACCTCTTTGGAGGTAGTTCTCGTGCTATTTTTTCCCATGATGTTTCAAAAATTCACTTGCAATGCGAATATTTTCCTGTCCGCGCTGTTTCAGCACATTGACAGTATTTTGAAACGGTTCATCCGTATGAAACGTAGACAGTTGCAACAACATCGCCAAATTCACGCCAGTAATCACTTCGACATTACTATTGTCTAAAAATGAGAGGCTGATATTCGACGGCGTTCCTCCGAACATATCGGTAAAAATGATCACACCCGACCCATTATTTACGGTTTGAATCGCTCGTCGAATCTGCTCGCGCGATGCTTCGACCTCTGTCGTCACGTCTATAGACACTGCCGTAATATTTGCAATCTTCCCAACGATCATCTCGGCAGTACGAATGAGTTCTTCGCCTAACTGCCCGTGTGAGACAATAACTCCACCAATCATCAGAGATTAAGAGCACGGGAAAAGGAAACAGAAAGCGCATGACATTCGTACAATCCGCGTGTATTCACTGGCTCTTCTTGTCCCTTTACCCTTGTTCTTCTTTGTATCGCCTACGCCTGCATCTGCGCCCGACGTGTTTCGAATCTACCGAGACGCTCGCTCGTTACGATACATGGAAACCTCTCTCCAATCTTTAATATTTAGCATCTTCCTCTGAGATGATTCGGTAAATATCTTTTTGGGAGGTGGCATTCAATAATTTGTTGCGGAACACCGTATTTTTCAACATCCGCGAAATCCGCGCCAGCATCTTCAAATGCGTTCCCACTGAATTGTCAGGCGCCACCAGGAGAAAGAACATATAGGCGGGTTTTCCGTCTAATGAATCAAATTCGATTCCCGATTTTGACAACCCGAATCCAGAAATAATGTCGGGGATATTTGACAATTTGCCGTGAGGAATGGCAATGCCGTCCCCAATCCCCGTGCTGCCCAATTTTTCTCGATCAAGCAGCACATTCAAAATCTCGCGTTTATCAATCGCAGGGTGACTTTTGGCGACTGCATTGACTAACGCCTCCAGGACTTCAGTCTTGGTTTTCGCCTGCAAATCCGCCACCACTGACGATTCTTGTAAAATATCGATTAATTTCATAAGCGTTTGTTCTTGTCTTGTGACATTGCCCCGCCCCAGAAAGGGCAATGTCACAAGAGCGATGTCAATATTCCGGTTCAATCAGCCCATAATGTCCATCACGCCTGGCATACATGACATTTATACGATTGGTTTCCGAATTGAGAAACACTAAAAACTCATTGTCCGTCACGCCAAGCTGCATGGCCGCTTCATCAACCGACATAGGCTTGACCGCCATTGTAGGCGATCGAATTATCTGGGGCGTTTGTAGCTCACCCTCCGAATCGTCGCTCTCGTCTTCGTTTTCTGCCAGCACAATCTCTTTCGATCCTGCGCGGCCTTTCCGGCTGCCTTTCTCTTTGAGTTTCTTAATCTGGCGTTCGATTTTTTCCATCACGGCGTCAAAGGCTAAATACATGTCATGCTGCTCTTCCACGCCGCGAATCGTCGCCCCATTGGCTTGAAACGTGACTTCCGCGCTATGACGGTGCTTTTCAACGGACAGCACGACATGCACATCCGTCACATTCTCAATATACCGGTTGATTTTACTCATTTTTCCGTCAATATGCTGCCGTAACGGATCCGTAATCTCAAAGTGTCTGCCGGTGACTGTTAATTGCATAGTCTGCCTCCTCGCAATGGAGTCATGGAACGCAGAGTCACCACGACATTGCGTCCATCACTCACTTTTTCCGCTTTCGATCTATGGACGATGGGATGTTCAAATCTTCCCGATATTTCGCTATCGTCCGACGCGCAATCGCCACCCCAGCCTCGGTAAGCCGTTTCTCAATGTCCTTATCGCTGAGCGGATGCTCAGGATTTTCGTCGTCAATCATCTGCTTGATGCGCTCTTTCACGGCAATGGACGACACATCATCGCCGCCGGAGGAACTCTCCAGTCCGCTATGAAAAAAGAACTTCAATTCGAACACGCCTTGCGGCGTATGAATATACTTATTGGTTGTGACACGGCTGATGGTGGATTCATGCATGGAAATATCATCCGCCACATCGCGCAAGACGAGCGGTTTCAGATGCGACACGCCGTATTCCAAAAAATCTTTCTGAAACTTCACAATACTTTTCCCGACTTTATAGACCGTGCGTTTGCGCTGTTCGACGCTACGAATAAACCACATGGCCGAGCGGAGTTTCTGGTCGACATATTGTCGGGTCGAAGCCGGCGCGTCGCGGTCATTGCCGGTCAGAATTTTTTTATACGTCGGGTTAATGCGCAAATTCGGCAAATCGTCTTCATTCAGCACGACTTCATAATCGCCATCTACTTTATACACGTAAATATCCGGGATGATATATTCCGGGCGCTCGCTGACAAAATCTCCGCCTGGGCGCGGAGACATGTTGGCGATAATCTGTCGCGCACTTTCGACCTCTTCCGTTGAGATACCAAGATGATGCGCGATCAATTCATCGCGATGCCGCTCCAAATCGTGCAGGTAATGCGCAATAATCTGCTCGACCGATGTTCCGATCAGGTCGAGGCTTTTCGCCTGAATCAGCAGGCATTCCTTAAAATCCCGCGCGCCGACGCCTGTTGGTGTGAAGGTCTGAATATGCCTGAGCACGACTGCCACCTCGTCTTCGGTGACGCGCTGTTCCCGCGCTTGGAATTCGCGGCGAACCTTCTGAAAAGCGTCCGCCACGGGAATAATGTCTTCTTCCGTGATATTGAGCAGCTTGAGAAAAAATTTTTGGAATCGAATCGGACTGTTCGCCGTAAACCGCTCTCCAATCAAGCTCAAACCAATCGTGTACAGTTGAATCAAATAATATTTATGCGAGGTCAATTGCTCGATGTGTGCGTAGGATTGACGCAGCTTTTCAAGCGCATCCCGAATATCCGGCTCATGTTTCGCCGCTTTTTCAGCGTGTTCTTTATAGCCGATATAGGCGACTTCCGCTGGCGAAAGGTTCGAGAGAAGATATTCGATCAGATATAGTTCTTCCTGGCTGAGTTCCAGTTTTTCTAATTTGGTAATATAGGTCTCTTTGACCAGGACGGAACAATGACGCTCGATCAATTGCGGCAGCGTCCGACAGATATGCGTCAGGCGTTTTAAACCCGGCTCGATTTCTTTTGTGGCGATTCCGGTCAACAGTTCCACCTGACGCAACGGCAATTCGCTGAACGATTTCGCAATCAGTTCATAATCTTCCAGGGTAAAATACCGCAATTTCTCAATGGTCTCGCGATAGCGTCCTTCAACCAGATCGTCATAATATTCTTGAAGCGCCACATTGGCCAACATGGCCTGCGAACCAGAGAAATCGAGACGAGAGGAGAGATCGTCTCGTTCTAATTCGCTATTGATTTTCAAGCACAACGTCTTAATGACTGCGGCATGGTACTCTTCAAGCTGTTTGAACGGGATATTGCTGGCATACACATTGATGGCTGGCCCGTCAACATGCTCTTCATGGAGCAGATATCCATCATCGCTGATTTGTCCGATCAAAAATTGCCCGATTTTCATCGCGCGCTCCGGCAGTTGCGACATTTGTAACTGCCAGGCGAGGTGTTCGGGAAGCGACTGCGGACGGCTGAAGATATTATCAAACGATTGATTGCTGTCATCAGGCTCGAATTCGCCAGAATAGCCCAGGCCGCCGGGATTATCGCCGAAATATTCTTCCCAATTGACCGACGAGTCTTGTTGGCGCTGCCGGTCAGTGTTTTCCGCTTCCGGCAGGTCGGGCAGCGGAGACGCCTCATCGTAACGTTCGTCAGGCATTTGGGCGTCATACGAGGAGAAGTCGTCGTCCTGGCGGTCGCCGTCTATGCTCTCTTCAAGCTCTTCCAGCACAGGATTTTCAAGCATTTCCTGTTTGACAAGGTCTGCCAACTCCAAACGCGACATTTGCAGCAATTTGATCGCTTGCTGCAACATTGGCGTCATCACCAGACGTTGCGACAGATTCAGATTTATCCTGGTATCCACATTCATGCGCTGCATGCCCTGAGGCGTCTTCGCCTCAAGTTCCTCTCCTTATAGCATAAATCCTTCGCCGAGGTACAATTCTTTCGCTTTTTCGTTAAAGGCCAATTCAATCGGTGTTCCGGAGAATCGAATTTCTCCATCGGTCATGATATATGCGCGATCCGTGCTCTTCAGGGTCTCCCGAACATTATGATCCGTAATCAGAATCCCAATCTGCTTTTCTGCCAATCGTTCGATGATCTTTTGAATATCCGCAATTGCTTTCGGATCAATCCCTGCGAACGGTTCGTCCAACAAAATAAATGAGGGATTGGTCGCGAGCGCCCGCGTCACTTCCAAACGCCGTCGCTCGCCGCCAGAGAGCGTGTAGGCTTTGCTTTTCCGCAGGTGCAGAATGTCCAATTCCTCCAGCAATTGTTCCAGGCGCAACTTGCGTTCACGCTGGGACAAATCGAGCGTTTCGAGAATCGCTGAAATATTCTCTTCCACCGTCAGTTTCCGAAACGCAGACGGCTCTTGCGCAAGATAGCCCAGCCCTTTTCTGGCGCGAATATACATCGGGTAATGCGTGATATTTTCCTGATCCAAAAAGATGCGTCCCTGCTCAGGGCTGACTAAACCGACCACCATATAAAATGAGGTCGTTTTCCCTGCGCCATTCGGGCCGAGCAACCCCACGACTTCGCCCTGATCAAGATAGAAACTGACATCGTTGACCACTGTTCGGCCTTTATAGGATTTTTGCAAATTTTCAACAATAATACATGCCATAATTACGCTTATTCAGTCGTCCCTTTTGTTTTTTTCGGATAGACCGTGACAGACGGGTTATCGCCTTTTTCGGTCGCTTTTTCCGTTTTCGCAGCATGTTTCAGCAGCACTTTTTTATATTGCGTCGTCTGTTCTCTGCCGATTGCGCTGTCAAGCGCCTTGAGAAAATCAGTTTCATGAGAAAACACCTGGTCTTTCAACCCAGACAATTTCTCGATAGCGGTGTCCGGCATTTTTTCCTGTCGAAATTTTGCCAACGCCTCCTCCGTGATGATATACGTCATGGCTGCTGCCGCAGGCGGCTGTTCGACGAATGATTGCGCGTCGTCCACGCCGAATTGCATGTGAATCCGTTCTTTTCTTGGCTCTTCCGTCCCGGATTCTTTGTCAACCTGGGTTTCCGCCGTTGTCGCGTTGATGGCTCCAGTGGCTAAATCTGCCGTAATAATCAGCGCTTCCATCGTTAAGTTTTGCGCGGAATCCTCGACGCGAGCTTTCTTCTCGGATGTTCCTCTGACCGTCGCTTTTTGCTGTTGATTCAAAAATTCTCCGGTTTCGCCGGTAATGATTGAGGTTTCATGCGTGATTTTGACATGGCCGGCAACGTCAATTTTTTCAATATCATTGCGATCGTCGGCGGTTTTGGTAATATACACAATCATTTCGTCCGCGCGTAATTCCGTCGGCGTTTTTTTCGCAATCACATCGCCAGTAAAGGTCGCTCGCTGTTCGGTGTTATTCAAACGCAGCGTCTTCGCGGTAATCACTGCTGGAACAGCCTTCTCGTCGCCTGTTTGAGCGCCATCTTTCTTTTGAGTGTTTTCAGGCGTTGCTTTCGGCGTTGGCTGTGCCGCAGGGTCTTGCGGCTGCGTCGTCGTCGCCGCGCCTGACATCATGTCGAAGGGGGAGGCAAATTCCCCTGTCGAATAAATCGTCATCACGATCCGATCATCTGTTTTCGCGTCATCAGCATACGCCTCGACCATTTTTTCCTGCAAAAACGCAACAATGCGATGCGCGACGACCGTATTATTCTCCTGCCAGACCTTGGCGTTGCCAAGCAATTCGATTTTTTGTTCGGTATTGTAAAAAATGCCTTGTTCTCCGGTCGCCATGCCTGACGAACTGGCAATTCGGACATTTCCTGTGGCGATAGTTTTCGCGATCTGCTTACTGCTTGCGTCTAAATAGGCTTCTAACCGATCTGAAAATACGGTGGTGTCTTGCTGAACAACTTTGACATTGCCACTATACGTAATAATTTTTTGCGCCTTGTTAAAATTGAAATTCTCCGCGCTGATGTCCACCGTTTTGCTCGGCGTCTTCGCCGGAGCAGGCGTGGCCGCCTCCTCAACATGTTGTTCTTGTCCGTTCATGACGCTCGAGCACACGATGCAGGCGCAAAACACAACGGTCATGATGGTGTGTTTCCCCCGCAATCGCATCAATCGTCGAAT
Source organism: uncultured Candidatus Moduliflexus sp. (assembly GCA_964602655.1). GTDB lineage: Bacteria > Moduliflexota > Moduliflexia > Moduliflexales > Moduliflexaceae > Moduliflexus. Next base: position 28,654 of record CAZRSF010000018.1, read on the forward strand.
CGTTTTCATAGCAAAATTACTCCGATTTAAAAGAGGTCTTGACATTTTTTAATATTTTGGCCTCGCTCAAACTTAAATTCGATTCCAATCCATCGCCACTCGTAATCAGGCCGCCTTGCTCGATCTCGACATGCTCGTTCGAAATAATCATATTCTGCGCGGCATCGTACATCAATTCTTCCGTTCTCAACACAATCCCCTCTTGGAGAGAGGCGGCTTCCACATTGCCGCGCGCGATGATATTCCCGGTATTATCGTCTTTTACGCCGTGATCGCTCAACAAATGCGTGCTTTTCTGTCCCGTCTCATCATAAAAATCTACCGACACGCCATGTAAGACCGTCTCTTTGCGCTGCGCATAGACCCGCGCTTCTTTCGCGTCCAATGTCCAAAGAATACGGTCGTTCAACATTTCTGTCAAGGAGACATTCGTCACAAACACATCGGAATCGTTTTCTACAGGTTGAGGCACAGCGCGCACCTCGCCTTTTTTCTCGCGGTTATACTGCCAGATATAAAAGGCCATACTGACCAGCATAATCGCCATGGTAACCAATAAGAGGCGTTTCAGGCGTTGAATGTGCGTTGTCGTATAGACCATACGTATCACGAACGAGAACCGATGTTCTCTGAAAAATACGGAAGAAGGAGTTGATATGTGTGTTCAAGCTGCTGCGGAATGACGCGCGTCTCGGAAATGGTCGTCATGTAGTTCGTATCGCCATTCCAACGCGGCACAATGTGGATATGCAGATGATCTTCCACCCCTGCTCCCGCAACTTTACCAACATTGATCCCGATATTGAACCCTTCCGGACGCATCGCCTCGCGCAACACCTGTTCGCAACGGCGCGTTATATCGAACAGGTCGCGCATTTGCTCTGCATTCAAGGCGGTTAACGTCGAGACGTGCGCATACGGCGCAATCATCAGATGTCCATTATTGTATGGATAAATATTCAGCAGCGCAAACGCCTTTTCGCCGCGATAGACGACATAATTTTCCGCGTCATGCGCAGGCTCGCTGAGCTTGTGACAGAAAAAACAATTCCGGTCTTTTTCGCCTAAAATATATGCCATTCTCCAGGGCGCCCAAACAGTTTGCGTCATTATTCGAATCCAAGTTGTGTGTTCTTCTGTCGGCATAACTTATGCATGACTCAGTAAGCATATTTGCCCGTGAAGTTTTGTCAAGTGATTTTCTTAAGACATTATCGCCAACAGTCATTCGCGTAAAACAGAGAGACAAAAATTCATAGAGAAAAGATTCTCATAAAAACGCTTCAACCATTCGTCATGATATTTCTTGACATGGTCTGCATCTTTACGACATTGTTTTCTCATGATGCCCTGACTTTGACGGGATAGACAATATATTGCGTCAGATGCCGCTATATTTAACGTCTCTCTTTTTGTAAAAGCACCCTAACGGAGAAAAAACCTATGCCGTATTCTTGCCAGGATATTGCCAAAATGATCGATCATTCCCTCTTACGCCCAGAACTGACAGAAGAAGAGATCATTCAAGGATGTGACATTGCCAAAAAATATCATGTCGCGTCCGTCTGCTGCCGTCCTGCTGATTTGCCACTTGTCAAAAGACTTCTTGACGGATCAGACGTCAAAGCCTCAACGGTCATCGGCTTTCCGCATGGGTCAAATACCACCGCGACGAAAGTCTTCGAAACGCAGCAAGCGCTTCAAGATGGCGCGGAAGAACTCGACATGGTGATTCATATCGGCAAATTGCGCAGCCGCGATTTCGACTATGTGGAACATGATATTCAGGCGGTCGTAGAAGCTGCGCATGCTCATCATGCGCTGGTGAAAGTCATCCTGGAAAACGCCTATCTCACGGACGAACTGAAAATCGCAGGCTGCCAATTAGCCGAGCAGGCTGGCGCGGATTTTGTCAAAACCTCCACCGGATTTGCGCCAGGCGGAGCCACCATCGAAGACCTCGACTTGATGCGGCATGCGGTCTCTGAACGAGTACGAATCAAAGCGGCGGGCGGGGTTCGCGATTTGGATATGGCGATCAAAGTGAAAGAGGCGGGCTGCGCCAGATTCGGCGCAACCCAAACGGCGGCAATTCTCGATGAATGCGCTCAAAGACAGCGAACATCCGGTGTTGAATAGCATCGAATTCTATAGTTAAAACAGGTCTCCACGGATATGGCGCAACGCCGGGAGTTTCGAGCGGACTTCGGCCAGACGGTCGCGGTCAATCGGCACGCAGAGTAACGACGTGCGTTCGCCGCCATCAGCGAGTTGCACGCCGTAAGGATCGAACACCGCGCTTCTGCCGCAGAAGGCCGCGCCGACCTGATTGATTCCAGCGACATAACAGGTATTCTCAATCGCTCTGGCGCGCAACAGCGTTAACCAGTGCTCTTCTTTCATCGTTCCGGCGTACCAGGCTGACGGCACAAGAATCACGTCTGCGCCCTGTTTGGCAAGATGGCGAAAGAGTTCGGGAAAACGAAGATCATAACAAATCGCCGCGCCGACAGCCCACCCCAACACCGACGCGATTGACGGCAGGAGTTGCCCTGCCATCATGGCGCGGGACTCTTGAACATTCAACGCATCGAAGAGATGGAGCTTTCGGTACACGATCAACGTCTCGCCTTCGGGAGACAGCAGCAGCGCGGTATTGAAGACGCGATCATCGCTGGAGCTTTTTTCCCACAGCGTTGCCAGAAGAGAGAGGCGAAACTCGCTGGCAGTCGCGGCTAATGCCTTGACATACGCGCCGTCAAGCGGTTCGGCAATCACACGCAACGGCTCATCTTTCTGCGGCACGGCCATCAACATTTCCGGGAACGCTAACAACGCGACCTGTTTGTGCGAGGCTTCCAACGCGAAATCCCGCACTGCCGCGAGGTTGCTTTCAGGCGTCGAACGCCCGGTGAATTGCGCCAGTCCAAGCGTCAAGAATCGGGGCATACGGATGTACGAACAGATGGTTGAGACGTTACGCGCAATGTCTCAACCATCTGTTCGGCGGGAACTATGCGTTCTGTTTTTTCAGCAAATCGCGAATCTCTGTGAGCAATTCCTGCTCTTTCGTCGGAGGCGCGGGCGGAGCGGGAGCAGCGGCTTCTTCCTTCTTCGCCTTCATGATCCACCCTAAAAATTTGACCACAAAGAAAAAGAGCGCCAACGCAACAATCAGAAAATTAACGACTTCCCCTATGAATAAGCCGTAAGGAACTTCTTTGGCTCCGACGACGAGCTTCCAACCGAGATAGCCCTGCTCGCCGGGGAGCAACAAGCCGACGAAAGGCATAATGATCTGTTTGACTAACGAATCCACGATTTTTCCGAACGCGCCACCGATAATGACGCCGACGGCTAAATCAATCACATTGCCTTTGAAGGCAAATTGTTTGAATTCATCCATAAACGACATGGCTTTTTGGGCGGCAAATCCCGCATTCATTCCTTTTTTCGGTTCCATTTCTTTCCCTCCGATGTAATAAGATTGTTTGACTGATTGTGGTGAATTTCCGATATGCTCATCTCTTGACGTCACGCATTGCGTTGCGTTCCTCTATCCCTATGCTGACAGGTGAAACGGTTGTCAAGATCAAGATGCGTCGAATTTTTCTTTTTCGGACGCACTTGCGGCGCAAGGCAGCGTAAATCGAAAAGTCGTTCCTTTCCCGACCTCGCTTTCGACCCAGATACGCCCTTTTTGCGCCTCGACCAAATCTTTGCAGAGTTTCAACCCCAAGCCCGTGCCGCGTTCGCCTCCGGTGCCGATATTCGTAAACTGCACGTCGAGTCGGAAGAGTTTGCCGATGTCTTCGGCGCTGATACCTGTGCCGGTATCCGCAACGCTCATGATCATCTCCGCCTCATGCGGCGCGGCTGATATGGAAATCTGTCCGCCAGCAGGCGTAAATTTCAGGGCATTGGACAACAAATTCCGAATCACTGCGGTGCACATGTACACATCGGCATACGCCATCGTGTCTGGCAGCACCGAATTATGCAATGCGATCTGTTTTTGTTCGCTTTGAGACAAAAAGAGTTCGATATTTTCTTCTACGATATTCTGCATCTCCAATACTTCGGGAACATATTCCATCACGCCGCGCTGCAAACGCGACCAGGTCAGCAGGTTATCCAACAGCGCGGACACCGCCTCGGACGAGGTTCGAATGCGCAGCATATTCTTGCGAATCTCCTCTTTGCTGTATTCGTCCAAAAACATCAATACGACTTCCGACAAGCCGATGAGCGAGGCAAACGGCCCGCGCAAGTCATGGGCGATAATGGAAAAAAATTTGTCTTTGCTGGCATTTGACTCCGCTAATTGCGCATTCTTCTCTTGCAATTCGTTATGAGCGGCAAGGAGTTCGGCCTCCGCCTGTTTGCGGTCGGTAATATCTTCGCACACGATCACTTTGCCAAGCGGACGCCCCTGCGCGTCGGCAATCGGGTTGGAGACCAGCAAGACCGGAAACGTCGTGCCGTCTTTTCTGATATTGACTCGCTCCCGTTTCCAATAGGCAAAATCGGGATGTTCTGCCGGCATGTCGGTTGGAAGTTCATCGGAACCGGATGGCGCAAAAATCCGGGCGTATTGCCCGAACAATTCGTCCACGCGAAACCCGTGCATCGCGGCGTCAGCGGGATTGATATACACGATGCGCCCGTCGGTGTCCGTGATCGTAATGCCGACTCCTGTGGTTTCAACCGCCTTTTCTAATTTGCGCAATGACATCTGCGACTCTTCTAACGCCGTTAACATGCCATTCATCGCCTCGGCCAATGTGGCGATTTCATCATGGCCGGACACGGCGACGCGCAAGGAAATGTCGTTTTCGGCGCGGATGCGCGTGACCTTCTGATAGAACCCGGCTAATCGGGAGAGGACAAAGCGTTCGAGTATCCATAAAATGACTAATCCGAGAATGGCGCAGGCGGCGAACAGAAACGACAAAAAATATTGAATGCTCTTCTGACCTTGTTGATAAATATCGCGCGGGAGTTTGATCCTCAGCAACAGGCCGGGATGGCCGTCAATGTCTTTTACCAAACCGTAACCTGCCAACGAGTCGGCTCCTAATAATTTGGCCGCGATGGGCTGATCTTCGGACAGGAGCGCGCGCGCGTCCGCCACCTCGAACGGCATCTTCGGATCATTCCAGCGATACGCTTGCAGCGGTAAATGCACAAGATTCGCCAGACGCTCGATCTCCGACGCATTCAAAAAACGCCCGATAATCAATGTCCCGCGAATCGGCCCCTGATTATCGTTATCCAGAACCGGACGCGAGGCGACAAGCAGCGCGCCTTCGGGGAGAATCAGAACGCCGGCCAACGCGCTTTCCGGCGTGGAATGCCTCGCTAACGGGCTATCGGGGACAAGCGCGCGCGTAAAACTGGCGAGCGTGGGCGTTTCCTGTTCGGTTTCAAGATCGACCGCTTTTTCATAGACGATACGGCCAGAGGTGTCCACAAACACCATGATGTGCAGGCGCAAGTTGACAAACGTCGAATCGGTCAGGTTCTCAGCAGGATATTCGGGATAGGTGCCTTCAAGAAACGCGCAGGTATCGTTCCAGGCCGACCAATCGGCATTCGTGGTCAATAACTGATTCGACACATCCTCTAAGGCTGCCAGCACGCGCTCGACTTGTTCATGGGCGTTTTGCGTTTCAAGCGCGAGAAAACTTCCTAACACGATCGAGCGCGACATCACGTATAATATCACCACTAACACAGCAATCGTGACAACAATACTCAGTACCGTTTTTCTACGCAGCGACATGTGGGCATTCCTTGCAAAGATGAAACGCGATGTCAAGGAATAATTCGAGAAGTGAAAACCTTCGCCTGCATTCTGTCGCCTTTTCAGGAAGGAAATCTATCGCAGCGCAGAACATCAGCGCAATGACAGCCGGAAGATGTACTGACACAAGACGTTGTGGCGAGAAATGCTGCCCTGATTGGGATTGCTCTATCTGATACTTTAACAAGAGGCGGAAGACTGGGAATTGGCTGATGGAGTGGAATGGATGAGGGGGCAGGCAGAGTCGTCAGGCGCTGTTGCAGCGCCTGACGATCTCGTTTTGGTCTGGGTTACTTGACCCACGCGCGATTTTCGAAACCGAATCCTTTCAATTGTGCTGCCGTGATCGCGGCGTCAAGCTGTACGGCTTTTTTATAGCACATTTCCGCTAATTCCCAATCTTCTTCTCGTCCCATTGTTTCCGCTTCCTTTAAGAGGAATTTCACTTTCAGAAGTTTGGCGCGTTCAGCGGTAATATCGCCACGTTTCAGCGCGATTCCCGACGCTTTGTCGAAGCCAGCTTCGTCCACGCGGCATTTAGTCGTATAGAATCCATGTTTGCCCCCTTCGCGAGTGCGCGAGGCTGATCCGGCAGAACTCTGCGGAATCCGGTAGCGCGTCGGCGCAAGCGGGGTGTAGGCGTATTCTGCGCCGCTGGCGGAATACACGAGCCAGGTGTAATAATCTTCCGACACTTTTTCCGGCGGGAACAAGTTGTTAAAGGCGATTTCCGTACGGACGGCGGTAGCAGATGTCAGGTTCGTATAGCCGGTTTCGGTTGCGATTTTGATCCAGGCGTCTTTGCCTTGCGGCGGATTACCGCTTTCATGAGATTCCAGGATTTCAACGATGGATTGCGAAAGTTTTTCGCGCGGCACGGTATTGCCATATTCATCAATAATCTCGAACGTGCTGTACACCACGCCGACAGCCGGTTTTTCCAGGAAGATTTTGCGAGCCGTTTCCACACGGCGCGCTCCGGTAATATCATCGGCATCCAAAAAGACGATAAAGGGATAGCCGGCTTCATACGCGCGTTTGATTGCCACGTTGCGAGCGTGCCCCGGCCCGTCGCTCTGTTCCATGAAGATCACTTCGAGTTTGCCGTTGAACTCTTTAACTAACTGCCGCAGATAGTCCTTGGCTTTTTCGGATGGTGAATTTCCATCGGCGATTAGAATTTTCCAGTTGGAATCGGTTTGCGCTTTGATGCTGTTTAACGTGGCATCCAGCCAGTCCTTTTCCATCTGCGTCCCTTCTTTGCTCCAATGCGGCATAATAAATACGGCTGGGCCGTTCGTCATGTCGAATGTCGTACTCATTTTCTCCTCCTCAAATTTTTATGATGTGTGATGATGATTCCAACCGATGCCATGTCGCATCAGTTGGAATCGTGATATGGCGTCATGTGTGTTCCGTCTGCTTATTTATCGACTCCGGTCATGACCACGCCCTGCATAAAGAACCGTTGCGCGAAAAAGAAGATGACGACCGGAATCGCTAACGACATGACGGTCGCCGCCTGGACTAACTCTGTCTGGCGCGTAAACAAGCGGTTGAACTGCGTCAAACCGATGGTAATCGGAAATGCGTCTGCCGTGCCGGCAAGATAAATCAGCGGTTCTAAAAAGTCGTTCCAGCAGTAGAAAAAGTGGAACAGCGTGACCGCGACCAGCGCCGGAACCGCTTGCGGCAGAATGATCGAGAAAAACGTGCGAAGATACCCGGCTCCGTCTATTTTTGCGGCTTCGTCCATCTCGCGCGGGATGCCCATGAAGAACTGGCGCAGCAGGAAGATATTCCATCCGTTCGAGAAATATTGCGGGATAATCACCGGAAGCCAGGAACCGATCCACCCGATTTTATAAAAAAAAGCGTATCGGGGAATCAATGTGACCGCAGGCGGCAGAATAATCGTCGAAACCACAATAATAAACAGCGTGTTGCGATAGGGAAACTTGAACCGCGCAAACCCGTATGATACGAATGCGGCGGAACACACGGCTCCAAAGGTGCTGAGCGCGGCGTATTTCACCGTATTGCCCAACAGCTTCAAGAATTTGATCGAACTCCACGCGGTGTTATAATTTTTCCACTGAATACTTCGTTCCCAGACAGGTTCTAATATCTGCCATTTGCCTTCCCACTCGAATGGTTGCGCGCCTGGCGTTTCAATATCCAACAACGTAGATTTCGTTCTGGTTTTCTTGAGAAGCGCCACACGTTGCGTCCCGGCGTCGGTCTTCAACGCGACCACTTCGTATTTTTTCCCTTCATACTCAAACATTTTTTGAACAGATGGGATGAATGGCGCGTCAACATTTGCAATCTGCAACTGTGTTTTGACCGATGTCACCAGGCCATAAATAAATGGCATCAGAAAGATTGCCAATACAATGAGCGTGAAAACGGTGACGCCGATAATACTGAATAATCGTTTGGTTTTCTGGTTTTGCATGCGTTTTGTCGCGAACATCTCTCGGAAAAAAGCCGGGGCAAGCCTCTTTTTCCTTTGAGCGCCGACGAATCGTTATTGTTTTTCGCCGCCATAATAGACCCAATAGCGCGCTGTGCTAAACAAGCCAACAGTTAAGAGCAAACCGACTAAAAACATCACCCAGGCAATCGTTGCGCCATATCCCATGTTAAAGAAGGAGAAGCCTTGTAAGTAAAAATACACCATAATAAAATTCGTGGCTCCTTCCGGATAGCCAGGATAGGCAGCAGCTCCGGCATTTGGGCTGACTAAAATATAGGGAACGAGGAAGTATTGCATTAACACAATAAGTCCGACCACCGTATTATAAAAAATCACCGGCGAAATCATCGGCAGCGTAATATTGAATAACCGACTCCACCAACCCGCGCCGTCAACATAGGAGGCTTCATACAGTTCTGTCGGCACTTGCTGCAATCCGGCCAAAAAGATGAGCACCGTATTCCCGATTCCCCATAATCCGATCAGGGCATAGGTAAAATAGATGATTTGTTTATCGTGAAGCCAGCGAACCCCTTCGACGCCAACCGCCTTGATCCCTAAGTAATTTTCCAGCAGTTGGTTCACCCAGCCGAAATCATCGAGCACGCCTCTCCAGAGCAACACTCCAGCGACAAGCGGAATCATGGTCGGCATATAAAATAGCGTACGGAAGAGGTTTTTTCCGAGCAAGTTTTCGGAATTCAATAACATCGCCAGAAATAATGACGTAATCAATCCAATCGGTACGGAGATCAGTCCGAATTTAAACGTTTTGATAATGGCAGGCAGCGCTTCGGGATCGTCGAAAAAAAACCGTTTCCAGTTACCAAGTCCGACGAATTTTGCTTGATCCGGATTCGCAAGATTGAAATCGTATAAACTGAAACCGAACGACGCAATCATCGGCACCAGATAAAATATAAGGAACCCGATAACCCAGGGACTGATAAAAATTAAGCCCCACATCGTCTCTTCTTTGCCAAATTTTGATTTAGGAATATCTAACGCCATGAAACAGCCCTCCTGTTAAGAAAAGTGGCCTGGGAAATAGCTTCACCAGGCCACGTTGGGTGTATTTATGAGGAAAACCTCATTTTTGCCTTATTTGGTTGCAGCATCAAAAATCTTCTGCAAGTCCGCTTTCAGCGTTTCGACTTCTTTATCAACATCCAACCCGGCTTCATTGCCAAGTTTCGTGAAGAATTCGCTGTATTTGTTCGTTGTTTCTTGGAAGCTCGGCATCCAGGATTCATGGTTCGGGATGTCGGCATATTGTGCGCTGTCTTTGACGACTTGCCAGTTAATCGTTTTGCCCGCAAATTTCTCTGCGCCGAACTTTTCGAAGTAGGCATCCTGTTTACTGATACGAGCAGGCATTGCGCCGTAGGTCTGGAGCAATTCGTCAGACGCCGTGCCAAGAAGGTATTGCATGACCGCAAATGCGGCATCAGCATTCTTCGTGGTTTTGGAAATCATGAACGAATCAGCGTGCATTTTCGCGGTCGTTTTCCCTTTGTAGGAAGGAACCACGGCTGTATCCCATTCATCCTTGAACTCGGCCATGCAGCAACCTGCATACCACTGATGAATCAAATTCATCGCGATATTGCCGGTCTGGAACCAGTTGCCCTGTCCCATATAATCGCTGTTACCGCCAGCATTGGTCGGATAGAAATGGCTTGTCCACATACCGTCATAGACCCATTTCCAAGCGTCAACCCATTCTGCCGGAACCTGAACGGTTTTGCCATCAGCGGCCACAAAAGAGCCAGGGGCAAAGAATGTAGCGATACCGCGAGCATCTGTCCACTGCATACCGAAACCATACTGTGCGATATTTTCCGGGTCAAAACTGGCGTCGGAAGCGATGTTGCCGTTTTTATCAACCGTCAATTCGATTGCCAACTGCTTCACTGTCTCGAAGTTCCATTCCATTTCTTTGCCGTCTTTGTCAATATACGGTTTGCCGTATTCTTGAGGAGGCAACGCCAGGCCGGCTTCTTCGAAGGCGGTTTTATTGACGAACATATAGGACGGATAAATCCCGAACGGCAGACCCAACAAGCCTTCGCCTTCTACGCGATAGAAATCAACCATTTCTTTCTGAAAATCGCTCAGATCGTATTTGGTTTTGTCCACAAGCGGCTGCAAGTCCAACCATGCGCCTTTGAAACTGTCGCGTCCGCGCAAACCAACCGGACCAACAAGGTCAGGAGCATTGCCAGCGGCAACCTGAGTGGCTAACACATCAAACGCCTGCGCATTCGCCACGATTTCAATCGTCAGTTCGATATCGCCTTGCGATTCGTTGAATTTTTTAACAACAGCTTCCTGCGCAGCAAGCTGCTGCTCGTTCGTGCCTGTACCAAGACCGACAAACCAACGAACTTTTGCTTTTTCCGCAGACGCTAATCCTGGAACCAACAATAATCCTGCCAATAACATCACAACAAACTTCTTCATAAACACAACCTCCGGTAAATTCCCCTCGCCAATATTCTGTGTATTAACGAGTGGAAAAAATTTTCCCCGAAACAGCCGTTCCTAAAGGAAGAAGACCATATTTCAGGAATATTGGGTGAAGAATGATTTGTAGCACAACAATAAAACAAGGTCGCGGCGAAATTCAGTACATCTTTTTCAACCACTTCCATTGCACAAGCCTGTTATCCTATGTCATAGGTAGAATTGTCAAGAAAAATTTAGATTATTTTTTTAAATAGATACCAATGAGTTGTAATATATTATTTTTAATAATGTTAAGTGAGATTTAAATTTTAAAAGCGCTTAATTTCCATTCGAAATCCATCAAAAGAACTTCAAGTTATTGGTAGTAATTTATTTTTCCCATGTTTTCGACAAATTTACGAAGATTTCGACGTATATCTTCACTGATTTCCCCATAGAATTAAGAAAGTTATGAACTTTATAAAGAAATTTCTTGACGCCAAACGTAGAATAAAAACATACTCATCTTGTTGTCATACCAATAAGTATCATTATCTCCAACAGGACGCAGGCAGCTTATGAAAATTGACGAAAGCAACCCGACTCCCAAATATCTTCAATTAAAAGAGATTATTAAGCAATATTTCGAAAACGAGCAGTATAAACCGGGACAAAAAATTCCGTCAGAAAATGAATTGATCGGCCAATTCAATGTCAGCCGAAATACGGTACGGCAGGCATTAAGCGAATTAGTCAATGAAGGATTTATTTACAAAAAACATGGGAGCGGCAGCTTTTTTTCCGGAAAAACCCAGGATGAAACGACACAAAGTTTTCTGATTGGCGTGATTACCCCTTTCATTTCTTATTATATTTATCCTCCTATTATTCAAGGGATTGATGATATCGCCCATAAAAAACGCTACAACATTGTCTTGGGAAGTTCGCGCGGCGATCAGGAGAAAGAACTGGTGTGTTTAGAGCAATTGCTGGAAAAAGACATTGATGGATTACTGATCGAACCTGCCGGTGGATTTCAGGATATTCATGAATCCAAAGTATTAGCGCTGCTGAAAGATGTCTCCATCCCTGTCATGTTTATCAATTGGGTCATTGAGGACCCGGACGTCTCCTTTGTTTCGATTAACGATCTCGAAGGCGGGTTCGTCGCTACCGAATACTTGATTGAAGCCGGACATCAACGGATTGCCTGCATTTATCCCAACGATCATGTGCCGGGGCTTCAACGACATCTTGGCTATCGAAAAGCGCTTGAAAAATTCAATGTTCCATTTGATCCGCAATTAGACAAAGGGGGAACGATTTTCCGATGGAATGATGCGGAGTATATCGCGCGGCTCGTCAAAGAATTGTTGATGTTAGGCGAAAAACGACCGACGGCGATGTTTTTCTTTAATGACAGCGCGGCGTTGCAAGGCTATCAGGCAATTCGCGAATTCGGCTTAAAAATTCCGCATGATATTTCCGTCATCGGGTTTGATGATTCAGAACTTGCCTCTGTCGCTGATGTTCCGCTGACCAGCGTCAATCATCCGAAATACCAGATCGGGCGATGGGCGGCTGAAATTTTGTTCGAAGATATTAAGCATCGCGGCCCAAAGCCCCCGGCCAAACAGATGATCATTAATCCGACCTTAGTGGAACGAGATTCCGTCAGATTTTTGAATGCGCCCGATGAAAATCGCTAATGTTAATGGTATAAGCTTGACGATCTTGCATCATTGATTCCTGCAAGATTATTATTGTTGTTTAAAACGTGATAATTTGATATCCGTGTTCCAGATATGCCCCGATGCTCGGATGGCCTGACATTTCATTCTTCACAGGCAATCCCTGTTCTTGAGCGGCCTGGAGCGTCCCCATTTTCGACGCGCACGCCTGACAAACCGCATGAATCAATCCTGCGTCTTTGACCTGACGGTAGAGTTCGGCAAACGGCGCGTCCGGCTCGGCCAGCGGTTTAATCAATTTGGTCGCGCTCCCTTCGATAACCAACGCCACATCATAACCGCGTGCCTGCATATCGAGCGCATTCAGCAGCACATGCGCAAAACACATCGGCTCTCCATTAAACGCAAATAAGGCGATTTTTTTCTGCATCGTTTTTCCTCCAATACATGAGTGAGAATCTTGTCTGTTTTAAAAATCTCTCTATCGGAAGTGCTCTGCGTTGGCAGTCAAAGCACTCCAGACGTTTAAAACAGCGTCTTAGAAACCATGTCTGATTTTGAAAATGACCGTCACAAAAAGCAAGAAGAAGACGGCAAACAGCAACCATTGAATCAAGCGTTGTCCTCGTCTGATCGCCAAATGGCTGCCAAGATAACCTCCCAGCATATTGGCGAAGGCAATCGGAAGGCCGAGCGTATAGATGACTTTTCCAGCCAATGCGAACGTCGTGAACGAACTGATATTCGAGGCCAGGTTGAACACTTTGGCAATGGCCGACGCCTGAATCAGGTGCAATCCTAAAAACAGATAGAAGCCGAAAATCAAAAATGTGCCGGTTCCCGGCCCGAAAAATCCATCGTAAAATCCGATGATTCCACACATCAGCGGCACATGCAGATAAAGATTGATCTCCGAAAATTCTGCCAGCGAGGTCTTGAGACGTTTTTTCGGCAGAAACGTCAACAGCGCTGTCACAGGGAGCAAAAAGAGAATAATTTTCGCCGTCGTCGCCTGATCGCAGAACAAGACCAGTTTGGTGCCGCTTACCGCCCCAATCATCGTGAATGGCACGCCAATCGCCGCAATTTTCCAGAGGACTTTTTTTTGACGCGCAAAATTCACTAAGGCCGTCGCCGTCCCGAACATCGCCGAAAACTTATTCGTGCCTAACGCGGATTGCGGCGGAAGACCGGCCAGCAGAAAAGATGGCAGCAGCAACAGCCCGCCACCGCCGGCAATACTGTCCACGAATCCGGCGACAAACGACATGCCGCAGAGCAACATGAGTGCTGTTGTTGTGACCATAGCACAGACCTTTCTTCTCGTATGAGACACAGAGCGATTGAGGGAGATGTTCGAAAACGCCGACATGTTCCGTGTAATGGTCATCGTTCTGTCAACCCGAAAATACGAGAAAAGATGAAAAACCTTTTGACATTCCTCCCCACATTTTCTACAGCAGCTTCAGGTCAATAATCCCACACCTGCGAGGAAAAAAATATGGCTGCGTCAATAATGCTTTCTATCATCATTCCGGCATATAATGAGGAAGAACGCCTTCCCGATACGTTGCGGCAGGTGTACGCCTATTTGCGGCAGCAGCCGTATGCGTATGAAGTGATTGTCGTGGATGACGGCAGTTCGGATGGCACATGCCGCATGGTCGAAACGTTTTTTGCGACGGTGTCGGGCGGCGTGTTGCTGCGCAATGACCGCAATCGCGGCAAAGGCTTCAGCGTCCGACGAGGCGTGTTGGCGTCAGTCGGAGAGTTCGCGCTGTTCACTGATGCCGATCTGTCCACCCCGATTCAGGAGGTTGAAAAGCTGTTTGCCGCGTTACACGCAGGCTGCGATATTGCGATTGGCTCAAGGGGGCTGCGAACATCGGATGTGCGCCGCCATCAACCATTTTACCGTGAGTACATGGGCAAAATATTCAATCTGTTCGCCAAGGTCTTTGCGCTGACGCCCTTTGCCGACACGCAATGCGGCTTCAAATGCTTTCGCGGCGATGTCGCGCGCGCGGTATTTGCGCGCCAGCAAATCAATCATTTCAGCTTTGATGTCGAAGTCTTGTTTATCGCCGCCCGTCATCGCTACACGATTCGAGAAGTGCCGATCCAATGGGTGAATAACCCGAATAGCCGCGTCAACGCTTTGATTGACGCCACAAAGATGTTCGAAGATTTATGTCGGATTCGTTCGAATGCCTGGATGGGAAAATATGATTAATGTCACACGTCTTCTGAATGTGTTATTTCCGCTGCTCGTGCGTTATGGCATTGCAGGCGCATTTGGGTATGCTTCCGCGTATCTCTTGACGCTGGCAGGCATTGACGCCCCTGGAAATTGGAGCCGATTCTATACGTTGGCGATTCCCGTCTGCTACGCGCTTTTCAGCACAGCGCATCTTGTGACGCAGCGCATTGCAGGGGAACAGCAGGCCGCGTTTCGACGTTGGCGGCAATATGACGACACCTCCTATCTCCTTCTTCTCGGATTTTTAGGAATCGAAATCGCTGCGCCCGCTCTCCCTGCTCCGTATTTCTGGTGTGCAGCCCTCTACCTTGTCATGGTGCTGGGAAAAACCGCCGTCTGGTGCGGCGGTTTGCAGCAATATATCAAAACGCTGTCCGCGTCTGAAAACAGCGCCGCATCGCTTCAGCGCCTCCATCGCCTGCTGATTCTCACCGCTTTTGTCGTGTACGCCATGATTTCGTGGTATCACCAATACCGATTCACGACCACCGGCGATGAACCGCATTACCTCCTGATTACGCATAGTCTCTGGCATGACGGCGACACCAATTTGTTCAACAATTACCAGCAAAAAGATTACACCTCATTTTACTGGGATGAACTCCTTCCGGCGTTCGGCGATCAAGTCAACGATACGACCATTTATTCGTATCGCCATAAAGGCGTGTATCCCCATACCTTGCTCCCCGGTTACGTGCTGGGCGGACGCTTCGGCGCCACGCTGCAAATGAACCTGATTGCCGCCTTGCTGATGGGACAGGTGTTTTTGTTGGCGGTCGAACTCTTTCAATCGCTTTCGGCGGCGTTTATGACCTGGCTCGGCATGGCGTTTACGATTCCGCTGATCGTGTATATGGGGCAGATTTATCCTGAAACGCTGGCCGCGCTGCTGACCGTCTGGATTGTCAGGCGTATTCGCAGCCTGCCGGAGCAGCAGATATGGCGCAATCGCCGCTTCTGGAGCGGCTGCGCCCTGATTGCGGGAAGCCTCTTGCTGCTGGTGTTGCTGAAAACACGCTATCTTCCATTAGCGGGAGCGTTGATGCTGTTTTTTCTGATTCGAATCGTACAGCGTCGGACTCGCCTGACGCAAAAACTCTTGTTTTTCGCAGGAATGGTCGTATTGTTTGCGCTGCTCGGCGCGATTGCCGTGTTGGCCGATAAATATCTTTTAGGCGGGATGTTTTTGGCTCGCATTTCCGACAGCCGTTACATGAGTTGGATATTGAAGGGATACAATCCGCTCTCCGGCCTGTTTGGGCTGCTGTTCGATCAAGAGTATGGCCTGTTGTTTTATACGCCGCTCTATCTGCTGGCATTCATCGGCGTTGGCCTGCTGACTCGCGCCGAACTCGCGCAGACGCTGCCACTGCTGATGATCGTGGGCATCAACCATCTCACAATCGCGCTCTGGCCGCTCTGGCACGCCGCCCCAACGCCGCCTGTCCGCTATCTGCTGCCCGTCGTTCCGCTGCTCGGAGTGTTTGTCGCCAAATTTTGGAAATTGCCGAACACGAGCGTTAAATATGTGATGGCAGGCCTTTCGATCCTCTGGTCTGGATTTGCGGCCTGGACGATGACGCTGAATCCCTGGTGGCGCTACAACTGGGCGGACGGAACGAATAATTTTCTCGAAGAATTGTTGAGTATGCGCCTGTCTATCAATCTGGTCAGGCTGTTTCCTTCCTACATGAGATCATCAGATCATCTTGTTGTTGTCACAGTGGCCGGCCTCATCGCGATTGGAGTCCTGATTGCCGCATGCCGCCGCGAAGCGCTCGGCTTGCGAGCAGACTGTTCGCAAGAAACTGCGCTGCTGCTGGTCGGTGTGATCGCCGGAACGATGGTATTCGGAGGGTTACTTGTCGCCAAGCGACTTCCGACGCGGGTCATCGAAGCGGAAGATCGCCTTGACATCGGCGCGCGCGACGGTCAGCGCGTTCCATCGGCGCTCGATCCCTGGGATAATCAACAGTATCTGAGAACATGGCGTTATTTTGGACGGGAACTCGAAGACGATCAGCGAATGACGGTCTTTCCGAAACTCGCGCGCGCGAATGTCACGCTCACGATTTACGCCAGGACAAAATTAGTGCATAAAACGCCGAAAAACCTCCCGAAACTCCGCATTTTGGTCAATACCGAACCCATCGCCGAGATCGAGATTACCAGAGAATACTGGCAAACATACGCTGTACCGCTTCTCATCAACTCGCGCCGTCCGGAAATCACGATCAAGCTTGAAACGACGAATACGGAAGAGGCTGTGATTATTGATAAATTCCGGTTTCAATAAAGAAACGACTGTTCTTGCAAGGGTAACCTGACGGGTTCGTTCCTGCCGACAGAGGCGCGAAACGCCTCTTGTCAAGTCGGTTTTTGCGAAGATTGAGAATTCTCGAAATTCGATACATTGTCACTTCTCAGACATTCTCTTGTTGACAAAAAATAACATGGCGTGTCTTCTTCGTATTGAGACAGCAATCCTGACAGGGGTCGAACCCTGCCAGGGTTATCCGACAAGGAGATGGAGAGATGCTGCCAATTGTTCCAGGTTATCGCATTACACATACGCTTTACGAAAGCGAACACTCTCTCATTTATCGCGGCTGGCGCAACGACGATCATCAGTCAGTCATTTTGAAACAATTCGAACCGCTGACGCGGCTCCCCGAAGAATTGGCGCGATTCAAGCGCGAATACGACGTGACGCGCGGACTTCATTCGACACGCTTGATCCAGGCGTATGATCTCGTGTGTCACGACGAACGCTGGATCATCGTCTTAGAAGATATTGGCGGGGAATCGCTGCGCGCGCTGCGCATCGCCGGAACATTGCCGCTGGCCGACCTTGTCGCGCTTGCCATCGGCGTGTGCGAAAATCTTGACGATATGCACCGGCGGCATGTCATTCATAAAGACCTGAATCCCTCGAATATCGTGCTGAACCGGGAAACAGGTCAGATTCAAATTATTGATTTCGGGATCGCCTCGCAATTTACCAAAGAATTCGCCTCGTTTCGCAATCCGAATGTCATCGAAGGGACGCTCGCCTACATTTCGCCGGAACAGACGGGTCGCATGAATCGGGACATTGATGTTCGGACAGACTTTTATTCGCTCGGCGCAACATTGTACGAGCTGCTGACAGGCCGCTTGCCCTTCGAATCGAAGGACGCACTCACGCTCGTCCATGCTCATATCGCCACCTACCCTACGCCGCCGCGTGAATGCGTCATCCTGAAAGAACAGAACGCCTCGCACGTCGAGACGCTGCGCATTCTGTCCGACATGATCATGAAACTGCTGGCGAAAAATGCCGAAGACCGCTATCAATCCGTGCAAGGCATTCTGCATGATCTCACGTACTGCCAGGACATTTTGATCGATTTTCTATCGGCGAATCCTCCGGATTCCCCTCCTGGGAGGGGTAAGGGGTGGGTTGTTGAAGACTGGAAGTCTCTCACCCCCCATAACCCACCCCTACCCCTCCCTGGAGGGAAATCGGTCGCCGAAGGCGCGGAACGTCGTTCGCCATTCCATGTTGGACAACACGACCTGTCCGGGCGGTTTTCCATGCCACAAAAGTTGTATGGCCGTGACCGGGAAATCGCCGCGCTGCTCGCCGTTTTCGAGCGCGTTGCGGCGGGCGCAACGGAATTAGCCTTGTTGACAGGCGAAGCCGGCATCGGGAAATCGTCGCTTGTCGCTGAAATTCATAAGCCGATCACGGCCAAACGGGGCTATTTTCTTTCAGGCAAATTCGACTATTTGCAGCGCAATATCGCCTATTCAGCCATCACGCAGGCTTTCGGCCAATTTTGCGATCTTCTCTTAGCGGAATCGGCGGAAGAATTAGCCGCATGGCGACAGCGGATTCTTGCGGCAGTCGGAGACAACGGACAGGCGCTGCTCGATGTCATTCCGCAATTGTCCGCCGTCATCGGAACGCAGCCGCCGCTTCAGGACGTCGGCCTGCAAGAGACGCAGCAGCGTTTTCTCCTCTCATTTCAACAATTCCTGCGCGCGCTGTGCCAACCGGCTCATCCCGTCGCGCTGTTTCTCGATGACCTCCAATGGGCGGACGCCGCCTCGCTGCATCTGCTGCAACTGCTGCTGACCGACGCCGATCTGCGCGCGCTGATGATCATTGCGGCCTATCGCGACGACGAAATCGCCGACGGTCATCCACTGCGCCTCCATCTGGATGCGTTGGCGCAAACCGGCGCGAAGATCGATGCGATGCGCTTGACACCCTTTCTGCCGGGCGATGTCGCCGATCTCGTTCATGACACGCTCGCCATTGCCGCGCCGCAGCTCAGCGACGTGATCTTTGCCAAAACGCAGGGCAATCCTTTTTTTGTCAGGCAATTTTTCCAGTCTCTTCACGACGACGAGGTCGTGCGTTTCGATGCGGCTGCCGGTCAATGGACGTATGACATGTCGCGCCTGCGAACCATGCCGTTGACCGATAATGTCGCCGCGCTGCTGTCCGAAAAAATTTCCCGGCTGTCGCAGCGCACCCGGCAAACCCTGCAAATCGCCGCGTGTCTCGGCCATCGTTTCGATCTCCCCACGTTGGCGTCTATCTGCTGCGAGCCTGTCGAAGAGGTCTTCGCAGATATGGTCTCCGCGAGCGACGAAGGCATTATCATCGTCCTGAACGAATCGGCGGCGCAGAATATCGCGCAGTGTCAATTCGCGCATGATCGCTTGCGGCAAGCGGCGTATGCCTTGATTGCCGACGCCAAAAAACCGGCGATCCATTTGGGAATCGCGCGGCTGCTGCATGCCAGCCTGCCCCCAGAAGAGCGCGAAGAACGCCTCTTCGAATTGGTCGAACATTGGAACGCGGCGGCGGACTTACTGACAGACGACGCAGAAAAACGTCATCTTGCGGAATCGAACCTGAACGCGGGCAAAAAAGCCAAGGCGTCTGCGGCGCATCAGTCCGCGATCGGCTATCTTTCCGCCGGAATTGCGATGACAAGCGCAGAGGATTGGCATTCTCGACGGTCGCTGATGTTTGCGCTCTATGACGAATTCGCGGAAGCGGCGTATTTAGCGGCGGAGTATGCCATCATGGCGCACACTGTCGCCGTTGTGCTCGATCATGCGCGGGATGTCCTCGAAACCGTCCGAGCGCGCGAAACCGAAATTCTGGCAAGCATGGCGCAAGGCAATATTCCCGAAGCCGCCCGAATCGGTGTCGCCGCGTTGCGGCAATTCGGCGTCATGTTCCCGGAACAGCCGACGAACGATGATTTTGCCGCCCATTACGACGCGATCCGAGGCGCGATGGCTGGCAGAACGCCGATGGAATTGCTGGCGCTTCCTGCGATGACAATCCCCGAAGGATTGGCCGCCCTGCGCCTGTTGGTCGCCGTGTACGCGCCGATATTTTTCTGCCGCCCGGAACTCATTCCGTATGTGATCATGAAGCAGGTCATGTTATCGCTGCAATACGGGAATGCCCCATTCTCTCCGCTTGGGTACGCGACGTATGGCCTGCTGCTGTGCGGGCCGCTGCAAGAATATGACCTCAGTCATCAATTCGGCCAATTAGCCGCCGAACTCGTCAAACATCCGGCGTCAGCCGCGATCAGAACGCATACGACCCAGATGATCGCCTTTGCCATCCTGCCCTGGCACATTTCCCTGCATACCTGCATCGCAATGCTGCGGGACAATTATGAGGCGGGCATGGCGCTCGGCGATGTCATGTATGCCATGTATTCGGCCAATACCTACCTGTTCTATTCATATTTGGGCGGACGTCCGCTGGAAACGCTGTTGACGGAATGCCAGACCTCTCTTCGCGCCGCTGAAAAGCAGCCGTATGTGCTGGCGCGGATAAATTTCGCTGCGACGATGATTGCGTGTCTGCGCGGCGATGATGCCGAGCCTGAGCGTTCGGCGCTTGACCTGTTCAGCGAACGCATGTCGGTTGCGCCGTTCGAAGAGAGCCATGACGCCGGGATGCAACACCTCTTTTATCTGAACAAAACGTATTTGGCGTTGCTGTTCGAACAGCCAGCAGAATGCCTGCGCTACGCGGAAATCAGCCAACGGCTCGTCCACGCTTCCATCGGAATTTATGTGTATCCGCTCTCCTTTTTTTATGACGCGCTCGCTCAAGCCGCCGCCTATCACACCCTCGAACCGGAGCGGCAGCAGCTTGCGCGGGAACGCATTGCCGGACATCTTCGACAGCTTGCGCGTTGGGCGGAATTCTGCCCGGCCAATTTCGCCCATAAATACGCGCTCGTTCAGGCGGAACTGCATCGCATCGAAGGCCGCGTCGAACAGGCGCTCGATGCGTATGACGACGCGATTCGGCTGACCAAATCCGCCGGTTTTTTATCCGAAGAGGCGCTCGCGAATGAATGCGCGGCCAAGTTCTGGCTGCGCAAAGGCAAACCGCATCTTGCCAGCGTCTATATGCGTAACGCCCATCATTGTTATCAATTGTGGGGCGCGCACCCCAAAGCGCATCAGTTGGAGGCGGCGTATCCCGAACTCCTCGCGAGCGGGATACGCCCATTCGAAACCGATACGTCGTCGTCATCCAGACGCACCGAGGCGCTTGATCTCGCGGCCATGATGAAAGCGGCGCAAACGATTTCGAAAGAAATCGCGCTGCCGGAATTGCTGAAACGCCTGATGATCGTCATGACCCAAACCGCCGGAGCGGAACGCGCGTCTCTGCTGCTGCGCGAACGCGAGGAATTCGTGCTGTACGCCCAGAGCGACGCGGCGGCGTCTCAGGTTGAGATGCTTGCCGAGCCGTTCAGCCAGACGACGCGGCTGCCTCGCCATCTGCTCGAATACACGTTGCGCAAGCACGAACCGATCATTGTGGAGAATGCGTCAACAGATTTTCGCTTTGTCCATGACGCCTACGTCGCGCAGCGCCAACCCAAATCCGTCTTATCGCTGCCGATTCTTCACGGCGGTCATCTGATTGGGGTGTTGTATTTCGAAAATAATTTAGCGGAAGGCGTCTTTTCGCCGGAGCGCGTGGACATGCTGCGGTTGTTGGCCGGTCAAGCGGCCATTTCGATTGAGAATGCCCGCGTCTATGCCCATGTCGAGCAGCGCGTGCAAGAACGCACCGCCGAACTCAATGCGCTGAACGCTTCGCTGCGACAGGAAATTGCGGAACGCCGCCGCGCCGAAGAGCAACTGCAAGAAAGCCGAAACCTGCTCTTGACGATTGCCGATAATCTTCCAGCCTATATCGCCTACGCAGATGCCGAGACGCTGCGCTATAGATTTGTGAATACACAATTCGAGAATTTCGGCCTGCCGCGCAGCGAATTCATCGGAAAGGAAATTCGGGCGCTCATCGGCGAAACAAATTACGCGATTGCGTTTCCCTTCCTCGAAAAGGTGAGAACCGGCGAGCCGACGTTGTATGAAAACGAGTTTCGCCTTATCAGCGGCAATCGCTTGGTGCAGGTGAATTACGTGCCGGAATTCGATGAGCAGGGGCGTGTGCGCGGCATTGTCGTGCTTGGGAATGACATTACGGAATTGAAGCAGACCGAACACGCCTTGCGCGAAAGCGAGAAACTGCTGATGCTGATCGCCGACAACCTGCCGGCCTATATCGCCTACGCCGACGCGGCTGATTTGCGTTATCGTTTCGTCAATAAGCAATATGAAGCTTTCGGGCGTCCTCGGCATGATATTATCGGCAAAACATTTCCAGAAATTGTCGGTGAAACAGGCTACGAATTTGCCAAACCCTACCTTGAACAGGCACTCTCCGGTCAACCGGCGTCGTATGAAAATATCTTCCACCTTACGCATGGCGACCGCTGGATCAAGGTCAATTATGTTCCTGATTTTGACGAGAAAAAAAATGTGCGAGGGCTTGTGATTTTGAGCTATGACATCACGCAGGAAAAACAGGCGGAACAGGCATTGCAACAAGCAAAAAACGCGGCAGAATCCTCGAACCGGGCGAAAAGCATGTTTCTTGCCAGCATGAGCCATGAACTCCGCACGCCGTTGAACGCCATTATCGGGTTTGCGCAGCTTCTGACCTATTCCTCGAAGCTTCCGCCGGACGCGTGCGAGTATGTCGAAATTATCCAACGCAGCAGCGTTCATCTGCTTGCGCTGATCAATCAGGTGCTCGATCTCTCGAAAATCGAAGCCGGTCGGATGACCTTAAACGACAAAGCGATCAATCTCTACGCGCTCCTTGACGAATTGGAAGAGATGTTCTGGCTCAACGCGCAGCAAAAGGGGCTGCGCATTCTGTTCGAACGCGCCGAGGACACGCCATGCTACATCCTGGCAGATGAGTTGAAATTACGCCAAATTCTGATGAATCTGCTCAATAACGCCATAAAATTCACGCAGCAAGGCAGTGTGACCGTTCGCGTTGCGCCGATGCCGCTGCCGGAGTTCGCAGAGCCAGCGACGTTGTCTATGACGTTGCAATTTTCGGTTGAGGATACCGGCGCTGGCATCGCCCCAGAAGATTTGGAGGCCGTGTTTGTCCCGTTCCTTCAGACTGAAATCGGCAAACGCTCGCAGGAAGGTACGGGGTTAGGTTTGCCGATCAGTCGAAAATTTGTGCAACTGATGGGCGGAGAACTTCAGGTGCAGAGCGTTGTCGGACGCGGCAGCACGTTCGCGTTTGCCATTCCGGCGCGCATCATCGAACAGGCGGCAAAACCGCCTGCTCCGCTGCCGCGCCGCGCAATCGGACTTGCGCCAGATCAACCGCGTTACAAAATATTGATCGTAGATGCTCATGAAGAGAGCCGCGCATTGCTGCTGCATCTGCTGCGTCCATTAGGTTTCGACCTTCAGGACGCGAGCGACGGACATGCCGCCTTCGAGATATGGGAGCTCTGGCAGCCGGAAATGATCTGGCTCGATCTGCGCCTGCCCGCGATGGACGGCAATGACACCATCAGGCGCATCCGCGAGCGCGAGCGAACGACCGGAGCGCATACCTGCATCATTGCAACAAGCGCGGTGTCGGATGAAGACGAATACGCAAACGCCATGACGAATGGCTGCGATGATTTTCTGTTGAAACCACTGCGCGACACGGAAATTTTCGACCGACTGAGCGCGCACCTGCATGTGCAGTTCCTCTATGCCGACAAGCGCGCTGGCAAGAAACCGCTGTCGCCAAGGCTCTCCCCTGCGATGATTCGAGACGCGATTGCCGCGCTGCCGGAAGAACTGCGTTCCGCGTTGAAACATGCGATGGTTACGGCGGATATTGCCAGCATCATCGTGATTGCCGAGAACCTTGCCGAACAGAATGCGCCTCTGCGCGAGGCCATTTTAGAACGGACGAAACAGTTCGACTATCAAACATTTTTAGAAGCGTTTCGCGCTCTCGAATAATCTGAGTCCCCTATCTGTTCTAATTTTTCGCGCCCGTCAGGGGTGCTGGGATATATTTCCCTACGCCAGCAGATAGTGTTCGATCAGTTTCGCGACGCCGTCGTTGTCGTTCGAATCCGTCACATGATCCGCGACTTTTTTGAGATCGGGATGCGCGTTCCCCATCGCCACGCCGAAACCGGCTTCGGAGAGCATCTCGACATCGTTCAAATTATCGCCGACCGCAATAATCTCCTGCAACGACACTCCTAAATATTCGGCCAGATATTTCAATGCGCTGCCCTTCGAAACGCCGGCGGGCAAGACCTCAAGATAATGCGATTCGGAACAGACTAAGACGGTGTCTTTGTCAAGCGCTCTATACGCTCGCGCAAACCGCGTCAATTCTTCCGGCTGGCCGATGCACAACAATTTGATCGGATCGCGGTCGCCTAAAAATCGCGCGAGGTCGCCGACCACATGGCAGGGAATATGCTCTTTTTCGTTGAATTCCTGCACGTCCGGGCTGAGGACGCTGACATAGATGTCGTCGTCAAGATACAAAAGAATTGATACCTGAAACTGCGATTGCAGCGCGAATGCCTTTAATGCCTGTTCATTGCGTAGATTCTTCGCGTACAGGGTTTTGCGCGGCTGAAGGGTTTCGATGCGCGCGCCGTTATAGAGAATCATCGGCACATTCGGCGGAAGGGTTTGCATAATCGGAAGGGACGAATTAAAGTTGCGCCCGGTCGCAAACGTGAGAAATTTCCCCTGTTCTTTTGCTTGCGAAAAGGCGTTCTGCACCCTGGCGCTCACCAGGCGGTTCGTATTCAACAGCGTTCCATCCAAATCTGTGACAAATAATTTATAGCTCATGCTGACATGTCTCACCCGTGAGCGCAGAAATATTCGCAGGCGTTTTTTCTCTTGCGAACGTTGTCTTGACTCTGGGGATTTTCATTCGGACTCCTTGAGTTATGGTGTGCATTTTACGGTCTATCCATCCAATAGGTCAAATCGTCATAATCCCACAATTGCGTCAATTGAATTTTTCACAAATCCGAACCATCGTTTTCTTGCTTGACAGGAGTGTTTTCTGTTTTAGAATTCGATGGCGTGGAAAGTTTGTCCGCGATACGGGCGAATCGGGCAAGCTTGCCCGGTTGCGACATTTTGACGACAGCATCCTTTCTCTTGGTTTATAAAGCCTTTCCTCTGATTATCCTCATCGCGTATCAGGCATTTCTGCCCGATTTTTGTTTGGTTCGCAGATCGCTTTTAAATTAACATATCCTGTAAATCACGAATATACAATATATTATACTAAATTTTATCATCATGGCATGTTTCGTGCTGTTTGTAACAGAGTGGATTGTTTGAGTTCTGGGTCAAGCACATTGGGAGTGTCAGAGCGCAGTTCTGACCGTCAAAACTGCGCGCTGACACTCCTATCGAAAAGCACGTTCTTATTGAAGCAATCGTTCACTATCGGAGGTTCATGATGACATGTAATCTTAGGGGAAAATTTTTGTTTCCAACCGTCGCGTTGATTATCGTCGGAATGGGGATTTCCATGCTGGTCGCGTACATCAGTTCGACAAACGCTGTTGAGCAGACAATCAAAGATCAATTGTCTCAGATTGTCGCATCAACGGCGCAAAGCCTGACATCTTGGATCGAGGAAGCCGAATCCGACGTGATCAGTTGGAGCGAGACGCCGATGTATGCGGCGGCCATGCAAGATTCGTTTGTCGGGACATCGGCCAGGAGTTCCGCCTCTCTTGAACTGGCTAAATTACAAGCGAATTATGGCTGTTATGACGCCATCAATCTTGCCAATGCCGCCGGAGACGTGGTCGTGTCGTCCGCCGCTCTGGGCAATACAATGAATCTTGCGGACAAGGTATATTTTCAAGAGGCATTGCAGGGCAAACTCGCGGTGTCTGAGGTCGAAAAAAGCGACGTATCCGGCAAACCGGTGTTTATGATTGCCGCTCCGGTAAAAGCAGAGGAGGCTGTTGTCGGCGTGTTGATCGGCGTGATCAATCTGGAGCATTTCAATCAAAAATTTATTGATCCCGTAAAAGTCGGTCAGACCGGCTATGCGTATGTATTTAAGCGTGATGGGGTAGTGATCGCGCATCCCCAAAAGGAGCAGATTTTACAACTGAATGTGGCCGATTATGATTTCGGTAAAGAACTGATGGGCAATACACAGGGCGTTATTTCCTATACCTGGGAAGGCGTACATAAACTCGTGGCGTTTCAACGCCTCGAAGCGACCGGCTGGACGGTCAGCGCTGGAGCGGCGACGCGGGAAATGCTCGCGCCGATCCGCAAAATGGCTTACATCAACAGCGCTGTCGCCGGTGCGGTGATGATCGTGCTGACAGCGCTTATTGTCGTGTTAGTCCGGTCGTTAGTCAATCCGCTGAAGCGAATTGTCAGCATTGCGAACGCCATTGCCGAAGGCGATATGGAGCAGCAAATTTCCATTCGTCGTCATGATGAAATCGGCGTGTTGGCCGATGCGATGCGCAACATGGCTGCTAACCTGAATACCGCTGTCCAGGTGACCGGTCAAATCGCGAATGGCGATATGACGGTCGCCGTCCCTGTGCGCTCAGAAAAGGATGCGTTAGGCAAAGCGTTGACCGCAATGACGCAAAAACTGCGCGACATCGTCGGCGATGTCAAGATCGCTGCCGAGAACGTCACGACCGGCAGTCAGTTCATGAGTTCCGGTTCGGAAGAACTCTCGCAAGGCGCGACAGAACAGGCGGCGGCAGCGGAACAAGCCTCGTCTTCGATGGAAGAAATGGCCGCCAATATCTGCCAGAATGCCGAAAATGCCAGACAAACCGAACGGATTGCCACGCAGGCGGCGCAGGATGCGCAGGAAAGCGGATTAGCCGTTGCGGAGGCCGTGTTGGCGATTCGAGAGATTGCGAAAAAAGTGCAGATTATTGACGAACTTGCCAGACAAACCCGGATGTTGTCGTTGAACGCCACCATCGAAGCGGCGAAAGCGCAGGAATTCGGCAAAGGATTTGGAGTTGTGGCCGCCGAAGTGCGAGCGTTAGCCGAGCGGAGTCAATCGGCGGCGGCGGAAATTACCAATCTGGCCGACGCTTCGGTGAATATCGCGGAAGTTGCCGGGGAACGGCTCAAAACCCTTGTGCCGGATATTCGGAAAACCGCTGAACTCGTTCAGGAAATCAGCGCCGCCACCAGCGAACAGGAACGCGGCGCAGGCCAGATTAACACCGCAATTCAGCAATTGGATCAGGTGATTCAGCAAAACGCCACCGCATCCGAAGAGATGTCGTCAACCTCGGAAGAACTCGCCGCACAAGCGGAGCATCTTCAGGGCGTGATCGCGTTCTTCAAGGTGCGCGAGGAACGTCAGGAGGCCGTGCCGCCGATTCAGCAGCGCGTTTCGAACCCTATGGCCGCCAAGCTCCATGCGAAAATCGCCCACATCAAGCATCAGAGCGATTTTATCCAGCCGAAAACCGGCGGAAACGGTCATGCTCCTGTGCCGCAGGCGGCGTATGCCGGCGTCTTCGACGGAGGGGAAGACGCCCTGGATAACGAGTTCGAACGATTTTAACAACGAGAGAACTGGATGAGTGTGTGCGACAGCATTATTCATCGCCGTTCACCTCGCAGCAGGAGTATCAAAGCGAAGCGTTGAGAGCGAAAGCTCCGCTTTCATACTCCTGAAAATGCTGTCCGGCGCGCGACCTAATCTGTCTTGACTGCCAACTGGACGCCAAGCCCAACGAACACGAGTCCGCTGACTTTTTGCAGGATTTTGCCGATGGATTGATTTTTGCGCAGGGTATGCGTCATGAGCGAGGCCGAATACGCCAAAAATAAACACCACAACGTGCCGGTCGTGGCAAACGTGCCGCCTAAAATCAGGAACGGCAATGCGCCGTCGGCCTGCTCCGGGCGGACGAATTGCGGCAGAAACGAGAGGAAAAAGAGCGCGACTTTGGGATTTAACACGTTCGTCGTCATGCCCTGCCGGTAAATCTTGAACAAATCGGCGCGTTCGAAACCGCGTCCCTGCGTTTCGAACAGCGGAGCGCGTTCCAGCAGCATTCGTATGCCTAAATACGCCAAATACGCCGCGCCGAGGTATTTGATGACATGAAACACGGTCGCCGACGACATCAAGATCGCCGAGAGGCCGAACGCCGCGAAGATCGTATGAATGACGCAGCCCGTCGAAATGCCCAACACGGAAACCATTCCGGCCTTTTTGCCCTGCGCGATGCTTCGGGTGAGAATGTACATGGTATCGGAACCCGGCATGAGATTCAGCAGAATTCCAGCGATTAAAAAACCAGCATAATTTTCAATACCAAACATTGGAATGCAACGACAAAGAGAGGCGGAAGAAAGGATCAATGCAACACCCTTTCTTCCACCTTTCCTTGTCATTTCCGTTACCGAATGGCGATCAGATGTTCGATCAGATGGCCTGTACCGATCTGTTGCGGTTTGCCGCGTTCGTCAAGTTGAAATATCGCGCTGCCGTTCGTGTAAATGACCGTGCCGTCCGGCGTCACGTCAAACGACAACACGCCTTTTGCCAGTGCTTCTTCCTTACCGGATGGCGCGCGGCGCAGCAGTTCCCACGATTGCGGCACTAACGCCGGCGCTTGTTTCTCTTTCTCCGCTTCTCGCAGGCTTTTTTGCACGTCCACCATGCGTCCGCGCAACAGCAGCGTTTTTTCATCCTCGGCCACGATTTTCGGTCCGGAGGCGGTGGTCAGCGGTTTTTGCGAAAAGGTGAGCGAAAAGAAATTCAGAAAATGAAAAACCGCTCGCAGCAGGCGCAACGGAAACAGCAGAAAATCCGCAATCCCCTGTCCGACTCCGTAATTCGAGCGATTCGGGTCTTCATACGGACGCCGGATGACATACAGATTGCCCTGAGCATCGGCGCGGGGGCAGAGAAAATCATATTTTGCGTCTTCGAGCAGCGTTGAAATTGCGCGATTGTCGAGGTCTAACTGGTGAATCGCAAATGGCGCGGTTCCCCGGAAAAACCCTTGCTGATTCCGCGCAACTCCGGCGGATTGGAAGAGAATGCGGCGCTCTGTTCCCGGCATCCAGGATGGCGCTTCGTCCACCGAATCCCCTTCGGTAAGCTGTCGCAACTCGCGCCCTTCCGCATTCATCACGATGATGTTCGCCGTGCCGTTTTCGAACGACTGCGAGCCGACGATCATCTGATGTTCAGGATGCCAGTCCAAATCCCGCGCCCGGAAACGTTCTTTGTGGAACAGGCGGCGTTCGTTGCGCTCTTGCCAATTATACCGAAACAGCCCGCCGGTCGCTTCGGTGTTCAGCAGAAAGAGCAGATCGCTTGCGCCGCCACCGTGCGTCACGCCGCTGATCGAGACCTGCGCGGCGTTCTGATTGGCGGATTGGACACCCCAGAGCATACTACCGCCGAACGGCGTCCCCTGTTTGCCGGTTTTCCATTCGTTCCGCTGTTGCATTCGCAACGTGCGTTCGACAACCTCTTTGCCGAAATGACTTTCGATTTGCTGCGCTTCGTGTGCGCCGTCTTTGATAAACAACCTGCCTTGTGATAAATATGCACATATCATGATACGATTTCATACGGCATTATTCACGCGCATTGACACCGAATCCAGAAGTTTCAACGCTTCGCGTTGACACTCCTTTTTCACGTTCAATGGCAATGAATAATGCTGTCTAATTTATGCAACAAACCAGTTCAGTGCGCCGTCCGGTTTGACTCGCGCAGCGGGATAATGCGCCAACGCCTGTTCGAGATGATAGATAATTTCTTCAAGAATCGGGCGTTTTTCCTGACCGGAAATCAGGAACAGCACATGTTTGGCGGCATTAATCACCGGAAACGTCAGCGTCACGCGCCGCGCGAACGGCGACAGGCCGGGAATCGGCGTGGCGACGACCCAGCGCGCCTCTTCGTCAAGCGCCGGGCTGCCGGGAAATAACGATGCCGTATGCCCGTCTTTCCCCATACCGAGCAAAATCAGGTCGAAGACCGGTACGCCTTTCTCTTTAGAGGACGGATCGAATGCGGTCAAATGTTCCCGTAATGTCATTTGATATGCGTCCGCCGCCGCTTCCGGCGTGTCTAATTCCGTTGGCGCAGGATGCGTCTGCTCCGCCGGAATCGAGACATGCCGGATCAGCGCGTCAAACGCCATCGCCGCGTTATTCTCGGCATGATCGCGCGGCACGAAACGTTCGTCGCCCCAGAACAGATGCGTTTGCTGCCAGGGGACATCTTCGCGATACGGCGATTGCGTCAGGCGTTCGTACAGGGCGCGCGGCGTGCTGCCTCCGGAAAGGGCGATGGTGAAACTGCCATGCGCGGCAACGCTGTCGCGCGCAAGCTCGCATACGCGCCCGGCGGCTGCGCGGCTCATGGCGTCTATCGTGTCGAAATATAGAATGGTTGGGGACATCTCATCACCTCCGAGAGAAAATCGCGGGGACATCACCCCGTTGCCGTTTCATCAGAGATTCGCAGGCGCTGGTTGTCAAGAATATTCGGAGCGCAGAAACAGGAACGGCGCTTCCCGCTGAGGAAGCGCCGCGTTGATGAGAGGTTGTTACGGAAGCGCGCGCACAGCCCGGACGAAATTGGTATTCGTTCGCGCATCGGAGAAGAGATGGCCGTTCGCGTACGACGCTGCCCAGGAGGAATTCTCCGCAGCCATCGTATCGGCTGACCAGCAGACGCTCTGCGTCGCGTCGAACCCTGAATCGATATACAGCGATCCATTTTTCTGCTCGAATTCCACTAACGAGCCAAGCTCTTCGATCGTGGGGAGACGCCAGTCGGCAAATCCGCCCTGCGTGGTTTGATTCAATTGTTCGATATAGGCTTTGGCCTGATCCCAATTCATCCGTTCCGGCGAACCAGCTTGCTGCCACATTAAACCTGTCGCTTGATCCGTAACCACATTGACGCCGTTCGGCGATTGCGCGGCATAGGCATGTTGCGTCGCGCCTTGCACCGTGCCGGATAAGCCCCAGGCGGAGAGGTCGTTCGGGTGGTGATAACCGCGCTGCTTGATCATATCGAGAATGTCGGCGTTGGCAAGCGCCGCCGGAGCATTGCGAAGTTGAACGGCCTGCACATTCGCTGGGGTCGGAGCAGGGGTTTCTTCTGCCACTGGCTCAGGCGTCGGCTCGGCGGTCGGTTCTTCTGCCGGAGGCGTTTCGACTGCCGGTTCGGTCACGGCTTCCGGTGTGGCTTCTGGCGTCGGTTCAGGAGTCGGGGTTGCTTCTGGTTTTGCTTGCTGGGCGGCTAATTGCGTTTCAAGCGCCTTTAGGCGGGCTTCTTCGGCGGCGACCAGCGCTTCGGCTTTTTTCTGGCGCGCTAACAACAGGCTTTGGTGGACAGGATACGACGATTTCACCCGCAGAATCTCCTGAAAGATGGCAATCGCCTGATCGTAATGCCCATCGCTAATATAAAAAGTCCCTAATTCATGCGACGCCTGAATCAGCGCATCGAACGAGGCGGAATCATTCGGTTTGCGCCGCAGAATTTCAAGATAGGTTGCCGCAGAATAGTCGTACCATTTTTGTTCGAGATAAAATTTGCCTAACAAATAATAGGCGTCAATGAAATCGGGATCGAGTTTGATTGTTCTGATAAAGTAGCGTTCGACGCGGTCGTATTTTTGCGTGTCGAGGTACACCTTGCCAATCGCATAATAGACTCTGGCATATTGCGGATGCTTCTTCATCAATTGTTTCAATTCCCGCACCGCCAAATCTTCCCGACCATTGGCGATGTAAATTTCGCTGACCAGCATGTATGCTTCCGGCGAATTTTTGTCTAAACGTTCGACGCGTTTGGCCTGGCGCAAGGCCTCGCTGTAATAATGTTCCTCTTCGCTCTTGACGAAATCGCGGGGGTAGCTGCCCTGCGCTTCTTTCAAATAACGGGTACAGAGCAACGCTTTATGGTAGTATTCCCGCGCGACGGCTAATCGCGCCTGCGCTGAGTTGGAATTCGTCTGCATGCGCTCCTGCGCTCGAATAATGTTCGCATTCACGTTATCCCAGGCGGAATTCAACTGATTCAAGGTCATATTTTGCGCGGCCAAATCTTCGATCTGTTTATATTCCTGCTCGGCCTGCGCGTATTTATGCCGGTATTCATACTCTCTTCCCTGCTCAATCGGCGGAAGAGGTGGTTCTTCATAGAGGGCTTGCGGATGCTCGCATCCTTGCGCCAAAAGAACGACGCCACTCAACAGGCTGCATAGATAGTGTAACGGTCTCATACGGATTTCCTCAAAAATAAAAAATTGGCGCAATACGCCACACCCAGTGCATCATATCATTGATAACACATCACAACATAACCGGACGGTAGCGCAAATATTGAGACTTGTCAAGAAATTTAGCGCGGATTCGAAAAAAGCGCGCAAGGACAGGGGAAGATTGTGACATTCCGGATGACGTTGAGGAGTCAGAAGCCCCTCGTTCCACACGAAGCGTGGAACGAGGCTGTAAATATCTCATTTTAACCAATAATACGCTGCTGCCTCAGACGCGATACGATGTGTTCGAGAATATCATCCACGCTCTGCAAGTCGGTTTCTACAACCAATTCCGGCGTTTCCGGGGCTTCGTACGGCGACGAAATGCCGGTGAATTCTTTAATCTCTCCGCTGAGCGCCTTTTTATACAATCCGTTCGGATCGCGGCGTTTGCAGACATCGAGATCGCATTTCACGAACACCTCGAAGAATCGTCCTTCTGCGACCAATCCGCGCGCGAATTCGCGATCTTTCGCAAAGGGCGAAATGAACGTGCAGATCACGAGATGACCGGCTTCGAAAAAAAGTCGGGCGACTTCCGCCGCGCGCCGGATGTTCTCGCTGCGGTCGCTGTCGGAAAAGCCGAGATCGCCGTTCAATCCGTGCCGCAGCAGATCGCCATCCAACAGCATGGTGTGGCAGCCTGATTCGAACAACTGTTTTTCCAAACGTCGGGCAATCGTGGATTTGCCTGAACCGGATAAGCCGGTCAGCCAGAGAATTGCGCCCTGATGCCCATGCCGCTGTTCGCGCTGTTCGCGGGGAATATTCCAGCCCGCCCAGATCGTATTCGGCGATTTTTTTTGCGGAGTTTCCGCCTGCGCTTCAGGTTTTTCCATGACATCATCAACCGTGCGCACGACATCGCGAATCATTCCGGCGGCGACCGTATTTTGCGTGACCGGATCGATCAAAATAAAACTTCCGGTCGCGCGATTCGCTTTGTAGGCATCGAAAAAAAGCGGCAGCGACGTTTTCAGTTCGATCCGGGCGATTTCGTTCAGATGCAAGGTGTCCGCCTGCTCGCGGTGCAGCGTGTTCACGTCAATTTTATAGACGATGCGGCTGACGAACGCTCTGACCGTTTTCGTCGTATGTTTCAGGTAATACGAGGTATTCAGCGACAACGGCTCGCGTTCGTTCATCCAGCAGAGCGTCGCGCCGATGTGATTGCTCACTTGCGGCAGGTTGTTTTTGCGGACAAGCATATCGCCCCGGCTGATATCCACTTCATCGGTCAGCGTCAGCGTGACCGATTGCGGCGGAAAGGCTTCCTGCACCTCGCCATCATAGGTGACGATGGATTTGATGCGCGACGTTCTACCGGAGGGTAGCACGACGATTTCTTCGCCCGGACGAAACGTCCCGGAGACCATGCGTCCGGCAAAGCCTCGGAAATCCTGATGCGGGCGGACAACATACTGCACCGGAAAGCGTGTGTCAATCAGATTGCGATCCTGCGACACATGGACATGCTCCAAATAATGCAGCAGCGGCGCGCCCTCGTACCAGGGCATCGTCGCGCTTTTTTCCGCCACGTTGTCCCCTTTCAGCGCGGATACGGGAATATAGGTAATGTCGTGAATATCGAGTTTGTCCGAAAACGCTTCGTAATCGGCGACGATACTGTCGAACACGGCCTGCGAATAGCCGACGGCATCCATCTTATTCACCGCCACGACGAGATGCGGCACTTGCAGCAGCGACACCAACAAGCCATGTCGCCGGGATTGCGTCTGAACGCCGTTGCGGGCGTCAATCAGGATAATGGCTAATTCGGCGGTTGACGCGCCCGTCACCATGTTGCGGGTGTATTGCTCGTGGCCGGGGCAATCGGCAATGATGAATTTGCGCGTTGCCGTTTCGAAGTAGCGGTACGCCACGTCAATCGTGATGCCCTGTTCCCGTTCCGCCGACAGGCCGTCTAAGAGCAGCGACAGGTCAATCTCTTCCTGCCCTTTCTTTTTCGAGGTGCGTTCGACGGCGGCAAGCTGGTCTTCGTACACGGTTTTGGTTTCGTACAATAACCGGCCAATCAAGGTGGATTTGCCGTCATCCACGCTGCCCGTCGTGACAAGCCGAAGGAGTGTTTTTTCCATAATCTCGCGAAAAATAGAACACTGATTGGACTGATGATCTGGAATTTTACCCACCCCTACCCCTCCCAGG
Source organism: uncultured Candidatus Moduliflexus sp. (assembly GCA_964602655.1). Lineage (GTDB taxonomy): Bacteria > Moduliflexota > Moduliflexia > Moduliflexales > Moduliflexaceae > Moduliflexus. Next base: position 63,224 of record CAZRSF010000018.1, read on the forward strand.
AGGGGAAATTCGGAGATTGATTTTTATCAGTGAAAATCAGTCACATCAGTCCAGTCAGTGTTCTATTCTTAAAAATAGCCTTCCTTTTTCTTTTGTTCCATGGCCGAGTCGCTGCCGAGATCGATCAGGCGGTTTTCGCGTTCCGATTTCTTGGTCGCTTGCAATTCGATGATAATGTCGTCCAATGTCGTCGCGGTCGAACGAATTGCTCCAGTACAGGGCATGCAGCCGAGGCTGCGATAGCGGCAGGCGACGGTGAGGAAATCTTTTGCTTCGATATTGAATTTCGGATCGTTTTGCACGACCGACAGCGCGGAGGCCGGAATCAGCATATTGCCGCGCTCGATCACCTGGCGTTCTTTCGCGAAATAGAGCGGCACGACCGGAATCTGCTCGATTTTGATATAATTCCAGATATCCACTTCCGTCCAATTGCTCAACGGGAAGACGCGCACGGATTGCCCTTCGTTCAGGCGCAGATTGTACACATCCCAGAGTTCCGGGCGTTGATTTTTGGGATCCCATTGCCCGAATTCGTCGCGAATCGAGCAGACGCGCTCTTTGGCGCGGGATTTTTCCTCTTCGCGCCGCGCCCCGCCGAACGCCGCGTCGAAGCCGTGCTTTTTCAACGCCATCAGCAAGCCCTGCGTTTTCAAATGTGCGCAGCAGGTGTCCGTTCCCATCTTCAGCGGATGCGCCCCTTTGGCAATCCATTCTTCGTTACGCTCTATTATGAGCGTTGCGCCGATCTCTTTACAGAACGAGTCGCGGAATTCATACATTTCCGGGAATTTGTAGCCCGTATCCACGTGCATCAGCGGAAACGGGAATTTTCCCGGATAAAACGCTTTTTGCGCCAACCGAACCATCACGCTCGAATCTTTGCCGACAGAATAGAGCATCGCCGGATGCTTCGCCTCGGCGACAGTCTCGCGGATGATATGAATAGATTCGGCTTCGAGTTGTTTGAGATACGAAAGATTATAGGAGTTCATAGAGTACTCTTTTTATAATGATTGTTCATGTTTTCGCGCAGATATGCGATAAAAATGCCTCAAGTTGTTTTGCATTTGTTTCAAGATTGAAACGTTCTTCGGCAAATCGTTTGGCACGCTGTCCGATTTCCCGTCGCAAGCTGTCATTGTTCAGCAAGCGTCTGACATCATCTTCGAATTGTTCGAATGTTCCTGAACACGAACCAAGTTGATGCCGCTGAATCATTCGATCCGGATCGTAATACGCGCTGACCGTCGGCGTCCCTTGCATCCATGCTTGAATCAAGACATTCGGGAATCCCTCCGGTTCGCACGTACTCACAAGAAGCTGCGCCTGTCGCATGATGCCGTTGACTTCGCGATAGCTTTTCGCGCCGAGATAATGAAAATTCGGCAGCGCGGCGGCCTCTTGAATCGCGGCCTGAAAATTTCGATGCACGATCTCGCCGATCATCAGGAAATCCACCGGCACATCTTGCAGGCGTCGCGCTAATTCGAGATACTGTTCGGGATGTTTACTCTGCTTGATGCTGCTCACCCAGACGACAAACGGCTTCGGCCAGGCAAACGGCATGGCGCGAGCATCCACGCTGTTCGGAATGATGATTTCCGGCCTGCCGAGATGACCGGTTTGATTCTCCAATTGCGCCACGACGCCGCGAGCGAACCAAAAGCCGAAATGATTGATCCGGCTTGACAGCGCCGGGCGAACGCTCTCGAACCATTGGCGAATTTTCCCCTGCCAGTTCGTCGCGTCATATCGGACTTTATGCGACCACTTTTTCACGTCGTTGATATGCGAAATCGCAAAAACGACGCGGACCCGAAGCAGCGCGAACAGCAACGCTGACGGCAGCCATTTGCGCTTATTGAAGCGCCAATAGACGACATCCGGGCGATGCGTCCGAATGACACGCCGCACATCGCCCCAGCGCAGCGACGCTCGTTCGACCATATATGGCACATCGTAGCTCGGTTGTTTGCCATTGACGGCGAGATAGACGACCTGATGCCCCATGCGCAGGAGTTGCCGCGCTAACAAATCGCATTGGATTTCGCTGCCGCCGACAATATCTTGCGGATGGTGATTGATGAAAAGAATTCTCATGCTGTTAGAGCGTCAGAAGTAAACAGACTGACGCTGCATAAATTGTTCAAGATATGCGCGAGGATGTTCGTCTCGAATATTCGGCACTTCTATTATCGGAATGTGCCATTGCCTTTCCAGCGATGCGATAATTCGTTGATGAAAGGCCGCGCGACATTGAAGATAGTCCATTTTCTCTGAAAATGATAATTCGTCAAGGATGCGCGGATATTTCTTGCGCGTTCGCAATCGCTCCTCGCATTCTTCAGGAGGCGTGAGTACTGCGAGAAGATAATCCGGCCTGGGGATCAATGTTAAATATTCTTCTATCGCGTCGTCAGACACATCGCCGGTTCGCGAGGCAAGAACGTGGTACGCCTGCTGACAAAATCCTTCTTCGATCAGCAGCGTTTCGTGTTCTTGTAAATAGCGCTGCGCTAATTGATAGACTGTGGCAGTCTGAAAAAAATTCTCAAGCATTCGTTGGCTGGAAAATTGCGCGGTTTCAAGCTTGATGATGCCTTCGACCACGTTCCGCATCAAGTGAGGATGCGCGACCATAAATTGTTGCATCAATTCGCCATGCGCATGCTGACGCATGTATGTTCCGATCTGTTTTTTAACGCATGATAACACAGGAACAAGCGCTGGACGAAACGTTCCGGCTTTTTGACAAAAAAGCTGCCACCCGCCCCGTTGCTCTGCGGATTTTTCTGTCAACACAGTCTGGCGCTTGGCTCGCAGCAATTGCGCGAACGCTTGCGCGACCGTCGTTTTTCCGGATCCGTGAATGCCGAGACATTCAATATACTTCATGGGTGGTCAGTCGAAACAGATTGCTTTCAATGCGGACGATTCGCATACCGGTAAAACGCCCGGTCAGATGCTGCAATCTGGCAACCGCCTCTTGGACGTCTTCTACTGGCGTATCCGGGAATTTTTGCGCCTGATAGCTTGCGGGCGCCGCCGACGGCTTCTGTGATGCCGGTTGTCGCACAAGCGAGGCGCGCAGCCAGCGTTTCGCGCGTTTTCCGCTACGGAAAAACGCCGTGCGCAGCGGATGTTCCTTGAACGGCATTTGCGTGAGCGCCGTCACAATGCGGTCGCATGAAAGCGGCGCGTCGAGGCTGGCAATATAGCGTTCCGCCAATGCCCGCTTTTCTGCGTCAGGTTTGGGAGCTTGCCCGCGATAAAGCCGTTCGAGTCGTTCGATTAACGCGCCCACGCTCAGCACGTGTTCACTGAGCGCATTTGCTAAATAATTTTCAAGTTCAGGAGCTTGAATAGGGCGAAACGCGAACACCGGACGTTCGAGCAAATAACCTTCGATGCCAGTCGTGCAGCTATTATGAATCGTCGCATCCGCCGCCATCAGCCAGGGAATGATATTACCTTCATGCGTAACGGCAACACGCTGATACGATGCCAAACGCTGCCGCCAATAGTCATGATTTTCCGATGGATGCGGGCGCAGAATGATAGTTTTATCGGGAAAACGCTCATGAAGCCGCGCAATCAAATCACTGAAATGCTCCATCAACTGCTGTTGAAAACGTTGTAAGTTCCGGTAGAATGTTTCGAGCGGCTGATCCAGAATCTTTCCGGATTCGACAAAGAGGCGAAAGACCGCATCTTCACCGTGAAAATGATTGCAAAGCGGGAAATTCGTATTGACTAAAAGAAACCGGCCATATTTCTCGCGCAGGCGGTTCACATCAGGCTCATAAAAGCTACGTAATTCGGGGCGCGTCAAATCTACGCGAGGATGTCCGGCAGGATATAATTTCCGCATCTGCTGCGGCGCTTTTTCTCCGATGAATTCTGTCTGCCATGTTCCCCATGTGAAGAAACAAGTCAGCGGCGTAAGCAGATTGTCCGAAAAGAGGCGTTTGCGCTGGTATTCATCAGGATTCCAGGGGGCTAATCCTTCCTCGTCATAGGCAACAATATGATGTCCGAATTTTTTATACCGTTTCCAGCGTTGGATTTTATGGATCGACACACTTTTATCGAAAAAAATGCCTGGCGGCATCTCTTCCAACTGCCGCTGAAAAATTTTCTGGCTGCCGAGCCAGACATCATACCCGGCTTCAGCGGCGACGCAGGCCAGCAGCAATTTCGCGTCGAACTCGCGAACGCGGGTTTCTACGGCAATATAGAGCGGGGTTGGGGTCATGTGCGAACTTACTCCTTTAGCGTGTTACGAACGATAGCAATCTTTGCATGTTTTGGGAATCTGATTGAAACAAATCTGCCTGCGCAAACGACGATACGCCTGATTATTCCAAATTGCGGAAAGCGATTCTTGCGTCAAATCTCCCATACACCACGTTTCCGGCATAGCAATCACGCAGCATGGCACGATTTTCCCTTCTGTGGCGACATAGAGGGAATCGAACGGCCAACGACAGGGATACGAGGCGGAGTAGTCCGAATCGTGAACGAGCTTAAAGGCGATTCCCGCGTTGTCCGCCAATCGCTTCGACCGTTCAAGAATGTCTATAGACTCTGGAACATCATCCAAATAGGATGCTTGAAACGAGTACACGCCAGCCTGATCTTCTTTTTTCCAAAGCTTGAGCCGTTTTTTAACCATGACGCTATTCACGCCTGACTTCGAGGCCAATGCGATTAAATCAGGAATTTCGGCAAGCACCTGCGGATTGGAGACTAAGCACGACAACCGAATCGTCGTGGCTGCGGAAAGCCGGTTTTTGAGTTCTGCGGCTGCGGTAATATTCGCAACCACTTCGTCATAATGCGCGTTTATGCGAGCCGCTTCATACGTCTGCCGCGTCGCGCCGTCGAAGCTGATCGTCAAATCCGTGAGTCCGGCTTCGAATAACTGGCGGCTGATATCGGGAGTTAAGAGCGTTCCGTTCGAGACAATCACCGTCTGAATGTGTCGCGCATGCGCTAAACGAATGCATTCCGTCAGTTCTTTATTCAGCAGCGGCTCGCCCATTCCTTGAAGTTTGATCCGTCGAAGATGCGGAAATTGATTGAGAATGCTGGTAAATAACGAGACATTCATCGGACGCGTCGTCTTCGCGCGTTCCCAGCCCGGCACCTGGCAAAATTCACACCGCAGATTGCACGCGGCAATCGGTTCGATATGAATCATGCGGATGCGTGAAATCGGCAAGCGAAAGCCGGTGAGCGCAGACGCTTTGACAAGGAGGCGCCGCCGGATATTGGAATCAGGCGCGTAACGCGGACATGACCATTCATGATGCGGCCCGGCATTCGATGAATGCGCTCCGCAATATTCGCACGGTTGCGACATAGATTTTCCTTTTTATTGACATCGCGCGCGAATTTTCTGCGCGATGAAGCGTTCCGTTTTTGCCATCGAATCGGATGTTGCGCCGCCGATATGCGGAGTAATCAGCAAGTTGGAATGGGAGTGGGCATACGCGATCAATCGGTCATGCTGCGTCCACTCCGACTGCGCGATGTTTTCTCCTCGCAGCACATCAAGCGCCGCGCCCGCAAGATGGCCTGAATTCAACACATCGAGCAGAGCGTCTTCATTCAGCACCTCTCCGCGCGAGGTGTTGAGAAGGTACGCGTCCGGTTTCATGATTGTGAGTTCGCGCCGCCCGATCAGATCGAACGTCGCCGGAACGCATGGCACATGCAATGAGACGACATCAGCCTGACGCAGCGCCTCGTCAAGCGACACGAATTCGATGCCGGGTTGCGGCGGAAACGTTTCGATATCGTTCGCAAGGACGCGCATTCCGAATGTCAGGCCATACTGCGCGACTTTCGAGCCTAAACGCCCGTAACCGATCACGCCGAGCGTTCGCCCGGATAACTCGATGCCTTTGAAACGATTGCGTTCCCAGCCGCCTGCTTGCACATGGCGCTGCGCGTCGGGAATATGGCGAATCAACGCGAGCAGCAAGCCCCATGTATGTTCCGCCGTCGCCGTCACCGTATCTAAAAACGCGCGTTCGCCGCGCAAACTGATGACCTCGATCCCGCGACGCTGCGCTTCTTCCACGTCAATATGATTCAAGCCGGTCGTGGCAGTTGCGATAAATTTCAGCCGATGCGCGGCGGCGATTACCTCAATATCTATGAGATGGCCTAAGCGGACGATCAAGCCGTCATATTCAGAAATCCGAGCAATCAATGCTTCTCGCGAAAGCGGCATTTCCGTCACGACCGCGCATTCTTGCAAGATGCGACGCGCATCTTCGCTATACGCTTCCGGCTCGACATTGAGAATCGAAATCATATCGAAGGCATCGCCTGAACCGCTCGCGCTAACAGGAGGTCTGCCCAGGTGTCTATATTGATCGAACGAATTTTCGGCATTTCATAACAGAGCGGTTGATCCGAGATAATCTGGCGCGTTTCGCGAAGATACGCGACCGAGGTAATGTACACCGCCCCGTTTCTGACATAACTCGCGCCATGCTCCTGACGCCGGACACTCTTATTATGCAGCGGGTTGAGCGGAATCGCGGCATCGCCCTCTTTTTTATACATGACCAAATCGCAAATATAGTCTTCTTGATAGACCGATATCAATGATTCGCCGGAATGCGCCTCGAAAATCTCGATGGCCGCGACCATATCGCGATATGTTCGCAGCGGCACGGTCGGCTGCAAAATCATGACCGCGTCGAACAGGATGGGCTGCTGTTCGAAAAACTGCAAGGCATGAAACACGTAGTCAATGGATTTGGCGGTGTCCGTCGAAAGTTCCGGCGGGCGGAGAAACGGCACGTCCGCGCCGAGTTGTTTTGATATTTCGGCAATGCTCGGACTATCCGTCGAGACAACCATACGCTCGATCAGCCCGGCTTCGAGCAATTGCAATGTTGGAGCAATCGTATATTCGATCAGCGGCTTGCCGCCCAAATCTATGATATTTTTATCTTTGATCCCTTTCGAGCCGCCGCGCGCGGGAATAATGACAAGATATTTCTTCATACACCTATATTTTGTAGAATGACACCGGAGTGCCAAAGCAAACTTTGGCACTCCTTTTGACGTGATCTAATAACTCATGCGTTTGTTGATGTTCAATGCGACGGTTGCGAGCGTTTCCGCGATACGCTGTCCGGCGTCTCCGCGTCCGAAGCGATAATCCGGCTCAAATGTTCCGTGCTGCCGCTGCCGGGAAATCGCCTGAAAAATGTCATCCGGGTCGTAATCGGCAAACATGATGTTTTCGCCATGCTCCCGGCCTTCCTGCCGGTTGCCGACGATAACGGCAGGCGCGCCCAAAAATGCGCCTTCGCGAATAAAACTGCTGGAATTGCCGACGGCGCAGGCGCAATGTTTCAACACCCTCGCGTAATCTTCCGGCGCAAAGTTGCGATAATAGTGGAAATTCGCCTCGTAATGACGTTCGCGAAAAACTCTGATGCCTTTGGACACGTCGTCTGTGCCAGCGTCAATATTCGGCCAGAGCACGATTTTTTGTGCGTCGTCGAATCGCAGCAATGCTTCCAAACTTGCCGTGATTTGTGCGAACCCCTGCCCATACGATGTCGTGACCGGGTGTTGCGCTAAGAGAATATAGGGCTGCGTCCAATCTACCGGTTTGCCTGTGCCGCCATACGATGCCATGATGTCGTTCGTCATCGCGAGGTCGTTGTGCGTCAACACATCCATTGAGGGACAGCCGAAATTGAAGACGGATTGCGCGTCCTCACCCATGCGAATCACGCGCTCTTTCGCTTCCTCGGTGGCGACGAAATGAAAATCGGCGAGTTTGGTGATCGCATGTCTGACGCGATCGTCTATGTTGCCCGTCACTTCTCCGCCTTGCAGATGCGCCAACGGAATATTCATGTAGGTCGCGGCGATGGCGGTCGCCATTGTTTCGAAGCGATCCGCGACAGTCACAACGACATCTGGGCGCAAATCTTCGAATGCGGTCGAGAGTTCGACGATGCCGAGTCCCGTAGATTTCGCCTGCGTCGAAAGCGTTTCCCCTTCCACGACATAATACAGATGGCGTAACGGCGTGAAACCGTCACGTTCGATCACATCTACCGCTTTCCCGAAGCGATACAGCAGCGTCGAAGCGCCGACGATCAGTTGGATGTCCAATTGCGGATGGTTCTGAATCCCTTTCAACAAATATTTCACGCGCCCATAATTGGCTCGGCTGGCGACGACCACGCAGATTTTTCGTTTGTTTAGCATCATAACAACTATTGTAATAATTCCAGAGGAATGTTGCCAGTTAGCGATATTTCTTGTAATTGAGCCTCATTGATCGGCACATATTCGAATCGCAAGATTTTCTTGATATTGGCTTGAAATTGCTCTGGGGCAAAATATCGTTGAAGCGTCAATCGGATCGCGTTCGAGCGAGTCATCGGATACTCGCCGTAAAAAATGAGAATCTTATAATCAGGACGACCTATTTGATAATGTTGAATGTGGTATTGCGGATAAGCAATGCGTTGTTCGATATTTTGAGGAAACCGTTTTAAATAATCGTACACATCAATCATGAGTCTCGTCTCATCGTCGAATACTTGTTTTAACATGCCCGTATATTCATAAAAAAAATATTTGCGTTGCATGGCATTCAAATCTGTCGTAGTGTCTTGAACAAGCAATGTCGTATTATTCTTGATAATGTCGCTGCTTTTGATCTGCTCGATCAGTGATAATTGTTTGAAAGAATCGCGTTGCCAGTCAAGATACCCCAAAAAATTGGCTGTGATAAATAATGCGATGAAAAAAGCATAGATCGAATTGCGAACAGAAGTACCCGTGCAAATTTTTATCCCGTAAAATAATATAAAGGCCGCGCCAAGCGGGACAAGTAATGCGTGACGGTCAGCCCAATCGAATAATTGAGGCATCTTTTTGACGGCGCAATACGGGAAAACGGCAACGAACCACGCCCATCCGCCAAGTAAAAGTAAGATAATATCAGCGCGATCATATTGCGTAGAACGCGGATATGCTGTTGTTCGGGCGACGTTCCGAAATATCACGATCAATATGACAATAAAGCCGATGAAAATAGGTAATTGCGCATCCTTGAATACCAACTCAATCGCATACATGATCGGCGCGAAAAACGCATAATACCAGACATGATGGAAGGTCAAAAACATCGTTTTGATATATTCCCAACGTATCTTATTATAATTCGCATACAGCCCGTAAGATTTAAAGGAAAGGCTGCTGATAATCCAATAGAGGCATGGCAGCAATAAGAAATCAATATAGCGTCCTATTCGTCGCAAGAATTTCTGTCTGCTTGGATCGCATGTAATTTCTACATAAACGATATAGATAAGTACGAGGCTATACAACGCTAATAGTGACGAAGTCCAAAAGGACAGAACGAATAGTAAGAGCGCAATTATTCGTAACCAATACGCACGTTTTTTCAAATACGTGCTTAATATCCAGAATGCCGCAAAAAAGAAAAGATAACAAACAGCATAACTCGTATTGACTGCGCCAATCCTTGAAAAATTTATAGGAAAAAAAGCAAAGAACATTACAAGCCACGTCCTATCGGACGTCGTGATCCATTGGATAGTGGTTAATATTTTGTAAAGGCATAGTGTGCTCAATAAATACGCGCCAAATGTTACCATTCTATACCAAAATATCGCAAGAGGAAGCGATAGCATAAACTGATGGAAATATCCCCAATATACCCAACCAGTTTCCTTATACATATTTATAATTGTTCTTTGCTCACTCTGAAACAGCCCCCAATCATCATAAAATATGCCTGTATTTAATATGATTCCTCCGAACGCAACAGTATAGAAAATTACCAATAATACGCCGTTATGACAAAGGAGAGCAAATAACGAGCTTTGTAGAGTTGAGTATTTATTCATTTTGTTTATTTTTTACCGTTGAAATAGTATAATATCATTGTTATTTCAAAAAGAAATAATTGGCGCGGCTGGCGACAACAACGCAGATTTTTCGTTTGTTCAGCATAGGTTCCGTTCCGGCATCATGATTTTTTTCGTCCAATCGTTCGGGATCGAGTCGGCCTTCTTCGGAAATTCATTCGTATCGAGGCGATCCAAGAAAAGCGCGTTTTCCGGGCACAGTTCCGCAACGCCGAATTTGGTCGTGACGGCTAACGCGCACTGCTGCTGTTTCAGCAAGGCAAGCACCGCGTCGTTATACGTCCCTGACGGATAGCTGAAGACCCAGTTTGTCGTTGGAGCGCCAACAAGCCGAAGGAATGCAACCGTCTCTTCGATTTCCTGCTGCTGTAGTTCCTGAGAAACGCGATCCAGGCGATGGTGCTCATCCCCATGCCCCCCGATATACATGCCATTACGCTGCATGCATCGAAGCTGCTCGACGGTCACGTACAATTCTTGCGCAAACGCGGCTTCATCCTGCGTCACATACTTCCGAAACAACTCATTGAGAATCAGTTTGCGCGCTGGTTCGGGCAATTCGTTTTGCAAGAGGCGCTTGATCAGCATCACTTCGGCAGGGTCTCCGAAGCGACTGGGCTGCGCGAATTTCGAAAAATAATGCTGATTGCTCTCCAGCGCATACGCCTCGCGATAGGCGTCCAGACAGGCATACACCTGTTGCAGCAGCGCGTTCGTGTCCGGCGCTGATGCCAGGATGAAATGGAGTTTATTCACATCCAGGACGGCATGGCGCAGAATCGGCTGCGCGGATGGGAAAAAACAGCCTTGAATGCGTCGTTCTTCCAGCAGTGGAAAGACAGTGGTAAAATGATCGATATAGCCGTCATCGAAGGTCAGCAGGATCGCTCGATCCGGGAAATCGGCATCGGGCGAAGTCAAGGCCGCGAGACACTCTGCGATGGTGACGAAATGATAATATTTCTCGAAATACGCAAGCTGCGCCGCGAAGTCGCTAACTAACAAGCCCTTGATCTGCGGATACCTGGTATAAGGCAATTCGCGGACATAATGATAGGTGACAATCGTCAACGGTTTCATCGGTTATCGTCCCTGAAGCGGGAAATTCGGGCGGTCTTGATCCGAATCGCCTTTGTGCATGATATAGGTAAGTACGGAATCGCCGTAATAGGCTACATCGAGATTAACATTCTTCTGCTCGAACGGCTCGAAATAGTTCGGAACCACAACGCGACTGGCAGGCTCTCTTTTCAAAAAGCCGAGCGACGCCATCAGTTCGTCGTCAAGCCCGAAATTATACCAATCGAGATATTCCGCCTGATAGCATTCGAGCAGGTTTTTAAACGCAGGAAACGCGCCGCGCAGCACGTCGGGCGCTCCGACATAATCAACAATGCGCAGGGCATGACTCCCCGCGTGATGCAATAATCGCAACACGAACAGGCCGACTGTCCGCTCTTGCTCGATAATGCCGAAACAGCGATACGTATAAATCGGATGCCGCAGATAACGGTTCGCGATATACGCGAACGACTTGGCGGGAGCGCAGTTTTGACTGAACGGATTCCCAGAAAAATGCTCCGAAAGCGCAGAGATTTGCGCCGAGTCGCATTCGCGGAACTGCTTGCGCGAATCTGCCTGCGGCGCTTGGGCATGATAACGCCCGTCGAAATTCCCGATCAAATGAAAATCGCTGACGGCGGGATTGACGAGATAATAATGATTCATCATGCGAAGCTGATATCGGAGAGCGCGAAACACCGGAATTACGCCTTTACGCAGGCCAATGGCGCTAATCGTTCGCGGCTGCTTCGCCTCGACAAGATAATCCAGCAGCATGAGTCCTAATCCCGGGCATTGCACGTTTTCCCGCACTTTCCAGATTGCCAGCCAGAGATCGCACACCGGTATCGCGGGATCGAAATGATTCGTCGGGATGAATCCCAACATGCCATGAATCGCATTCGTCGGAAGATGCCGGGCGATCACGAAATTATAGCGCCGTTCGCGCCGGTCATAATGCTGCCAATCCAGCATCTCGCGATGCGCGGCTAAAATATGCCCGGCTTTCCAATCGGTCTGAATGAAGGCTTGCAACTCTGCGGCTTCGGCTTCCTGACAGAACGCGATGCGATAATCATGAACAGGTTCGAACATAGGCGGCTCGGTCATGCGATGGAATAGCCTCCGTCAATGACTAACTCCGCACCGGTCATCCATTTGGCGGCATCCGACAGGAGAAAGACGCAGGCGTTCGCCACATCTTCCGGTTCGCCGAACCCGAGCGGGTGCATCGCTTTGATGGCCTGCAACGATTCTTCCGGCAGTTCGGCAAACATTTTCGCCGTCATTTCGGTCTTGATAATGCCGGGCAGCACGCAATTCACGCGGATGCGTTTGGCGGCCAATTCCAGCGCCAGCGCCTTGCTTCCGGCCAATAAAGCTCCTTTGCTGCTGCAATACGCCACTTTTCCCATCTGTCCTAATTTCGCCATGACCGACGCCACGAACACAAAGCTCGCGCCGCGTTCATCAAGATACTTTTTCTGTGAAAGGATTTTGGCAAGTTCAAATCCCGAAATTGCATTGACGGCTAACAGCGCCTCGTAATATTCCGGCTGCATGGCGCGGAGCGGCAATGTCATTTCCTCTCCGGCAGCATGCACGAACCCGAAAATTTTCCCGACTTGCGAGACAATCTGCCTGATTAACGCTTCCAATTGGGCGTATTGCGTCACATCTTGCGCAAACCAACGATGATCGCCGTCAGAAAGTTGATGAACGGTTTCTTCCAGGCGTTGCGTATTTCGGGCGATCAGAATCACTCTGGCCCCGCATTGACTGGCGGCAATCGCGCATTGGCGTCCGATGCCTGATGACGCGCCTGTAATCAGGATATTTTTTCCATGTAGATCGATGTACATGTATGAACCTGTTATTTGAAATGTTCGTCCCCGATCACGGATATCAGACTGTTGACCGTTGTCACCGCTTGAAATTGTTTGGCGACTAACCGTTTATCGAAATGCTCGTCAATCAACGCAATGATTGATAATATTGCCAGAGAATCGAAGGCTTTGAGCGAACGCAGGTCTGTGTCCTCGGTCAAGACGACATCGTCGTCCAATTCCATCACTTCACGTAACTGGCTGATGAATTTTTGTTTCTGCATGAATCTGCCTCCTCATTGTGTAATTCGTTCTTAAAGTTCGATAATCGTTGCGCCCCAGGAATACCCCGCTCCGAATCCAGCGAGCAGCGCCTTTTTGCCCGGCGCGAGGATGCCCTGCTCGAACGAGTTTTTCAGGGCAATCGGAATGGTGGATGAGACCGTATTTCCGACGTGAAGCATGTCGAGATAAAATTTTTCCGAGGGAATTCTCAGCTTTTTGCGCAAATATTCGACAATGTACTTGTTCGCCTGGTGAAAGATGACGTAATCCACTTCTTCCATTGTCAGGCGGTTCTTCTGCAAAACCTCTTTGACGAGGGCAGGGACGGCTTCAATCGTAAAATTGAAAATTTCGGGGCCATCCATATAAAGATTGTTGCACGTTCTGAAATTACCCGGAGGATTCTCCTGAAGTTCGGCATCCACGGCAACCGGCGTTCTAGCTCCGCCGCACGGCACGATCAATTTATCATGACCGCTGCCATCCGTTCCGAACACGCATTCCAGAATGCTCTCGTTGTCGGAGCGTTCGAGGATTGTTGCGGTTGCCGCATCGCCGAAAATCGTGCGATTCCCCTTATCTTTCGGATGAATCAGTTTCGAATACGTTTCCGCCGTCACTAATAAGACATTGTGCGCGACGCCCGTGGCAATCAGCCCTTTCGCAAGCGCCAAGCCGTAAACATAGCCCGAACAGGCCAGATTATAATCGAATGCCCCGATTGAGGTTCGCAAACCCAATCGGTTTTGCAAGATGCACGCATTCGGCGGAACGAGATAATCCGGGCTTTCGGTGCAGAAGAGGAGAAAATCTATGCGCGTTTTGTCATATTGCTCGAACAACGCTTCTGACGCTTTGATGGCTAAATCAAGGGCAGTTTCCCCCTCTTTGACCACATGCCGCTCGCGCACACCGATTTTTTCTTCGATTTTCTCGGCGTTCCACTCCGTGAATTCCTTCGCCAATCGGGCATTGTCAAGAATTGTTTCAGGAAGATAGCATGCAATCTGTCGTATCGCTGTTCCCATTGTGCTGACCTCCTTTTTAAGATTGCCCCATGCCAAACAATCGCGCTGCCGCTCGTTTGGGATGCGTCAAGGCGAAGCAGGCGCGACTTAACCAGGGGAACTGTTTTCTGTATCGGTGCGACCACCAATTCAAGAGATATAATTTATAAATTCCCCAGTGTTTCAGAAAAAAGAATGGGTGCTGAAGCATATCCAGCAAAAAATTCCGCAAGAGTTGTTCTTCGATGTAGCGATGCTTTTCGAAAAATTCCTCATCCGAAAACGCCGTGCGATTGTAAAAAAATTCGCGATTGCAGAGCGGGCTCACATCGCAGAGCCATTCATGATACCGCGCTTCCGTCATTCTGCCGCTTTCGCCGATAAACCCGTCGGTTTTCGCGATCTCGTATAATGGACTGCCGGGCAGCGGCGTAATAATCGTCAAACGCCTCGCGGGATAATGCACCTCTTTGAAGAGTTGCAGCGTTTCCGCAATAGTCTGGTCGCTTTCGCCCGGATAACCGAAAATCAATTGGATTTTGACAGGAAGCTGAATTTCCCGGCAGATAGTCAAAACGTTTCGAATTTGTTCGGGGGTAATCTCTTTCCTCATATTGGTCAAAATCGTTTGACTTCCCGATTCGACGCCGAATCCGACACAGAGGCATCCGGCGTCTTTCATTGCCGCCAGAATTTCTTTATCGAGTAAATTTGCCCGACCTTGCCCATCCCAAATGACATCCAGCGGTTTGATTTTCTGGCAGAGTTCCAGCGTCCGTTTTTTGGAAATGACCATCAGTTCATCAAGAAAATGAAACATCCGCACGCCGTAGTGTTCTTTGAAATACTCCATTTCCTTAATGATGTAATCAACGCTTTTATATTTGACGCTCCGAACACTTTTCGAACAGAAGTTGCAGTTATACGGACAGCCTCGCCCCGTCAGAAGTGGCATGATTCTCTGTCCCCGATATTCCGAGCGCAAGACATCCATCGGCTGCGCGTGAGTTAGATAGAACTCCATGTCGAACAGATCGTAGGCCGGATACGGGAGCGCGTCAAGGTCTGGCGGCATCGCGCGCGGCGGAGTGACGCGAAACTCATTTCCTGATGTCCGATAGGCAATTCCATCAATGTGGTCGAACGGCTTCCCGGAGACAATTTCAGGATAGGTTTCTTCGCCGGGACCGATGACGCAAATATCGGCGGCGGTTTCCGGAAACAGCACATGATACGAATACGACGCCAACGGACCGCCGACCGTGATCACGGCGTTCGACACCGCTTTAATATCCTTGCAGAGTCGCTGGACATAGCGATAATGATTGATAATGCCCGTGATTCCGATATGATCATAAGCGTCAAGAAAGCCGCTCCGAATTTTCTCTCGAACACCGTCGTAATCTATTTTTTGACTGTACAAGTCCCAGACATCAACCTGATGCCCTTGCTCTCGAAGACATGCCGCGATATACCCCAAGCCGAAAGGAAAGAGGCTATGCTTTTTGACGTGCGCGGTAAATTTGAACTTCGGGTTAATCAATAATACTTTTGATTGAGTTGACGTCATATATGTATTCGTATCCTATCCCAAGATATACTTCAGATATTACGAGGTAAATAGTTATCCAGCCGTTTCGACGGTCATTGCATTTTTGTCAATCGGATTCTGCATCATTGCCGTAAAAGCATCGCAGGCATCGGAAATCTATCGCTCGTGAGCGTTGATGGATTCATTGCGCCTCCATCAATGAAAGATATTGATTATAATCTCTGATGTAATCATTCGGATCGTACTCGTCCGAAGCAAAGACCAATAAGACGGCATCGTGAGAATACTTATACTCGATACCCCAAATCATCGGCGGCAGATAGAGTCCGATTTGGGGGTGATTCAACAAAAATTCCTGTCTGTTTTTTCCATTATCGGCAACAATCGAACACGAGCCTTTGACGCAAATCAGAAATTGATGACAGCATTTATGCGCATGTTCCCCCCGCGTTTCCTGGCTTGGAACATGAAACACCATAAAATATCTTTTGGGAGTGAATGGAATGTCTTTGACAAATTCACCGACAGAGAGGTCTCCTCGAATATCCGTAAACATAGGCAATGTATGGATTGTCACGCCTTCAACGCAACTCTGCTCGATACGTCGAACGGTTGTCGCGGCGTCTTGCTGCCATACCGCAATTTTTTCCTGTCCGCGATGATTCGCATATCCGCTGATTCTGGCAGGATTTCCGATGACAATCGCATTCGCCGGGACGCTTTTGGTGACGACCGCACCTGCGCCGATCATGGCGTTTCGACCGATTTCAATTCCCGGAAGAATGGTCGCATTCGCGCCAATCGAAGCGCCTTCGCGAAGAATCGTTTTTTCGAATCGTTCTAGATATTGTTTGCTTCTGGGAAACAGATCGTTGGTAAACGTCGCATTCGGGCCGATGAAGACATCATGTTCAATCACGATGCCATCCCATATCTGCACGCCGCATTTGATCGTGACTCTATCGCCGATCACCACGTCGTTTTCAATAAAAACGCCGTCGCAGATATTGCATTCCGCGCCGATTCGCGCGCCAGGAAGAATATGCGCAAACGCCCATATTCGCGTCTGTTCTCCTATTGATTGAGATTCGCAGATGCCTTGCGGATGCACGAAATAGGTCATATTTTCTCCTTGCCGCGATATTCGATCTGTGTCATCACAATCGCAGAGGGACGCTGTTTGGTATTTTCATAGGTTCGCCAGATATAGACACCTAAAATGCCCATCCCCAGAATATTCAAGGCACCGAAAAAGGAAATCGCGACAATTAAGGCTGCATAGCCTTTGATGTCGATCATCCCTGATATTTTGCCATAAATCCCGGCACTGATCAACCCTAATGAAATAATGACTCCGATCATGCCGACGGCTAACAAAAATTGTATTGGCCAGTCGGTAAACGCGAAAATGCTATTCATGAAATAGGCAAACTTTTTCGAAAACGTCCAGGCGGATGTTCCGCTATGTCTCGGCCGTCGTTGATAATACACGACTTCGCGCCTGAAACCGATCCAGAATAATAAGGACACGAGCGAACTGTGTGATTCGTCTAATTGCAGAAGTTGTTCGGAAACGTTACGATTACACCCGAACATATCCACCCCACCGGAAGGAATTTCTTTGACGATAAAACGCCGGTATAATCCCCAAAAAACTGCTGATAACGAGCGAGTAAAAAACGGGTCTTCTCGTTTGGCTCGCGCGCCGACAACCACGTCGCAATTCCCTTCGCGCAATTTCTGAAAAAATTCAATAACAAGTTCCGGCGGTTCTTGAAGGTCTGCCGCCATCACGGCCATGAATGCTCCGCTTGCCGCAGCCATTCCGGTGCGTATTGCGGCAAACGACCCGAAATTTCTGGAATGCGCGATGAGTTTGGCCATGAATTTCTGCTGCGGCAGCAATTGCTGCAACAGTTCGAATGAATTATCCGGACTGCCATCAATCACGAAGATCGTCTCCAATTCCCCGTCCACAGACGCATTGATCGTCTGGATCGCCTCAAGCAGGGCATGAAGGCAACTTTCGTTTTTATAGACCGGAATGATTAACGAATACATAGAGTTTACCAGGAATTAACCACAGCCGCAATCATTGCGACTTCCTCATCGGTCATTTCAGGAAAACAGGGGAGCGTTAACACTGAGGCGCATGCCTGTTCTGTTTCTGGCAGAGAAAGATGGGTATACCGATTATTCAGGCAACGTTGTTGATAATCCGGGATCGGATAATGAATATCGCTGCCGACCTGATGCTGCCGCAGATACTCCAATAACGATTGACGTTCATTAACCCGAATGACGTACAAATGGGCGACATCCTCGGCGGCGCCGATACGTGGTAAGACAACGCGCGGATTAGTGATCTGCGCATGGTATTGATGCGCAATGCGCCGTCGTCGTTCGTTCCATACGTCCAAATACGGCAATTTCACATTCAGTATCGCAGCCTGAAGTTCGTCAAGTCGGCTATTTTTCCCGCCAACGATGGCATTCTGATATTTTTTCTCCCATCCATATTGCCTCAACATTCGCATTGTTTCAGCCAACTCGCGGGATTGAGTAATCAACGCGCCGCCATCGCCGATGGCGCCAAGGTTTTTGGTGGGATAAAAACTGAAACACCCTACGTCTCCCCACGTACCGACTCGTTTACCCTCGATATTTGCTCCATGCGCCTGGGCGCAATCTTCGATCAGCGGGACATGATAGGCGTGACAGAGCGACGCGATCCGTTCGATATCCGCGATTCGACCATACAAATGTGTGGCGATCACAGCATTGATCTCGGCAGCGTTCAGCATCTCTTCCAGCGATGCGGGGGACATTGTCATCGTGACCGCATCAATATCGACATACACCGGGACAGCGTTGACCTCGAGAATCGCCGTACTCGCATAGAAACCGGCATTCGCCACGGTGGCGACGCGAGCGCCTGCGCTGATAGATAATGCTCTCAAGCCGATTTCAAGCGCATCAGTGCCATTTGCCACCGAGACACAATGCGCTGCGGCGCAATAGGCCGCAAAATTCTCCTCGAACGCGCGAACTTCTTGACCTAACACATAATAGCCGCCTTGAACAACATGAGAGATTGCTTCGAGTATCGCTCGACGAAGCGCATCGTCCTGTCTTGTGAGGTCATTAATAAGGATCATATATAGTTCTTTGCACTCTGTTTATTCTTCACAAATATCTTCCCAACGTAACAGACGATCTTTTTTGACATCACATGCGAGCATTCTGCCGATCAGCCGCTCTTTTTCTTGATACGGAATGCCTGTCCCAGGCTTTTTGGCAAGGAGCATCTCGTCTGCCAGGATCGTTCCGGCTGCCAGATCATACGCCGGAGCCAGGCTCTTCGTAAAGAGGCGGCGCATCTGCGTCATTTCGACGGCCATCGCGTCTTTGTCAACCGGATGCTGCCTCATCGTTGTAAAGGCGTTGCGGGCATCCGCCAGCAGCTTGAATTCACCAAGCGTCAGCGACGCAGGAACGTCGGGGCCGAACATGCGGCGGTCAAAGGTCACATGCGCTTCGAACAGGTGAACGCCTTGCGCTAAGGCCGCTAAACCGGGAAACAAACTGCCGGAATGATCGGACAGGCCGACAGGACAGTGGAAGCGCGTCCGAAATTCGTCAAGCGCGTTCAATCCGACTTCTTCAAGGGCAACCGGATACTTGCTTGTGCATTGAAACAAAGCGTAGGAAAACTGCCGCGCCCGAAACCATGCGACCATGTCAGCGATTTCGGTATATGAACACATCCCTGTGCTGAATAAGATCGGCGCTCCGGTGTTGCCCATCGCCAGCAGCAACTCTTCGGAGGCGAACTCGCCTGAACCGACTTTCCACGCGGGCATTCCGATGCGGGCGAGCCATTCGACTGCCTTCAGCGAGAACGGCGAACTGAGAAAGATCAATCCTTTTTCCTTCGTATGGTTCGCTAATTCGAGCCACTGCGCTTCGGTAAATTCCATGCGCTTCCAGTAGGCGTAACGCGTCGCGTCCTGCGTCGTAAAGGCTTTCCGAAACGGCTCATCTAACGTGGATTCCTCTTCCGCGATATGCGTTTGAAATTTGATCGCGTCCGCTCCGGTCTGCGCCACCGCATCTATATAGGCGTGCGCCATGCCTAACGAGCCGTCGTGCGCCTGGGCAATTTCTGCGATCAAAAATGGCGGAAACCCCTCGCCAATCGTTCGATGTGCTATCGTAATCGTCTTCATTGCGTCCCTTCCAATGTTTTGGCGACCATAAAGTCAATGATTTTCGACCAGACCATCGAATTTTCAATCGCAGTTTCTACGCGCGCAAGGCACTGTGTCCTGATTTCAGGATGGGTCAACAGGACATCGATCTGCGAAAGAAAATCGGAAAAATCATTTTTAAAAAAGATGTCGTCGGGCATTCGATGCCACCAGACCGCATCCGTCGTCGGCGTATTGATCACAGGCAGCGACCCAAGCGCCGCCGCTTCGTAATGCCGGAAACAGTCCCATCCATCCCCTTCGACAGAAATCGTCAATTTGCTTCTGGCAATCAATTGACAATATTCTTCGAATGAGCGCGAGTCAGTCGAAGCGACGACGTTCCAGCCGCTATTCGAGGCATATTCCTGGAGCAATCGAAACGCGGTCGCCCGCATAGTGTTCGAAATGCGGCTGCCGAAAAAAACATCAATATCTTGCGGCTGCGTTCGCAAGCGCCGTAATTGCTCGAATTTATCGTCCAAAATGCCAAGCGGAATCCCGCAGACTTTATCCACTAACGCCAGCGTCTCAGGCGTCTGCGCGGATTTGCGGCGAAACGGATGATAGAGCAAAAAACGATTATAGGGAACTTCGCGTTTGAAATAGCAGGTGACGTGTTTGAGGATGTCGATATCTCCCGGTTCGAGATAGATCGGATCGCGCAAATCAATGGCGGCCATCGGCGCATATTGGCGTAATTCCGAGAGGGGCAGCGGGAATCTATAGGATGGGGGTCGTTTGCTCCAACCGCTGCGAAGCATTCGTTTGATCTGCTGAAATCGCGATTGGCGCGGGGAATAAAACATCGCGCCGCGTTTGTCGAACAATACGATGGCGTCATACCTGCCTTGCGTCAGGCTCTCACGGAGCGTCTGCGTATCGGGAAGAACGTTGTGTTGTAAAATATCCCAGTCTTCGGCCTTAATGAACCGGTCGCGATAGGCGACGGGAAACGGCGGAAATTGCGCGAATTCGATCAGCGAACTTGCGCGGAGTCCGTGAAGAATCATCACAGATTCGCTGATATTATTGAACGATCTGAGGAATAATATCCGATAACGGCGGCATTGCGAGGCGTCTCTGTGAATATCGTCCATTTATACAGGCCTTACGGAAACGTTCTTCGCCTGATCTATTTCAGCGAAGACCGCAGCTCGCACACGCTCCGACGCCTTGCCGTCGCCATTGCCGACCCACGTATCCAAAACGCGAATGCTTGCCGGAGGAAGTTCGGCGCGAGACCGACGGCGTTCGCAGGCAACCCGATACAGCGCCGCGCATAACTCTTCCGGGGACGCGGCATATTCGACGGCATCTTCGAAATTCACAATAAACGGCTGAAATTCCGGTCTCGTCGCTTCGGCGAAACGCGGCACGACCACCGGACGGTCAAGCGCTAAGGCATCAAGAACAGCGGTCGTATTGAAGCCGCAGACCGCGTCGCTTGCCATCAGCAGATGAATCGGGTTGCCGCGATCCACGATTTTCAGATTCGCAGGAAATGTAGCAGCACCGCCTAATATGTCTTCTAACACGTCCGTATGCACTTTTTCGGCTTTGGTTTTGATCACCACGTCAATATCGGCATGTTCTTTGGCCAGGCGCACCATCGCCGACAGCGTCTCTTGCAGCAGCGTCGTCCATTGCACCGTTTCGCTCATCTCATGATGCTCGGTCTGTTTGAGAAATCCTAACGGAGTGCGGGTAAAGAAAAAAAAGAGAACGGTCATGCGCGTATCAGCCCGACGTTCCGCCGCTAATGCCGCACGCGCCTGATGCAGCGAATCGAAACGCGGCGATCCGGTAATCCGAATGCGCTCTGCCGAGATGATTCGGCCTGCGATTTCCGCCCGACGCTCGAAATCGTTATACACCAGGATCGCTCTGCCCTGAAACGAGGCACGATGAATTCGATAATTTTCCGCATATAACTCGGCTACGTAATCAGGGCGCAGGCTCTCTTTATGCAGGGCAATGAACAGAATACCGATCTGTTCCGATGCGCCAGCGAATTCCTGTTCCGCATGATAGGAAAAATTGCCGGTCAAGACCGCGTCGAACGCAAAAAATTTCCGCAACGCCGTCAGCATTTCGACCAAAAAGGCGCGATACGCTTGTTTCTGGCGATCATCCTCGGCAGATTGGCTGCGATACCGCACATCCGTCAGATGCGCTGGTAAAAATTCATCGGCAATATATTTGAGCATTCTGCGCGACATGCCATACAACGCGACATTTTCAGCCTGTTCGAAGACCGCGAGCATATCATCATCGAAAATCGCTTTTCGCAACACGCAAATCGTATATTGGGGACGAGACGACGTGCGAGATGTGCGGAATCTGCGAATGGTCAATCTGAATAGAACTGCCGCAATCTTCGGATAATTGCGGCGAACGCAGACACGAAAAATATCCGCCAGAACGATATTATACAGATAATTATAGATTTTTTTAAGCATGTCGGCCTGATTCGAAGGATGCTCTATTCTTCATGATAACGCAATTTTTGCGCAATCGGCAATTCTCGCTCTGTCATGCGTTTATTGCCATCGCCTAAAATTTCTGACACTCTGCGGCAATCTCGAACGAGAAGTTCTAACCCTCGTCGTTCTAACGAAGCCGCCTGATCGCTTCCATACATCGTTCGATCAAGGGTGATATGTCGTTCTATAACAGTCGCTCCGAATGCCGCTGCAAGGACGGACGGCAGAACGCCTCGCTCGTGTCCGCTATATCCGACCGGACACTGATACCGTTCTTGCAACGTTTTTAACGCTCTGATATTGCATTCTTCGTCATCGGACGGATAGGTCGAAACGCAGTGCATCAATGTAAACGGGCAATTGTGCTGCCGGAAGATTTCGACAGCGTGATCGATTCTTGCCCAGTCGCTCATGCCGGTCGAAATAAACGTGTGCGTTCCATCCTGCGCCATGAGGCGAAGCAGCTTTTCATGCGTCAGCATGGCGGAGGCGACTTTGTTATAGGGGAGATGATATTGCCGGAGAAATTCGAAACTTGGCTCATCCCAGGGGGCAGCAAACCAGATGATCCCTTTTTCGCTGCAATAGCGGTCAATCTCGTCATATTCGGCTTTGCCGAATTCCAAGCCTTCTTTTTGCGCGCGTTGCGTCGTTCCCCATAAACTTTCACGCGGCGAGTTCAAAAACTCTTGCGAATAAATCACGTCAATCGTGCGTTTTTGGAACTTGACGGCATCGCAGCCGGTTTCTTTCGCCATGTCAATCAAGCGTTTGGCAATCGCGACATCGCCGTTATGGTTGATGCCGATTTCAGCAATCATAAAAATAGGTTGAGCAGCCATAGACATAATCCATTACACCTGTTCATTAATTTTTAGTAGTGCTTCGTACCGCCGACGTCCTCGTCGGCCTCTCTCGGAAACGCCGACGAGGACGGCGGCGGTACGCTCTTTATTAAAAATTAACGGAACAATGTACTATTCTCCAATCATGACATCATGATATTCGTGGTTCGGAAACGCGCCGATGCGCGGCGCTTATTTTTTCCGGGCATAGATGGTAAAGATATTTCCATAAAACGGAGGTGAAACCTTTGAGGTATCGAAGACGCGCAACAGGTGTTCTTGCGTAAAATATTCCGTGTCGAAATACGGGTATTCGATGCGTTCGACCCAAAATCCGACATCCTCCAGCAGTTGTTTGAGCGAGAAATCAGAAAACAAGCTGATATGCTCGCGATCATGCAGCAGACGGAATTTTTCTCCGAAGCGCCGAGCCATCGCGCCATCGAAATTCGGCGTGCCGATCAGTAGATGCCCGTGTGTTTTCATGGCGGCATGAATGATCGCGAGAAAGCGAATGGGGTCTGCGACATGTTCGATGACATGATGACACAGAACAGCGTCGAAAAATTCGTCGGGATACAGACCGGCTTCGAGTTCCCCGACATGCACGGACGGAATGAATTGCGCCGCCGACTGCGCGGCAATCGGCGAAACTTCCAGCCCGAATTTTTCATAGCGGTCGCTGATTGCGGAACTGACATAGCCTGCGCCGCAGCCGACATCTAACAGTGTCCGCGTTTTGCCATCTTGCGCGAGTTCATTCAGAAAACGAATCTCGTCTTTCGCAAAGTCAATGCGCCGCTGCCGTTCTTGCATCAAATCGCGCTCGTTCCCATCTGGATCGGTTTTGGGAAGATAATAGTCCTCCTCAGGCTTTTCCTGAATCCGCTTCGTAAAATAGCGTCCTTCTTCAGCGCGAATGCGAGGAGAAAGCAGCGCTTCGGCAATCAGGAAATCTTCCCGCGTGTCAATCTCGTAATTAGCGACATGCGGAATGCAAAGCATGGCGCACGGCTCGCAAATGCGATTATTCGTTGCTTTCAACGCGGCGACATTCGTAATCCAAAAGCAGCCGGTTTCCAATTTCTGCGGCTGTTTATCCTGCGTCATCGGGCGCGTCAGCAGGTCGCGATCATTCAACAGAAAACCGTAAAAATCTACGTAGGTCAGGACGCTCTTCCACTCCCCGCTTTCCATCAATTCAAGCCCCTGCCGGACATATTCGGGCTGATTCAACGGACTGGTAATTTGCAGCAGCACGACATTATCAAAATGCTCGCCTCGCTGTGCATAGTAGTCAATCACGAACAATAGTGTCTCTTCGGTCTTGGAGTGGCTGCCGGAAATCGCAGCCGGTCGCATGACGACCTCAGCGCCGAAAGAACGGGCAATGTCGGCGTACCATTCATGATCGGTCGCCACGACGACGGTATCAATCTCCTGCACCTGTTTAGCGCATTCGATTTGATAATACATCAACGGATGTCCGGCAAGCAGTTTGATATTTTTATGCGGAATGCGCTGACTTCCCGAACGCGCGGGAATAATCGCCAAATTTTTCATGATTCCATCATCCAACGCGCGATCTCATAGACCACGCCCTGCCCACCTGCGCGAGTCGTGCGCTGAACCGCAATGGCATGAATTTCCGGAACGGCGTCTGCGACGGCAATCGGAAAACCGACCCATCGCATACAGGTTTCATCATTCACGTCATTTCCGACATACGCGATCTCTTCGGCGCATAGCTGCTCCTGCCTTGCAAACTGCTGTAATGCGGTCAATTTATTGTCACTGCCGTGAATGCAAGGAATCGCTAATTTGTTCGCTCTGGCCTGCACGACCGGATTGGTCTCCGTGGAAAGAATCAACAGGCGAATGCCTTTCTCTTTCAGCCATTTGACGCCTAAGCCGTCGCTGCGATGACACCAGACCGCTTCACTGCCGTCTTGATGCACCAGCACGCGGTTATCGGTCATCACGCCATCAAAATCAAACACAATACACCGAACCGAAGAAATATCGAATGTCATATTTACCTATCATATCTCGTCTGAAACAATCGAGGACTGTTATTCGAACCCCTTATCGGGTTGTCAAGAGAAAAAATTTCCACCCTTGCCGCCTGACAATATGCTGGCATTCAGCGTCGGATGCGTTTTTTGATGGAGACACCGAGGTCTTTGAGTATCCGCAACGGCCAGAGACACAGCCTGCCGAATTTGTATTCCCACGAATCGAGCAGGCGTTGCTTTTCGCGGCGCAAATCATAAATTTTCTGTTCTTTTTCAAGCACAATCTCTTCGACATAGCGCTCGAATACGTCGCGATGATTCCTGATGATTTGCCCGAAGACCTCAAGCCGCCTGCCATGTGAGCGGGTTCTTCTGGATGCCAGATGATGACGATAATAAAACAAATATTCCGGGATGATATGCACGAGCCAGTCGCGTTTGGTGAGGTCGATCCAGAAATTCCAATCCTCATATCCCACATCTTTCATGCGCTCGTCATAGCCGCCGATCTTCTCCCAGCAAGCTTTTCTGATCAACCCATTCCCAACCGCAGAATTGCGAACGATAAAATTTTTAACATCGCCGCCGCGAGGAAGATCGCGCTTGCTGCTTGCTCCGAATTGCTGCACGCCGCATGACACCGCCCCGATTTCCGGCTGTTCATCCAAAATCTTCACAGCGCGTTTCAAAAAGGCGGCGTCAAAATAATCATCGGCATCAAGTAGGAGAATATAGTC
>CAZRSF010000019.1:0-27853 GCA_964602655.1 uncultured Candidatus Moduliflexus sp.
GGGCGACTGCGCCGGTCGTGCCGGAACCGGCAAAGGAGTCGAGAACGAGATCGCCAGGCTTAGTCACAATCTGTATAATGCGTTGTAACAACCTTTCAGGTTTTGGCGTAGCAAAAGGCTTATCTCCAAAAAGTTCACGAATTTCTCGACTTGCTTCCTGATTATGACCAACTTCATCGTATAACCAAACCGTCTGAGGAATTACACCAGGCGAAATTTCAGACAAAAATCTTTTGACTGATGGCCTTGCGTTACCATCTTCTCCAAACCATATTCGATTTTCTGCTAATAATTCCTGATATTTTGAGGGGGAAAATACCCAACATCGATTTTCAGGAGGTAAATGCTTTCTACCTGTACGGGAAACTATCTCAAAAATATTATCACTTTTTCCAGTTTTAGCAAATTGTCTTCCACGTTGTCCAGATAATAAGCTTATAGAAGAATTTTCTGGTTTCCATAATCCACGAGGATCATTGTCCGGGTTTCTATATTTTCCTTCTTGTTCCTGAGAACGTTCCAATAAGCCAAATTGAGCGGAAAGGATGTTTTTAGCGTAAATAAGAAGATGATCATGTGACGCTGAAATCAGATGCGCATTACTTCTTGGGCCGTAAGCTTTCTGCCAGATGGCATTTGCTACAAAATTGCTCCTGCCAAATATTTCATCGCAAAGCACTTTCAAATAATGACATTCATTATCATCAATAGTTATCCATAATGAACCTTCCTCAGACAACAATCTATGCAAGAGTTCTAACCTGTCCCGCATCAGCGAGAGCCAGATCGAATGCTCGATCCCGTCGTCATACTGCGCGAACGCGCTGCCGGTGTTGTAGGGCGGATCGATAAAGACGCATTTCACCTTGCCGGTGAAATCCTGTTCCAGCGCCTTCAACGCTAAGAGGTTATCGCCGAAAATCAGGCGGTTGTCGAACTCGTCGCGCTCCGTGACGCGAAACGCGGCGTGGTGGCTGCGCTCCGGGTCTTCCAGCAAAATGCGCGGTTCGAGTCGCGGGCGGTTCGCTTTGCCGATCCAGGTCAATTCTAATTTTGGTTTGTTGTGCATGGTTGTCGTTCCGTCCCCCAGCCCTGAAAGGGCGTGATATATCAGCGCAGGGCGCAACCCTGCGATGCTGTGATGGCGAATGCGGTTCGCGTTCGCGTTCGCAGGGCGTTGCCCTGCGCTGATGTATGCCGCCCTTTCAGGGCTGAAATGTTTGCAAAAACGCTTCGGGATTGTAAATGTGCAAGCCCGACGCGATGAAATCGCTTTCATTTCTGGTAATAATCGTGGCAATCGCTTCTTGTTTTGCGGAACAGGCTTGAATGGCGTCTTCGAAATCCGACATGCCGGAGCGCAACGCTTGCAGCACGACATGTTTGTCAACGGATGCGACCTCCACAATATCCAGCAATTCTTCAATCAATGCGAGCGCCGTTTCTTTTCCCTTTTCTTTGCGCGTGATGTAATACAAATCGGTGATGGTCGTCGCGGTCACGAACAATTGAAATGACCGTTGCTGCGCAATGTTCACGAGTTGAACGGCATCACGGACAAATGGCTCTCGCTCCAGCAAAATATCCAGAATCACATTGGTGTCAAGCAGTAATTTCATGCGTATTTTCCTCGAAGATAGTCACGTTTCGCCTCATCAGGCTCGCTTCCCTTCAGCGCCCCTGTCCATTTATCGAGAAACTGTTCGACGCGGTGTTGATGCGCGCTCTCCGGCGGAGTTTCAGGATATTCGAACACTAAAAAAATTTCGACATTGCGATGAGCAAACCGGGCGATTTCAGGAATGTGAATGATTCCATCTTCTTCCACTGTTGTTTCGAATTTATAGGCTTCCATCATGCTCTCCTTCGCAGGGTTGCGCCCTGCGCTGATATATTGCGCCCTTTCAGGGCTGATCATACAAGCCGCCAGCGGACGCAGAGGAGTTCGGTCAGGTCGTGGGTCTGCGTCATCAGGGCTTCGGTGCTGGCGATAATGTTGTCGCGGTTCGCGTCAATTTCATCTTGCGCGGCAAACAGGGTGCGGCGCTTGTCGCTGCGCTCTTTTTCAAGAGCTTTGACATCTTTC
Source organism: uncultured Candidatus Moduliflexus sp. (assembly GCA_964602655.1). GTDB lineage: Bacteria > Moduliflexota > Moduliflexia > Moduliflexales > Moduliflexaceae > Moduliflexus. The sequence continues at coordinate 2,087 of CAZRSF010000019.1, forward strand.
TGCGCCGCGAGTTTTTCTTCAAGCGAAATCGCGATCTGCGCGGCGCGGCGAGCCTCTTTGATGCGCCGGTCGTAGTCTTTGATCTCTTGTTCCAATGACGCCTTGCGGTCTTCCGCCCAGGCGTCGAGCTTGCGGATTTCGGCGTCGAAAAAGTCGGCGTTGCGCTCGTTGATGGCGCGAAGCACGGCGTTTTGTTTCGCGATGGTCTGTTCCGCCAATATGGCCGGAGCGTCCGCCGCCGGGTCGCCCGCCTGCGCCGGAAGCGCGAACATGCGCCGGGCAGTGTCGTCTTCGAGCGCCTGCCCATCGTCGCAGACCGCCGCCCAGATCAGCGCGTCTTCGGGCTGCGAGAGCGATTCGACCCGCAGGCGCGAGAGCCGCAGCCAGCCCTGTTTGACCGGAAGCTGCTCTAACACGCTGATTTTATTTTCGGCATGGGTATAGTCAATGATAAATTCCACCGGCGGCAGCGTCCGCTGTTTCGCCCGCTCCAAAAGCTGCTGCGCGAGCGGGTGCGCCATGCGGTACAAATGCGCTTCCCCGGAACGGCGCGGCAATTCGTAGCGTCCTGCCGGAATTTCGGCGCAGATGAACGGGGAGTCATGCAGATCGAACGCGGCGGCGTCGTGAAACGTGGCGTGGCTGTCAAGTTCGTAGCGCGTCAACTGCATCAACATCCGCTCGTAGCGGTCGAGCTGCGCCTGCGCGGTCTGCGCCTGCACTCGCAATTTGTCCCGCACTTCGTCGTCGAAATGCTCTAAGAGCGATTGGCGCGTCTGCGTCATGGCGTCCTGAATCTGGGCGCTCAATTCGGTTTGCAGCGCGTCGAAGGCGCTGTTGATTTCTTCCGGCGTGCGGCAATGCTGATAAATGTCGGCGATCCGCTTTTCGAACGCCACGCCCGATTCTACGACGCCAAGCACCTCGTCACTCGCGCCGAACACCCCTTCGAAGAGCCGGAATTTCTCTTCAAGCAGTTCGAAGACGCGGCGGTCGGCCTCGTTTTTCTGATTCAGAAAATTCACCACCACCACATCATGCAACTGGCCGTAGCGATGGCAGCGCCCGATGCGCTGCTCGACGCGCTGCGGATTCCAGGGCAAATCGTAGTTGACGACGAGGGAGCAGAATTGCAGGTTGATCCCTTCGGCCCCGGCTTCGGTCGCGATCATAATCTGGCCGCGTTCGCGGAATTCATCCACGAGCGCGGAGCGCATGTCTGCCGTGCGCGAGCCGGTGACGCGATCCGTGCCGTTGTGACGCTCTGCCCATTCTTTATAAATCGTTTTGGAACGGTCGTCATTGTTCGAGCCGTTGAACAGGACGATGCCGTCGCGATAGGGACTCTCCGCCAGCAGGCGCAGCAGATACTCCTGCGTCCGCTTCGATTCCGTGAAAATCAACGCCTTTTGCGCCGCCCCGGAATTCGCCGCGTTCGCAAAGCCGATGTCCAGCGCTTTCAATAACGCGGCGCCTTTGGCGTTTTCGCCAATCTCTTTGGCAAGATCGCAGAGCGCCTGCAATTCCGCGATTTCCTTTTCCAGCGCGGCGCGTTCCGCCCCGGTCAGTTGTTCCGGCTCGTCGTCCTCCTCGCTCCATTCGTCCGCCATTTCGTCCAATTCCTCGAAATCGTCGCCCAATTCCACGTCAAGCGGCGTTTCAGGCTCTATGGCGGCGGTCAGGCGTTGGCGCAGGCGGCGCAGCATCGTGTCTAACGCGCCCGCAATCGCAAAGGTTGACGAGGCGAGCAGTTTGCGCAGCACGAGCGTGATCAGTTGGCGCTGGCTTGCCGGCAGCGCAACGAGGTTCGGCTTGCGCAGATATTCCGATACAAGCGTGTACAGATACCATTCATCTTCGCTCGGCGTGAAGGGATGCGTCATCGCCTGGCGTTTCGTGTATCTGATGTACTGCAACACCTGGCTGCGCAGCGTCCGCTTGCAGATCGGCTGCAACCGCGCTTTCAAGGTCTGAAACGTCTGCGGATCGCTCAAATCGCTGAATTGATCGCGAAAACTTTTGAGGTCGCCGAAGACATGCTCGTCAATAAAACTGACTAATCCGTAGAGTTCAAGCAGCGAGTTTTGCAGCGGCGTGGCGGTGAGCAGCAGCTTATCGTGAATGTCTTTGAGCATGTCGCGCAAATCGTTCGCGATTTTGTTCGATTTTTTATACACGTTACGCAGGCGATGCGCTTCGTCAATGACCACGAGGTCCCAGGGGACGCTGCCGACATCGCGGGCTTTGCTGCGGGCGAATTGATAGGAGCAGATCACGATTTCCGCCGGTTCGCGGGGATCGAACGGATTGCGCCTGGCGTCCGCTTTGCGGAGGCGGTTATAGGACGCGGTTTCGAGGATGCGGCAGGGCAGGAAGAATTTTTCCTGTAATTCCTGAAGCCATTGCTTGCGCAGGTTGGCGGGCGTAATGACGAGAATGCGGCGTTTGCGCTCCGCCCAGCGCTGCGACATCACCAACCCGGCCTCGATAGTTTTGCCCAATCCGACCTCGTCGGCCAGAATTGCCCCTTTCGACAGGGGCGAATGAAACGCAAACAGCGCGGCGTCCACCTGATGCGGGTTCAAATCCACCCGCGCATCCACCAACGCGCCCGCTAATTTTTCGACATCGCCAGCCGCATGGCGTTTCGTCAATTCGTAGGCGACATATTTCGCCTGATAATCGGTGTAGATCATGTTGTGCTCCGCGGAAACACTCCGATTCTGTAATTGCATTATTCACTCACGTTACGCAGCATCTACGCGATTCCCCTCCCTGGGAGGGGCAAGGGGCTTACAGGTACGGGTGTTTTACCGAAGCGTCGTCTTTGCCCTGAAAGGGCAGGAGAATACAGACAGGGGATTCATCCCCTGGAACACGGTGCATCTCTCCGCGCCCTGAAAGGGCGCAGGAAGGCGTTCCATCGCCCTTTCAGGGCGGGCATCGTCGCGGCGCTCACCAGCGGTTGAAACCGCTGTCTTTATCCCTGTGCCCTTTCAGGGCAAAAACCCATGCCTGTCAGCCCATACCCCCTCCCAGGAGGGGAATTCATCGTCATCGAGTCGAACCTGCTGCATAACATCAGTTACTTTGTTTTCTTAAACGTCGGCTGTATTGCGTTAAAATCAAACAGGAGAATTCTCGGATGTCAACGAAAATCTCTCTTATCGCGCAAAAGTTTTGCGAAAAAAAGCTTGACAATAATTGCGGGGTGCATAGGATCTGGCTCATCCGATTGATGAAGAAATGTTCCCCGGTAGCTCAGTCGGTAGAGCGATTGGCTGTTAACCAATTGGTCGCTGGTTCGAGTCCGGCCCGGGGAGCCACTTTTCAGGCTGTTTTCCGTCAAGGAAAACAGCCTTTTTTGTTGCATTGTTTCACTGCCCTAAAATGCCGCCAAAGGCGACAGATTCCCCTCCTGGGAGGGGCAAGGGGTGGGTTGTTCAGGTTGGCAGCATCTCAGCGTCAAAAACCCACCCCCAACCCCTCCCTGGAGGGGAGTTTACGGCTTCGCCGCATGAAATCCATATATGTTGGGGGGGCTGGGAGTAAATATTCAGAGCATGATACATCAAGCGCGTCAGATTCTTAAACACGTTTTTGGCTATGACCAGTTTCGCCCGCTGCAAGAGGAAATCATCGCGAATGTCCTGCAACGCAAGGATACGTTGGCGATCATGCCGACCGGCGGCGGCAAATCGCTCTGCTATCAAATCCCGGCGCTGCTGTTCGACGGGCTGACGATCGTGGTCTCGCCGCTGATCTCCCTGATGAAAGATCAGGTGCAGCAATTGACGGAACTCGGCGTCGCGTCGGTCGTGTTGAACAGTTCCCTCTCCGCGCAGGAGTATCAGCAAGGCGTCGGGCGGATTGCGCGGAACGAAGCGAAGCTGTTGTTTTTAGCGCCGGAAACGCTCCTGATGCAGCGAACGCGGGCGTTGTTGGCGTCGCGGCAGGTCGAATGTTTCGCGATTGACGAGGCGCACTGCATTTCGGAATGGGGGCATGATTTTCGGCCTGAATATCGCCAGCTTGCCGAAGTGCGCCAACAGTTTCCATCCGCCGTCTGCCTTGCGCTGACCGCCACCGCCACGCCGCAGGTGCAAAATGATATTGCCGCCACCCTCAATTTCGATGCGTCGAGCCGTTTCATCGCCAGTTTCAACCGCCATAATCTCCGCCTTGACGTGGCACAGAAAACCGATCCGGTGCGGCAAACGCTCGAATTCCTCGCGCAATTTCCGAATCAATCCGGCATTATTTATTGCCTGACCCGCCAGCAGGTGGACGAACTCGCCGGGCTGCTGCGCCTGCGCGGATTCTCGGTCGCGCCGTATCACGCGGGACTTTCCGACGCCGAACGCCACGAAAATCAGGAGCGGTTCATTCGGGACGACATCGCGCTTATGGTGGCGACGGTTGCCTTCGGCATGGGCATCAACAAGCCGAATATCCGGTTCATTCTGCATTACGATCTGCCGAAAAACATCGAAGGCTATTATCAGCAGATCGGACGCGCCGGGCGTGACGGGCTGCCGGCGCATTGCCTTCTGCTGTTCGGCTATGGCGATCTATGGAAAATCAAATCGTTCATCACTCAAAAAGATGAACGCGAACAACGCGTCGCCCTCGCGCATCTCAACGCGCTGGTCGGATTCGCCGAGACGAACGAATGCCGCCGCATTCCGCTGCTGAAATATTTCGGCGAGCAGCCGACGGCGAGCGATTGCGGCTTATGCGACAATTGCCTGACCGAGAAGCAGCCGCTCGTGGATGTCACGATTCCGGCGCAAAAATTCCTCTCCTGCGTCAAACGCACGGGCGAAACGTTCGGCGCCGGGCATGTGATTGACGTGCTGCGCGGCTCGCAAGCGGAAAAAGTCATCAAATTCGGCCATCAGCAGCTTTCGACTTACGGCATCGGCCTCGAATATTCGAAAGCCCAATGGTTTTTCCTGTCGCGCCAATTTCAGCAGCAGGATTTGCTGGAACAAGACCCGGAATTCGGCAGCCTGAAATTGACGCCGAAAGCCTGGGACGTGATGCGCGGCAAGGCGCAGGTGTTCGCCAGCCTCGAAGCGTCGCAGCAGCGCGCAGCGAACGCAAGCGGCGCGAACGAAGAGGACTATGATCGCGACCTGTTCGACATATTGCGGCAGCGGCGCAAGGCGCTTGCCGACGAGCATAACGTGCCGCCTTACGCGATTTTCCCGGACAAAACCTTGATCGAAATGGCGACGTATTTTCCGCAAAGCGAACAGAGTTTGCGGACGATTCACGGCGTCGGCGAGATCAAATACGAACGCTATGGTCAGACCTTTCTGAGCCTGCTCCGCGAGCATTGCCAGGCGCATCAACTCGCGGAACGCCCGAAAACCGGCGCAAGCCTCGGCGACGATATTCCGAAAAGCACGAAAATGCTGCGACATCACATTGTCGGCGACGCCTTCAATACGGGCAAATCGGTACAAAACCTGATGGACGAATATCGGGTGAAAATCGCGACGATCCTCGATCATTTGCACAAAAATTTGCTCGAAGGGCGCGCGTTGCGTTCCGACGAAAATTTGCTCGCCTATTCCGCCTTATCGCCCGCGCAGCAGCAGCGCGTCTTGAGCGTGTTCGGGGAAATCGGCGCGGAACGTCTGAAGCCGGTCTTCGAGGCGCTGAACGAAGAGGTCAGTTACGACGAATTGCACCTGCTGCGGCTGCATTTCCTGATTCAATCAAACATTCGATAGCTGTCAGACACTTCCGAAGCGCCTGACAGCTTTGAGCTACTGTTCTGACAACATTTGCCTGACGGGTTCAACCCTGCCAGGGTTTCAAACCCTGGCAGGGTTAAGCCTTCCGACCCGTCACCTTAAACTTGTCAAAACACTATATGCAAACATCGCTTGTGAATATCAGCAAATTTTTGAGTTTCGTGCTGCGCCATCAGCCGGAGTCGGTTGGTTTGACGCCGGATGTCGGCGGATGGGTGGCGGTTGATGATGTGTTGGCGGCGGCGCAGAAGAAGGGGTTTCCGCTGGATCGCGCCTTGTTGGAAACGATTGTGGCGCAGAACGACAAACAGCGGTTTGCGTTCAGCGACGACGGCCTGCGCATCCGCGCCAGTCAGGGGCATTCGTTTCCGGTTGACCTCGGCCTTGCGCCGCTGACGCCGCCGGAACTGCTCTTTCATGGCACGGCGACCCGCTTTCTGGAACCAATCCGCGAACAGGGCTTGCGTCCCGGCAGCCGCCAACAGGTGCATCTATCCAGCGACGAAGTCACGGCGACGGCAGTCGGTCAGCGGCATGGCAAGCCGATGGTGTTGACCGTGCTGGCCGGGCGCATGGCTCAAGACGGCTTTCTGTTCTATCGTTCCGCCAATGGCGTCTGGCTGACCGACGCCGTGCCTGCCGCCTATCTCCGTTTTGCTGCGTAGGGCGAAACTACAGTTTCGCTCTACAATTTTTCCGCCGCCGCGCTTGACAATTCCGGCAGGCGTCCTGAATTGAACGACAAGGGTTGGTGTAAGAAAGGATATGTCGAATTCAACCCAGTCAGGGTTTCGAACCCTGACTGGGTTTTTGATAAAGAAGGGAAACGCATGATCACAACAGAAACGATTATTATCGGCGCGGGGCCGATTGGGCTGGAAGTCGCGGCGTGTCTCAAACGCGGCGGCGCGGAGTATCTGCATTTCGACGCGAAACAGATCGGCTACACGATGTCGTGGTGGCCGCGCAACACGCAATTTTTCAGCACCTCGGAACGGATCGAAATCGCGGGGATTCCGATGCAGAACACGCATCAACGCAACATCACGGGCGAGGAGTATTTGGCCTATCTGCGCGCTGTCGTGGAACAGCTTGATCTGCGCGTCAACACGTATGAGCCGGTGACGCAGATCGAACGGATGAAAACCGGCTTCCGCGTCACGACCGCGCCCTTGACCGGCGCAAAGACGTATCAATGCCGCTACGTCGTGTTGGCGACCGGCGATATGACCTATCCGAACCGCCTCGGCATTCCGGGCGAAGAGTTGCCGCATGTCAGTCATTATTTCAGCGATCCGCATACATATTTTCGCAAACGGCTATTGGTGGTTGGCGGACGCAACTCGGCGGTGGAAGCCGCGCTGCGTTGCTGGCGTTCCGGCACGGAAGTGGCAATCAGCTACCGTCGCGCGGAATTCGACGAATTGTCTGTCAAAAATGTGCTGTTGCCAGACATCAAAAATCAGGTTCGGCTTGGAAACATCACATTTTACGCGGAAACCACGCCGGTAGAGATTACGCCGGAACAGGTCGTATTGGCGCATGTCAAGGACGGTAAACGGGTCGAACATGCTGCGGATTTCGTCTTGATGTGCACCGGCTTTGTCGGCGATACGCGCTTATTGGAGCAGGTCGGCGCGACGCTGTGCGGCGAAGATCGGATGCCGGTTTGCAACCCGGAGACGATGGAAACCGACGCGCCGGGCGTGTTTATGGCTGGCACGGCGGCGGCAGGTTTGCAGCAGCGCTACCGGCTCTTTATCGAGAATTGCCATGTTCACGCCGCAAAAATCACGCAGGCGATTACCGGCAAAACGCCGGAGCAGATCGGCACGATTGCGGCGCGGCGCTATGATCTGCCGTTTTCGGAGATTCGGGCGAATTAAGGGGGGAGCAGACGATGGATACTCGCGATATTATTCAGCAATTTTTGATTCCCGCGCCGCCGAACTATATTCCGCAAGCGGACGAAGAACAGGCGTTTCGGGCGGCGTTTCAGAGCCGTATCCCGATGATGATCAAAGGGCCGACCGGCTGCGGCAAAACGCGCTTCATCGAGTTTATGGCCTATCGTCTCGGCTTGCCGCTGATTACGGTTTCCTGCCACGAAGACCTGACCGCTGGCGATCTTGTCGGACGCTACCTCTGGAAAGACGACGAAACGGTCTGGCAGGACGGGCCGTTGACATTAGCGGCGCGTCACGGCGGCATCTGCTACCTCGACGAAATCGTCGAAGCCCGGAAAGATACGGTCGTGATCATTCACTCGCTGACCGATGACCGCCGCATGTTATACATTGACAAAACCGGCGAAGTCATCCGGGCGCACCCCGATTTTATGATGGTATTGAGCTATAATCCGGGCTATCAGAGCATTGTCAAAGACTTGAAAACCTCGACGAAACAGCGCTTTGTCAGTCTGATGTTTACGCATCCGGCAATTGAAACGGAAACGGCGATTCTTCAAAGCGAATCCGGCCTGTCGCCGGAGATCAGCCGCCGCCTTGCGGATATGGGCGCGAAGATTCGCCAACTCAAAGAATTCGGCCTTGACGAAGGGGTCAGCACGCGCCTGTTGGTCTATGTCGGGCGTCTGATGGCGCAAGGCTTGCCGCCGTATGACGCCTGCCGCTGCGCCATTACCCACACGCTGACCGATGATGGCGACATCATGCGCTCGATTATGGATATTGTCGGTCTCTATTTCGAACAGTAGCCGCTATCGAACGCAGCGCGGCCTCCTGACATGGCATAATGATTGAATATTACGCGAGTTACAGTGTGTAAACCGTCATATTCGTATCGCCTAATTTCAGGAGGTTCCTGTGATGAAATATCGCATGTTTGTCAGTGTTGTTGTTTCCTTTCTGTTCGTATCGTCGCTTGCTGCCGCCGAACCGCGTCAGCGAGCCTGGACAAACGCCGTCAACGGCGTGGAATTGAAAATGCGACCGTCGTTGTATGCGCCTGCGATTGCGACGCTGCCGCATAATACGTTCGTGATATTATGGGGCGGGCAATCCACACTTCAACAAGTCAACGGCGTTCAGGGACATTGGGTCTATGCGCAGTCGCCGTGTGGCCGGGGCTGGGTCTTTGACGCGCATCTTCGGACGGATTCCGCGATGACATCGAACAGAAACAATACGTCCGAACAGAAAAGATTCGTCAGCCTGGAACGAACGCAATAACGCCGGGTTTCTTCCCGGTGGAACCTCTGACAGTCAATCGTTGTAAACCTTGTCGGAAATAGCATTTCTCAGAAAGCGGAAATTTTTTTGCGCATTCGTCTGAATTTTGCGCGCGCGATTCCCTCCTTATCCATAAAATCCCCTACGATTTCATTGACTTTTTCTTGATTGATTGAAATACAGCATTATTCATTTGTGTTAATACCACGAGAACCCTTCCCACAGCGACAGTTATGAACGGCAATTCGCAACAACTTTTATGTAATGTCCTCCGCCGCGTACGCGACGAACTTGCGCTGAAATCAGATCGCGCCGCCGCCGTCTCGCGTTCTCTTTCCGCCTTGCAATCAGCAACCGAGCAAGAATGTCAATCTGCCATGCAAGCCGCGCTGAAAGCGCTTGCGCCGGAAATGGCGTGGATGTTCGAACTTCCCGCGATTGTGGCGGACGCGATGTCGTTCGGATTGCGCTTCGCGCATCTCAGCGAATATGCGGGCATGACATATTTCACCGCAATGGCTCGCGGCGGATTCGGCGCGACGCCGGAGCAGGCGCATCATCTGCATTCGTGGCTGCGACGGCTGCTGACGATGCACGAACGTTTTGCCCTGTCGCTGCTGAGAGGGTGGCGATTGCTGGCGGAGCGGCTGAATGCTGACGAAATAGACCTCTATCTCGAAGAAGCGCTGGATTGCTGCGATTTTAATCCGCTGATGACGCAGCAATTATTGGAATGCCGGATGTCCAACAGCGAGGCGATCATGGCGCGTTTGCTGAGGGAATGCCGGCTCAGTGACGTTGACGACGCACTGGAAACGCTGCTGTTTGCGTTGACCGGCGAACAGATCGCGGTGGCGCCGCTGCGAGAGTTGCCGTCGCCGCTCGCCACAGAACGCCAGACGCGCTTGATCTGCCTGCATCGCTGCGTTTATCTGCCGGGAAGCGTCGGCGATTTTCCAGCGCGCGCCACCAACCGCGAATGGTATCTGCTGCAAACCGTCATCGCCGCTGGAATGCTGGTGTTCGAAAGCTTCCCGCGCATTCATGGACATCCTGACTATCCGAACGCCGCGAAACTCGCCGGAACGTCGCTGCCACGCCAGAATCTTTTTCAGCTATTCGAATACCTTCGAGTGGTCAGCGCGATTCGAAACGCCTGGCCGGGCAGCCGCCGTCTGCTCGAATTCGGCCTGAACGCAGAAGTTTCCCGGCATGCCGAACGCATCGGCGACATCGAACGCCTGCTGTTTGACGCATTGCGTGGAATTGTTGCCAAAGACGCGCCTTGCGCCGAATTCGCGGAATGTCTGCGGCAGCAAGCCGCGACATGCCAAAATGTTTTTCAGACTGCCGATCTTGTTCGCGATTTCGACGCCGACGCGCTTGTCGCCGCCTGCCCTGAAACTGCGCAACGGCTGCTGCGTCCGTTCGGTTTTCTGCCCGATTTTATGTATTACGCCGTTCTCAGCATTCCGCCGTCAGATGAGCAGATTCGCGCATTGCGCGGCGCGATGTCGCCGTCGCTGAGTCCGACGCATCTGTTCGCGGAAACCGTCGAACTTCCTTCCACGCCGTTTATTCTTCCGGCGCAGCCCGACGATCCACGCGGAACGCGCTATCTGTATCACGAATGGCATCAGGAGCAGCATCGCTATCTGCCGCGCCATTGCGCCGTGCATGAGCGCGAAATGCCCTACCAAAAGCCATACACCGTGTCGGCGGAAGCGCTGCTGGAAGGGGAACGCATCCGGCGCGTCTTCGAACTGCTTAAGCCAGAGGAGACGCGCAAAGAAACTCGCCTGCCGGAAGGAGACGACATCAACCCGGATCAGTTGGTGGACTATGTCATTGCGTCGAAACGCGAGCCTGCCCCGCCGATTCGGTTTTTCGAGCGGCCACGCATCCGGCGGCGCGACATGGCCGCGCTGCTGCTGCTCGACATCAGCGGCTCGACGGGCGAAATGGTGTCGCAGCAGAAGACGCTCGACATCGAAAAACAGTCGGCGGTCATTTTAGGACAGGGATTGGCAGCGGTCGGTGACCGTTTCGCGATTTGCGGCTTCAGCAGCAACGGGCGCGAACGCTGCGAATTTCTCATCTTCAAAGATTTTGGAGACGACTGGAATCAAACCAGCTGGTCGCGGGTGTTGTCCGCGATTCCGATGAGTACGACCCGCATGGGGGCGGCGTTGCGTCACGCCGGGTATCGTTTGCAGCAGGAATCAGCGCGGCAGAAATTGCTGTTGATCATCACTGACGGCAAACCGTTGGATAAAGATTACAGCCCGGAAACCCGCTACGCGCAGCATGACGTGCGGATGGCGTGTTTAGAAAACCGGCGGCAGGGCATCATCACCTTCTGCGTCTCCACGCAGGAAAACAGTCGCAGCGACCTCGAATTGATGTTCCCGGAGCGTCGTTTCGTCATCCTCAATTCGATTCAGGAATTGCGGCGTCTGCTGCCGCGTTATTACATGAAATTGACGCGGTAAGCATTCTTTTGTTATTGACAGGATTGATAGCATCAACAAGAACGCATGAATATCATCTTTTAATTCATCCGAACCCTAACCCTGCCAGGGTTTCGAACCCTGGCAGGGTTGAAAAAATATCGATATTTTTCATTAATGATTCATTCCGATCCGCATTTTATGATCACCGATCAGGCGACGCTGGCGGCCTTCTGGCAACATGCCGGAATTGACTTCGCGCATGAGAGTCAGGCGACCATTATCAGCAAACTCTGCGCCGCGTTCGCCAACATGCCATACGAGAATTTGACGAAAATCATCAAAACCGACGCGGTCATCAGCGCAAGCAGCGCGAAACGCCTGCCGGACGAGGTGATTCGCGATTATTTGCATTACGGCGCGGGTGGCACCTGCTTTTCTCTGACCGCCGCATTTATCGCCCTGTTCAATGCGTGCGGCATCGAGGCGCACCCGATTCTGGCCGACCGGCATTACGGCGTCGAAACGCATTGCGCCCTTGTCTTTCCGCAAGACGCCGGGCTGTTGCTGCTTGACCCCGGCTACCTGATTCATGAGCCGATCCCGTTGCCGACGCTCGCGCCGCAGACCGTCACGCATGGCTTCAACACGCTCGAACTCGTGCCGCAGGACGCGGGGCAAAAGGTCGAACTCTTCACCGTCGTGAACAACAGCCGCAAATCGCGCCTGACGTATAAAGTCAATCCGGTGGATGGCGCGACATTTGGCCGCGCTTGGGAACGGTCGTTCGCGTGGGAGATGATGACCTATCCCGTGTTAACGAAACAGCGTCATGGCGTGCAGCAATATTTGCAGGGCAATCAGTTGCGGATTCGCGACCACACGCGCACCACGAAACACCAGTTGACGCCGGATCAGGAATACGACTTCATCAGCCGGACGCTCGGCATTCATCCGACGATTATCAAAAAAGCGTTTTCGATTGTCAGGTGTAAAAATGATTAGGTGTCAGACACTTCGAAAGTGTCTGACACCTTTAAACAGGGATTTTGATTATGGCACACGCACTTCCGCCGTTTCCGATGAAATATTACGTGGCAATTTTGTTCGCCTCGCCTGACGCGCTCGCATCGGCGAAACGCGAATTGACCGCCGTCTGGGGCGAAATTGACTTCGAGGGGCGCGATCATGTGTTCGATGTCAGCGAGTACTACGCGCCGGAGATGGGCACTCCGCTCTATCGGCGTTTGGTGTCGTTCGCCGCGCTGCTGCCGCCGACGGAATTGGTCAGGATGAAACTCCGGTGTAACGACATCGAAGACACGTTGGCGCGTGACGGCAAACGGATCGTCAATCTCGACGCGGGCTATTTGGATCACAACAAAATCGTGCTGGCTTCCGCCAAAGAAGCGGGGCAGAAAATCTATCTTGATCACGGCATTTACGCCGATTTCGTGGGGCGTTACTCCAAAGGGAACTACCAGCCGTTCGACTGGACGTTCCCGGATTTTCGCGACGGGCGCTACGATCAGGAAATTCTGACCATGCGGCGCATCTATCTCGACCAGATGCGGGAATGGCGCAACACGCAGCCGCCGCTGCATACGCAAGGACAATCAGATGCCGAATAATCGAAAGCTGCTGCTCGCGTTGCATATCGTCGTCGTGTTTTTTTACTGGATGGCGCAATATATCTTCATGCCGACTCTGCCGGTGTATGTCCGCACCAAAACCGGCGATCTGGCAATGATTGGCGTCGTGTTAGCGATGTATGGCCTCTGGCAGGCGTGTTTCCGTTTGCCGCTCGGCATCGTATCCGATTGGCTTGGCAGGCGCAAGTTGTTTATTCTCGCCTGCATCGTGTTGTTAGGCGTCGGCTCGTGGCTGATGGGCACGGCGGACGGCGTGGCGCAAATTCTGATCGGAAGAATCTTGACCGGCATTGCCGCGAGCGCGTGGGTCGTGCTCATCGTGGCGTTTAACAGCCTGTTTCCGTCTGAAGAAGCGGTTCGCGCCACGCTGCTGCTGACATTAGTGAATTCAGCCGGACGCTTAGTCGGGACAACCTCAACCGGCTTTTTAAATGAGCGCGGTGGCTATCCGCTGGCGTTTTTTGCCTCGATGTTCTGCGCGGCGCTGGCATTCGTCGCCATGCTTCTCGTGAAAGAAGTCCGCCGCCCACCGAAACGCCCGACATTCGACAGCATTTTCCGCCTGATCGTTCGACCGGATGTGCTCTGGCCGTCGCTGTCCAACGCCGTCGTCCAGCACGTGATCTGGGGCGCAACATTCGGATTCATGCCGTTGTTAGCAAAACAGGTCGGCGTGTCCGAGGTCATGCAAGGGATGCTGGTCAGCCTGAACCTGCTGATCAATATCTCCGGCACGCTTTTCGCGACGGCGTTAATCAAACGCATCGGGCTGTTTCGCTTGCTTGTCGCCAGCATGTCGGCGCTGTCCGCCGGATGCGCCGTTGCCGCGCTCAGTTCTTCGTTCACTGGCATCCTGTTGGCGCAATGCTGCTTTGGCCTCGGCGCAGGCATCGGTTATCCGGTGTTGATGGGATTGAGCATTCGCAAGGTTGACGACCCCGAACGCGGCACCGCGATGGGGTTGCATCAGGCGATTTACGCGGTCGGCATGTTCAGCGGCCCCTGGTTGAGCGGCATCCTGGCAGAGCGGATCGGTTTAGCCCCGATGTTCGGCGCAACCGGCGCGGCCTGCCTGTTCTGCGGACTATTCGGCGCGTATCAGGTGAAACGCATCTTTTCGCAATCGCCGTCATAAATATCTTGTTAGCCCACGTCTCACTAATCAAGAAAAACGTTGAAAAAAATAGGTATCGTAAATGGCAAGATGGTATAATCAATATGTGATTTTCTCCCATTTATGCTCTGTGAGTTGGGGATAGTCATGGATACTCTACTTGAAGAAATACAGACTTTTAAAAAATGGGCAGATCATTACCCTATCTATCAGCGAAGTGGAGAATGGGAATGTGATTATGGAAATTGGGCGATTATTTACACCGAATTTGAAAAATTTTCAAATATGAATATCTGGAATGGAGAGATGCTTACTGAACAACAAATCGATAATTTACTCTATATTATCGCTCGCGATAATGAATGTGAACATCTCGTCGAGGTTCTTTTGGAAAATCTTCGACTGGCTCGCCATCTGGCACAACATGCTGTCAAAACGTCTCATTCGGATGCCAAATGGCAGTTAGCAAAATGTATTTCAGCCATCCCGGATATGGCAATTGATGAGTTGTTATATCAATTATCGTTTGATCGATCCTATTATGTGCAACGTATTTGCATGATGGAATCAGCAAAAAGACAGTCCGTGTGGACAAAAGAGATGATTGAATTCTCATGGCAAACAGCCGATGAGTATCAGCGTATCAGTGCGTTATGGTCATTATACTGGATCAATAGCGAGGATTTGGAAGAATATTTGGCGGTTGCTGAGAAATCTGATTCTGTGTATTTGAGAGAAAATGTCCAGGAGATTAGACATGAGCGGCAACAGAGTACACCGGCCTGAAAAAGGCATAGATGGGCTAACGATCCGCTTGCAGGGGGCGATTGAATTTGGATTTTCACGCCCATTTTCATTCGGGTTTTACCAAACGTTCGACAATTTTCGCCGCATTGTTGATCAAAGTGTATCCGGTGTCACCGATGAGTGCGAGGTTATCGCCGGGATGATGCCAGTACGGAAACGGCTGGCGTCCGATGCTGGTGATTTGAATCGCGTGAACCCCTTTTCGCGCGAACGGGTAGGCGTCGAACGGCGCAAGCGTGTCCATCCGATCAAAAGCGACAATTTCCTCTCCCACGCCGACCGAATCAAGATTGATCATCATCGTAATTTTCTGCAATTGCCCACTCATTTCAGTATCTTCGATCAACCGATACGATCCCGATTTATTCCATTCTTCCGCGTCGAACGCCACGAACGCGATCCGCTCGGCGAATGGCGACGCGGCCAGACGGTGCGCGGCGCAAAGCAACGCCGCCACGCCGCTCGCGTTGTCATGCGCGCCGACGGTGTTGAAAAACGAATCGTAATGCGCTCCGATAATCACGGACGGCGATTCGCCGCGCTGTGCGATGATATTGGCGATTTTTTGACCGGGAAGATAGCGCGAACGGACGGCAAGCCTCACGCGGACGGTTTGCCCGCGCCGCAACGCCTGCCGGATGAATGCGCCGTCTTCCGCGCCGATCATCAGATACGGCGTCAGATCATTCGCGTCGTCGCGGGGCTGCGGCCAGATGGTCGCATTGCTCAATAAACAGGCGACCACGCCGCTTTCATTCACGACCGGAAAGAGTTCCCAATCATACGCCTCGAATGTGGTGATGAACTGCGGCAAACCGAACGCGCCGGGCTGAATCACGCCTTCGACTTCGCCGGGCGTCGAACCAGACCAGACGACTGGCAGGCATTCCGAGAACGGGCGCGGCGTCGGCATCAAAAACGCGCCACGCGGCGCTTCGAGCAGTTCCCAGCCGGTAAACGGACATTCCTGCCGCCGAACAGCATACCCCATCGAACGGAATTCAGCGGCGAGGAATTCCTGTACGGTCGCGTTCCAGGCAGAACCGGCGGTACGGGGCTGCTGGCAGAGAAAGCGCAGCGTATCGGCAATGTATCGGGGAGATGTTGACACAATCAAGATGATAACACAAATTCATCATAATGCGATTTGCACGAAACAATATCCACTTCCTCTTCTTTGGAATAAATCACATACACGATCCGATGTTCGTGCGAAACGCGCCGAGACCAGACGTCCTGTTCGAAGTATTTCAAGCGTTCGGGTTTGCCTGTGCCATAACGAGGGTTTTGCGCAATCTCGCGGAGCAAGTCGAAACATTTGGTATAATACGATTTTTCATGCATCCGAAACCATGCCAAATCATTTTCTGCTTTTGCAAGAATCCGAATCTTCCACGTCATCGTTATGACAGAACGTCTGCGAAGACCTCTTCGACAGACTTTCCTCGAATTGTTTGCTGTTTCCGATCTTCGAAGGATTGAAACAACGCTCGCAAGGCTGCCGTATCGTGTAATAACCGAAGAGTTTCATGGTAGGCTTCCCACTCCTCCATAGAGATCATCACGATATTGCCCTGTTTATGCGTCACGATGACCGATTCATGATCATTGACCACATGTTCGCGTAATTCGAACAGTCGTTTACGAGCTTCTGACATGCTGACAGCTTGCATAGGATTTCTTGATGCAGCCTATCCTCGATCTCTGTGTGTTTCATCAGAACAAGAGGCTATGCGCATCTGATATTTTCAGGAAATACGTTCGAACAATCTATTTCGAAAATCATGTACAGGATATTGTACCAATTAAAAACAACAAGAAAAAAATCATGCTATTGACAAAATGTTATCGCTTGAATCGTTTCAGGCGTTGCCCGACCATATCGGTCAAAAAGACCAATTCATCGGATTTCAGCAGCCACGCGCAGGCGGTAAACGCGATGACGCCCACGCCGATGGCCGGAATCAGCACCCATTCATGCGCATACGCCGCGCCGATAAACGGCCAGCAGCACAGCCCCATCACGGCGGACGCGAACGCCGATTTCCCGGTGGAAATGCCGATGGAACGCCAGTTGATGCGGCCTAAGCGTTTGCGCAGCGCATAAATCAATAACGTCATATTGCAAAAAGCGGCAATCGTACTGGCAAGCGCGAGGCCGTTATGCTGCATCGGCTTCATCAAAATCAGGCTGCTCGCAATGCTCAGAATCAGCGCGGCGACGGCGCATTTGACGGGGGTGCGCGTGTCTTTCAGCGAATAAAAGACCGGCACGATAATCCGCGACGCCGCAATCGCCGACAGGCCGAGCATGTAGCACAACAACGCCTGCGCGGTCGCCTGCGTATCTGCCGGGGTAAAGCGACCATACTCAAAGAGCGCGGCGGTAATCGGCACGCGCAAGACAATCGTGCCGATCATCGCCGGAATCGTGACGAATTGCACCATTCTGAGGGCAAACGAGAGCGTGTCGAGAAACTGATCATGCTCCCCTTTCGCCGCCTGCGCCGACATCGTCGGCAACACCGCCGTCGCGACCGGCATGCAGAAAATACCTAACGGAAATTCCTGGACGCGGTTGGCGTAGTAGAGATACGAGACGCTCCCTTCCTGCAAATACGACGCGAGCAGCGTATTGATAAACACCGTAATTTGATGAATCGCAAGGCCGAACAGCGTCGGCAGCAGGAGTTTGCCGATTTTCTGCACGGCAGGATTTTTGTAGTCGAAACTGATGCGATAGCGGAAGCCGCGCTTGACCATTGACGGAACTTGAAACAGCCATTGCAACATGCCGCCCGCCACAACGCCAATCGCTAACCCCGTCACCGGCTGATCTTTAAACAGCGGGCAGAGCCAGAACGCCGCCGCAATCAGCGCAATATTCAGCATCGCCGGGGCTAAACCTGGCGCGAGAAAATGCTGTAACGAATTCAAGACGCCGGTCGCCAACGCGGCGAGGCTGATAAAAAAAACATACGGAAAGCAGAGCCGCGTCAGAGAGACCGTCAATGCGAATTTTTCCGGGTTGGCGTCGAAACCGGGCGCGATGACCTTGATGATGGCGGGCATGAACACCATGCCGAGGATGACAATGGCGGTCAGCAGTAGCATCAGCAGCGTCATGACCGTATTGGTCAGTTTCCAGGCGCGTTCTTCGCTCTGCTGCTGTTCTTCGACAAAGATCGGAATAAACGTAACGGTGAGCGCGCCTTCGCCGACAAACCGGCGCAGCATATTCGGAATGCGAAACGCGACGAAAAAGGCGTCGGCTTCCATCCCCGCGCCGAACGCGGTGGCGATCACCATATCGCGGATATAACCGAGAACGCGCGTGACCATCGTCGCCAATCCGACGACTCCGGCGGCTTTTGTGACATGCTTTTGCGATGACATCGAGTGGTTTCCTGTGAAAACAAGATTTACCCCTGTCAGGGTTTAAAACCCTTACAGGGGTGACGAATCCTGAGAAAAAGCAAAGAGAGTGACATCAGTCAAGGCGATCATGGTGTCGGACGAGGCGGCCTCTTCTTAGCGCCCTTCTCGAAGTCAACTTTAAACGCATCGTTAGGAATATTGCCTGTTCTGTCGCGCTTGGGACGCTGCTCATCGAAACGCATCACGTCGCCAAGCATTCAATCAAGAACGTTGCTGCTGTACCGCTTCTTGCTGTTCTAACGATTAAAATAACGAGTTGGTGCGTTGTCCCGTCAGCCATGTTGATTCTTTTGTTAGCCTCTTTGCTTGATCTATCCGGTCTATGAGTGCTTCAATATCTTTATTCTTTTTGAATGGGATGAAACTCATAGATGGTAAAAAACTCAATTCATTTCCCAACCCGGTTTCATAGCGAATGCTCAATGTCACTTTCGGTGGATTCATCATTGTCTGGTAGCTGACATTTTTAATATCTTGCAGGAACACTCGAACTTCCTTACCTGAGTTTCGAAATAATAAAGCATCTCCATCATCATAGACTTCATCTATAAGATCGAACACCATTTTCTTCATGATGAAATAACCGAAAACTGCCATTAAAATCGGCATAATGATAAACATGACACCGGGTCCATTATCATCACCCGCTATTAGGAAGGTAATAATAAAAATGGCAAGTATCCCAAACCAAATAGTTGGAACTATTTTCTTGTTAAAAAAGGTGCTCTTCGATGATAATTTTTTCATGACGACCTCATGTGTATCTTCGTAATTGACAGATAAACATCCTAACTACGGCGATAAAAGTTTGTTGAGCGCGGTAGTCGAGATTGAATAATGGCTGGCATTCCAGACGACGGCGCTGTCGGCATTCAGCCAGATCGCTTGCGGCGATTGATGCGCCACGCCGAGCGCTTGCGCAAGCTGCTGGACGAGGTCGCGCGCATTGACGACATCCACCTTGACGTAACACGGCGCATGTTCCTCGCTCAGTCTGCCGAACCAGTCGTCAACGTCTCGTTCGACGCCCCGGCTGATTGGGCAGCGCGGGCTGAATTTCAAGAGCAGGAGTCCTTGCGGCGGGATGTGCTGCGCGGCGTGTTCCCAATCCGCCATCGTATTGAGCAAAATCGGTTGTTTCATAGCGACTGACAGCAGGACTCCGAGGTTTTGGAAACCTCGGAGTCCTCTCCCATGTACATGTAGGACGAAATTGTTTTTCGTCCACCCGCGTCCGCCATGTTCATCGGGCGCGGGTGTCGAAATACAATTTCGACATACGACTCCTTAACCAATGATCTGTTTCATCATCTCGCGCAACGCCTGCCCGTATTCTTCGTGATCGAGCGCGTATTCTAAGGTGACATGCAAAAAATGCAGCGGATCGCCGGTGGTGTACCAACGCCCGCCCTGCACCGGCTGCGCCACCACGCGATTGCCTCGGCGGATGTATTCTTCGATGGCGTCCGTCAGCCAGAGTTCTCCGCCTTTTCCCAACGGCAGTTCCGATAAAATGTCGCAAATTTCCGGCACAAGAATGAAACGTCCGAAACTGCTGAGGCGCGAGGGCGCGTCTTCACGCTTCGGTTTTTCGACGATCCGTTCGATTTCCATAATCGGCGAGTCCGCTTTCAATTTGAGAATACCATACAGGCTGACTTCCTCCGGCAGCACTTCCTGACAGCCCATGACGACGGATTGATTCCGCTCATAATTCCCGATCAGTTGTTTGGTGAAGGGAATCTCCGATTTGACCAAATCGTCGCCGAAGGCGAACACGAAAGGCTCGTTGCCGAGGATACTGGCGGCGTTCAGGACAGGCGTGCCGTTGCCATACGGCCCTTTCTGGCGGATATAAATAAAATTCGCCATCTGCGCGATCCGCTCGACTTTTTCAAGATATTTGGTTTTGCCCGCCAACCGCAATTCATTTTCCAGCACGGCATTTTGATCGAAATAATCTTCTAACGACTTTTTATCGGCGCGCGTCACAAACACAATATCCGTAATGCCCGCCTGTACCATCTCTTCCACGACATAATGCACAATCGGTTTATCCACAATCGGCAGCATTTCTTTCGGCAGCGACTTTGTCGCCGGCAGAAAGCGTGTACCAGAGCCTGCGACAGCAATCACGCCTTTGGTAATCGTATTTTTTCGTTTCATAAGTGGTTCATCCTTTTGAGCGCTCTGCATCATCTTCTGCATCGTGATACAGCCTTGTTTCTTGCAGTCAATACGGTTCGTTGCGACAAAAAGCATCGTTCAACCGATCCGCGTATAAGAATACGGAGGCATTTGTCAATAAAAATGACAGGGTTTCGTTGTCGTCACCACAACCTCGCAGGTTGTTAGAATCTGCGAGGCGTACTGTGTAAAATTATAGACATGCGCTGTATGAAAAAACAGACACCCCGACAATCATCCTCCCGGAAATGCTTTGTTGTAAGGGAAAAACAGAGATGGTATGCTTCTTGCTTATACATGGAGCAACGTGCATTCTCATCACAATTCGGAAAATTTCATGTTGACAAGGAGACAGTATGCATACGCAGCACACGATTAAAACACACGTGTCATGTTCCGGCATCGGCCTGCACACCGGAAATCCGGTGAATATGACCTTTCATCCGGCCAGCAGTCACACAGGCATTGTGTTTAAACGCATAGATATTGACGGACATCCGACCATCAAAGTCAGCCCCGAACATATCGGGGATTTAAGCTACGCCACCACGCTTCAGAGCGGCGCAGTAAGCATCAAAACCATCGAACACGTGCTATCCGCCGTGAGCGCGTTGGGCATTACGAACCTGCTGATCGAACTCGATAGCAACGAACCGCCGATTCTTGACGGCAGCGCCGCCTGTTTTGTGGATATGCTGCTTGACGCCGGTTTAGCTGATCAGCGCGGCAACACGCGCGTCATGCAGATTCGGCAGCCGTTGGAAGTGCGCCATAAAGACAGTATGCTGTCTGTCGAACCGTTCGATGGGCTGAAAATCACCTACACGATTGATTTTCCGAATCCGTTGATCGGTACACAGACCAAAAGCGTGATCATGACGCCGCTGCTGTATATGGGGGAAATTGCCCACGCCCGGACGTTCTGCATGTACGAAGAAATCGAGTATTTGTGGAAAATGGGGCTGTCGAAAGGCGGCTCGCTTGATAATGCGGTCGTGTTTGCGCAGGATCGCGTTATGAACGATTCGCTGCGCTACGCCGATGAACCGGTGCGGCATAAAATTCTCGATTTGATCGGCGATTTGGCGTTTTTGGGACATCCGCTCTGCGGACACATCAAAGTCTATAAAGGCGGACATCTGCTGCATACGAAATTCGTGAAAGAACTGTTAGCGCATCCTGAAACGTGGCGTTACGTGGTCGAACGCGATTTCGACGAGCATCTTGCGTTTGCGTCTAAGAACTCTTCGAACGTATCCGATCATTATCGTCACGCCGCGTTTGCCCGCTAATCGAAGCAATTGCACAATCCATTGCTACTTTCAGGCAAGAAAAATATGAGGGAAATTACATGAACTCTGTCAAGGTTCGGCACCCTGACAGAGTTTCATTGACGATGAAACGGCACACCTCATATCGTCCCGCTCTCTGCTATTAATATTCTTGGATAATGCTGTACCTAATAGTTATGCCAATTGCGGTAAAAAAAATCATACCCGCGTTCTCTCTGCGATGTTATTTTTCGAACGTTACTCACCCCCTATTTTAGATCAGGTGAATGAAATAATATAAGATCGGCAAGGTTACGACCAATCCGCCGGTCGTGAACAAAAAACAGGAGTTGGTGACATCGAGATCGAGGTGATAAATGGATGAAGCGACCAAACCGTTAAAGGCGACCGGCATGGAAGACGCAATCAAAATCACTTTCATCGGCAAGCCGCCGTCAATCCTGTGATAGCCAAGCATGAGCGCGAACAGCGAGACGCAGAGCGGAACGCACAAAAATTTGATTCCGGCGATAATCATGCATTCCCGCAGATAATGTTTGACGCGGCTGAATTTCAGCGTCATGCCGATGGTCATCAGCAGTATGACGGTCGTTCCAGGGATCAAGACGGCATTGATCGCGCCGAACATCGGCGGGCGCGGAACGCCGGAAATATTCAGCAACCCGCCAAGTGAGAGCGTGAACAACCCGGTCAGAATAAAGGGATCGCGCATGAATTCTCGCCATGAACGCGCTGCGCCCATCCGCGCAGGATTTCCCGCCATGCCGTAGCTTTTGGCAATCGGAAAACCAATCATCAAATATGTAAACGGCTGGAGCAGCGTATAAATCGTCATCAGCGCAAACGCTCGCTCATCCAGAAAGATAAACGCGACCACCCCGCCAATCGAGCCGATATTGGTAAACGCGCCGCAGGTGAATAACGCGCCGGCCTGCTTCGGCGGCAAATGCAGCGCGTGCGCCGCCGCAATGGCCAATCCGCCCCCGAGCAGCACGCCGAGAATGTCGAGCGCCGGGAGCATCAACAGCGAGCGGTTCGGGATTTCAACAATCCAAATTGCGGCCAGAAACGTGAATGGGCCGAACAGCAGCATGGCAAGCTTCTGCATCGTGTTGCGAAGGTCGTTCAGCGGCATCGGCAACGAAAGGCGCTGTCGCAGGGCAAGCTGTTGAAGAAGATACCCGGAGGAAATGCCAAAAAGAATCAATGACAAAGAAAAGAGGAATTTGGTCATTATGGTTGCCGTTTATCGAAAGTTACCGCAGATTATAAGGTTTTACAGAACAGAAGAAGCGAAAATTTACGTTGAGAACGTTGTCAAGAGAAATGCCCGGATCGCAGCAAGAAGATATTTTTATAACGACTCAAAAATATCTTGCTGACAACATGCCATCGTGAAATCGCTGCCCTGACGAAAACCGTCATCGCCTTCGGCACGCCGCAGACGCTGACGGAGATGACTGGAATGGTGGACATCGCACCTCCTTCTCAAACACGGAGCCGCCTCTCGTATGGTCGGATTCATTGCGTGGGAGAGCTTGCATCTGTCGCTGCCGCAGCAGGCCGCGCTCGTCGTGAACGCGGCGCTCTTTGCCGACACGCAAGACCGCCGAAATTTTGCGTGACGCGGACATTGCCGAGAGCTATCTATTTCCTTGACATTCTGCCGGGGAAACGATAATCTTCTTTTCGATGTTATGGAAAAGTCTTGACGAAATCATCACGCTCTCATATTGCAGATTGAAATTCTACGCTTCTTTTAAACACGTGTGCTTTTGGGAGACATGACGGCTGTGAATGACAGCAGAATGTAAGGAATACCGCATGAAACGTTGCGCGAAATATCTGTGTATCCTGCCGCTGTGGTGTAGTCTCTTTTTTTTGGTTTCCTGCGCAACCATCGAAACGCCCGATGTCATCAATACGCCGGAAGAAATCGAAGAGGAAATGCTCGCAGACGACGCCGTCGAAATTCTGCCGAGCCATATTGCCACGCCGACCGCCTACTATTTCTATCAATTGGGCAACTTAGCCATCGGCTTCAATCTCTTCGACGAGGCCGCCGGATTTTACCAACGCGCCTTGCAAATAGACTCGACGTCGCAGTATCTTCGGCTCGAACTTGCCAGACTGCTGCTCAGCAACGGTCAAGAAAATGACGCCGAGAAGCTGATTCAAGAGGTGTTGACGCAGCAGCCATCCAATGTCCAAGCCTTGATGATCCTGGGAAACATCTATACCGGGCAGAAAAAATATCAGGAGGCCGCCGCGATCTACCAACAAGTCATCGAAGCCGATCCGCAAGAACTCGACGGCTATTTATTTTTAGCCGAGGTCTATAATCGTCTTCAAGACAAACCGCGCGTGCTGGACACCTTGCAAAAACTCCTCGCGGCGCAGCCGAATTCCGTTGATGCCATCTACCATATCGGCAAAGTGTATCTTGAACTCAAAGAGTATCCTCAAGCCATCGAGTATTTTCAACGCGCATTGGAATTCAGCCCGGACAACTATCAAATTTACTCCGGCTTAGCCTTAGCGTACGAGTTGCAGCAGGATTACATCCACGCGCTGGAAAATTATGAGATCATGCTGTCCATGAATCCTGACGATGACCGTCTGATCGAGCAAATCTTCAAGCTCCACCTGTTCTTAGAGCAGTATGAAGAGGCATCGCAGTATGTCGAGGAACTGCGCGAACGCGATCCCGGCAACGAACGGTATGATTTGCAGGCGGCGATTCTGCGGTATGAATTGAAGGAGTACGAGGCGGCGGCGAACATTCTTCGCCCCTACGTCGAACGCCATCCGAAAAGCATTGACGCCCTGACCTATCTTGCGTTGAGCCTGGAACGCACCGAACAATACGAAGAAGCTTTAGCGAATTGGCGCACGGTGTTCGAGATCGATCCGACATCGTATGAAGCGCGGATGCGGATCGGGCTGTTGCTCGACCGCCTCGACTACAACGACGAGGCGCTTCGCGTGTTTCAGGAGAATCGCGAGATGTTCCCGGATGAACCGGAAGCGTACCTCTTTTTAGGATTTGCCTATAACGAACGGAAAGATTATCGCGCCGCCTTAACCGCGTTCGACGAAGGGCTGCAAAAAAACCCGAAACATGTGGCGCTGAATTTTTATCGCGGCGCAGCATTGGAACGGCTCGGAGAATTCGAGCAGGCGATGGCCGCGTTTCAGCATGTCATCGAATTGCAGGATGACTACGCGAATGCGTACAATTATATCGGGTATATGCTCGCTGAAAAGGGAATTCGGCTGGATGAAGCGCTGAAACAGGTGCAGAAAGCGTTGTCGTTCGAGCCGGAGAACGGCGCGTTTGTGGATAGCCTCGGCTGGGTGTATTACCAGAAAGGGATGCTCGACGACGCCATCCGTGAATTGGAACGCGCGGCGACGCTGTTGAGCAGCGATCCGACAATCCACGATCATTTGGGCGACGCCTACAATAAAAAGGAAAATTTCGAGAAAGCGGCGGAACATTATCGAAAATCGTTGGAACTGGAGCCAAAAGACGAGGTGCAGAAAAAGCTTGACGCCGTCAATGCCAAAATGAAATCCGCCAGCAATCATCACTCGTCGGACTCGCAGCCAACACAACAGAAAGGTCAATAACCATTTTCGAAAACATCGAGAATGTGTATTTATAATACGCATGAAAATTCTTCGTTATTTCTCATTTCCATCGAGCATGTTTCAGCGCCATCGGGAGTGCCAAAGCTTGCTTTGGCGGCCAAAGCAAGCTTTGGCACTCCTTCTGACCATCTGCGCAATTTTTATATTGGGTGGATGCGCAGGGCGGCCTCCCGTACTTCCGCCGATCTTAAGCCCTGTCGGTTCGGACTTCGCCACA
>CAZRSF010000019.1:27863-60087 GCA_964602655.1 uncultured Candidatus Moduliflexus sp.
CGACCGAGGAGGTTTCGCAGGCGATTATGGAACGCACCGAACATTTTCATTCGCTTTCCGGCATCGGCAAAGTGCAGATTGAAAATTGGGACGAACGCTATAAATTTACACAAGCGTTTGTCGTGGAAAAACCGGACAGATTCCGCCTTGAAATCTTAGGATTTTTAGACCAGCCCGCGATCTTTTTCACATCAGACACCCAAATGCTGTCGCTCTATTCCAAAAAACACAACGCCGAATACCGGGGCGTCGCCTCGCGCGAAAACCTCTTCAAATTAGGCGGAATCAATCTTTCGGTCGAAGATTTTCTGTTAGTCCTTTCCGGCAATCCGCCGACACTCGATGACGTGACCTCTGAATGGGGCGTCGCGATTCAAGAAGGCCGTTACCATTATCTTGAGCGGATTTCGGTTCGGAAAAATGTCGTCCAGCGCATCTGGTTCGATACGCAGTATCGCATGGTGGCGCAAGTGCAGGAATACATGCTCACGAACGGCGAAATGCTGCTCAATGTGCGCTTCGACGAATATCGCGGCGAGCAAGGCGGCTATCCGCTGCCTGCGAAAATAGACATCGAACGCCCGATTGATAATGTGCGCGTGTTCATCGCCTACCGCGAGATGGACGTGAATCAGCCGATTGATTCGACGCTCTTCACGTTTGCACCGCCGACAGATGCGAAAATCTTCCACATTGACGATACGACCAATCAGGATTTAGGGCGGTTAGCGCCATTCGAAGAATTTCGCGTCGAGCGCTCGGAACAGTCGGAAGGCGACCAGCCTGAGGAAAACAAGTAACAACGTCTCATGGCGAAACAGGACAAAAAAGAACCAAAGGATAAGAAGCCGCCATCGCCAAAGCCGCAGCAGGCGAAATCGCGCCGCGCATCACGCCTCATCGAACGCGCGATGGAATCGGTGAAAGCCCAAAAAACGCCACGCGCCGCCGGTAGCGATCCGCTTGCCCCGCCGGAGCATGTCAACTCCCATTATAAAATTCAGGGGATCATTTTCGGGGCGCTGACGCTGTTTCTGTTGGTCAGCTTATTGACATATTATGGCGACGATGCGTCTTCCCTCTCGGATCAAGGCGCGACTCAGAATATCGCCGGAGTCGTCGGCGCGATGATCGCCAGCGTGCTCTTGCGTTTTTTCGGCGTTGTCGCCTACATGTTCCCGCTGCTGACGCTGCTCATCAGCATTGACCGCTTCCAACCGACGCCGCGCGCGACGAATTACGGCAATTTAGCCGGAACATCTCTCGGCATTCTTTGTTTATGCGGCCTGTTCAGTCTGCCGACGTTGGGCGCGGCGACAGAATATTCTCCCGGCGGTTTTCTTGGCGCGGCGCTGGCCTCATTGCTGCTTGGATATTTGAAAGTGTTCGGCAGCATCACGGTGCTGATTACCGGGTTGATTATCGCAGGATTCCTCCTGAATATCCATTTTCTGCGGCATATTCTCATCCCGGAAAAGCCGCAGGTTCCAATCTTCGAAGAACAATCGCCGACAGTGCGCGTTCCGGAAATTATTACGCCGCAGACCACTCCGCCGCAAGAAAAGAAGGAAGTCCCGATTCCAGCGAAACGCACATCGCTGCCGAATCTGTTTCGAAGAAAAATCACCGGAACCGATGCCGAACCCGAACAGCAGTCGCCTGTTCCCGGTCAGAATCAGGCGTATCAGTTGCCGCCGCCGTCGTTATTGGATTCTCCTCCGGCGGAGAAACAACATGCCGGCACCAAACAAAGCCTGCTGACCAACTCGAAAGTCTTAGAAGAAAAACTCGCGGATTTCGGCATCGAAGGGCAGGTCGTCGGCGTCATGCCGGGGCCGGTCATTACGCGCTACGAAGTGCAGCCCGCGCCCGGCGTAAAGGTTAGCCGCATCGTCAATCTCGCCGATGATTTGGCGTTAGGCTTGAAAGCCGAATCCATCCGCATTGTCGCGCCTGTGCCTGGAAAAGACGTGGTGGGCATCGAAGTGCCGAACAAAACCCGCGAAACCGTGTATTTACGCGATTTGATCGAAACGAATACTTTTGCCAATCATCCGTCGAAATTGGTGTTGGCGGTAGGGAAAGACATCGGCGGACATCCGTATTTTGCCGACTTAGGGAAAATGCCGCATCTCCTGATTGCCGGGGCGACTGGTTCGGGCAAAAGCGTCTGTCTCAACTCCTTGATTTGCAGCATTTTATTCCACGCGACGCCGGAAGAAGTGCGTTTTATCATGGTTGACCCGAAAATGCTGGAACTCGGCGTCTATGACAATATCCCGCATCTGCTGATTCCGGTCGTAAAAGACCCGCAGCTTGCCTCGAACGCGTTAGGCTGGGCGACCGAAGAAATGACGCGGCGCTACGGCGTTCTGGCGCAAAAGGGCGTGCGCAACATTGCTCAGTATAACGAGGCGCTTCGCGAGGCGCCGAAAGGCAAAGAGGTTGGCGCGAAAGTCGAAACGATCTTGCCGTATATTGTGATTATTGTTGATGAATTGGCGGATTTGATGATGGTCGCTTCCGGAGTCGAGAAACCGATCATGCGGTTGGCGCAGATGGCGCGGGCGGTTGGAATTCACTTGATTTTAGCGACGCAGCGACCGTCTGTAGATGTCATTACGGGCGTGATTAAGGCTAATTTTCCAGCGCGAATGTCATTTCGCGTGTCGTCCAAAGTGGATTCGCGCACGATCCTGGATGCCAATGGCGCAGACCTCTTATTAGGCGATGGGGACATGCTTTTTTTGCTTCCGGGCACGTCGTTTTTACGGCGCTTGCACGGGGCATTTTTGTCAGAAAAAGAGATCAAACGTTTGACCACGTATGTGAAGAAGATCGGCAAACCCTCGTATGATCAAGCGGTGTTGAATTATCACGCCGAGGGTGAGGCCGCAGAAGAAGACGACGCCGAATTGTACAAGAAAGCGGCGTATGTCGTAGTAAAAAATGGCGAAGCGTCTATTTCGCTGCTGCGCCGGTCGTTCAAAATCGGCCATAGCAAAGCGGCGCGTTTGATTGATGTCATGGAACGGGACGGCATTATCAGCACGTTCAGAGGGAGCCGCCCGCGCGATATTTTAGTCACAACCGCGCAATTGGATGATCGCTTCAAGACAGGGCAAGAGTAAAAATTTTTTCTTTGAGATATGTCCGATTTCAAGAAATTGATTGCAACGGTTTTGAATTTTAGGGATATATGCGATTGAAATTTTGTATTTTCAAATAGGAGACTATAATATTTTAGAATTTTTATGGAGTTTGCAAGAAAAACAGAACGTATATTCCCCATAATATATTATTTGCCCAGAAGCCGACATGGCTTCATATCTTTTATAGAAAGATCGTTCTAAAATTACCTCGAATACTCACAGGTGCTTGGGGTATTTTTCTTATCGGTTACACGAGTATTTTCTTTATGAATTGGTTTAAAACGGTTTCATTAAAATATGTGATTCAATCATTAGCATTATCTCTTGCATCAATACTTCTTTTCGGAGTGACCGCAGAATTTTTGTCTCGAATCAAATATACACCAAGAAAATTGGATTATAATTGGATATTCGAGTATGATAAACATAAAATATTTCGATTGAAATCGAACCATCAGGGAGAGTATGGAGGGGTAAAGATTACCACGAACGCTTATGGATTTCGCGATGAAAATATTGAGATAAATAAATCCTCAAATATGTTGCGTGTACTCGTGTTAGGTGATTCTATAACGTTCGGGCATGGAGATGTCTTACAATATGAATTATATTCGGAAGTATTAGAAGATCAGCTTAATCAATATATGACATCTTTGGATATAGAAGTTTTGAATATGGGGTGTCCCGGAAATTCGGCATGGCAGGAATATTATGATCTTAGAAACGGATTGCAATTTCAGCCAGATGTCGTTATCATACAATATACGCTCAATGATGTCACTGAGCCCTATCTTGTAGCCAAAAGACACGGGGGAGAAGGTTTGGATTATCATGGTGTTAAAGACATTCCGTATTATGATTATTTATTATCTCAGAATAGTGCGTTTTATCTTTTTTTAAAAGATATCATCAGTCGTATAAAATTTCAAAGCATCACCAAAACCGATTTACAAAGAAATGCATTAGAACGCGAAGTATTAGAAGCCCTTGACAATTTAGTCACCTATCATGATCATCCTAAAATTAAAACAGCTTGGGAAGAATACTTAAAATGGTTAAAAAAAATAGTTACACTCTGCAATGAACGCAATATTCCATGTATTTTACTCATTTCTCCTTACTCTTTCCAACTTGATCTTGATAGTTCGTTCGCATATCCTCAGGAAATCTTAAACACATTTGCAAGGGAAAATGATTTTATCACCATTGATTTGCTTGCATATCTTCAACAAGAATTCAAAGATCAAATGATACAAAAATATTCATTATCTCCGACGATGTCATATAGTAACTTGATTGCATACATTAAGGAGAATGGGGAAAAAGAAATCGAAAAATTTTGGTATTTTTATTTTATTGATGCTGATCACTATACTCGTGATGGACATAAATATGTCGCACACATTTTATATAACTCGTTATTACAGCTATTTCCCCCTAAAATACAAGAATCAAAACAATTAGGAAAAAATCATGCTCATAAAATCTTTGCGGCATCGAATTAAAATTCAACACATCTTTCTATTGTTAATTTTTCTTTTATGTATTCTGATTGGGTTGCATTTAGTGCTTCTTCGATATAGATGGGGGATAAAAGGAGAGTATTATAAAAACTCTCAATGGGAAGGACAAGCGACAATTGTGAAGACTGATAAAATGCCTTATTTAAAAGGAGAAAGCGGATTACATCTTCTTTCAACAAATACGTATAGCGTAAGATGGACAGGTTGGATCGTTATTGAAAATGAAGGAGTGTATCAGTTTGCAACAAATTCTGACGACGGGTCTTTTCTTGAAATCGGAGAACGTAGAATTGTTGATAATGGCGGAGCGCATGGGAAAACGAGGTCATCAGGGGAAATCTATCTAAAAAAAGGAAGTTATCCGATTACTATCTTATATTTTCAGATCGGAGGCTATAGTATTCTTGAAACCTTATGGACTCCTCCAGGAAAAACAGAAGAACGTATCTCACCTGACATCTTGTTTTCTAAAAAACCTACTAATATAGAAATTTTTTTAAGAAAGAATATAAAATATTTTCAATTGCTGATAGTAAGAATAATAGTGGTTGTTTCGCTCATTTTTCTCTTCATTAAAACCGTTTTTCCAATTTATGAATCCTTAAAGAAATGCGGTATTAAACGATATAACAAGGAAATTATCTTGAGTTTCGGGAGCGTGTTCACATTCATAGTGTTCACCGAACTATTGTTGAGAATGATAAATTTTTCATATTATCCGACGGATATTGGATTTAATATTACTTCTGAATATAAAATTTTTGATGTAATCGGAGATTATTATAAAACGAAACCCAATAAGACAGGAGTCTTTGTCCCACAAGAATTCCCTTGCCAAAAAGATAAAAATGAGATACGAGTCTTTCTTGTCGGAGGCTCCAGCGTTCATCATCTTGGCACGGCTGACTATTTAAAAGAAAAAATACAGCATGAAATAAAAGGATATGACAAAACTGTTCGGATAATAAATATTAGCGCTGGGGGATACGGAACAACAAGGCTCTTACTCCATTTTCAAGAAATTTTAGATTACGATCCCGATATTATTATTTTATATTCAGGCCATAATGAATTTGAAGAAAAATATTTACGGGATACGCTTTTTAAAGAAAATTTTTTATCTGACATCAGTAATAAGTTGGAAGATGTTTCAAAATTATACCAGTTATTGAGTTTAGTGACCAATAAAACAACCCGAATGCTTCTTTCTAAAAATGTCGATCTTATAGAAAAACGACGACATCCGTTTTTTTCTGCCGATTTTAGAGTTAATTGGGATATGACTTTTGATAAAAATGAAGTGTATAAAAATTATCGCCAAAATATTATAGAAATGATTAAGCTTGCTGAAAATAATAAAATTGATATGATGATTTCAAAAGTCGCGTATAACAGAAGACAACCTCCTTTTAAAGCACTTAATGATTCTATATATGCATCTTGTGAGGAATTGCTCAATCAGAAAAAATATGCTACCGCTTTAGAATGTTTTGATAATGCGCTTGATGCTGATTTACAACCTCATAGAGCTACCAAAACTTCCAATATGATCGTATCAGAAATTGCTAAAAATTACAGAGTCCCCGTTGCTGATGTTGATACAAGGATCATTCAAAAAAGTCAGAATTTTGTTCCGGGATTTGATTTATTCTATGATCATTGTCATTTAGGAGAAAACGGTAATGTGATACTTCAAGATGTATTATTTGAAACAATTGTTGACAATAATCTTTTAAATAAATTTGTCACTCAATAATCAGGAGCTTGTTTTACGCAATTATTGTAAGAAATCGGATATGGGAGTCAGTCACCGAGATAGAAATAACTCAAGTCTAATTCATCTTATAACAAGAATAGAAAAAATTGGGAGGATATTTTTATGATGAGACGATCCAAAGATTTACATATGAAAATGATTTTCGCATTAGTAGCGATGACGTTGACGCTCACGTCGGGCGCATGGGCTGAGCAGGTACTAAAACTCGCCTTGGAAAGTAATCCAACCAATATCGATCCGCGCCTCGGAACGGATGTCAATTCCTTTCGAGCGTATCAATTAGCGACGAACGGCCTTGTGAAAAAAGACCCGTTATCGAACCTGATTCCTGATCTGGCTGAAAAATGGGAAACCCCGGACGACAAAACGTACATCTTTTCGCTCCGCAAAGGCGTAAAATTTCACGATGGCTCGGAGTTCACCGCAGAAGACGTTAAATTCACCATCGAATCCATCATGGACCCTGAGTTGAAGTCTCCGAAAGCGGCGGCGTATGACAAAGTCGAGAACATTGAGATTCTCGATCCCTATACGATCAAATTCACGCTCAAAGAAGTCTTCTCACCGTTTCTCGTAGAAATGACGCAGCCGATTCTCTCGAAAAAAGCGACTGAAGCGCAGGAAGGCCAACAATTTACGACGACGCTCATCGGCACAGGCGCATTCAAGTTGACCGAATGGACGCCGGATCAGCAGTTGGTGTTCGACGCGAATCCCGATTATTTCGGCGGCGCGCCGAAGCTTAGCAAGGTCGTGCTGAAAATTATTCCTGACGACACCGTGCGCTTTCTGGAATTGAAACAAGGCGGAATTGATTTGGTACAAAACGCCATTCAGCCTGATATGGTGCCGATTGCCGAAAAAACGAAGGGATTGAAAGTGGTACAGAGCGAAAGCAGCGTGATCTATTATCTCGGCTTTAATCTGAAAGACCCGATTTTAAGCAATGTCAACGTTCGTCAGGCGATTGCGTATGCCATTGATCGCAATACGATTGTAGAACATCTGCTCAAGGCGCAAGCCTCATTAGCGACCGGCCTGCTTTCCCCTTCGAACTGGGCGTACGAGCCGAATGTCGCCACATACGATTACAATGTCGAAAAGGCGAAAAAGCTTTTGGACGACGCCGGTTATCCCGATCCTGACGGTGACGGGCCGGAACCGCGCTTTAAAATCTCGTATAAAACCTCCACCGCCGGATTACGCATCCATTTAGGCGAAGTCCTGCAAGATCAATTCAAACAGATCGGCGTGGAAATTTCAGAAATTCAAACATACGAATGGGCGAAATTTTACGAAGATATTAAGGCTGGCAATTTCCAGATATTCACGCTGCGCTGGGTCGGCATTACGGAACCGGATATTTTTTACTCGATTTTTCATTCCAAAATGATACCGCCGGACGGGCGCAATCGCGGATACTATAATAATCCGAAAGTTGACGACCTGCTTGAACAGGGACGGCGCGACGTGACCGCAGACGGTCGGAAAAAAATCTATAGCGATATTCAAAAAATTTTAGCAGACGATTTGCCGTATGTCTATTTGTGGTATCCTCACAATATTATCGTCATGAATGAGCGCGTCCAGGGCTTCACCGTCTATCCTGACGGCGATTTTGCGTCCGTCAAGGATGTGTGGATTCAAGAGTAACCGAATGCGCGTCTGTCTCGCGTTGCCGTTCGCTATGGCGACAACCGGGACGGACGTATTTTTTCACATCGTTGATGGTATCGGGAAATCGCGCTCCGTCGCTCGTCATAAAATGCGACGCCGGACGGACAACGCCTTCTTTTCAATACAGACACATGCAAAAAAATCCACCCATGAAAATCATGTACGTGCTTCCGAATCTGTTTACCCTGGGAAATATCTTTTTCGGATTTCTCTCGATCATCACTTCGATCAACGGCGAATATGTCAAAGCCGCCTCGCTGATTTTCGTCGCCGCATTTTTCGATATGTTTGACGGAAAAGTCGCCCGCGCGACCAATTCCACCAGCCGTTTCGGCGTCGAATTCGATTCGTTGGCCGATTTGATTTCGTTCGGCCTTGCGCCGGGACTCTTGATGTATCTCTGGATATTGCAACCATTGGAACGGCTCGGCTGGTTAGGCGCGTTTTTATTCGTCGTCTGCGGCGCGTTGCGGTTAGCTCGGTTCAACGTGCTGGTTGACGTAATCAGCAGCGACCGGTTTATCGGCCTGCCAATTCCGTGCGCCGCAGGCATGGCTGCCGCAACGGTCATTTTTGTCGAAAGCTTTCCGAATGTCCCGGAGATCAAAGAACAGTATTTGCCGCTGATTACGATTCTGGTGTATCTGTTAGGTATTCTCATGGTCAGTAATGTTCAGTATCGCAGCGCGAAACATATGACGATCAAAGGCAAAAGTCCATTTAAACTGATGGTTGGGGCATCGCTGCTATTGATTGTGATCGCGCTGAATCACGAATTTACGTTTTTCGCGATAGGGTTGACCTATATTCTGTTTGGCTTGCTGGAAGCGATTCCAGATGTCAGAAAACGTCTGGCGCTCTTTCAGAAAGATCATCTTTCGAACCGATGATGAAAGAAGCGATGTTGTATCGCAAAGGCGAAAATGCCAGCGTAACGTGCCGACTCTGCGCGCACCGTTGCGCCATTTACGATGGCGGCATCGGTGTCTGCGGCGTCCGTCGCAATGAAAACGGTACGCTGTACACGCTCGTGTACGATAAGGTTGCCGCCCAGCATGTTGACCCGATAGAAAAAAAACCGTTCTATCATGTGCTGCCGGGCTCGCTCTCCTATTCGATTGCGACCGTTGGCTGTAATTTTCGGTGTCTCAATTGCCAGAACCACGAGCTTTCACAGGTTTCGGGAAAACATTCGAGCGCGATTCCCGGCGCGCCGACGACGCCGGAAGAGATTGTCGCCGCCGCCATCAGAAATCGCTGCCAATCCATCGCTTACACCTATACCGAACCGACGATTTACTTCGAATTGGCGTATGAGACGGCGCGGTTAGCCCGAAAAAAAGGGCTGAAAAACATCTTTGTCACCAACGGTTATATGACAGAGGAGGCGTTAGAGACGATTCGTCCCTATCTCGACGCCGCGAATGTGGATTTGAAAGGGTTTAACGAGGCGAAATATCGCAAAGTGTGCGGCGGCACATTAGAACCGGTGAAAGACACGATCCGCCGGATGAACGAATCGGGCGTCTGGGTTGAGGTGACGACGCTCGTGATTCCGACGCACAACGATTCGGAAACCGAACTCCGCGCGATTGCCGAATTCATCGCCAGCGTCAACCCTGCGATTCCCTGGCATGTCAGCGCGTTTCATCCGCAATACAAGATGTCACACATGCCTCCGACGTCAGCGGGAATCATTTACCGTGCTGTGGATATCGGCAAAGACGTCGGCTTGTGGCATGTCTATAGCGGCAACCTCCGTAATGATTATACCTCGACAACCCTCTGCCATGCCTGCGGCGCGCACCTGATTCATCGCTCCGGCTTTTTCGTACTGGAAAACCTTGCGAATCAGGGCAAATGCCCGAATTGCGACGCGCCGATTGCCGGAATTTTTGCTTGAACGTTTCGAATCGAATCCCCGAATTCAATGGTTATTCTTCCTGAATGTGCTTGATTGCGTAGGGGATCATTTCGAGAATATCCCCGGCAATCAGGCCGTAATAGCCTTTTTCAGCCGCCACCAGATCGCCCGCTAATCCATGCAGATAGACGCCGGTTTTGGTCGCTTCTACCGGAATAATATTCTGAGAAATCAGCCCGGCGATAATGCCGGTCAACACATCGCCAGCGCCAGCCGTCGCCATGCCCGGATTGCCGGTCGGATTGATAAAAATGTTGCCGTCCGGCGACGCGATCAGTGTGCGCGCGCCTTTCAACGCGAGAAACACATTATAGCGCCGCGCCGTTTCCTGCGCCACTTCGATGCGGTTGCTCTGAATGGCGATGTTCGGCACTAATCGCGCCATCTCGCCCGGATGCGGCGTCAACACGACCGGCGCTTTCGCCTTCAGCAAGACATCAGGATGCTGCGCGACGGCGTTAATGCCATCCGCGTCAATCACCATCGGCACTTCGACCGTTCGAATCAGCCGGTGCACGAGTTCGACCGTTGACGGATGCGTGGATAAGCCCGGCCCTAAGGCTAAGACGCGCTTATCTTCCAGCAAGGTCATAATCGTGTCGTAGGCGTCCAGGCTGATCGTCCCCTGCCCGGTTTCAGGCAGCGCGGCGGTCATCACTTCCAGCGTCGGAATCTCTAACGGAATCCGCAAATTTTCCGGCACGGCGAGCGTCACCAAACCCGATCCGGTTCGCAGCGCGCTGCGCCCGGCCATCAGCGCCGCCCCTGCTTTTCCGGGCGAACCGGCGATCACCAGCACATGCCCGTATGTGCCTTTATGCGTATTGGCCGGGCGTTCGCGAAACGTGCGTTTCACGGTCGCCGTTTGCAGCAGGTGGACTTTAATGTCGGAGTGTTCGATCAACGTCTGAGGAATGCCGATATCCACAATCTCCAATTCGCCGACATATTCGGCAGCAGGATAGAGCAGGACGCCGCGTTTCGGAATCGCAAACGTGACCGTGACATCCGCCTTGATGCAACTGCCGGAGACCACGCCGGTATCGGCGCTAAGCCCCGACGGAATGTCCACCGCGATAATCGGGCGTCTGGCTTTGTTCATGGATTCGATAATATTTTTATAGAGTCCGCGCACCGCATCGTTCAGGCCAGTGCCGAGCATCGCATCCACCAGCACGTCGGCCTGCGCGGCGAGATTGCGGAAGGCGGGAAGTTGCTCGTTCGAGGTGATTTCGATAATCGGAATATTCATTTTCGCGGCAATATCGAAATTGATTTTGGCATCCCCTTTCAATTGCTCTTTTTCTGCCAGCAGCGTCACCCGCACCTCGTCAATCCCCTGATTGAACAAATGACGCGCGATGACCAGCCCATCGCCGCCGTTATTGCCTTTGCCGCACACAACCAACACACGCTGTTTCGCCAGATCGGGAAAACGTTCGCGCATGGTCATGACAACATGCAGCCCGGCATTTTCCATCAATACGACGCCGGGAATCCCGATTTCCTCGATAGCCCGGCGATCAAGTTCCTGAATTTCCTTTGCGGTTGCGACTTTCATCGGTAGCGCGCCTCCTTATTCCGTCCCAAAATACATATCGCCGAAATCTCCTAACCCTGGAATGATATAGGAGCGATCATTCAACCCTTCGTCAATTTCCCCGATGATAATGCGGATGCCCGGAAAGGTGGTCAAGACGGCCTCAATCCCTTCCGGCGCGGCGACTAAATTGATGTAAATGATTTTTTCTTCCTTCACGCCGCGTTCTTTCAGCCGCCCAATCGTCACAATCGCCGAACCGCCGGTCGCGAGCATCGGATCGAGCACAAAGACGAACCGTTCGTGAATATCGTCAGGCAGCCACTCTTTGAAAAACATCGCCTGCGCCGTCTCTTCGTTGCGCTGAATGAGAATATGGCCGATTCGGATGCGTTTGGCGACCTCGCGGATGCTGCTTTCCATGCTCAAGCCCGCGCGCATAATCGGGACGGCGCAAATCTTTCCGACGAATTCCGCGCCGATGTATTGCGCCCCGGTGCGGGTTTCGACGATTCTTTCCTGCACGGGCAGAAAATTCAGCCCTTCTTCGACTAACAGGCGGTTGATGCGGTCGGCGTAAAAAATAAAATCGTTGCGTTTGGTGTGTTTATCGCGGATAATGGTCAGTAAAATCCGTAATTGCGGCGTCATGCGCAGCGTGGTAACTTGCAGGTATTGTTTGCCGTTGACATACGCGGACATACTCATATTCCTCCTTCTGGCAGGTTCTATGCGTGTGGACAATCGAATAAACGGTTACATCTCTGCCCCATACATCTGAAAATCGCGAGAGGAAAGTCAAGTTTTTTTCAGGAGATGCGCACATTTTCCAAGCGCCTGTTTCTGACGATGAAGCGATTCGAAATTTTCCTATTGACAAATTTTCGAACGACCTCATATTGTACTCAATCGCCGAAAACGTTCGAATATGTTCATGCCGATGAAACGTGTAGAATCCCGATGCCGACAAAAAACGAATTGAAAGAACTTGCGAGGCTTCGTCTTGCCGAGGCAGAAGCCTTATTTCATGCTGGATTTTATGATGGCGCGGCGTATTTGTGCGGCTATGCCGTCGAATTTGCCTTAAAAGCCAGGATATGCCGCTTGCTTGATGTCAACGAATATCCGCCGACATCCGGCTCGAATTCAGGGAAAATCAAGTCTGCTTATACGGTTCATAATTTTGACCAATTGCTCTTATTGGCCGGACTTGAAAAACACATCATGCGTTATCCTGAAGTCTTGAAAAATTGGTCGTTAACCACACCGTGGGATCCCGAAAACCGCTATAAACCTAAAGGAACGATTTCACAGCATCAGGCAAAAGAAATGCTTGACGCGGTGAAAGATAAACGCGCCGGAGTTCTGATATGGATCATGAAACGTTGGTAAACGCATTTCAACAGATCGTACAGATATTACGTCAGCAAAAAGGGCATGTCGCGCTCTTTTTGCTCAATGCGCTCGAAACCGAGCATATCAACATCATCGTCAGCGCTCAAGGGTATGATCAACTGACGATGAAGGTGGCATTGGATGATTTTATGAGTCTGCTTGAGAGTCGGCTTGAAAAAGATATTTTGAGAAGCATTCTCCGCGTCACGATTCTTAAAACATCCGATCCATTCGTAAAAGCGGTCAATCAAACATTTGCAGTCATCCACGCGCCGCAATATCTTCATTCATGCACCGTATCAGGTATATATATCGAGCGGGGGATCCTTTTGGAATCGCAACCGTATGTGATCATCCCTCAAACATCGCCAGTCAAAAGAACGCCGGGACGGAAGCGAGGCAAAGCCGCGATTTCCATGCCGTAATGAACGCGATGGAATTTTACGAAGAACTCGCCGCAGAATACGACAACATGACGCGCTTCGACGAGCGTTTGCCCAAAGAACGCGCCATGCTGCACGGCTGGATTGACCGCTATCATTTCCGCTCGGCGCTTGATGTCGCTTGCGGCACCGGCCTTCATGCGATTTTATTGGCGCAGGCCGGAATTCAGATGGTCGGCGCAGACCTCTCGCCCGCGATGCTCAAACAGGCGCACGCTCATGCAGACGAATTGGGCGTTCAGGTCGAATGGATCGAGGCTGACATGGAAAGCGGAGATCGTCGCATCAACAGGCAGTTCGACGCGGCGTTCTGTCTCGGCAATTCGCTGCCGCATCTGCTGACGCCGCAGGCGTTCGAAGCAGCGGCAAGCAGTTTTTCGCGCCTATTGCATCCGGGAGGAATGCTCGCGATTCAACTTCTGAATTACGCGCGCATTCTGGCCGAACGGGAACGCATTGTCGGCATTCACCGGCATGGCGCGACCGAATATGTCCGCTTCTACGATTTTCTCGATCCGCTCGTCCGCTTTAACGTGCTGACGATTCAATGGCAGGAGAATCAAGCGGCCTCGACGCTCAACGCCACCACGCTCTATCCTTATCAGCAAGGCGAAATCGAGACGATGCTGCGACGGCATGATTTCACGGAAATCGAAGTCTTCGGCGATATGCTGTTTCATCCGTTCGACGCGGAACAGTCGCCGAATTTGGTCGTTGTCGCAAAAAAGAAGATGTAACCACAGATTGCACAGATTTTTTGTAAAATTGAATTTTTGAAAATCTGTGTCATCTGTGAAATCTGTGATTATTTTTGCTTGCCGCTTAGATGATTGATCAGATGCGCCTGATAGCCTGCGCCGAAGCCGTTATCAATGTTCACGACCGAAATGCCGGGGGCGCAGCTATTGAGCATGGTCAATAATGCGGAAAGGCCGTGAAAGCTCGCGCCATACCCCACGCTGGTCGGCACGGCGATGACCGGTTTATCCATCAATCCGGCGACGACGCTGGCGAGCGCCCCTTCCATGCCTGCCACCGTAATAATCACGTTGGCCTGCGCGATCTGCTGGCGGTGATGTAAGAGGCGATGAATGCCCGCCACGCCGACATCATAGAATTTTTCCACATAATTGCCCAGTGTCTCCGCGACAATCGTCGCTTCTTCCGCCACTGGCAAATCCGCAGTTCCGGCGCAGACCACCGCAATCCGCCCGACTTTCTCCGGTAGCGGCGACGGCTTCACGACGATCACCCGCGCAAGCTCATGATATTCGGCGTCGCCGACCTCGGCAATTACGCGATCCGCCATCTCTCGCGTCGCCCGCGTCGCCATGATGCTGTGGTTATCCTGCGCGAGCCGTTTGGAGATCGCGACCACCTGATCCACCGTTTTGCCCTGACAGAAAATCACTTCCGGCACACCGGTGCGCAAATGACGATGCATATCAAGCTTCGCAAACCCCATGTCATGATACGGCAGGTCTTTCAGCGTCTCTAAGGCAGCATCCACCGATACCGCCTGAGTTTTGACCCCTTCTAATACATCGCGTAAACGTTGAACATCCATAAAATATCCTAATTTTCATATATTACTATCGTTATGTTCACATGCAAAAACGCATTATTTTATTCTGATAACCACCCATGTTCATAAATATGCTGTGCGAACAGTTGAGCCGCTTCCGCGCTTGGATGCCATGAGTCACCCGGCGTCTCTTGCACCTGTATGCCGTTTCGAATCGCGGCCTGACACACATCGAAAAAATCAAAATAACGGATATGAAGATGTTGAAGCATGTCAATAATAGAGTCTCGATTCTTTTGCTCTTCCTGCGACCATTCTTGAGATGATTTCAAAAGCGGGAAGACGAAGATGGTCAGTTTGATATGACGCTCTGCCAACGTATCTCGCAATATGCGCAGATGCGTCTGGATTTCTTCTTTAACGGCCTGTTTTCCCTGTTCAGGTTTTAGGGTGATGCCGACCAACCAACGATAGAGGCAAGACTTTTCAAACAGCCATCGGTTGATTGGCTTCAGAGGGGCGTGAGGAATATAAACAACCAATTGTTTCTTCTCGTTGAAAAATGCGACTGGCGTTGCTTCGAAATCATTGAGGTGAAACGTGAGAATCACATGATCCGGCTGAATCGCTGAATTATAACGCAGATAAAATTTGACCTCCTGAGCCGTATTGAATGACTCGACTCCAGCGTTCCAATATTCGAAGGCAATGTCATCATAGCGTTCTTTGATTTCATGAATAATTTTTCCTCGCAATGTCACAGAATCTCCGATAAATAATAACCGCGTGACATTTGGGCGTTTTTCAAGCGGATAATCATTGGGCAGGGTTCCATAAGGGCTGTAAAAGCCTTTTCCAAGAATCGGATGAAATCCGATGTCAGCGTCAACCGTAAAGAATTGAGACAAATCTTGTTCATTATTCCGCATCCAGGGAAGTTCTGTCGCGGCATTAAACGTTTCATAACGATGAAATATTCTTAAAATGCCCTCAATAACAGCAATCGTGAATATGATGCTCATGCTCATCAGTGCAAGATTGACGGCTAATCGCTTTTTCTGTTTCACTTCAACACCTCATTCATGCTGCCGCTGCGAAATCCCTGCAAATCGAGCGTGATGTACGTATAACCAAGCTTTTTGAAATGGGCGACAATCTGTTCTATCAACTGCTCTGTAAACAAGCGTTCCATATCCTGTTTTACCAGTTCAATTCTGGCAAGTTCGCCGTGATGCCGGACGCGGATTTGCTGAAAGCCGAATTGCCGGAGAAACGTTTCGGCCTGACTGACCATCTCGAGCACGGCGGGCGTGATCGGCGTGTCATACGGCACGCGCGTCGCGAGGCACGGCATGGAGGGCTTATTCCAGGTCGGCAGCGCCAATTGCTGCGAAAGCTGGCGAATTTCGGCTTTGGTCAATCCGGCCTCTTGCAGCGGACTGCGAATCCCCAATTCTTGCAAAGCGCGCCGTCCCGGCCTGAAATCATGCGCGTCATCCGCATTCGAGCCATCAATCAGGTATTTCGCGCCCAATTCCGCCGTAAGCTGCGCGAACTGGCTGAACAGATAGCGTTTGCAATGATAACAGCGTTCTATCGAATTTTCTTGAAAATGCGGGATCGTCATTTCATCATACACGACAGAATGATGACGAATGCCGAGTCGCGCCACTAATTGGCGCAATTCGTCAGGATCGAATTCGGGATAATTGCGCGACCATGCCGTCACGGCAGAGGCGCGGTCGCCTAACACGTCCTGCGCGACATACGCAAGAAACGCGCTGTCAACTCCGCCGGAAAAGGCCACCAGCACCGCCCCCATCTCGCTCAGAATGCGCCGTAATGTCTGATATTTTTCGTCAAACGTCATGATTTTTTCGCCACGAATAGCACAAATAAACACGAATATAAAAAACGCAGAAAATACATTCATGTTCATTCGTGCTATTCGTGGCTAACACGTCAAGATTTTTTTGCTTGACAAGAATCCAAATATCTTACGTAGCACAAAAGACAACTTTCCTTGTCAGTCCAATGATAACGCAACTACTACGGATAGATGTCAGAAAGGATTTGTCCGCATTCATCCTTTCTTACACCTATCCTTGTAGTTTGATAACACCTTCTGGAGGGTAGAACAATGAAACAGTATAATATCGCCGTGATTCCGGGCGACGGAACCGGCGCGGAGGTCGTGCGCGAAGGCATGAAAGTGTTGGACGCCGCCTGCGCGAAATATGATGTGAAATTGAATTATCAGACCTACGATTTCGGCGGCGAGCGCTACATGCGAACTGGCGAATTGCTGCCGCAGAGCGCGATTGACGAACTGCGGAAATCCGACGCGATCTTTCTCGGCGCGATTGGGCATCCCGATGTGAAACCGGGCATTTTGGAAAAAGGAATTCTGCTGACGATGCGCTTCGCGTTGGATCAATATATCAACCTGCGCCCGGTCAAGCTCTATCCGAACGTCTATACGCCGATCAAAGACAAAGGCCCGGCGGAAATAGACTTCGTCATCGTGCGGGAAAATACCGGCAGCATCTACACCGGCATCGGCGGCACGGTCGCCAAAGGCACGCCGGACGAAGTGACGACGCAGGTGATGATGTACACGCGCAAACAGGTGGAACGCTGCGTCCGCTACGCCTACGAATTCACGAAAAAGCGCAACAAGCGCAATACCCTGACCCTTGCGCATAAAACCAACGTCTTGACCGATTGCGGCGATCTCTGGTTTCGCGTCCACGAAGAAGTCGGCGCAAAAGACTATCCTGAGATCAAGCGCGAATACAACAACGTGGACGCCGTGACGATGTGGATGGTGAAAAACCCGGAATGGTTCGACGTGATCGTGACCGAAAACATGTTCGGCGACATCATCACCGACCTCGGCGCAATGATTCAGGGCGGCATGGGAATCGCGGCAGGCGGCAACATCAACCCCGAAGGCGTCTCGATGTTCGAGCCGATTGGCGGGTCAGCGCCGAAATATACCGGTTTGAACGTGATTAACCCGCTCGCGTCCATTTGTTCGGGCGGCATGATGATGGAAACGCTGAAAGAAGACGCCGTCGCAAAGGCGATTGACTCCGCCGTCACGAAAGCCCTCGAATCCGGCAAAATCAAAAGCCTCGCCGCCGGAAAAATGGGCATGGGCACTCGCGAAATCGGCGATCTGATTGCGTCGCTCGTATAACGTCGCTCATCATGAAAATGACACGGAGAACGCCTTCTCAGCAGAACCGTGTCATTTCCCCCTCTACTTTTTTCTCAATTCCAATCCGATTTTTGTTTGACAAAATAAAGAAGAGACTCCTAAAAGTCCCTCTATCATCAAGATAGACAATTATAGAGGGCGAGAGATTATGACAGCCTTACAAGAAGTCGAAAGATTGGCGCTTGCGCTGACTCCATCAGAAAAAGCCCAAATGTTACAGTGGATTGTCCGAGACATGGGAAACGCCTTTCCCGGAATCGAAAGCCGACCCGGCATCTGTGGCGGCGTTCCGTGTGTCGCGCACACCAGAATCCCGGTCTGGTTAGTCGCGCAGGCTCGTTTAGCAGGCATATCGGACATAGACATTTTGCGTTCCTATCCGACGTTACGCGCAGAAGATTTAGCCAACGCCTGGGCGTATTACGGAGCGCATCGCGAAGAAATCGAACAGCAGATCAGAGAAAATCAAGAATCAATCGCTCAATAATCGCACGAATTTGCTTCAATCCGCCGCATTTCCATTATCCGCCCCCGATTTTTTCTCAGGGTCTTCAGAATTTTCGCTTGACAAAATCAGAAGCGGGAACATAACACGTAAGTGATTCATCTTACAGAAGACTCGGAGCAATGTATAACCAGAATAACGAAGGAGGAGTCTCATGTCATCTGTCACTGTATCTTTCGAAGACGCCAAAGAGATATTGAAAAACGAGAATGACGAGTTTGCGCGAGTGTACCGCAAACATCGCGAATTGGACGAACGCATCGCTCATCTTGAAGAGCAACGCTTTTTGACGCCGGAAGAGGAAGTCGAGGAAAAACAGCTCAAGGTAGATAAACTGCATCTGAAAGATAAGATGGCGGAAATGGTGAAAGAATATCAGGATACCCACAGCGCCAGTCAGTGAGACTGACAG
This sequence comes from uncultured Candidatus Moduliflexus sp., assembly GCA_964602655.1. GTDB lineage: Bacteria > Moduliflexota > Moduliflexia > Moduliflexales > Moduliflexaceae > Moduliflexus. The sequence continues at coordinate 46,960 of CAZRSF010000019.1, forward strand.
CGGCGATTCTGATCCGATTTTTCGACCCCGACATCATTACATTTCAGTTGAATGGAAAACAGAGTTTTCGAATGATGTCGGGGTTTTTTTATGCACACGACAACCGAATCGGGCGCATGGAATGATGAAGTTGAGTATGCCTTCATTACGCCATGTTTCGGATGATTGCACCTATGAAAATGACAGGGGCGCGTATCTTATTAGAGTGTTGGAAGCGCGAAGGGGTGGAGTTGGTGTTCGGCTACCCCGGCGCGGTCATCTTATCGTTGCATGACCAGATCGAAGAATACGGCATTCGCTACGTGTTAGTACGCCACGAGCAAGGCGCGATTCACGCCGCGACCGGCTACGCTCGCGCAACCGGCAAAGTCGGCGTCTGCCTCGTCACATCCGGGCCGGGCGCGACCAATATCGTGACCGGCGTGGCGGATGCGTTCATGGATTCCGTGCCGGTGGTCGCCTTTACCGGCCAGGTGCCGCGCCTGATGATCGGCAACGACGCCTTTCAGGAGGTGGATATCGTCGGCATTACGCGGTCAGTCACCAAACACAGTTATTTAGTCAAAGAGGTCAACGACTTTGCGATGACGGTGCGTTCGGCGTTCCATATTGCCCGCACAGGCCGCCCCGGCCCGGTGTTGGTGGATATGCCGAAAGACATTCTGACCGGCGAAACAGAATTCGTGTACCCGGAAGAGGTCAAGATTCGCGGCTACAACCCGAATTATTACGGCAACGCCCGGCAGATTACGCGAGCAGCGGACGCGATCAAAGCGGCGAAACGCCCGGTGGCCTACACTGGGGGCGGCGTGATCTCCTCGAACGCGGCGGAACAATTAAAAGAATTTATTCAGAAAACCAATATGCCCATTACCTCCACATTGATGGGCATGGGCGGTTTTCCCACAGATGATTCGCGTTTTCTTGGCATGTTAGGGATGCACGGCACGCAATACGCCAACCTCGCCGTGACAGGCTGCGATCTGCTCGTCGCCATCGGTTCGCGCTTCGATGATCGTGTGACCGGCAATTTGAAGGCGTTTGCGCCGGATGCGACCATCATTCATATGGATATAGACCCCTCGGCCATCAGCAAAACGATTAAAGTGGATATTCCGATTGTCGGCGACATTAAAAATGTGCTGGTCGAACTGAATAAGGTTGTCCAGGGCGGCGATTACGCCGATTGGCACAAGCAGATTGCAACCTGGAAAGCGGAAAAGCCGTTGACGTATAAAAAAGTCGCGGGACAAATCAAGCCGCAGGAAATTGTGGAAACCATTGCCGAATTGACGAAAGGTGAGGCGATTATCACGACCGAAGTCGGTCAGCATCAGATGTGGGCGTGCTTATTCGGCGTCTATCGCCATCCGCGCACGTTCATCTCGTCCGGCGGACTCGGCGTGATGGGCTTTGGCTTTCCGGCGGCTATCGGCGCGCAGGCGGGCTGCCCCGATAAACTCGTGATCGATATTGCCGGGGACGGCAGTTTTCAGATGGTGTCGCAAGAGCTTGCGACCGCTGTCTGCGGCGACTTTCCGGTCAAAATCGTGATCTGCAATAACGGGCATCTCGGCATGATCCGGCAATGGCAAGACCTCTTTTTCGGCGAGCGGCTCTGCCATTCCTGCCTGAAACATTCCAGCGGTCAATATTTCCCGGATTTCGTCAAATTGGCCGAAGCGTATGGCGCGGTCGGCATTCGCATCAGCGATCCGACGGAATTGCGCTCGAAATTGCAAGAAGCGTTTGCGACTCCCGGCCCTGTGTTAGTTGATGTATTGGTGAATGAAGAAGAAAAAGTGTATCCGATGGTGCCCGCAGGCGCAGGCATCGCGGACATGCTGCTCGAATCGTAGCATTGGAGGGACAATCATGAAAATTACCGGTTCCGAACTGGTTATGCAGTTATTGAAAAAACAGGGGGTCGATCTGATTTTCGGCTATCCCGGCGGGGCGATCATGCCGATTTACGATAGTCTGTATCAGTGCGGCATCAAGCATATTTTGACGCGCCACGAACAAGGCGCATGTCATGCGGCGGATGCCTACGCCAGAGTCACCGGCAGGCCGGGTGTCGTGTTCGCGACATCCGGCCCTGGCGCGACGAACCTCGTGACGGGATTGGCAAATGCGCTGCTCGATTCGATTCCATTAGTGGCGATTACCGGGCAGGTCACGACCCGATCCATCGGCACGGACGCCTTTCAAGAAGCGGATATTTACGGCATTACGATTCCGGTCACGAAATATAACTATTTGGTCAAAAACGTTGCCCTCTTGCCGGAAACATTTGCCGAAGCGTTTTACATTGCCACGACCGGACGCCCCGGTCCGGTCTTGATTGATATTCCGAAAGACGTGCAATTTGCGTCCATCGAATACGATCCTGAGGCGGACATCGCGATTCCGCTGCTGAAATATAAACCAGAGCCGCAGCATCATTATGACAAAATGTTGGATAAAGTCGTGGCGCTGCTCGAAACCGCCGAGCGTCCCGTATTGTATGTCGGCGGCGGCTGCGCCCTGTCCGGCGCGGCGGAGGAAGTGCGGCAGCTTGCGCGGCAGGCCAATCTTCCGACGACAACGACGCTGATGGGGTTGGGCGAATTTCCCGGCGACGATCCGCTCTTTTTAGGAATGCCGGGGATGCACGGCACGCGCTACGCGAACGAAGCGATTGATCAAGCCGACCTGCTGATTTCCGCTGGCGCGCGGTTCGATGATCGCGTCACCGGCGACGTGTCGAAATTCGCCACGCGCGCCAAAATCGTCCACATAGACATTGATCCCGCCGAACATGGCAAAGTCATCCATCCGCATTTTGCGCTTGTCGGCAATTTGAAAGCCGTGCTGCGGCAGTTAATCGAACGGATGAACGGCATGACGTTCGCGCCGCGAACCGCCTGGATGGAGCAAATCGCGGCCTGGAAACAGCAATATCCGTTGGCATACACGATGAACGACAATGCCATCAAGCCGCAATACGTGCTTGAACAGATTTCCGAAATCACGCAAGGCGAGGCGATTATCACGACCGGCGTGGGGCAGCATCAAATGTGGGCGGCGCAATATAGCTGCATCACACATCCGCGCAGTTGGGTGACGTCAGGCGGACTCGGCACGATGGGATTTTGCGTTCCTTCGGCCATCGGGGCGCAGCTTGGGCAGCCGAACCGGCAGGTCGTCTGCATTACCGGCGACGGCAGTTTTCAGATGAATATTCAGGAACTCGCGACAGCGGCGTATCATAAAATTCCGATCAAAATTTTTCTGTTCGACAACGGCTATTTAGGCATGGTGCGGCAATGGCAGGAGTTCTTTTTCGACCGGCGCTATTCCGAGACCTATCTTGAAACCGGCAATCCCGATTTCGTCGCGATTGCGAAAGGCTATGGCCTGAGCGCGCTGAAAATTACGAAACCGGATGAAGTTATCCCGGCGATTCACAAAGCGCTGGACACTCCGGGTCCCGTGTTGGTGCATTGTCTCGTCGAAAAAGAAGAAAATGTCTATCCCATGATTCCGTCAGGAAAAACGGTGCATGAGACCATCGGCTAACTCAATATGGAGGATGTGCGTATGAATCAAGAACCGATTGTTCACGAACCCGAAGTCCGGCAATATACGCTCTCGATGCTTGTCAGAAACCACGCCGGCGTGCTCTCCCACGTCGCAGGGCTGTTTACGCGGCGCGGCTATAATATCGAAAGCATTTCTGCGGGGATCACCGAAAACCCCGACATCACCCGGATTACGATTGTCGTCACCGGCGATCATCGCATTTTGGAGCAGGTTGTCAAACAATGCCAGAAATTGGTGGATGTCATCAGGGTCAAAGCCCTGAAACATAACGAAGCCGTTGCGCGGGAATTGGCGATCATTGCCGTGAAAGCCTCTTTGGAAACTCGTTCCAAAATTATCGAAATCGCCGATGTGTTTAACGCGAAAATCGTGGACATGGCCGAAGATGCGATTATGCTTGAGGTCACGGGCAATGCGCGTCAGATCAATTCGATTATTAATCTCCTTTCACCCTTCGGCATCGAAGAGATGGGACGCACTGGCGTGGTCGCGCTCCAATTTCGGAGCAAAATCGCGCCGATTTATTGAACTCAACCCTGCCAGGGTTCGAAACCCTGACAGGGTTCAATGGATATGTCACAGATGTAACATGTTATATCTATGACGCATAAAAAAACCCCATGAGACATACGATCAGCGTGTTAGTGGAGAATAAATTCGGCGTGTTAGCTCGCGTGGCCGGGCTGTTCAGCGCAAAGGGCTACAACATCGAAAGCCTGTCGGTCGGCGAAACCACCGATCCGGAAGTGTCGCGCATGACGATTATCGTGAGCGGCGATGAAATGATTGTGGAACAGATTATCAAGCAATTACGCCGCTTGATTGATATTATCAAAGTCAGCGATTTGACGGATCGAACGTATATCGAGCGAGAAATGGTGCTGCTCAAAGTCAACGCCGAACCGACGACGCGGTCAGAACTGCTCAATATTGTTGACATTTTTCGCGGAAAAATTGTTGACGTATCCCTCAAAGAATTTACGGTTGAACTGACTGGCGAAGAGGGGAAAATCAACGCGTTTATTACGATGTTGACCCCGTTCGGCATCAAAGAAATTGCCAGAACCGGCAAGGTCGCGATGCTGCGAGGCTTGCAGTCGAATCAGCCAGCCTGAACGAAAACCCTGCCAGGGTTGGTTTTAATTGTTTTCACCACCATTTTGCCTGCCAGCGCAGGCATTTCCTGCCCGTTGACGCGGGCGTTGTTGTTCACTGACAGATACACCACTACGAGGAGGAAATGAAGTATGGCGATTATTGATTTTGGCGGAGTGAAAGAAGAAGTCATCACGCGTGAAGAATTTCCGATGGAAAAAGCTCGCGAGATATTAAAAAATGAGACGATTGCCGTGATCGGCTATGGCGTACAAGGCCCGGCGCAATCGTTGAACATGCGCGATAATGGCTTTAACGTGATTATCGGGCAATCCTCGAAATTCAAACGGGACTGGGATCGCGCCATCGCCGATGGATGGGAGCCAGGCAAAACGCTGTTCGAAATGGAAGACGCCGCCAAACGTGGCACGATCATTCAGATGCTTGTCTCCGATGCCGCGCAGCGCGCGATCTGGCCGGTCATCAAACCGTGCTTGAATCCGGGCGACGCGCTCTATTTTTCGCACGGTTTTTCGATTGTCTATAAAGATCAAACCGGCGTGATTCCGCAGAGTAATGTGGATGTGATCATGGTGGCACCAAAAGGCTCCGGCACATCCGTCCGCCGCAACTTCCTTTCTGGCGCGGGCATCAACTCCAGTTTCGCCGTCGAACAGGATTTCACCGGACGCGCTAAAGACCGTTGCCTCGCCGTCGGCATCGCCGTTGGCTCAGGCTACCTGTTCCCGACGACGTTCAAACAAGAAGTGTTCAGCGATTTAACGGGCGAACGCGGCGTGTTGATGGGCGCGTTGGCAGGCATCATGGAAGCGCAGTATCAAGTGTTGCGGAAAAACGGCCATTCGCCGAGCGAAGCGTTCAACGAAACCGTCGAAGAACTGACCGAAAGCTTGATTCGGCTCGTCGGCGAAAACGGCATGGACTGGATGTACTCCAACTGCTCGACCACTGCGCAGCGTGGCGCGTTGGATTGGAAACCGAAATTCAAAGCCGCCGTCCTGCCAGTCTTCGAAGATTTGTATCAGCGCGTCGCTTCGGGTGCGGAAACCGCTCGCGTGTTAGAAACTTGCGGCAAATCAACCTATCAGGAAGACCTCGGCAAAGAACTGGCTGAAATGGGCAACTCCGAAATGTGGCAAGCTGGCAAAGCGACCCGCAGCCTCCGCCCGCACGAAGCCGCCAAACAGATCACCGGCAACACGAAAGGCGTATCCGGACGCGGATATTAATCAACAGCGTTGACATAACGGCAGCGCATACGGCGGAGAGACTTATAGCCCTGCCAGGGTTTCGAACCCTGGCAGGGCTGATCGTTCCCGCCGCGATGCGTTGTTGTTCTCTTCTCCATGCGCAGCGATCAAATCACAGAAGGACTCGAACGAATGCCGAACCGGGCGTTACTCTACGCTACCGGCGTTCGTCCCGAACAAATTCAGAAACCGTTTATCGGCCTCTGTTCCAGCTTTACCGACCTCATTCCCGGCCATATCGGAATGCGGGCGTTAGAACGCAAAATCGAATGGGGCGTCTGCTCCGGCGGCGGCGTGCCGTTTCTCTTCTCCGTTCCGGGCATCTGCGATGGCATCGCGATGGGACATTCCGGGATGCACTATTCGCTCCCGTCACGCGAACTGATCGCGGACATGATCGAATCCATTGTGCAGGCGCATCAGCTTGACGGCCTTGTGCTGCTGACGAACTGCGACAAAATCACGCCCGGCATGATTATGGCGGCCTGCCGCCTCGATGTCCCGACGATTGTCGTGACCGCAGGCCCAATGCATTCCGGTTATTATCATGGCCGCCGTCTGTCGCTTGTCACCGACACGTTCGAAGCGGTCGGGCTCTGTCAGGCCGGAAAGATGAGCGCGGAAGACGCCGCCGAATTAGAAATGGAAGCGTGCCCGGGCGAAGGCGCGTGTCAGGGCCTGTACACCGCCAATACGATGGCCTGTCTGAGCGAAGCAATGGGCTTGAGTCTGCCGGGAACGGCGACAGCATTGGCTGGAACTGCCAGAAAAGCGCGTATTGCGCAGCTTGCCGGTGAGCGGGTTGTCGAGCTTGTGCGCCAGAATATCACCAGTCGCCAGATCGTGACGCGGGAATCGCTGGAAAACGCGATCCGCATGGATTTGGCGTTGGGCGGCTCGACGAACACGACGCTGCATATTCCGGCGATTGCCCATGCCGCCGAAGTCAATATCACATTGGCGGATTTCGACCGATTGAGCCGGGAAACGCCGCAGCTTGCCTCGATGAATCCGGGCGGCAAAGATATGATGGAAGATTTGGATCACGCCGGTGGGATTCAGGCGATGATGAAAAGCCTCGAACCGCTTGTGAATAAATCGTGTTTGACGGTCAGTGGCAAAACGGTCGCCGAACTGCTCCAGAAAACGCCGGTGGGCGATCCGGCGGTGATTCGTCCGCTTGAGAATCCGATTCGCAAAGAAGGCGGCATTGTCGTATTGAAAGGCTCGTTAGCGACGGAAGGCGCAGTGGTGAAAAGTGGCGCGGTCACGCAAGAGATGCTGCAATTCGTCGGCACCGCCCGCGTGTTCGAATGCGAAGACGACGCGATGGCGTATCTCTTCGCCGGAAAAGTCATGCCGAAGGACGTGCTGATCATCCGCAACGAAGGCCCGAAAGGCGGACCGGGCATGCGCGAATCGTTAGCGTTGACGGCAGCAGTTGCCGGTTCTGGGCTTGGCGACAAAATCGCGATTATCACCGACGGGCGTTTCTCCGGCGGGACACGCAACCTGAGCATCGGCCACGTTTCGCCGGAAGCGGCGGATTGCGGCGCGATTGCGCTGGTCAAAGACGGAGATCGCATTGAAATTGATATCCCGGCCAGAAAGCTCAATCTGATGGTTGATGAGGCGGAATTGACGACGCGCCGGGCAGCGTGGACACCGCGCCCGCCGAAATTCACCAAAGGCTGGCTGGCTCGTTATCAAAAGCTCGTGACCAGCGCAGCAAACGGGGCGGTTCTCGACGCTTCAAGAGTGTAGGATGTAAAAACCTCGCAGGTGTTGGAAACCTGTGAGGTCTGCATCGCGAAATTTCTTGACATCCTCGAAGCTTGCTATCATCGAGGTAGATAGTTGTTTGCGGAGAAACAGATGGTCGCGATTTTGTTGTTCAAAACTATTACCGCCATTTCATCCAGTTCGACTGTTTGAAATGGACGCTATTATAAAGGGAGAAACTGTTATGGAAATGACGCCGCAGCTTTCGATGCATGAATGCAGAGTCCTGGAATATGTGTTAACCCATTTTATCGAACTCGAAAAAGACCCGAATCGCAAAGCCCAGATCAAAAAACTCCACGCCAAATTCCGCGATTCCAATATCACCGCGGAAAGCATGGATTGGGATGAAGAAAAATTGAACGAAGAAAGCCCGAAATTATAAGAACGGGTTTGACGCCGATGCGATCAGCCTCTCCAGACAGCGCCGCCTGTCGGAGAGGCTTTTTCTTGATTCGATGCAACTATTTTAGGAGTGCCAAAGCTTGCTTTGGCAAGGGAGGGAGGAGAAGCCTCATCGCGCCCATCTCCCCGTCGTCATTGGACGGCCAAAGCAAGCTTTGGCACTCCTGAAAAGCGTTCTACTGAATATATGCGTTTCCCCATAGCCAAAGAAAGCTTTCCATTTTTATTTCCGCCGCTGCTGCTTGCGATTGCGCTCTTATTTTTCCCGCAAACCCGCTTCGGCGTTTGGTTCTGGATATGCGCTGCGCTTGCCTTCTGCGTGGCGGGCTTTTTCCGTGATCCCGAACGCGTGATTCCGCAAGGCGACAACCTGATTATCTGTCCGGCGGACGGCAAAATCATCAAAATCGAAGAGACGCGCTACCCCGCGCTCGGCGACGACACGTATCTGCAAGTCAGCATTTTCATGTCGGTCTTTAACGTCCACATCAACCGCGCCCCGATTTCCGGCACGGTCGAACAAGTGCTGTACAATCCCGGCAAATTTTTCGCCGCATTCGAAGACAAAGCCTCATTACTGAATGAACAAAATTCGGTGATTCTCACCTCAACAGCCAATGGCAAGCCTGTAAAGATACTTGTGAAACAAATCGCCGGTTTGATTGCCCGACGCATCGTCTGCTACGCTCAACCCGGCATGACCTACGAACGCGGCCAGCGTTTCGGTCTGATTCGTTTCGGTTCGCGGGTTGACCTGATTCTGCCGAAAGAGACGGCGTTGCGCGTTCACCTGAATGATGTTGTTCGAGGCGGCGCGACAATTATCGGAGTGTTGCAGTAATTTCTATTTGACAATTGTTCACTCACTGCGTTATTAATAGAACATTTGCTGAATACGTCGAACCGATACGAATTAACCCTGCGATCAGGAGGTTTTATGATGTCTCCAATCACGATTCTTGACAATGAGTATGTCACGCTCTGGTATCATTCTGACACCAGAATCATTCATCACCAATTTCACAAATTCATACATGGGCAGCCCCTTCGTGATGCGCTTATGGCTGGAACGGAGGCAATGAAAAAATACGGCGCGGAAAAATGGCTCTCTGATGATCGTAATAATAGCGCCTTGCCGCGCGTTGATATTGAATGGGCGCATACAGAATGGTTCGAGCGCACCGTTCTTGCCGGATGGAAATACTGGGCGATTGTGCAGCCGGAAAAAATCATTGGGCAAATGAACATGAACCGCGAGGCAAAAACCTATTCAGAAAAAGGTATTATCACGGCGAAATTCGATAATCCCGATGAGGCGATGGATTGGCTGAAAAAACAATAAACGCATGTCAATGATAGTGGTCGGATGACAGGAATGAATCCTACACAACCTTTCGAAGAAGGAGGCATGGTCATGACTTCAATCACGATTCTTGATAATGAATACGTCACGCTCTGGTATCATCCAGACAAAAAAATGATCCACCATCAATTTCACAAATTCATGCATGGACAAGCGTTTCGCGACGCGCTGAATGCCGGGACAGATGCCATGAAAAAATACGGCGCACATAAATGGCTCTCGGATGATCGCAAGAACAGCGCATTGTCAAAAAATGACCTTGAATGGGCTCATACGCAATGGTTTCCACGGACAGTGCTCTCTGGCTGGAAATATTGGGCAATCGTGCTGCCTGAAGATATTATCGGACAGATGAATATGAACCGCGAAGCCAAGATCAATTCAGAAAAAGGCATTATCACCGCCCAATTCGATAATCCCGATGAGGCGATGGCCTGGCTGGAGAAACAATAGCATATCAACACACGTTTTACGCGGAGGGAATCGGACATCTTCCGCGTAAAGCGTAACAACATACAAGGAGAACGCTCACGCATGGTTTTTTTCTTAAAAGTCATTCTGCTCGGCATTATCGAAGGCATTACGGAGTTTTTGCCGATCAGCAGCACCGGTCATTTGATTCTTGTGAATCATTTCCTTGAATTCACTGGTGATTTCGCCAAAACATTCGACGTGGTCATTCAGTTGGGCGCGATTTTATCGGTGATTGTCTATTTTTTCAACGACTTGTATCCGTTTTCGCCCGGTTTGCAAGCGGAACGCAAACGCGAGATTTTCACGCTCTGGCAAAAATCGCTGTTAGCGGTCGTGCCGGCGTTAGTTTTAGGGGCGTTGTTCGACGACGTAATTGAAGAACATCTGTTCACGCCGACAGTCGTGGCCATCACGCTTTTTGTCGGCGGCGTGATTATTCTTCTGATTGAGCGGCGCAACATGACGCCGAGCATTCTTTCAATCAAAGGCCTGTCGTATCGCATGGCGCTCGCGATTGGCGGGATGCAGTGCATCGCCATGATTCCCGGCGTCTCGCGGTCGGCGGCGACGATTATCGGCGCGATGCTGCTTGGCGCGGCGCGTCCTGTGGCTGCGGAGTTTTCGTTTTTCCTCGCGATTCCGACGATGTTTGCGGCGTCCGGCTATTCGATGTTGAAAGCAGGTTTCACGCTCTCTCCGATGGAATGGGGCGCGTTAGCGCTCGGGTTTGTCGTGGCATTCTTGACGGCGTGGGCGGTGATCGCGCTCTTCATGAGCTATATCCGCAAGCATGATTTCACGGCCTTCGGCTATTATCGGATTCTGCTGGCGGGCGTGGTGTTCTGGCTGCTGTCATAATTTACAAAACTATCCTTTCTATCCAAGCATATCGGATAAATTATTTGCGCTGCAATCAAGTGCTGTAAAAATGTTCTTTTTCTACAGGACAGACTGAACCACTATTGAGCTTCGATTGTCTGAATAATCGGAGAGCAACAGTTCGAATATTTCGGATACGACGTTTTCCCCTTTGTTTCCGCTTGACAGGCGCGGGAAAAGATCGTATCGTAAGGGATGTCATGCGACTTGGGCGCGACATGGCAGGGAATATAAGAGTTTGACCTCGTTGAGATGGTTGCGGAATGCGGGTGAGCTCAAAAACCATCTGGCGAGGTTTTTTTATCACGAGAGCGCAATCGTTACGAGGGAACCACCGATGGAAGAGTTGTACAAAAATGACGATAAAATGGGATTCATGCGAAATACGATGAAAAAATTGTCCTCGCATCTGCCCAAAACCGACGCGACTGTGCAGCATCACATCATCCAGTTCGAGCAGCAGGTGAAAGAGCTACAGAGTCAAGTGACGTTCCTGGAAGGCGAATCCGATGAACTTCTGCAAAAACTCGACCGCAACTTGCATGAATTCGAAGTGCTGCGCCGGAAATATTACCGAATGAAAGAGCAGCAGATTGAGTCTCGCCGCCGCAATGAACGGTTAGCGACAAAACTTCAGGAATTGAAAACCCTGATTCGCGAAAAACAGGAAGAGATTGATACGCTCTGCGCTCCGCCGAACAGCTATGGCACGTTTTTAGCCGTGAACGATGACAATACGATTGATGTGGAAAATGATGGACGGCGGCTGCGCGTCACGGTGCGTCCCGGCCTTGAAAATCAGCAGTTCAGCGCAGGCCAACAGTTGATTTTGAACGAATCATTGAACGTCATCGGCTTCGCGAATCAGGAATTCAAAGGGGAAGTCGTTCAGATCAAACAGTTGCTCAGCGATAACCGCGCCATTGTCAGCGGACGCGCCGACGAAGAAAAGGTGATTGGCGTCGCCGACGAACTCAGCCATGAAAAATTAGCCATTGGCGATAGCTTATTGCTCAATATTCGCTCGAATTACGCGGTCGAAAAACTCCCGAAAACGCATGTCGAAGAATTGCTGCTGGAAGAAGTGCCGGACATTACCTACGCGCAGATCGGCGGGTTAGAGGCGCAAATCGAGCAGATTCGCGACGCCGTCGAACTGCCGTATCTGTATCCGAAAGAATTTCAGACGTATAAGCTCACCCCGCCGAAAGGCGTCTTATTATACGGCCCGCCAGGCTGCGGCAAGACGATGATTGCCAAAGCGATTGCCAATAGTCTCGCGCAGAAAATGACGGAAAAAACGGGCGTCAAAGCCAAAAGTTTCTTTTTGAACGTCAAAGGTCCGGAATTGCTGAATAAATACGTCGGCGAAACCGAACATAAGCTGCGTCAGGTCTTTTCGCGGGCGAAAGAAATTGCGTCGGATGAAACGCCGGTCGTGATCTTTTTCGATGAAATGGATGCGCTGTTTCGGATGCGCGGTTCCGGGATTTCCTCTGACATGGAAGCCACCGTCGTCGCCCAATTTCTCGCTGAAATTGACGGCGTGGAAGCCTTGAAAAACGTCATTATCATCGGCGCGAGCAACCGGCAGGATTTGATTGATCCGGCGGTACTGCGACCAGGCCGGTTGGATGTCAAAATCAAAATAGACCGCCCGGATAAAGACTCGGCTAAACAAATTTTTGTCAAATATCTCACGTCGGATTTACCCTTTGACGATAGCGAACTTCAGGCGCATCAACATGACCGCGAAGCGGTTGTGCTGTCGCTGATCGAGCAGACGATTGCGCAGATGTATGAAACCAACGAAGAGAATAAATTTCTGGAAGTGACTTACGCCAAAGGGAGTAAGGAAATTTATTACTTCAAGGATTTTGCCAGTGGCGCCATGATCGAGCATATTGTCCGCCGCGCCAAAAAAACCGCGCTGAAACGCTCATTGACGCAGCCGGAAACAGGCTTAAAAATTGATGATTTCCGGCAGGCGGTCATTGATGAATTCAAAGAAAACGAGGAACTGCCGAACACGACCAATCCTGACGATTGGGCGAAAATCGCAGGGCGCAAAGGCGACCGCATCGTCAATGTCCGCGTCCTCAAAGAGACGGAAAACGGCGAAGAACGACCGGTCGAAACCATTACCGCAGGGCAATATTTGTAGATGTTTTTTAGCCACAGATTTACACAGATTCTTTTTGCGAATTAAACGATAAACCCTAAAAAAATCTGTGTAAATCTGTGAAATCTGTGTCTAAAAAATAATAGGTGAAA
>CAZRSF010000019.1:60097-88200 GCA_964602655.1 uncultured Candidatus Moduliflexus sp.
TACAACACTTTTCTTACTTATCGTATGGCAATTCCTAAAATTATCGGCACGGAAACAGAGTACGGAATTCTGGTCAAAAACAGCGCGAAATTCGACCCGATTTCGCACTCGATTCTGATTGTCAACAGCTATTCGGGCGGACAACACGTGCGAACGCTCTGGGATTATGAGGAAGAAAGTCCGTATGCAGACGCGCGGGGGTTCAAGGTAGATCGGAAGGTCGAGGCGCCGAAAGGGCAGGAAAATACGACAATCAATAAAATTCTCGATAATGGCGCGCGTTTGTATGTTGACCACGCTCATCCGGAGTTTTCGACGCCGGAATGCTCGACGCCGAGGGATGTGGTGTTATACGAAAAGGCGGGCGAGCAGATTTTGTACCAGAGTATGCTTCAGGCCAATACGCTGCTGCCAAAGGATCAGCAAATGCTGATTTATAAAAACAACAGTGATTATAAAGGCAATAGTTACGGGTATCACGAAAATTATTTAGTTGATCGCAATATGCCGTTCGAGCGGATTTGCGACTATCTGACGACATTTCTTGTCACGCGCCAGATTTTCACGGGCGCAGGCAAAATCGGTGCGGAAAACGGCGGACGCCAGACGCATTTTCAGATATCGCAGCGAGCAGATTTTTTCGAAACCGACATCGGCCTGGACACGATGGTGAAACGCCCGATCATTAACACGCGCGATGAACCGCACGCCGACCGGAATAAATATCGCCGACTGCATGTGATTACCGGCGACGTGAATATGGCGGAGTTCTCTACGTATCTCAAAGTCGGAACGACCGCGCTGGTTCTGAGTATGCTTGAAGATGACGCGCTTCCTTCCCGACTGACGCTCAAAAATCCGGTCGCCGCCATGCGGGAGGTCTCGCGCGATTTGCGTTGCGCCGCGCCGTTGTTGCTTGAAAACGGGCAAAAGATGACGGCCATAGAGATTCAGCAGGAATTTCTGTTTCGCGCTCAACGTTACATTGCAACGCAACCGCCCGATCCGATAAACGCAGAGGTGGTCAAGAATTGGGGCGACACGCTTGACGCTTTGCGCCGCGATCCGGAGGAATTATCGCAGCGCCTGGATTGGGTGATCAAACAGAACATGCTGGAAAATTACCGCGATAAGCATCAATGCGACTGGGATGATCCCCGGCTGCGCATGGTGGATTTGCAGTATCACGATATTCGCCCGGACAAGAGCGTGTATCACTTGCTGCAACGGCAAGGGAAAATCGAGCGGATGGTCGCGGACGACGAGATTCGCCACGCCGTGGCGCAGCCGCCGGACGATACGCGCGCGTATTTTCGCGGAAAATGCCTGCAAAAATACGGTGAACAGGTGTATGGCGTGAGTTGGGGCGCGATTTCTTTCGAAGTCGGCGAGAAGGCGGTCAAGCGGATTTTGATGCCCGAACCGACGAAAGGCACGCGCCGTCATGTCCAGGAACTCTTAGAAAAATCAGGGACAGTCGAAGAATTATTGACAAATCTTGTCAGTTAACCGTAAAAGACATTTTATGTGTAGGTCGAAATTTTATTTCGACCAAACGACGAAATGCAATTTCGTCGTACATAATCGAATATCGCAAACACGAGGGACGCATGCAGACTATCATTTATAACAACAGACGACACATGCAACATTGGCATTCCTTTGCTGTAATGACTTCCGAAGAAGCGGCGGAGAAACATGCCGAGAAGTCGAAAACCCCGGCACAGCAGCCGCAGAAAAGCGGACAGCCGCAGAAAAAAAGCGCGGTGTCTGAAAAGGGAGAAAAGTTGAAAAAAGACCTCGACGACATTATTGATGAAATTGACGGTGTGCTTGAAGAAAACGCCGAGGAGTTTATCAAAAGCTACGTGCAGCGAGGAGGCGAATAACGTGATTACGAATACGCAATATCAGGGAGCCAGCTTTCTCGAACTGTTGCAAACCGATTATTCCTATTTGCTCCCGAATACGCAGAACATTTCGATCAACGAACATGACGCGCAGGTTTCTCTTCCGATGGGCACGACGATTCTCGCGATCTGTTACGATGACGGCGTCATCATCGGCGGCGACAGGCGGGCGGTGGAAGGTCATCGAATTTCGTCCAGACGTATTGAAAAGGTCTATAAAACCGACGAATTTTCAGCGATGGCAGTCGCCGGAGTGGCCGGGTTGTGCATTGACATGGCGAAACTCTTCCGCACGGAATTGGAGCATTATGAAAAAATCGAAGGGGCGCGGTTGATGTTCGAAGGCAAAGCCAATAAACTTGCCCACATGATTCGCCATAATCTGCAAGCTGCGTTGCACGGGCTGGTTGTCGTGCCGATTTTTGTGGGATACGACCAGCAGCAGGAGCGGGGACGCATTTTCAAATACGACATCGTCGGCGGCATGTACGAAGAAGATGAACATTATGCCACAGGTTCTGGCGGCAAAGACGCGCGAAATACGATTAAAAAATTGTATCGCCGACCGCTTGACGAGCAAGGCGCGGTGCAGCTTGCGCTCGAAGCCTTATACGATGCGGCGGAAGAAGACGCGGCAACCGGCGGACCAGATTTACTGCATCGGATTTACCCCAGCCTGAGAACGGTCACGCGCGACGGCGTGCGGGAAATCGCCGCCGACCGGATCGAATCATTATTCAAAACCTTTCTTGAACGCAAATATCAGCAATAAGGAGCGCCAACGCCATGCCAATGCCCTATTACGTTTCGCCGGAACAGATGATGCAGGATAAGGCCGAATATGCCCGGAAAGGTATTGCCAAAGGACGATCTCTGGCGGTCGTCGAGTATGCCGACGGCATTCTGCTCACGGCGGAGAACCCCAGTTCCTCGCTCAGTAAAATCTCAGAAATTTATGACCGCCTTGCCTTTGCCGGAGTCGGGAAATACAGCGAATTCGAAAATCTCAGAAAATCCGGCATTCGTTATGCGGATATCAAAGGATATAGCTACAGTCGGGAAGACGTGACCGGCAAATCGTTAGCCAACGCGTATTCCCAGGTGATCGGGAATATTTTTACGCGCGAAATCAAACCGTTAGAAGTCGAAATCCTTGTCGTAGAAGTTGGTGAAACGCCGCAAAACAATTCGATGTATCATATTCTCTTCGACGGCAGCATCAGCGACTACCGGCAATATGCCGCTATCGGCGGCCATGCCGAGGTCGTCAATGGGTTTCTCAAAGAGCAGTACAAAGAGAATATGCCGTTACATGAGGCGCTCGCCTTATGCCGACGTTCGCTTGAGCGCACCAGCGAAAATAAAACGATCAAAGCGGAACAGTTGGAAGTTGCTGTATTAGACCGTTCGCTGGAAGGGCGTAAATTCCGCCGCCTCCAGACTCAGGAAATCCGCCAGCATTTGGAATCAGTTTAAAACAAGTTGGCCAGACACCTCAAGGTGTCTGGCAGCTTATCTATATGGATAAACGCATTTTCGGAGTTGAAATCGAGTACGGCATCATTTTTGCGTCGCAAGGACGAAAAACCCTTCCGGTGGAAAAAATCGTCCGCTATCTGTTCGAGCAATTAGTGACAACGGAAGGGTTTTTGAACGTCTTCTTAGAAAACGGCGCACGTTTTTATCAGGATACCGGCTATCACCCCGAATACGCCACGCCAGAATGCACGAATCCGCTTGATCTGCTGCGCTACGAAAAAGCGGGGGACCGCATCCTGGAAAGCCTCCGCCAACATGCCGAATACAAACTCCAGCGCGAAGGCGTGGTCGGCACGTTGAACATCTATAAAAACAACACCGACTTTATCGGCAATTCCTACGGCTGCCACGAAAATTATCTTGTTGACCGCAACGCGAATTTTTACTATTTGGCCGAGCAACTCATCCCATTCCTTGTCACGCGCCAGATTTATTCCGGCGCGGGAAAAATTATTCAGGAGCGTCGGCACAGCGGCTATTATACCATTTCGCAACGCGCCAACTACATCTGCCAGAAAATTTCCGGTACGACCACGAACGACCGCAGCATTATCAATACCCGCGACGAACCGCACGCCGACGAAGAAAATTACCGTCGGTTGCACGTCATTGTCGGCGATTCCAATATGTCGGAATACTGCAATTACTTGAAAATCGGGACAGCGGCGCTGATTCTGCGAATGATCGAAGACGGCTTCGTCAATAAGGATTTTGCCTTACGAAACCCTGTGAAAGCGGTCAAAGAGATTTCCGATGATATTACCTGCACCCGCAAAATTAAGCTTGATAACGGCAAGAAATTAAGCGCGTTGGAAATTCAGAAAGAATACTTCGAGCTTGCGCTGAAATATATGCAGATGCGCCAACTCAATCCGATGGAGATTGATGTCATCCACAAATGGGGCTATGTGCTGAACACGCTGGAAAAAGACCCGATGCTCTTGGATCGCGAAGTAGATTGGGTGATCAAATACAAACTCCTGGAAGATTATATGTCCAAACACGGCCAGTCGTGGGACAACATGAGCGACAACGTGTTGATGCTCGATTTGCAGTATCACGATATTCGCTATGAAAAAGGGCTGTACTATATTCTGGAACGCAACGACATGGTTGACCGCATTCTGACGGACGAGCAAATTGCGGACGCCATTGAAAATCCGCCGCAAGATACCAGAGCTAAGATTCGCGGTGAATTCATCAAATTAGCAAAAGAGAAAAAAATCCATTACAATCTTGATTGGAGTTACATTCGGGTCGGCAACCTGCTGGATGTGCGCATCATGTGCGACAACCCGTTCCAGACCGAAAATCGCCGCGTCGCCGATTTGATGAAAATTATCGAGAAATCCCGCCCGACCCGCAAGCGTTTTCGCTTTTATTAGCCTACACTGAATTCGGTTTCATCAAAACAAAACCCCCTCTGCTTTTCCAAGCGAGGGGGTTTTTATTGCTGTTAAACTGCGTTTGCCACATCAATATGGCGGCATCGTCACATAAAATTTACAGCGGGCATAGATAGCCGGATACGCCTTTACGATTTCATCGGTCTGATGTTTCATGTATTTCACGGTCAATTCCGCCATATTCCCAGTTTGGCTGAATTGCAACCGCTGTTGAAAACGCCGCGAGGCAATGCTGTTGTCCGGCGAACCGGAATGTCCCCACGTTGAAGGGGTGCCCCATTCGTCCGACCAAACTGGCGGCGGATATTGTCCGTATTGCCAGTGATAGTACGCAAACGTTGATGCCACGACATACAAAATTTCTTCGCCTGTCGGCCCTTTGATAAAAAGATCGTGTCCGTAATTCCCTGCCGGGATCGTGTACACACGACCTTTGCGGACAAGATTATCCACATGATACGGGTTAGGAAACAGAATATTCACATTGCCGGTACTATCAATATCATACAGCACCAAATAGCAATCTTTCGTCACAGAAAATGAAATATAAATTCGTTCGCCGACAAAATATGTCGGCGCTTGGTCGCCCTTATCCGTCCAGAGCGTCACTCCCAGTTCTTTCGCGGCAGGCGATTCAAGCGGAGCTGCGGGTTGCGGAGAATTCGGACGCTCTGGCCGATTTTCCGCAAACGCGATTCCTGCCAACATCATAGACGCAATAAGCGTCAACGCCAGCCCACACTTCAATATCCATTTCATATTTCTCAACCTCCCTAAAACGCAAAGCCCCTGGTGACTTCTACACAATTCGTTTATCGTCTGCGTTTTGAGTGTAATGCGACTTTACAAAATTTGTCAATATTATCCTGCGAAATTCTCGATAAAACTAAGGCGATCATTTTCTGAATGCGCGGGTCTTCATGTTCCAGCCATTTTCCTAAGCGCGGCAGCACCGCCTTTCCCATTCGCACTAATGCCTGAAACGCTTCGGCGCGAAAATCGGGTTCGGCCAGCAGCGGCACAATCATGTCCGTCAATTCTGTTGCGACAAGATTGCCGGCAGCGAGAATCCAACATTTACGAAACGCGTATTCAGCATGGCTGATCATATCGGCAACATCGGCGAATACACGTAAATCCGAAGTAAACTGGCTATACAGCGAAGCCACCATGTCTTGCAGCTCTCTGGTTGAAAATCGCCGAAATTCTCGAATCGTGTCAAACGATGACATATCAATAAGATAATGCAGCGCCCGCAGTAATTCGACTTTTGTTTCGTTCGAAACGATAGGCACTAAATCCAAAAACCGCCCCCGCACGACCGCAAGATTTACATCGGAAATCTCAGAATACCGATAACGGCATAACACGCTCATCGCCTGCGCGACGACCGCCAATTCCTCTTCATTACGGTACGTATTCAACATTACAAATAAGGCATCGAATATGTTACGCGGCGACGGAACCTTCGACCCAAGCGTCTCGACCACACGTTGCAAGCTTTGCGCTGCGGCGCACCGCGCCAAGCTATTCTGACGGCTCATAATAAACGGCAGCAACAGCGGAATACCGATGGGGTTTGCTGTATATCCAATCGCAAGAATACTGGCTTCTTGCACCTGAGGATTGGCATGTTTGAAATATTTTTTAAACGCGTCAACCGACTCACCGGCAAACCCTAATAATTTCAACATATAGGGCAGCGAGGGCTCGTGTTCTACGTCTATCATCTCATGCACGGCATTGTACAAACTACGTTTCGGAAGCGCAGCCAGCAATTCGATCATTCGCTCGCCGATTTCCTCGGGGCGGCGCTTTAACATTTCAAGACAGGGGGAAAGCAGCGCCGGGCTTTTAAAAACCGCTAACGCATCGAACGCGAGATGGTTCAACACGGGATTCTCATCGTCAAGGAGATGTAAAAGCGCCTTTTCAAGCTGAGAATCATATCCTTCGATATTGGTCACAAGCTGCTGTAAATACACACCGACAGATTGGCTGACCAAATCGTTGGGATGGCTGCGGAGCTTGATAACTTCAGGGAACGCACGTTTTTGATATTGCCCGACAGCATACAGCACACGTTTTGAGAGAGGAAATTTTTCTAAGAGCCGCACAATCGGCACGAGCGCATTTTGGTAACCGATACAACTCAATAACACGGCGCTGCCTTCTCGAATGTCTTCATTCAGCGCGTTATTTTGCACATCTTGCAGCAGGGTATTTTTTATTTTGGGCGTCAGCGTGCGTTGTAATAAATGCCTGGTTTCGTCCAATTCGTAACGAACCCCGGTAAAAGACGCAATATTCTCGACTTCTTCCCAGATCGTCACCAACGCCTTCACAGCTAATTCACGGGTTTCGCGGTCATCTTCTTTCAAATACCGCACCAACACCGGAATCGCGCGGCTATCGCCTAATACGCCTAATGCATTAATTAACGGGTCAACCACCATTTCTTTTTTGACAAGCGATAAAAGCAACTCCACAACACGTTGATCACCGATCTTGCCTAATGCTTCCAGCGTAGCGACATGCACCCATTCATCGGAATGCGCAACTAATAATTCCATCAATGCTGGAACAGCGCGGGCATCACCAATATCGCCGAGACATTCCGCGACACTATACACCACATTCGCATTCTCATCGTGCAACGCATCAAGCAGCATCGGCAACACTTCGCGGGCGCGAATCTGTCCTAAGGTATTCGCGCTTAAGATTCGCATATCTTTATCGCTATTGCGGAGACCTTCGATTAACGGTTCCAGGATTTCAAGGCTGTATTCGCTGCGTCCGAGTTCCTTCAGCAAATCCATCGCAGAGGAGCGTAATCCGGCATCAGCGTCAGTGTAGGTGGAGATCAGTTTTTTCCAGAACCAGGTGCTTTTCGCGACAAAATCCAATTTGCCAAGAATCAGGAGGGCATTAGAAATCAGACTCCGAAACTCCCAATCGGTTTTACGAAGGGATTTCAGCAGTAGATCAACAAGAGGCTGACTGAATCGTTCCAACATGTCGCGTTCAAGGTGGGGAACAGCTTCGGCAAGTTCAAGCCCGGCATTTGTCCGCCGGACATCATCCTGCGACATAATGGCGTCTTCATATTTTTCTAAATCAAACGTCATAACTCACTCTCCCGGTTCCGTCATAATGAGCATTCTTTCGTGGCAATCACGTGTACGATTCTTTCAGACCACATAGAAACGGCGTTCATTCTCTCCATGATAATGCCATTGCGATGGGCAGTTTTCTCTGATTCTTATTCAGTTCCAAGCGTTGATGTGATGATGTCCAAAATACTATCTCTGTCCAGTGGTTTGCTGACAAAGCCCGTTGCGCCAAGCTCCATCGCTCGCTGGCGATCCTCGACGCCATCTTCTGTAGAGATGACAATGATAGGAATATTGTTGAACTGAGCATCTTCTTTGCAACGTTTAATAAACTCTAACCCATCCATATTGGGCATATTAATATCAGTAAAAATCAAATCAATCGGGGATTCCATCAGTTTATCAAGCGCTTCCAATCCGCTTGACGCCTCGTAAATTTTGAAGTGTTTTTCACCCTTCAAATTTACCGAAATAATTTTCCGTACCATGCGTGAATCATCAACAATTAACAAATTCTTTGTTTGCATAATTTTTCTACCTTCTCACGTAAGACATCATGAACTAAAGATACGCTCTCCTTACTCGAAACTCAGCGGTTTGTCAAGTTTTATCCGTCAACACCTCAAAATTCTCTCTCATGAATGACAATGATTTTCCCTATCGTAGAACACCCTTCATAATTTATGGAGGTGCGCTTCTTCCAATTTCTAATAGACACAGAATTCCCCAAAGTTTTGCATATCTATCACAAATATTCGAATTTAGTAAAGAAAAATTTACGCCACCCTGAAAAAATCCCCGTGTTACAAGCTTTCTAAGGATAATTTCAGTGCGGATGGCGCGTGTTGTCCGCACAATTCTCCAATACGCGACATAATCAAATCAAGCGCTTGTTGCTGCGTATCCTCTGTTAATTTTTTTTCTACCGTAATATAATCGCGGATGTAAAAGGGGTTCCCCATGATCATTCTGATTTTTTTGGGCTTCGGTAGAGACGACCCTTTGGGAAATGCATCGTACGCGCCCTGAATGCCCACTGGGACGATTGGAACATTTGCCTTGATCGCCATAAGCGCCACCCCGGCTTCCGGTCGGCCTAACTCGCCGGTTGCCGAGCGCACCCCTTCCGGGAAAATACCGACGATTTCGCCATCTTTCAGCAAACGAAGCGCATTTTTCAGCGCCGAAATATCGTTGCCCTCTTTTTTCACCGGGATGCTATAGGTTCGCTTGCAAAACCAATGAATCGCGGGATGATAATAAAAAAACGCATACGTAATGTAATGAATGACTCTGGGAGTCACGGCGGAGATAATTAACGCATCCAGAAAACTGACATGATTGGCGACAAGCAGGCATCCGCCTTCACGCGGAAGATGTTCGATTCCTGTCACGTCAAGTCGAAAATAAACCTTGAACAAGATACGAGCAACTATTTGGGTCAATTTGTATAACATAACGTCTCTACGCTTCTGGCGACATGGAATGCTGCTCCATGAACTTCATTACGCATTCGTCGCTGCAAAAATAGTAATCTTGCCCATCAAGCTCTTTGTGATGCGCTAATGATTTAGGAATATACGTCGAACACATCGGATCTTTCACCATGTCATCTTCAATGTTCTGCGGCTCAGATGTGTGACCATCGGATTGCTCCGGGTGCAACATCGTCGAAACCTGTTTCACGACCTGCTTTCCTGTCCATAGCACTGCTAATAAGGCTAATAAACGAATGATAAACATGATGTATTTTGATACCCTTCTTTACATGCGCAGCTAACAAGAACTTATGATGAAGGCTGCGACCGTGCGACAAAAATATTCGGAGTGGCCTTATTGTCAAGGCGACACATCGAAGAGAGACGCCTCAAAACGCCCATTCTCATTGCTGCTATACGCTCTCTGCATACAAAAACCGCAAACAGACAGGGCAACGATGCATAGCGTCCTTGTCAATCACCTCGGCAAACATTTGCGGCGTCAGCGCAACATAACACCCTGTACAGGTGCCATTCTCCGCAACAGCAGCCACCGCGACTCCGTTCCGCATTTGCAACAGCCTGGAATACTCACGCAAGATCGCCGGTTCAATCCCTTGCGCCTTCATTTCGCGTGCCTGTTGTTCCTGCTCCAACTGCTGCTGCCACTTCTGCTGCTCGACAAGATATCGCTGTTTTTCTTCACTCGCGCGGCGTTTGACATGCACAGCCTCTTCCTGCGCCTGCGTCAGCGCATGTTTTGCGCGTTCGACGCTTTCCATCAATTCGATAATATCATCTTCAATCAGCGTATTTTTACTTTTCAGCCCATTGACTTCAGCCACCAACGCAGAATATTCTTTGTTGGTTTTGACTTGCAGCAATTGTCCTTGATATTTTTTGATCTGTTCGGTATTCCCTTCGATTTCTTTTTCTTTACTCCGCCGTGTTCGCTCCTGCTCCTCGATGTTTGCGTGAATGTTTGCCACTTTTCCTTCGCTATCCGCAAGCAAATCATCAAGTTGTTGAAGCGTTTTCGGAATGTTCTCGATACGCTGCCGCATATCAAAAATGGTCTTATCAAGCTGTTGTAAGGCGATAAGCAACTCAAGCGTCGAATTCACAACCCATTCTCCTCTCATGAACAAAAAAAGCGTACCCGATCATCAGGTACGCTTCAAAGGGCACACGCCCGCATTATACGACACAACATCCACCTCTCAACATGTCTCCCCGACTGATTGAGCATTGTCCCCGCGATCCTTATCAAATGACCCATTTATACGTTTGACTCCTTATCTGCGCATCATAAAAATTCTTTTTGATACCGTCAAGAAAAAAGTTGAATTTCTTGTTGAGTGCGCATAACGAGGTCATCAAAAGAGAAGTGGCCGCAAATCATATACCTCCAAAGAAAATCCACACGGATATTTTCAACATATAGAGTCGGACGGATTCACGGCATACGCAAAATTTTTCGCTTGACACCTGAGCGCGAAATTCATATAGCATCCTGATATTTTTCAGGGTCGTGTGTTTATCGAGTGCATTCAATCGAAGGAGAGTTTAAAGTATGAAGAATATCAAATTGGCTTCTCGTGAAACCAAGCAGCATACAATTATCGAAGTCGGGTCAGTCAAAATCGGACAAGATTTTTTGCTGATCGCTGGGCCGTGCAGTGTCGAAAACGAAGATCAGATGATGGAAACCGCCGTCGCGGTGAAAGCCGCCGGGGCGAATATGCTGCGCGGCGGCGCATTCAAACCCCGCACGTCACCGTATGCCTTTCAGGGATTGGGCTTGAAAGGCTTGAAAATCCTTGAAAAAACCGGCAGAGAAGTCGGCCTGCCGGTCGTGACCGAAGTGCTGGATACCAGAGACGTGTCGTGGGTCTGCGAATATGTGGACATGCTGCAAATCGGCACGCGCAACATGCAAAATTTTTCGCTCCTCAAAGAAGTCGGCAAAACCAAAAAACCGGTCATCCTGAAACGCGGCATGTATTCCACGCTGGAAGAATGGTTGAACTGCGCGGAATACATTTTGAATGAAGGCAACCCGCAGGTTATTCTCTGCGAACGCGGCATCCGAACGTTCGAAACCTATACGCGCAATACGCTGGATTTAAGCGCCGTTCCAGCCATCAAAGAACTCACGCATCTGCCGATTATTATCGATCCGACGCACGGCACCGGTAAAATCAGCCTGATCGCGCCGATGAGTTTGGCGGCGGTCGTGGCTGGCGCGGATGGGCTGGCTATCGAAGTGCACAATAACCCGGAAGTCGCGTTAAGCGATAAAGACCAGGCGCTTCGACCGGAGCAGTTCGCCAAGCTTGCCGCCCAGATATGGCATCTGAAGGCCTATACGAACGAATATCTTTCCTGATGGCAAAAGGAGGGCGCGTGACGACATATACGATTCAAGGAGCAAAGAGCGCAAGTCAGATTGTCTTCGGCGCGCGGCTGCGCGATCTTTCAGGCTACATCGCCGGACGGCGCTGCGTCATCGTGACCGATGAACAGGTGTACCCGCTCTATCGCGAACAGTTTCCGCAGGAGCCGGAGGTCGTGGTCATCGGCACGGGCGAAACGCACAAAACGCTCACGACGTTAGAACAACTATATCAGACGTTTCTCCATGCCGATTTGGATCGGTCGTCCTGCGTTGTCGCGATTGGCGGTGGAATTGTGTCCGATCTTGCGGGATTCGCAGCGTCAACGTATCTGCGCGGCCTGCAATTCGGTTTTGTTCCCACGACGCTCTTAGCTCAGGTGGACGCCAGCGTCGGCGGGAAGAATGGCCTGAATTTTCAAGGCTATAAAAATTTGATCGGCACATTCACGCAGCCGGAATTCGTGTTGGTTGACGTGACGCTGCTTGCGACGCTTCCCCGTCGAACGTTAGGATGCGGCTTCGCCGAGGCGATCAAGCATGGCGCGATTGCTGACAGCGCATTATTCGAATTTATGGAAACCGACGCCCAACACATTTGCGATCTCGACACTGAAGCCGTCGAACGGATCGTCAGAGATTCGATCATCATCAAATCCGGCGTTGTCAACGCCGATGAACGCGAACAGGGCGAACGACGCAAATTGAATTTCGGACATACGTTCGGCCATGCGATTGAAAAAACATTAGGGTTGCCGCACGGCGAATCTGTCGCGCTTGGCATGACGGTCGCCGCGCGGTTATCGCAACGCTACGGCTATCTTTCCGAAGCCGACGTTGTGCGGCTGATTCGCCTGCTTCAGGCATATCATCTGCCAACTGCAATTGACGCGGACAAAGACGCTGTTCGGGAATCCTTGCGAAAAGATAAAAAACGGTACGGCGATCATATCAAGTTTGTGCTGCTTGAAACCATCGGAAAGGCCGTCATCCGGGATGTCAGCCTTCAAGAGCTTGAACAGGTTGTCGAACATCTTTAATCACCTGCAATATGTCTGAATGTGCCGCACCTATCTCGGTCGCGTAAGCAGCTTACTGCGAAAAGGCGACGCGGGCAGTGTGCGACGCACAGGAAGAAGACTGAGTTATGATTTGTATTGCGCTTGGAAATCTCTCGTATGATGAATGTTTACATGCCGTACACACGGTTGATTTTGCCGAAATTCGGCTGGATATGCTGGCGCTCACCCACGAACAGGTCGCCACTATTTTTTCCGCAAACTCGAACCTGATTGCCACATGCAGGCCGGGACGATATAATGATGAGGAGCGTCAACATCTGCTGCTAAAAGCGATTGCGGCTGGCGCGGCGTATGTTGATGTCGAAATGGATGCCGCCGATCTGTTCAAACAGGCTGTGATTCAAGCGGCGAGAGCGCGTGGAACGAAAATCATTATTTCCTATCATAATTTCGAAAAAACCCCTCTGCGCGAAGAATTAGACCATATTATACACTGGTGTTCAGAATTTAATCCGGATATTATCAAAATCGCCTGCATGGCGCATTCTGCCCGCGATAACGCGCGATTGCTGGGGTTGTTGGATACTGATAAGCAGATGCTTGTCGTGGGGATGGGGGAACGCGGCAAAGTGTCGCGAGTGGTGTCTCCATTGCTTGGCAGTGTCTGCACGTTTGCATCGTATGCGTCAGATAAAGCAACCGCGCCTGGGCAATTGTTCAAAGACGATATTCAAGAACTCATCGAAAGAATACAGCAACTCTAAACTTTTTGCTTGACAGAAGCATGCGAAACGTTCGCGTTGAAAGGCTTGCAAGATAAGTACGTCGCAGTATCGTTATCAGCAATCCACGTAGAGAATAAAGGAGAATCACCTATGAAAAAAAGACACGTCAGCAGCTTCGCATTTTGCGTTATCGTCGCCGGACTGATCCTCGGCCAATCTGCGTTCGCGGCAGACATGCCTGCGCCGCTGAATCCACCTGAAAAAGTTGTGGCCGCGTATGTGCCGATCATGAAATTTTCCACACTGTATGTCGCTGCCGGACGCGGCATTTTTGAAAAATATGGGCTTGATGTGCAGCTTGAACGCGTCAAATCCGGAACGGAAGTCATCGCGTTTCTGACCGAAGGCACGACCGATGTCGGTGGGATTGCGCTTGTGGCGTCAACCTGGAATGCCTGGCATCAGGGAATAGACGTACCGATTATCGCTCCCGGAGCGCTCGAACCCACCAAAAACAGCCCGACCAAATTGTTGGTGCGGAAAGAATTGATGGAGAACGGCACGGTCAAAACTATCGCCGATCTGAAAGGAAAAATCGTCGCGATTGCAGGCGGTCCCGGCAGCGGCGGCGAATATCTTGCCGCCAAAGGATTGGAGCGTGGCAAACTGACGCTGGCAGATGTGGAAATCGTGCGGCTCGGTAATCCCGACATGCCGACGGCCTTTGCAAATGGCTCGGTTGACGCCGGGTTAGTCGCCGCGCCGTATGCGGATCAGATTATTGCGGACGGCGGGGCGGTCGCAATTGCTGAAGACCTGACGCCGGGCGCAATGATGATCGCCTTTGCCGGTTCGAGTAAATTCGTGAACGAACGTCCGGAAGCCGCCAAACGATTCGTGCTGGCATTGATGGAAGCCGCTCGTTTGACGCAGGGCGATGACTACTTTTCTCCCGAAAATATCGCGGCGTACATGACGTATCTGAATGCAACGGAAGATGCGATTCGAAAAGTAGAACCCCAATCGAACGATCCGAATCAACAAATTTCAATTGATGGACTCGCCGATATCGAACGAATTCATCGCCAAAATGGCCGTGTCGAATATACCGATCCTGTGGATATGTCGAAAGTCGTCAATTCGACCTTTGTCGAATGGGCGCTTTCTGTCTTAGGGAATGCACAATAGCCGTATCGTCGCGAAAGATGCGCACACGCTTTTCAACAGCGTGTGCGCGGCGTATGCTCGCACAGCCTTCATGCCTGATTCCCGAAATGAACGACCGATTAAGATCCTTGCGACACAGGTCAGTAAAATCTTCCCGACCAAACAGGGAACGTACGCCGCGCTTCGAAACTTCGATTTGGTGAATAATGCCATGAATACGCGGCGAATGTTCGACTCATCGCGAACATCGTTCACAATAACAACGCCATGAAATTATTCGCCGTGCTTGGAAATCCCGTATTGCACAGCCGCAGCCCGCAGCTCTGGAATGCCGCGTTCAAGGCGCGAGACATTGCCGCGCATTACTTTCGCATCAATCCGCTCGACGCGGAACACGCGGCCAAAGTCATTCGCGAAATTCCGTTGGACGGGTGTAATATCACCACGCCCTTCAAAGACGATCTGTTTGCGGCGCTTGACGAATGCGATGAAAGCGTCGCGCAATTACGCGCCGTCAATACGATCGAATGCGAGAACGGACGCCTGCGCGGCTGGAATACCGACATCTACGGCGTGGTGAATTCGTTACGCGAAGACGGCATTCGATTTCAAGGAAAAAAAATCGTGGTGCTCGGCGCGGGCGGCGCAGCTCGCGCAGCAGTGTACGGCCTGTTGAACGCCGGGGCGGGCGAAGTCGCGCTGCTCAACCGCACATACGAAAAAGCGGTCGCGGTCGCGGAACAGCTTGGCTGCCGCGCCGCGTATGCCAGCCGCAGCAAAACCGAACTGCAAGACGCCGCCATTTTGATTTCCTGCATTCCCGCGAATAAGCGCGTCATCAAGCCCGAATGGCTGCATCCGGGATTAGCCGTGTTCGATGCGAATTACGCCTCGCATTCCCTGCTGCTCGATGATGCCGCAACTGTGGGGTGTCATATTATATCGGGGCTGAATTGGCTGGTGCATCAGGCCGTTCCCGCGTTCGAACATCTGCTCGGCCTCGCGCCGGAAGCCGAGATGAAAACGACAATGCGGGAACTCCTTGCGCACCCATCCTCCCAACTAAACGCGAAATCTATTGCGCTGATCGGGTTTATGGGAACCGGAAAAACCACCGTCGGAAAGGCGCTGGCCGAACTTTCCGGCAAAGAATTCATAGATACCGATGCGTTGATCGAACAACGCGCCGGAATGACAATTCCTGAGATTTTTCAACAGCACGGCGAAACGCGCTTTCGAGAAATCGAACGCGCCGTGTTTGATTCGCTTGATTTTTCGTCAGGCAAAATCATCTCGTGCGGCGGCGGCGCGGTCGTGAACGAAGACAATCGCCGCTGCCTGACCGCGAACACGACCGTCGTTTGGCTCTGGACAGAGCTTCATACACTGCTTAACCGGCTTGATACGACGACGCGCCCCTTATTTCATGTTGACGATGTCGAAGCCAAAGCCAAAGAATTATTGACCCGGCGCATCCCGATTTACGCGCAAGCGGCGGATATGATGATGATCAACGAAAAAATCAGCGCCGCAAGTTTAGCGAAAAAAATTTATGGAGAAATTTATCCGACCAGCAGCGATTGACGGCCAGATGACCGCGCCATCATCCAAAAGCGACATGTTGCGAGCGGTCGCTGCCGCCTATTTGACCCATGCGCCATGTGAAATTCTGCGCCCATCGGACTGCGACGACGCGCTTGCCGCGCTGCGGATGGTCGAAACGCTCGGCACGGACGCGCAACGCGACGCCGAACAAGTGCGTTTCACGCCCGGACAACGACAGCCGGGCCGCGTCCTGGATTGCGGCGAATCTGGTTTATGTATCAGAATGTTCCCCTCGATTGTCGCGCTGTCAGGCGCAACAACAACGCTGACAGGCCGGGGGTCGCTGTTGAAACGCCCGATTGCGATGATCGAGCAGCCGTTGCGAAATCTGCATGTCGCCTGCCAGACCGAAAACGGCCTGCCTCCCGTTGTGGTGAGCGGACAACTTCAGGCCGGAACGACGACAATAGACGCCTCGACCACGTCGCAATTCCTGACCGGGCTGCTGCTGGCGCTGCCGCTCTGCGACGGCGATTCGGAAATCATGGTGACGAATTTAGCCAGCAAACCGTATATCGCCATGACGCTGCAACTGCTGGAAACCTTTGGCATCACGATTGAACACGACGCCTTTACGCGCTTTCGCATTCCCGGTCGCCAGCAATATCGCGCCCGGAGTTATCAGGTCGAAGGCGACTGGTCTGGCGCGGCGTTTCCGCTTGTCGCCGGAGCGATTGCCGGACGCGCCTCCGTCGCCAACCTGCGTCAGGATTCCTGTCAGGCTGACAAGGCGATTCTCGATGCGCTTCGCGCCTGCGGCGCATCCGTCCAGATTGCGGAGGATGTCGTCACGGTGTCGCAGGGCGAGCTTGTCGGTTTCGAATTCGACGCCACCGATTGCCCCGATATTTTTCCGCCTTTAGTCGCGCTTGCGACCTATTGCCAGGGGAAGTCGGTCATTCATGGCGCGCAGCGCTTGCAGGCGAAAGAGAGCGATCGCGGCGTCGCGCTGCTGCAAGAATTTACGAAAATGGGTGGGCGCGTGTCGCTTCATGAGAAAAGGATTGAAATTTACGGAAATCCTCTTGACGGCGGGATGGTAGATTCGCATAATGATCATCGCATCGCAATGGCCTGCGCGGTCGCCGCGCTTGGCTCGAAACGCGGCGTCCGAATTCAGCGGGCGGAATGTGTCGCCAAATCATACCCGGAATTTTTTCAGGACTGTGCCAATTTGATGGGAGGGGAACGTTTATGACAAGAACAGAAGTTATTCGAATTATCAAACAGGAACTTCCGACTATTTACATGGAAGACGGCGAGATTCACCAGTTTATCCTGCAATTGGCGACTGGTCAATTTGCTGATAAACAAGAAACGGAAAGCCGCTTCGACCGTATGCTCAATGAACTCCGCCGCGATCGCGAAGAAAATACGCGACGATGGGAAGAAAATGCGCAACGATGGGAAGATGAGAATCAACGGTGGAAAGCTCATGAAGCAGAAGAGCAGCGGCGGTGGGATGCGCAGGAAAAAAAATGGGAAGAGAATCAGAAAAATATCAATTCCATGCTTGCTGAGATAAAAACGCTTTCCCGAAAACATGATGCCACGATTGGCGCATTAGGCGCTCGATGGGGATTGCATACCGAAGCGTCGTTCAGAAACGCCTTAAAAAGCATTCTGGAAGAATCGTTCGCCGTCAAGGTGCTGAATGTCAACGAATTCGACGATTCCGGCGAAGTATTCGGCTCGCCGGATCAAGTGGAAATTGACGTGATTATCAAAAATGGCGTGTTGATTTTGTGTGAGATCAAATCCTCGATGAGCCGTAACGATGTGTATATATTCAGCCGCAAAGTCGCCTTTTATGAAAGACGGCATTCGTGCAAAGCGACACGTACGATGATTATCTCGCCCATGATAGAGGCGTATGCGAAAGTCATCGCGCAGAAGTTGGGGATTGAAATGTATTCGTATGCGGAAGATGTCGTCGAAGACGAGAGCGGCGCGATATGATGGTATGAAACCGATGCCGCCGCTATGCGGTTTGCATCTTATGAAAGGTACGAGTATATGAATTCATTCGGACGAGTATTTCGCGTCAGCATCTTTGGGGAATCGCACGGAAAAAGCGTCGGCATTTTGCTGGACGGCGTGCCTGCCGGTCTGCCGATTACGACGGACGATTTTCTGCCGGATTTGCAGCGGCGGCGGCCTGGCGCAAAAGGCACGACGCTGCGGCGGGAAGATGACATCGGCTTATTGAAAAGCGGCGTCTTTCAGGACAAAACGACCGGCGCACCGCTGCTGATTCAATTCGAGAACAAAGACACCGATTCGTCGGCGTATGAGAATATCCGTCACAATCCGCGCCCCGGACATGGCGATTTTACGGCGTTTCACAAATACGGTGGGCAGAATGATTATCGCGGCAGCGGCCATTTCTCCGGGCGAATTACATTAGGCATTGTCGTCGCCGGAGTCATCGCCAAAAAACTCTTGACCGGAATGCAGATCGAAGCGACGCTGCTTGAAGCCGGAGGCAGCGATCAGATCGAACAAAACGTCGAGCGCGCGCTTGCGGACAACGATTCCATCGGCGCGATGATCGAATGCCGCATTACCGGAACGCCGATTGGCCTCGGCGAGCCATTTTTCGACTCGGCGGAATCCGTGATCAGCCATATCATTTTTGCCGTGCCCGGCATTCGCGGGTTAGAATTCGGCGCGGGCTTCGCGTCCGCGAAGATGCGCGGCTCGGAGTGCAACGATCCGATTCTCGACGCGAGCGGCGCGACCGCCAGCAATCATGCCGGAGGCATTAACGGCGGCATTACGAATGGCAACGAGATCGTGTTCCGCGTCGCCGTGAAGCCGACGTCCAGCATCGGGAAAGAGCAAACCACCATCAACCTGCAAAGCGGCGAACAAACGTCGCTGGTCGTGCATGGCCGCCATGACGCCTGTTTTGCGCTGCGTCTGCCAGTCGTCATCGAAGCGGCTGCCGCCATCGCCATGACAGATTTGATGATGTTAGAACAGCGTATTCCGCGAGTGCTTCGCAATAATTAAAACCATTCGATTTTAGCCCTGTCAGGGTTTTACACCCTGGCTGGGCTGATAAAAACCCTTCCGCATTGAGGATGATGAGTATGAATAGTCACAAATTACGCGAATTACGCGAAGACATTGACCGGCTTGATTTCGAATTGCTGAAACTCTTGCGCACGCGCATGGAAACGGCGTTAAAAATCAGAAAATTCAAAAGCGCTGATGAGATTGTGGACGCCTCACGCGAGCAGCAGGTGATTGAGCGTGTCGTTCGGCAAACGCAATCGTTGGGCTTGTTGTCGCCCGAATTTGCCGAAGACCTGTTTAATAAAATCATGGAGGAAAGCCGCGCGATTCAGGCGAAAGGCCATCAATTGATCGGATTTCAAGGGGAACACGGCGCGTATAGCGAAGTGGCCGCCAGAGCCTATCATCCCGGCTTAGCGTACATCCCCTGCCCCGAATTTGCCGACGTGTTCGAAAGCGTCAGCAAAGGGTATCTGGATTTAGGGGTCGTGCCGGTCGAAAATACGTTAGGAGGCGCGATTACGCAGGTCAACGAATTACTGATTGATACGGAGTTGCACATTATCGGCGAAATCAAACTCCCGATTCATCATTGCCTGCTCGCGCTGCCCGGCACGGATCATCGCGAAATCCGCATGGCCTATTCGCATCCGCAAGGCTTGACGCAGTGCCGCGATTTTCTCCTGCGCAACCATCTTGAACCGCGCCCGTTCTATGATACAGCCGGTTCGGCTCGCATGTTGAGCGTTGACCGCCCGAAAGCCTCGGCGGCGATTGCCAGCGCGCTCTGCGCCGACATCTACAACCTGGAAGTGATCAAAGAACGCATCGAAGACCACGCGGAAAACAAGACCCGTTTTCTGATCATCTCCCGCGAGAAACCACAGGAACCGGGCACAAAATGTTCGATCATCTTTTCCGTGGCGCACCATGCCGGAGCGTTATTCGAAATCGTGCGCGTCTTCGCGGAATCGAATATCAACTTGACGCGCATCGAATCCATGCCGAATCGCGATAATCCGGGGAATTATTACTTCTTCCTCGATTTCGATGGCGTTCTTCACGAGGAAAAAATTCAACATGCCCTTGAGGTCGTGCAACAGCATACGATGATGTACAAATTTCTCGGCTGGTACAAGGAGGTTGCTCCACAATGAATATCGCAGTGATTGGCGCAGGGCACATGGGAAGCTGGTTCGCTCAAGAACTGGCAAAAGAAGGGAATCAGGTCGCGATTTTCGATCTCGATCCGCAAAAAACAGAAGGCTTGTCAGGCGTTCGCGTGTTACGCGCGCTGGAAGAACTCCGCGCCGCCGCCCCGGATGTGTTATTGAATGCCGTCAGCATCCGTCACACGATTGAGGCATTCAAAACGTGTATGCCGTATTTACCGGATCATTGCGTGCTGGTAGATGTGGCGTCGGTCAAAGGCGAACTCCCCAAATTCTATCAGCAAGGCCGTTTTCGGTACGTCTCGCTGCATCCGATGTTCGGGCCGACCTTTGCGAATGTTCAGCAACTGCAAGAAGAAAACGTGATTTTAATCACGGAGTCTGATCCAAATGTGAAAGAATTCTTCCGAGAATTCTTTGCGCGGAAAGAACTGAATATTTTTGATTTTTCCTTCAAAGCGCACGACCAGATGACGGCCTACTCGCTCAGCCTGCCGTTCGCGTCCACGCTCGTATTTGCGGCCTGCATGAAGAATACGACGGTCCCCGGCACGACCTTCAAACGACACTTGACGATTGCCAAAGGGCTGCTCTCGGAAGACGATCATCTGCTCGCCGAAATCCTGTTCAACGAGTACACGCTGGAACAATTGGAACGTGTCACGGCGCGGCTCGAATTCATCAAACACGTCATCAAAGACCGCGACTACGACGAAGTCCGGCGTTTTTTCCAGCAGCTGCGCGAAAATATCAATGCGTAGGGGCTGTCATTGCGAGGAGCGGCAACGCCATCCCGCAATGACAGCACAACTCCAACAAAGGAGAGACGATCATGCTATTATTCGAAAACAACGATGTGGTGATTAGTCTTGACACAAGCGTTCCATGCTTAGAATGGATTGCGAAAAAGCCGGTGAGCAGCGAAACGTTCAGAGAATCGGAACTCGAAAGTCTGCGGTTCTACCGTCAATATAAACCGAAATATCCGACATTGGAATGGTTTGTTGACGCGCGAAAGATGCGCTCGTTGCTTCAAGAGGATGTGGAGTGGGTGACCGAGGAGATTTTGCCGCAATTCGAAGCCGCCGGATTGACCAAAGAAGTCTTTGTCATGCCGGAACAAGCGTTAGGGCGGTTCGTGGTCAAAGACTATTCCGAAAAATCCAAAAGCGGCAAGGTGACGATTCGCATGTGCGCGTCCGCCGAAGAAGCCAAAGCCTGGCTGAAACAGCCTGAAGCATGACACGATAAAATCAAGGAAACTCTATGGAACTTGAAGGTTTACGCGCCTATTTGATGCAGAAAAAGAGCGTGACGGAAGAAACGCCGTTCGGTCCGGACGCGCTTGTGTTTAAAGTCGCAGGCAAAATGTTTGCGCTGGTAGGCTGGCAAAGCTCGCCGCTGCGCCTCTCTCTCAAATGCGATCCGGACGATGCATTAGCGCTGCGCGACATGTATCCCGCCGTGCAGCCCGGCTATTATCTCAACAAAAAGCACTGGAATACGATCACGTTAGACGGCACGATTCCTGAGACAGACGTGTTGAAGATGATTGACGACTCGTACCGCTTGGTCGTCAAATCGCTGAAAAAAGCCGAGCGCGACGAATTGCTTGCGGAATCCTGATCTGCGCGAGGCGTCGCAACGATGCGAGGCGGGAAACGGCAGAACATCGCAGAAGAGAAAAAAAGCGGATTTTCATATTGACATCAAACGACAACTGCGCTATTTCAGATGATAGAGACATCGTTGGTTATATCACTCATCAGGAGACTGCTGCGAAAGGAGGAAAAGGTAATCCCTAACCAGTCAGGCGATTATCTTCAAGAATTATGGCTGAAAAATTCGACATTTGGGGAGTGCACGATCCGAATATCTCCGCGCAACTTGCGTTAGCGTTGAAATTAGACCTCTTTCGAAAAGAAGTCGGCCTTGAAGTCGGCTGCCGCTTTATCGAATCCGGCACCACCATGCCGAAAGATGTCTTAGACGCCGAGCAGCCGCCGTTTGCGATTATTCAAACGCCAATTACCGGCATTCTCCTCCACGATAAAGGATTCAGCACGAAAATTATTGCGCCGTTAGCCGATATTGCCGGGACGCAGCAGGTGGTGATTCGCCCTGACAGCGAGATTTCTGCGCCGAAAGATCTGCAAGGCAAGCGCCTCGGCATGGCGAAAGGCGCGGCGGTCTATATCGCGATTCTGAACATGGCGAAAGATTATCAGGTTGATTTGGATCAAACCTACTTCATCAATCTCCTGCCCAGCGACCAAATTACGGCATTCAAAGAGCGCCGGCTCGATGCGATTGCCTGTTGGGAACCCTGGACCTCCGAGGCCGTCGCCGCGGGCGGACAATTTTATTTTTCCGGCAATCAGTCCGCAGTTCCCGGCATGAACGGGCCAGTCAATTGGCTCGTCAATCAAAGCTGCCTGATGGTGCCGGATGCGAATATCGAACAACGCCCGGATGTGTTGATTTCGATCCTGAAAGTGCTGAAAAAAGCGACCGACATGATCAATAACAAATTCGATGATGTCGTGAATCTGCTGGCTGATTTTTTTCAGAAGTCCCCGGAAGATCTGGCAGCCATCATGCGGAAAAATAACTATGCCATGACGATAGATACGCTGTTTCGCATCGGCGTGTTGAGTTTCCGGGATTTTCTCTATGAAAACGGTCGCGTCTCGATCCGTTTTACGGAAGATCAACTCTACCGCACTGACATTCTGCGGGAAGTTGACCCGAAATTAGTCTCGCTGCGCTCCTCCACCGCATTGCGAGGCGACTTTTTCGAGAAAGATCACATGTATTTCCGGCGAGACGGGCGTTTTCAAGGCGATTTGTCGTCGCTGCGTTTTTTGCTGGCCGATGATTCCCGCGTGGTGCGAACATTCCTGAACCAGACCTTAGACCTGCTCGGCGCAGAGAAACTCGGCGAGGCGACCAACGGCAGCGAAGCCATCGAGATGTTTACGCGCCTCCGCCCGAATTTCATGACGATGGATTTGGCGATGCCGGGCTTGAGCGGCGTGGACGCCATTCGCCAGATTCTTGAGATGGACCCGACCGTCAACATCATCGTGATCAGCGGCCTGGATATGGAAGAAGTGCGGGAAGAAGTCTTCAAACTCGGCGTGAGAATGTTTATCAAAAAGCCGTTCAATCCGCAAAAAGCGGCGGATGTCATCCGGGCGCTGGTCAATAAGTCGGCGGCGTAACCTCAATAAGCAGCATGAAATTTTCAGGCCAAACATCATGGCGATGTTTGGTCTGTTCTGTTTTAGGGATCAACACCCACTTTCCACGACTTTGCGGATAATTGAACGCACCAATGTAAATGTTCGACCCCATGTAAAGCGATTGCACCGAAAAACGATCTGCTTTTCTCAAGATGAGACGATCCATGACACGGTCATTGGCCTCTATATCGAACGGCATTATTAGAAGAATTTTTCTTATGCGAAATCATCGCATCGTCAACGGGTTTAGCCCACTACCCGAAATCCCTGCAAATACTGTCAAGAAAAAAGGCATCCGCATGACCTGGTAACGCGGTAGGTCGAAACTACAGTTTCGATCTACGAAAAAAAATTTCCGCCCGCTTCGCGGGCAGGAGAGGGTAAAGCAAACAGGGTACAGGAAAAAGAGAAGAGTGCCGAGGGTTATTGAGTCCTCGAAACCACCACACGAAACCCGACGTAGTTGTCCTGATTATCAGGTTCGAGCCCGAGGCGGAGCGAACTGCGCACGCGGTCCGGTTGATAGTACCACGACCCGCCGCGCAGAACTTTCGTCTTTTTATCACCTAAACCTCCCCAAATATCGCCATTATTCGGCGCTCCATTGTAATCGTCATGATCGGTATCCGCCACCCATTCCCAGACGTTGCCGTGCATGTCGTACAGGCCGAACGCATTCTTCGGAAAACTTCCGACGTCGGTGGTCTGCTGGCGATAGACGCCTTTTTTGCCGTTGCCATGCGTGTAATTGCCGTTATAATTGGCCTGATCCGTGCTGATGGTTTCCCCGAAATAAAATGTCGTGGTCGTACCGGCGCGGCAGGCATATTCCCATTCCGCCTCGGATGGCAGGCGGAATCGTAGGGAACGGGCATGCCCGTTCCCTACGATTCCCGCCGCGTTCAATTGTTCTAAAAACACCTGCGCGTCGTTCCACGGCACCATTTCCACCGGGCGATTCGCGCCCTTGAAATCAGAGCGATTCTCTCCCATAATGGTTTCCCATTGCGCCTGCGTCACTTCGTATTTTCCCATCCAAAAGCCGTTTACGGTCACTTTATGACGCGGTTTTTCATCCTCGTCGCAATCCTGTTCATTTTCGCCGCAGCCCATCCAGAACTCGCCGCCCGGCACATAGACGAATTCCATACCGGTACGTGTTTCTGTGCAGACTGCGCCTGGCGTTTCCTTCTCCCAACAGGACGCCGAGCGCGACGCCGTCTCCTTCTCGTTCGAAGAAGATGTGTCAGCCCGCGTATCGAACGACCAGCCGCCGATAAGCAGCGCTGAACAGAATGCCATGATTGTGATATATCCTCGTTTCATCTCTGTCTCCTTTGTGAGATCATCGGCCTGGCGCAATTTCGATCATCACGCCAGACCGATGAAAATTGTTTCCGCCTTCGCGACGGTCTGAATATCGTTTGTTCCCGCCACAGGAGAACTCACCGCCCGTAAGGCTTTCAGTATAAGCACAGCCAGTATTCAGCCATTTTCCGCCCGCCCCCAAAAAATTTTCGACAGAGGGCAAGTCCTCTGTCCCCCTCTGCAAAAGCGCAAAAAGGGCAACAGGACAAGAGTCCTCACCGCACTACCACGACGCGAAACCCGATGAAGATTTCCTGATAAGCAGGTTCGCGCCTGAGGCGGAAGGCACAGCGCGCGAAGCTCGGTTGAAAGTTCCACGACCCGCCACGCAGCACTTTCTCCTTATTATCGTCTAAACGTCCATACGCGCTGCCGTCTGTCGGCGTTTCACTGTAACTCGCATAGGTATCCTGACACCATTCAAAGACATTGCCGTGCATGTCGTACAGGCCGAACGCATTCTTCGGAAAACTCCCGACGTCCGTCGTCTGCTCACGATAGACACCCTGTTGACCGTCGCCATACACATAATTGCCATTGTAATTCGCCTGATCCGTGCTGATGGTCTCGCCGAAAGAAAATGGCGTCGTCGTTCCGGCGCGGCAGGCGTATTCCCATTCCGCCTCAGAGGGCAGACGAAATTGTAGAGACGCACGGCCGTGCGTCTCTACGGTCGCATTCAATTTTTGCAAAAAACCCTGCGTATCGTCCCACGACACGTTTTCGACCGGATAGACAAATGAGCTTTTGCCTGTCGTGTTTTCAGTGAAAAACGATGGATTCTCTCCCATAATTTTTTCCCATTGCGCCTGCGTCACTTCGTATTTCCCCATCCAAAAGCCTTTGACCGTCACCGGATGGTGTTCATAATCGTCAATGCCTTCTTCCTTCGAG
This sequence comes from uncultured Candidatus Moduliflexus sp., assembly GCA_964602655.1. Taxonomy (GTDB): domain Bacteria; phylum Moduliflexota; class Moduliflexia; order Moduliflexales; family Moduliflexaceae; genus Moduliflexus. Next base: position 86,158 of record CAZRSF010000019.1, read on the forward strand.
CCGCGCCCCATCAAGAATTCGCCGCCCGGCACATAGACGAATTCCATGTTGGTACTCTCTTCTTTGCAGGTTGCGCCTGGCGTTTCATTGTCCCAACAGGACGCCGAGCGCGACGCCGTTTCCTTCTCGTTCGAAGAAGATGTGTCACAGCTGCCGATAAGCAGCGCTGAACAGAATGCCATGATTGTGATATATCCTCGTTTCATCTCTGTCTCCTTTGTGAAATAGACATCTTTCCTGAATAATGATAAACATATCAGGCATAACGCATATTCACTCATCCTGCGATAAGATTCCAGGTCAACCCAACATGCCTGTGTTTGCCTCGATACGTGTCTTTGACAATGCGAAAAATTTTACAACGCCATAAAAGTAATGAAAACTTCAGATTCTCCTACGGAGGCTGGACAGTAAAGAATGCCCGTTCATAGGGCGATAATTGATCAAGATGCTTTGCAAAACCACTCCCGGAGATATCAATATCGGACAACACCTTTTCCGATGTGTTATATACGCTAAAATTGGCTTCTTGTTCGTGACGTCTGGCTTCTAAGAGCATTTGATACCAACCAAATCCAATGGTGGCGCATATCAACAGGCATGTGAACAGGATTTTCCACTTTTTTTGTATGCACCGATCCGCATAAAACGTATACAACGCCAACGGCAGGCCAACGCAACTCAAAAGGATTTCTTCAGCCGATAAAAAAAAGAAGCCCAAAATAACCCATAGCCCCCTGCTGAGTTCAGGGGCGGCAGGAGGAAAAATTGAGGCAAATACTCCTTCTAAAATCGCGAGAATCACAATAATAATAGGGCTAAGTATCTGCCATAGAAAAATCCGAAGAAGGATACGACGATTTTTTTGAGCTTTGTTATACCTTTTTATCAGAATAAACCCTTCAAGGATGATAATCCCAACTATTATTTCGCATAGTAAAATAAACATTAGCTTACCACGCCCGCGCATACCAATGAAACAACGAGCGCAGCCAACCGGCGGGGAGCGGGTTGTTCAGAAAATGATACAATGGTTCGACGCGCTTATAGGCCACATTCAGCAGCAAGCGCTGACCGAAGCCCGGCTCATGGCGGCGGCTGCGCTGCACGATTGACAACCATGAATAGAACTTCTTATACGCTGAGAAATAGCCGGCTTCCAGCGTTTCCGCTGACATTCTGGCGGGAGTGAAGACGGCTCTCGTCGTATCGTAATGCCCCCAGTCGCGGTCAACAATGCGGCCTTCGGCGTCCAATCGCTGATGCAGCGCCGTGCCGGGATACGGCGTCAGAATCGTAAACGTCGCGGTTTCGAGACAGGCGTCAATGCCGAATTGCACCGTGCGGTCGAACACGTTTTCGTCGTCATGGTCGAAGCCGAACACGAAACTGCCGTTGACCATAATGTCGCGGTCATGAATCCGCTTGATGTTGCGCAGATAGTTTTCCACGCGATTGCAGCCTTTATGCACTTCCCGCAAACTCTCCGGCTGAATGCTTTCGAAACCGACAAACAACGTGCGACAGCCGGACGCCGCCATCAAATCGAGCAATTCTTCGTCGTCCGCCGTCGAGATCGAGGTCATGCCGAGCCAGAGGCGTTTTTTCGGAATCAAGGCGGTCAGCAGCGCTTTCGCATACGTGCGATCAATCATCAAATCGTTGTCAATAAACGCAATCACCGGAAATGGGCGCTCATCGAACTCTTTCAGCACGTATTCTAATGGACGCTTGCGGTAATTCGGCTTGGGGAGGCAGCTTTCATAACAGAAATCGCAGGAGCGGCAGCAGCCCCGCGACGTGGACATGGACACCTGCGCGATGTAGTCGTTGCGCTGGATCGGCGACCAATCCGGCACGGGCGTCTGCGCGAGTGACAGCGGTTCGCCGTGATAAATCGCCTGCAACTGCTTCTGTTCGACATCCTGTAACACCTGTTCCCAGACCGACTCGGCTTCACCGATGACGATGGCGTCGGCATGAGAGAGCGCTTCACGCGGCTGCACCGTGACGTGCGGACCGCCGAGAATCACCGGAATGCCG
>CAZRSF010000020.1:0-84020 GCA_964602655.1 uncultured Candidatus Moduliflexus sp.
TGGTGCTGGTCGGGGAGCCGAATTTTTTGTCGATCACGACATTGCGGCCTTTCGGGCCGAGGGTGATTTTCACCGCGTCGGCTAATACATTCAACCCTTTGAGCGCGGCTGCGCGGGCTTCATCACCGAATAACAATTGCTTTGCCATACGTTGTTTTCTCCTTTGTAGGTTATGCTATTCCAAAATACCGAGAATATCATCTTCTCGCATGATGATATACTCCACATCATCAATTTTCACGTCCGTTCCGGCGTATTTGCCGAACAGAATTTTATTGCCGGCTTTGACGGTCATCTGCTGAATTTTGCCATCTTCTGACATTTTGCCCGGCCCGACGGCGATGACTTCGCCTTCCTGGGGTTTTTCTTTTGCGGTATCGGGAATAATAATTCCGCCGCGAACCTGTTCTTTCGGCTCAAGCCGTTTCACTAATACGCGATCATTCATTGGACGAATTTTCATAACGCACTGCCTCCCTTCATACTGGCTCACATCTTGTTAATATATTCATGAACTCCTTATGAAATCTCTATGTTAGCACTCATCATTCGTGAGTGCTAACATAAAAATATGCGCTCTGTTTAAAATGTCAAGCTTTTTTGGAATATTTTTTACGTTCTGTCATGGAACAGCGCCGATATATAGAAGAACGGATGAATTCGCGTCATCTCTCCGCTTTCCAAATCGGGGAATTCGTCGCCATCGGCGAGCAGAAAACGCTGTTTGACATGTTTATGCAAGTTTTTCTTGCTTTTTTGCGTGTCGCCCAAAACCATCATATGAAAAAGACATATTGCGCGTTCTAAGTACCTGGACAGAATGATGTTCACTCTTCGACTCCGCTCAGCGTGACCGTCATGGTGAGCGGAGTCGAACCATGAAAGATGCAATGAATTCTGCCCAGGTACTTATCAGGCTCTCACGCAAAGTGGCTGAGAGTGAAACGGTTCTGGAGTTATGAAGGGAGGGCATAGCCATGAGCACGTTATTGGAAAGCATGGGCCTGCCGCCGGGCACTGCCGTATTTGTCGGCGAAAAGAAAGCCGAGTCTGTCAAAATTACCGTGTATAATTACGATCAGGAGCATACCGAGCGACGCGTCGTGCAGTCTATCGAGGATTGCTTACAACTCAAAGACGAGCCGTCCATCAGTTGGATCAATGTGGACGGGCTGCATGACGTGGCGCTGTTAGAACGATTAGGGCTGCATTACGGCCTGCATCCGCTGACGATCGAAGACATCGTCAACACGGAACAACGCCCCAAAGTGGATTTTTTCGATAATTATATCTTTATCATTTTGAAGATGTATATGTTTAACGTCAATACATACGAAATCTCGATAGAACAGGTCAGCATCATTCTGGGCGAAAATTTCGTCATCACCTTTCAAGAACGGGAAGAGGATGGGGATGTGTTCGATGCGATTCGCACACGCCTTCAAACCAATAAGGGGCGCATAAAAAAGGGGGGGGCGGATTACTTAGCGTATTCGCTTGTGGACGCGATTGTGGACGGCTATTTTAAAGTTCTCGACCGCATCGGCGAAGAGATCGAGGAACTTGAAGAACAGTTATTCGCCTCGCCAGATGTGGTGGTTCTGGAAGATTTGCACGATCTCCGGCAGGAATTGATCGTGTTCCGCAAGTCGGTTTGGCCGCTGCGCAACATCATCAACGAGTTGGATCGCCAGGAAACCGAGTTGATCAAAGAATCCACGACCATCTATGTCCGCGATCTCTACGATCATGTCGTGCAGGTTATCGAATCGGTCGAAACGTTCCGCGAAATGCTTTCCGGCTGTTTGGAAGTCTATCTCTCGACGTTGAGCAACAAAACCAATGAGATTATGAAATTCCTGACCATTATCGGCACGATTTTTATTCCTCTGACCTTTATTGCCGGAGTATATGGCATGAATTTCAAATTTATGCCGGAATTGGATTGGCGCTGGGGGTATTTTTTGTGCTGGGGATTCATGCTCGCCATCGGCGGGGCGTTGCTGGTCTATTTCAGGAAGAAGAAATGGATTTAGCGAGAACGAGAACCCAGTCAGCGTTTCGAACCCTGACTGGGTTGACTCCGCACGGCTATTTTTTCAGCGTATTCAACCGGTCCTGCGTGCGTTTTTTATAATCCAACGCCTTCGCATGTTCGGGATCGAGCGCTAACGCTTTATCCCATTCTTTCATCGCCTGTTCCAACTGCTCGTTGCTGAAATATTTGATGCCCTGCCGCACGTGGTCATCAATCGCCGCGGACTTCTTCTGTTCGGCTTGTTTCAAATAACGCGCCGCCTCGGCATTTTTCGGATCGGCCTTCAGCGCTTTCTCAAACGAGGCAATCGCTTTATTCAGGCTGCCAGCCTCCAATTGAGATTTTCCGGCGCTGACGTATTTGTCGGCTTCGGCGGCTTGAGATGCCGCTGGCTTTTTGGTCGTGTGCGGCTTTTTGCTCTGCTGCGACTTGGGTTTTGAAATTGTCGCGCAACTGCTGAGCGCAATCACAAGAATCCCTATCAGAATCATCCACCATTGCGATCTTGTTCGGATTGTCATACTTTCCTCCTCGGTCGGCGCTTGTCTCGGTGTCGTTACGCTGATCCCCCCTGACCTTCGAAGGCGCGTCACGCGCTGAAGAAGCAGGTCATTCGCACACACCGCGACACTCGCTCCATGTCCATGTTCACAATCATTCACACTCACAAGACATGCTTATTACGTCAGACGAAAAACGCAACAAGAAAATATCGAACTCTGCGAAAATATCCTCAATTCCCTTCTATTTATCGGCATTTCAGCCTCGGAGAATCTCCTCGAACGCTATATGATGCCGTACCGCTCCATCTTGCGATACAGCGTTCGGCGCGGAATGCCGAGGGAGGCCGCCGTCTTGCTCTTATTCCAGCGATGCTGCTGCAAAACTTCGAGAATCAATTTTTTCTCGAAGTCATCCATCACCTCCTGAAATTCACCTGTTTTCGGTCTGGCTTTTGTGTCAAGGATCAAACGGGGTTTCGCGACCTCTTCTTTTTTAGATTCGATCAAATTCAGCGGCTGTCCGCTCAGATAGCGTTGAATCACATTTTGAAATTCTCGGACATTGCCCGGCCAATCATAATGATGCAGCGCGTCCAACACATGTCCGGGAATCGGCAGCGGAGCGTCTTTGCCGCCGAAACGCCCGACAAAGTAGTCCAACAGCAGCGGAATGTCTTCTTTCCGCTCTCGCAAGGGCGGGACGGTGATCGTAAACACATGAATCCGAAAGAAAAAATCTTCCCGCACGATCTTTCGCCGCCGCAAATCCTCAAGATTGCGGTTCGTGGCGGCGATGATGCGCACATCCGTTTTTTTGACGCTCGTCTCGCCAATCGGCGTGTATTCGCCTTCGTCCAGCACCCGGAGGAGTTTCACCTGCATCACCGCCGGCAGTTCCCCCAATTCATCAAGAAATAACGTGCCTTTATGGGCGACGGCAAAAAACCCTTGCTTATCGCGAAACGCCCCGGTAAACGCTCCGCGACGAAACCCGAAGAACTCGCTTTCGAACAGATTTTCGGGGATCGCGCCGCAGTTCACCGGCAAGAATTTTTGCTCGCGCCGTTTGCTCAGTTCGTGAATCGTGCGCGCGATCAACTCCTTGCCTGTGCCGGATTCGCCGTAAATAAACACGCTGGCGTCCGTCGCCGCCGCCTTTAGCATCTGTTCGTACACGTTCTGCATCGCGGCGCTTTTGCCGATAATCTCGCCGAAACGATACCGTTCTTTCATGGAAGATTTCAGGACGGTAATTTCTTTTTTCAGACGTCGTTGTTCTTGCTCCAACGCGATATTTTGCAGCTTATGCTCGGTAATATCTTTGATCGTCAGCAGAATTGCCGAACGTTCCGCCCAATTGATGCTGCGAAACTCGCCTTCGATCCATAACGTTCGCCCGGTGTTCGACGAGCCTTGCGCCAAAAATGGCTCAGAAACGCCTGACGTTTCAACCTCGCGAAGGATTTCTGCGACATCGGCCTGATAGTCGGTATGAATCAACGTGATCGGGTTCACGTCCAGCAATTGTCCGTCCGTAAATCCGAATAACAACGTCAACGCGATATTGGCAAACACCAATCGGCGTTCCTGAATAATGCCGATGCCATCCGCCACGTTCTGCGCTAACATGCGATACTGCCGCTCGGTTTCCTGAAGCGCCTCGCCTACGCGCTTCCGCCGCTCGGCTTCTTCGCGCAATTGCTCCGCCGTCATGCTCAATTCGGCGCTCTGCTGTTTCACTAAGCCTTCCAGCGTTTCCTGCGCATGTTTGCGTTCTGTCATATCGCTGACGGTCATCCAGCATTGCCCGGTATATTTTTCGTCATGCCTGAGGCAGCTTTCTAACTGGACGTAGATATGCGAACCAGCGACGTGAATCAGGCGAAGTTCGCAGTATTGCGGCTGTTTCGTTGCGAACAAATCCTGAAGATGCTGCTGGAAAAGCGACTGGTCATCCGGGACAACATAATGGAAAATCGAGGTTCGAATCACGCTTTCACGAGATACGCCTAATAATTCCGCCAGCGTGGTGTTGGCGTTCACCAATACCCCATCTTTATAAAACGCGCAGTACCCGACCGGCGCAAAGTCATACATGTCGGCATAATACTGAAGCGAGGATTCAAGCTCATGCTGGGCATGGCGAAACGTTTCGTTCTCAATATCCAGTTCGACCTGACGCACCCATAATTCGTGGATCAGCGTGATAATTTCTTCCGGCTTCATGTGCCCGACAATTGACGTCGTCACATGAATATTTTCCTGCATTTTTCGCCTGAAATCAATAAACGTATCCATACCGTCCTGAAATGCAATTTCCGCAACCCTGCCAGAGTTTCGAACCCTGGCAGGGTTCTCTCCGTATCAATACACGTACATCATAAGCCAATATTCGCAGGCACTTGTCAGAAGTCAACCATTAAAACCATCATGATGTGGCTCAAAAAAGAAAAAACCGCGAATTGGCTTATTGACAGGCGAATTGCGCTGAAGAACGTCACATTTTGACCGTAAATGACACAATTTTACACGTTATTCCCTTCTATTTAACCATTTTCACGACAAACACCTTCAATTTGTGCCATTTTGACACAGAAGCATCAAGCCGCGATTCGCCTGATTGAAGAGAGAATTCGGGATATTTCAGTCTGGCACATTTTTTGTAATGCCTCTTGTATGAGTGAGAATGCTCATCTCGTATATACTGTTTATCCGTTAAACTGTCCGGCCACGATGAATAAGCCCACATGCGCCGGGTATTTCGCTCAGGAGCGAAAACGAATGAAAACACCGGTTGCTATTGCGCAACAGCATCGGGGGCTAAGCGAAGAGCTTGAGCCTCCATCGTCATGTTTGGGTGAATCCCAAACAGAAGAACCCTTTCTACGCAGGACATCCACTTCAGACTTTTCCTCCCCGGAATTAGGGCAAATTCGGTTGCTTCGGGGCGGAAAACCGCGTTTCGCGCACACTCAGCGCGCGGCAGATTTCCGCAAACGCTACTTTCCGCAAACAACTCAATCCGAGTGGAACGACTGGCGCTGGCAGATACGTCATCGTATTCAAGACCTGAAAACGCTGTCAGTCATGCTGGAACTGTCGTCGGACGAACGCGAGGCGATTATTCAGCATCATGGCACGCTGCCCGTCAGCATCACGCCATATTACGCCAGCCTGCTCGATCCGTCCGATCCGATGCAGCCGCTGCGCCGGACGGTCGTGCCCGTCACCGGAGAATATCTGACATCGCCCGGAGAATCGCCTGATCCCCTGGGTGAAGAGCACACCAGCCCCGTGCCGGGTTTAGTGCATCGCTATCCGGATCGTGTCTTGTTTCTTGTGACAGACTTCTGCTCCGTCTGCTGCCGGTATTGCACTCGTTCCCGCATGATTGGGGACGACGAAACGGCGCGCGGCATCAATATGCGCCATTGGGAACAGGCAATCGAATATATTCGAAACACAGAAACCATTCGTGACGTGTTAATCTCAGGCGGAGACCCGCTCACGCTGCCGGACGAGAAACTTGAGTGGCTGTTGTGGCGGCTGCGGCGCATCGAGCATGTCGAGATGATCCGTATCGGCACCAAAGCCCCGGTCGTGCTGCCGCAGCGCATTACGCCAGCGTTGACGCGCATGTTGAAAAAATATCATCCATTATGGATGAGCATCCATTTCACGCATCCTGACGAACTCACGCCGGAAGTGCAGCAGGCGTGCGGGCGATTGGCCGACGCGGGCATTCCGCTCGGCAGTCAAACCGTGCTGCTGAAAGGCATCAACGATCAGGTCGAAACCATGACGCGGCTCGTGCATGGACTGGTCAAAACGCGCGTTCGCCCGTATTATCTCTATCAATGCGATCCGATCAGTGGGTCAGCGCATTTCCGCACACCAGTCTCAAAAGGGCTGGAAATCATTCAGGGGTTGCGCGGTCATACCACCGGCTACGCCGTGCCAAATTATGTGATTGACGCGCCCGGCGGCGGCGGGAAAATTCCGTTACTGCCGGAATATGTGGCCGGATACGATGGCAAAGACCTGTTGTTGAAAAATTACGAAGGCAAAACCTATCGGTATCCCGATTATTGTGAATAACCACGACAAACAGGGGCGAGGTGACTCGCCCTTGATTCGATACGTTTTAACAGAACATGAGCGTAAAAGGCGCGAGAGTCGCAAACGACGCACACGTCAAGGCATGACTGCGGTGGCGTCTATTGCGTCGTTTGCGCCTTTGGCGTTGAACAGAACATCTTATGAGTCTTTGTAGTGAATGTGCAGCTATTCAAGTCACCTGCTGTTGTAAAGAACGCCGCGATATCCTTGTGACGCAAGGCGATATCGCCAGAATCAGCCAGACACTCGAACGACACGATTTCTGGGAACACCGACAACCAGGCGATCCGGTCTATTTAGAACAGGACGACGATCCGAATTGGATTCCTTATACCGTCAGAGCGGATGGCACGCGAAAAGTCTTAAAGAAAACCGCCGCGCAAACATGCATCTTTTTAACCGATGGTGGTTGCCTGTTATCAGAAAACGTGCGTCCGTTGGTGTGTCGCATGTACCCATTTAACTATACGGAACAAGGACTGCAAGGGATTGAAGCAGAATGCCCGGTTCATCTGTTACCGTCCGGGGCAAATTTACTTGACGAGTTAGGCATGTCAGCGGAAAAAGCCGCCGAATGGCGAGGGATGTTATATCACGAATTACGGACACAAGGAGAACATGTGAATGAAAGTCGGACTGACGTATGACCTCCGGGACGAATATCTTGCGGAAGGTTACGGCGAAGAAGAAACCGCCGAATTCGACCGCCCGGAAACCATTGAAGCCATTGAAAACGCCCTGCGCCGTTTCGGATTCGAAACCGACCGCATCGGTCACGCCAAAGACCTTGTTGCGCGTTTAGCGCAGGGCGACCGCTGGGATTGGGTATTCAACATTGTCGAAGGAATGTATGGCATCGGCAGAGAAGCGCTGGTTCCCGCGCTGCTGGAAGCCTATCGAATTCCCTGCATCTTTTCCGATTCGATGGTGCTGGCGTTGACGCTGCACAAAGGGATGACCAAACATGTCATCAAACACCTCGGCATTCCGACGCCGGACTTTGCCGTTGTTGAAAGCGAAGAGGACATCGCGGCGGTGAATATGCCGTTTCCGCTGTTCGCAAAACCGGTCGCCGAAGGCACAGGGAAGGGCATCACCGCCGCGTCGAAACTCGCCAACCGCGAGGAATTGAATGCGGTTTGTCGGAAATTGCTGGCAGATTATCGTCAGCCGGTCTTAGTCGAACGTTTTCTGCCGGGGCGCGAATATACGGTCGGACTGTTCGGCACAGGCCGTAACGCGCGGGCGTTCGGCGCAATGGAAGTTGTCTTGAACGCCGACGCCGAAAACGATGTCTATTCGTATCATAACAAGGAACATTACGAAGGGCTGGTCGAATATCGCCTTGTCGAAGGCGAGGCGGGCGAAAAGGCGAAAGCGGTCGCGTTGGCGGCATGGCGCGGGCTTGGTTGCCGCGACGCCGGACGGATTGACGTGCGGGAAGACGAACATGGAACGCCGAATTTTATCGAAGTCAACCCGCTCGCAGGCATCCGCCCGATTCATTCCGATTTGTGCATCATCTGCAATCTGCTCGGCATCTCCTACAATCAAATGATTGAAACCATTGTCCGTTCTGCCTTGCAACGCTTCGACCTGCCGTTTCCGTCGGCGATTGTGTGAATTTACATAAAAACGGCGCTGTCATTGCGAGGAGTGACAACGACGAAGCAATCTCGCCGGAATCACGAGCTTGCTTCGTCGCAGGCTCCTCGCAATGACAATTCCCTGCCTCATAAAAACGGTATGAAAACCATCGCCATTCTGTACGGAGAAGTCCCCGAACACGCCAGTAAAGACGATTTAGACACGCTGACGCAGGTCAAAGCGATTGCCGAGACGCTGCGCGACGCAGGGTATGATGTGACAACCGTCATGCTATCGCTGAATCTGCAAGCCGCCAGTGAGCGCTTACGCGAAATTCAGCCGGATGTCGTCTTCAATCTCGTCGAATCTGTCGCCGGGCACGGACGCCTGATTTATCTCGGCACAGCGCTGCTGGATGCGCTGAACATCCCTTACTCCGGCGTGCATACCGACGCCATGTTCATGACCTCGAACAAATTGCTGGCGAAACAGCGGCTTCAATCCGCGAGCATCCCTACGCCGCACTGGTTCACGCTCGATCAATTGCGATCCGGCGGGCAGATTCCGCTCGAACGCTACATTATCAAATCGGTCTGGGAACATGCCTCAATCGGCCTGTCAGACGCTTCAATCGTTCGAACGGATCAGGCGGACGAATTGCGTCAGGCGTTAGAACAGCAGCAAGCGGCGCTCGGTGGCGAAGGCTTCGCGGAAACCTACATTGACGGGCGCGAATTCAACCTGTCGCTTCTCGCCGACAATGATGGCGAACCGGCGGTTCTTCCGCCTGCGGAAATCGTATTTCAGGGCTATGATGACGATAAACTAAAAATCGTGGATTACCGCGCCAAATGGGAAGAAACGTCGTTCGAATATCGCAACACCGTCCGCACCTTCGACACGCTGACGGAGGATGATCCGCTTTGGCGGCGCTTGCAGATCATCGCCTTAGATTGCTGGTATGCGTTCGGGCTGCGCGGCTATGCCAGAGTGGATTTTCGGGTGAGCGAAGCGGGCGAGCCGTTCGTGCTGGAAGTCAACGCGAATCCGTGCCTGTCGCCAGACGCCGGATTTGCCGCCGCTGCCGCCCGCGCTGGTTTGAGCTACGCGCAAGTCATTCAGCGAATTGCGTTATGTTGAGGAATGCTTTCGCCGTCAATGCCACTGAATTCATGCTGAAAGAATAAAAAAGGCCGCCTGAAATCCAGGCGGCCTGTCGTTTTACGCTCGATTAGCAGCAACCGCAGCCGCTGCACCCTTTCGGCGCAGCTTCCATCAGTTGTTCCACCGTCACGATTGAGCCGTATTTCGCTTTCAGGTTTTCGAGTCCTTTGCGCTGTTCCGCATACACGGCGAACAGTTTCGGGGAGACCGTGCCTTCTTTTTTGTAAGCGTCTTCCTGCAAGTTCAACCGTCCGAGAATGTTATCCACGTAGAATGAAAATTGTTTGTCGTACAGGGATTTCGGATATTCTTTCTCAATCCCGGCAAACAGTTTTTTCAGGTCTTCGTAGCACGGAATAAAGCCGATTGGCGTTTCGATTGCCGGCACGTCGCCATTAGCGAACAGTTCCAGCCAGCCGAGCCACACTTTCACGTCTTTTTTCTCGCCCAGCAGCTTTTTACCTTCGCCGCCGCGCGCGCCATGCGTCAGGAAGTAGTTCAAACCGGCCATGATCGGTTTGTCTTTGATTTTCGGCGAATTGAAGAAAATAAACTGCGCTTCCATGTAGTCGCCTAATGCGCCCGGAATGAACGGCTCGTTCGCCCAGGGCTGACGGCGCACGCCAGAGACGCCAACTTCGGTCGCGGTGGCGGCAGAAAGAATTGATGCGCCGATTGCCACGCCATGATCCGCATTTTTCGCCACATACACAGGCGGCATCGTGTCGCTGTCGCGTCCGCTATAGGTCACGACTTTGATCGGAGCGCCTTTCGGGTCTTCCGCCACTTTTTCGTTGTAGTTCGGCATGTTGGAGCTTAACAACGTGCAACGGGCGTTCGGATTCGATGGAGGAACCGGTTTGCCGTCTTCATCCACTTTGCCTTCATACCATTCGCCGGTGTAGTTGATGCCTTTTTTCGGCATCTCTTCACCATGCCCGACCCAGTGCGGCACGCCTTTATCGTCAACCAGCACGTTCGACCAGATCACTTCCACGCCGGGTTCCCGCAGACACTTCATCAAAAGCGGGTCGCCTTCGCGGTTCACGTCTTCGACGATGCCGAAAATGCCGAATTCCGGGTTGACCGCGCGCACGATGCCAGCGTCGTCAATCCAGATTTGCGCTAAATCGTCGCCGATGAAATCCGAGCCGACCATCGCGGTTGTCGTTTTGCCGCAGCCCGACGGCGCAGCGCCAGCGAAATAGGTCTTGCGTTTACCATCCGGGCCGGTCAAGCCGGTGATGAACATGTGTTCGGAGAGTTGCGATTCTTTCTGATAATAGGTTGCCAGATCGACCGCAAAGCGATGATTGCCTTTTTTCATGAGCAGCGTGTTGCCTGCGTAGGTGCAGAACACGGAATACGTCGTCAACCAGCTGCGATCCATGAAGACGCGCATTTTCGGGAAATAATCCGGCGTGCCGGGACCTTCGCTGTGGACGTTCGTAATGACGTAGCCGGCGCGTTTGACTTCAGCGTCGAAATGGCTGTATGCGCAACGATACAGCAGGTTGGCCGAGTGCATCACGTAGGTCGAAGTCGTGATTTCAAGCGCAGGCAGCGAGGCTTTTGCGCCAATCGGACCACGGCTATAGAAACCGACGAGCAGCGTTTTGCCTTTGGCAATGCCGACCATGCTGCCTTTGACGTAATCATGCGCTTCGTTCCGCATAATTTTTTTCGCCATCGCGCTGATGTCTTCGTCTTCGTTGACGATATACAGCGTCTTATCCACGACGCGGCCTTGTTCTTTGGCATAGTCGAAATGGATGGTGTGGTCTTTCATGGCAAGCGCTTTTTCTTCGCCTTTGGCGAGGCTCATTTCGCGCACTTTCTTTTTATCGGCGTCCGAACCGGTATTCACGAACACGGCGTCCGGCTGCATCATCGCAATCGCGTTGGCGATCTTCAAGATCGCCTCTTCATTGGTAATCTTATGTAATTTCGCCGCATTTTCGGCGTCGCATTTGCTGGCGATGACGGCTTTCGCGTCTGCGATTGTTTTCACTCCGCCTAAATCGGAAAGAATATCAATCCCTTTTTTTAATTGTAACATGAACCAATCTCCTTATTTTTGATGAATAATACATTGGAAATTATTTACCAACCCCTTGCCCATCCCAGGAGGGGAATCTCGGAATAACATAGTTTCCAAACATGACGCTGTCACTTCAATTTCCTATCAGAATGTCTTCGAAGTTCGCCACAAATAAAAGGGTGTTTAAAAACTGTCAATAGAAAAATCCGAGAAGGATTATAAAAATTTGCGCTTCCGGTAAATTTTGCGGCGCTGGTCAACAGGTTCGAACGCTACGCGCCCATCATTCGCCGGAATGGTTTCGCTTTCGCCCAGCACTAAAAATCCGTTGCGGTCTAAGGAATCTTGAAAGAGGCGCAGCGTCTCGATTTGCAGCGCAGCGTTAAAATAAATCAGCACATTGCGGCAGAGAATCATCTGAAATTCATTTAAAATGCCGCTGTTCACGAGACTGTGCTGAAAAAACAAAATTTTGCTTTTTAATATTTCATCAATCCTGATGACGTGTTTTTCCACCTCGAAATAATCGTGAATGCGACCTGTTCCGCCACTTTTCCAATAGTTTTCCTGATCAAGGTCAAGATTACTGTTGCTGAATAGCCCGTTTTTAGCCTCAACCAGCACATACGGATTCAGATCGGTGGCGTAAATCTGCGTTTTTCGAAGCAACCCGGCCTCTTGCAGCAAAATCGCCAATGAATACGGTTCTTCGCCAGTCGAACAGCCGGCGCACCAGATTTTAATATGGGGGTAGGTGTCCAAATACGGGAAAATTTGTTCGCGAATCACGGAAAATACGTCAGGATTACGGAAAAAATGGGTGACATTGATGGAAAACTCTAAAAAGAGTTCTTCGAACAGTTCGGCGTCATGCAGCACTTGCGCGGCGAATTGGGAAAAAAGATAGAACCCGCGATCCGTCATCGCCTTATTCAGGCGGCGCTTAATGCTTTCAATACTGTAATTCTGATAGTCGTATCCATACTGTTTATGTAAGGCCGTCAGAAATTCCGTAATCTCCGCTTCTGGCAGGTCGATCTCTTCCTTGCGAATCGTGCGGGCAAGGTAGCCGCACAATTCCTGAATCGGAAACTTGTAGTCGTATGCGCCTGTCAGCAGGCCGCTGCCAGGCATATCGCGGGCGGAGCAGTCGAGCGGGTCTTCGATAATGATTCGCGCGCCCTGCGCATGGAGCGTTTTCAGGGAATGGCTGCCGTCGCTGCCATAGCCGCAGAGCAGAATCGCCAGCAATCCGTTTTTGTATTCGCGGCCTAACGACTCGAACAGCACATCAATCGAAGGACGCGAGTAATTGACCAGCGCATCTTTGGTCAACCGGATCACGCCTTGTTCGACGACCATGTGCGTATCGGATGGGGCGATATACATGACATCCGGCTCAATCAGCGTGCCGTCTGTCGGCAGGCAGGTTCGATACGGCGTTTTGTCCTGGAGCAGCGTATCCAAAATATTGCGGGCGTCGCGCGGGAAGTGCTGCACGATAAAGACGCTGATGTCAGCCAGCGCGAGGCTTTTCACGATGGCGAAAATTTTATCCAGACTTTCGGCAGAGCCGCCGATGCCAACCGCCTTAATGCGCCGGGGAGCCGGCAGCGCTAAGGTTTTTTCGAACACCAATTTGTTCGGAATGCCCAACCGACTGAGATACGAGGCGAGGTAACGGTGCAGCGTGAAGACTTTTAACGGTGTTTCCGGAAGCTGATCAAGATGATACTTCAACGATTCGATGATTCCGGCAGGCAAGGTTTTGGCGTCGAAAAACGTCACGTGGATTTCCGCTGCGCCGCTGCGCTCCCGCAGGAGCGCGAGGAATTCCCGCTGTTCTTCCTGCGTTTCGACTCCGCCCATGACAGAAATGTGCTTTTGGCCTTTGATGCTTTCGGCTCGAATGCTGCTCATGTCTGCTACGTCGTCCGGCTTGCGATGAGAATATGGGCAACCTGCGCGACGAAATGCAGCGGATCAATCGGTTTGCTGATGTACCCGGCGCATCCGGCATGAAGGGCTTTTTCCTGAATGTCTTTCGTTGCAAACGCGCTGCATGCGATAATCGGAATATGCGCGGTTGCCGCCTGCTGTTTGAGATGCTGTGTCACTTCGAAACCGTCCATTCCGGGCATACCGAGGTCCATCAGGATGACATCCGGTTTCACGGATTCCACGAGGTCGAGACATTCTTTTCCGGATCGCGCAAGAGATACCGTATAGTTTGCCCGCTGAAAAATCGAACGATGCAAATCCAGATTCATTTCATCATCATCCACAATCATCACGGAGGAGAAGACTGCTCCCGACGGCGGCGCGGCATCTGCTTTCATCGGCGGCGCGACGGAAGGCGACGCGGAAGATACGACATGCGCGCACGTGTCGTCCGCGACAAACGTCAGCGGAATATGCAGCCAAAACGTCGTGCCTTTCCCGATTGCGCTCTGCACGCCGATCTCGATATGGAGCATGTCGCAAAAACTTTTCGTAATCGCCAATCCTAACCCGGTGCCGCGAAATTTCTTTTTCGTTGAGCCGTCGGCCTGCTTGAACAACTCAAAAATGCTCGCCAGCTTTTTCTCAGGAATTCCCTCGCCGGTATCTTCCACTTCAAGCCGAATCGCGTTGCTGCTGGGGTCTGCCATCGTTCGTATCGTGACTGTCCCGCGCGCCGTAAATTTCACCGCGTTGTTAATCAGATTTTCAAGAATTTGTTTGATTTTGGCATAATCGCTTTGCGCAAGCGGAAGGCGCGGCGCAAGCTCCTGGCGCAATTCGACCGATTTCCCCGACAACAGCGGTTCTGCCGTTGCGATCACATCCTCAATCATATCGGTCAGGTCGCAGGTTTCGATATTCAGTTGAACTTTTCCGGCTTGAATTTTTGAGAAATCCAAAATATCATTGATCAATTGCAATAATGAGCGCGCCGCGCGTTCGGCCTTGAGTAAATTTTCGATATGCTCCGGCGCAATGACGCCGCGCAGGCTGTTCATTGTCAGGGAGGTGTACCCGATCATGGCGTTCAGCGGCGTGCGAAGTTCATGGCTCATGCTGAGCAGGAATTCATTTTTGTATTTGCGGCTTTCCTCTAATTCCTGCGTGAGGTGTTCGATGGTCGCTTCCGCCTCTTGCAGAGAAAGACGGGAGGCATCCAATTGTTCTTGAAGAATATGCTCTGTTGTCATAGACATTTATTCCGCATTTCGCTGTCGGCGTTTATAAAAAGTTCTCTTATGAATTGACTCTGTTCAGGCGGCAAATGTTTATACGAAAAACCGGATCGAATGATGAATGTCATAACAATGTGGCAAAGAAATGTCAAGTTTTTCGTGGAACGACATGAAAGGCGATGCGCTCTCGTTCCACGCAGAGCGTGGAATACGGGAGAGTCAAATCAGTTCGCGCTTCCTTTCATCCTTTATTCTTGACGCTGGGCGAACGCGGCCTCAGCTTGCGCTAATGCGTTTTTCTGCTGGCGAAGTTCTTCGCGCTGCTGTTCAAGCTGCTGCTGCTGCTCTTCCAGTTGCGTATTCATTTGCTGCAATTCTTCGTTCTGCTGTTGAAGCCGCTGCTGCTGCTCCTCTAAGCGCACTGCCGCCGCCTGCGCTTCCTGCGATTGCGCCTGCGCTTCCGCTTTCGAACGTTCCGCGTCTTCTGTCGCCTGTTCCGCCTTCTCCAGCAGTCCTTGCATCTGGTCTTTCTGCATGGCGGAAAACATCGCGGTGGCAATAATCCGGCTCGTTTCCAGTAAAAAGTCTCTGAGCGTCTGCTGAAACGGCTCGAACGACGCGAGTTCGATCACGCCATAGAGTTGCTCGTTATACTGCAGCGGGAACGTGTAGGTATTCAGCGGCGCAGCGTTGACCGTGCCGGACAAAATCACGCTCTCCTCCTGCGTCACATGCGTCAGCAGAATCGGCGCGCGTTCCAGCGCCACCTGTCCGATCACGCCTTCGCCGATCCGATAATCGTTCGAGAGGTGATCGCGTTCGGTAAATGCGTATGCGCCGCGCAGTTTCAGCGTTTCCTGATCGGCGTGATACGCGTACAACACGCCGCGCCCGGCGCGAACGTAGCGCGCAACGAATCGAATGGCGCGGTCGCACATTTCCGTTAAGGACAAATCGCCCATTAAGGCCGCATTCAATTGACTCATGCCGTCTTTCATCCAATTCTGCTCGGTCATCGTCCGGTTGCGTTCCTCGATTTCCGCCATCGTCCGGGTATTCTCTTCGCGCGCGCGCTGCAAATTGGTCACCATCTTGCTGAGCGAATGATTCAGAACGTCTTGTTCCGATAACGGCGTCACCCTGACATCCAACTGATTATTGCCGACCGCTTCCGCGATATTCGCAATATTTCGAAGATACGCCATCATCCGTTTCATCGCCGCGAACACCTGCCCGACTTCATTGTGCGAACGGACATGAAATTCACTGTCAAGATTGCCTTCGGAGACCTGGTTCGCCACGTTTGCCGCCAGCTTCAACGGGCGCGCAATCCCTTTCGCCACCAACCACATCACGAACAGCATGATCAGCGTGACGCTCGCTCCGACCATAGTCTGCCAGCGAAAATCCCGCGCTGCTCGCGCCTCAAGCTCGGAGGCCAAACGTTGCACGCCAGTCAGCGCAACCGCCGTCGGAAGCGTGATTGAGACGCTCCAGGGGGTTTGCGTTCTCCCGATAATAAGCGGCACCTGAATATAAATATGCTCTCCGTTCACTTCGATGTGCTGCTGACCGGCGCGAATCAATTGCAGCATTTCTTCTCCCTTATCTGTCCATGATTTCAGCGGCCTTCCGAACAATTCGGGATGATTGCTGACGGCGGCCAGAATGCCGTTATGGCTGATAATCGCAATCGAGCCAGCCCCAGAATAAAAGGCGGCATTGGATTCGTCCAAAAGCGCTTGAATAAAATCCAAGCGCATATCCACGCCCGCAATGCCATAAAATGTGTTCTCAAGCAGAATCGGCGACACTAACGAAGTCAGCCAGACCGTTTCTCCCTGCACGACATAGGAATACGGCTCAATCGCGCATTCCAGCTTTCGTTCTCGCGGCAGCAGGTAGTATTCTCCCTTGCGCACGCCATTTTCATCCTTTTCCTGGTTCTCATAATCCCGATTGGCTTCTATCTGAATTGTTCCGTCCTTGCTGCGATTCAGATATGGAATCAGCCGCCCGGTCTCATCATAGCCATCTTTTCCTGCATATCCGAGATCGTTAGCGTCGAACGCATCCGCTTCCCATACGGTGTACGTGCCTAAAAAACGCTCGTTCCGTTCGACGATGACGCGCAACATTTCAATCACGTCTTCTCGTTCCATTTGCAGCCTGATGCGAGGGTCTTTGATGCCTGAAAGCACGTCTGACAGCGTTCGCGCCGTATCTAAGGCGACTTCTAACTCCGCTTTAATATACAAACCGAGCGCGTTGGCTTTTTCAATCAACAGGCTTTTCGTCGCTTCGGTGATGATCTCGTCTGACGAAGCCGTAATTATCCGTTCCGTCCGGGCGTTGGCAAACATATTGTAGCCGATAATCACGCCGACGGCGAGAACCACGCACAAGCCGAAAATACTCAATAGTTGCACTTGTAACGACCGTATTTTCATAGGATTTCCTCAGAAAGACCTCACAGGTTTCGAAAACCTGTGAGGTCTGAGTATGGTCTATTCTTTCTCAATCCACGCCTTCACCAGCCGAATCAAGCCATCGTAATCTACCGGCTTGGAGAGATAATCGTCCGCGCCAGCCTGAATACACTTCTGCCGGTCTTCTTTCAACGCTTTCGCCGTGATGGCAATAATTGGCAGACGCTTGAACCGGTCGTCTTTCCGAATCAGCCGGATCGCCGTGTAGCCGTCCATGACCGGCATCATCACATCCATCAGCACCAAATCGAAATCCGGTTCTTTATTCAAAATGTCAATCGCGACCTGGCCGTTTTTCGCGTCAACCACCGACGCGCCGTGATTTTCCAGCGCGGAGGCCAGCACGAAGACGTTTTTCACGTCGTCATCCACGATCAAAATTTTCTTCCCGTTCAGATTGCCCTGTGTTTGCAGGGGTTTCGGCGCAACGTCGCGCGGTTGCTGCTCCGCTTCGCCATGATACATCTGATGCAAGAAGAGCGAGGTTTCGTCGGACAGGCGTTCATAGGATTTGGCGGTTTTGATGATAATGCTGTCCGTATATTTCCGCAGCTCGCGCTCTTCTTCTTCGGTTAATTCGCGTCCGGTATAAATAATGACGGGCAATGCGACATGATGTTCCTTGATAAAACGACAAATATCATACCCGTTGCCGTCTTTCAGCCCAAGATCGATGATTGCGGCGTCGTATTCGCCGGTTTCGATTTCCGCGAGCGCCTGCTCCTGCGATGAGACGCCGGTAATTTTGACATCTTCGCCGGAATCGAGCAAGTCCTGAATCGCCTCGCGCTGCGTTTCGTCGTCTTCGACAATCAACAGGCGTTTCGGGTATTTTTCCGACACCGCCATCAAGTTATCCACCGCGTTTTGAATATCAATCTCGTTGACCGGCTTCTGATAGTAGCCAATCGCCCCGACCGCGCGGTAGGAATTATCCCGCTCTTTGCTGGAAAAAATGTGTACTGGAATATGGCGTAATTCCCGCGTGCTTTTCAATTCACGCAGCAGTTCCATGCCGTTCATGTCCGGCAGCACGAGATCGAGCAGAATGCCGGTCGGCAGGAATTTTGCCGCCAGTGTCAAGCCATCGTGCCCGGTCAGCGCCACCAACGCCTTGAAGCCCATGCCGCGCGTCACATCCATCGTGCTTTGCGCAAGGTCGGCGTTATCTTCGATAATCAGAATCACTTTATCGCCTGCCGCGATCTGTGCGCGGTCATCTTCGATTTCGGTCACGGCGGAAGCGACCTGCGGCTTTTTCAGCGTCGGCATCGGTTTGGGCGCAGACGGTGTCGGCTCGACAACGTGTTTCAAGACCGCTGGCAGCGTAATCGTAAAGACCGTGCCTTTGCCGACCTCGCTTTCAAGGGAAATAGAGCCTTGCAGCAGCTTGGCGTATTCTCGCGCAATCGAAAGCCCAAGCCCGGTGCCGCCGAATTCGCGCGAAATCGAACCATCCGCCTGCTGGAAGGCTTCGAAGACGATCTGCTGTTTGTCTTTGGGAATGCCGACGCCGGTATCCTCGACGGAAATCAGCACCGTACCCGGCTGTCCCGGCGCTTGCGCGGCGCGTAACGCCACCGTTCCCTGTTTCGTGAATTTGAACGCGTTCGCCAACAGATTGCGGATGACTTGCGACAGCTTGTCGCGGTCGGTGGTCAATACCGCGTTAAATTCCTCATGCACGAGGAATTCCAACCCTTTTTCTTCGGCAATCGAACGAAACAGGTCTTTGAATGATCCGAATAGCTCGGACACCGGAAATTCCGTAATATTCATCGTGACTTTGCCGGATTCGATTTTGCTCAAATCGAGAATATCGTTGATCAAGCGCAGCAGTTCCTCCCCGGCCTGATTGATGACGCTGACCTGTTTGACCTCTTTGCCATCCAAATTCTGGCGCTCGTTTTTACTCAACATTTTGGACAGCAGAATAATCGAATTCAGCGGCGTGCGCAGTTCGTGCGACATATTGGCAAGGAATTCGGATTTGTATTTGCTCGCCATTTCCAAATCCGCCGCCCGCTTATCCAGTTGCAGTTTGGCGACGCTCAGGGTGTCGTTCTGCTGGCGGAGTTCTTCGCTCTGCTGATGAAGCTGCTGCTGCTGTTCTTCCAAATGCGCGTTGACCTGCTGCAATTCCTCGCTTTGCTGCTGGAGTTTTTGCTGCTGCTCTTCAAGCTGCTGATTCGCTTCCTGCACTTCCTGCGCTTTTTCCTGCGCTTCATATTTGGCGATTTCGGCTTCGTTTGCGGCAACTTCGGCGGCCTGCTGCGCCTGCTGAGACGCGACAAGCAATTCCTGCACTTTTTCCCGCTGTAACGTGGAAAAGAGCACGGTCGCGACGACACGATTCGCTTCGTTCAGAAAATTCTGCGCGTAGGCGTCGAGCGGCTGCATGGCGGCCAATTCGATCACGCCGTAGAGCGTATTTTCATACAACAGCGGAAAGGTATAGGTTTGCGCCGCCGCATGGCTGACCGTGCCGGTCAGAATCAGGCCGTCTTGCCGGGTCGGATGTGTCAGCAGGATCGGCGCGCGTTCTAAGGCAACCTGCCCCACCACGCCTTCGCCAAGCCGATAGGTATTCGATAATTTGCTGCGTTCGGTAAACGCAAACGCACCGAGCAGTTTCAACGTTTCCGCATGAGCGTCGAACGAATACAAGACGCCGCTTCCGGCATTGACGTAGCGACAGACGAAGCTGATCGCATTCTGACAGACATCTTTCAACGACATATCGCCGGAGAGCGCAAGACTGAGTTGACTGATGCCGTCCTTCAACCAGCTTTGACGTTCGATTTCCGTCATCATCTCCCGCAGATTCGTCACCATCTTTCGAAGCGACAGATTCAGCAAATCATGATCGGATTTTACCGCTACCTGTGCATGTAATTCTTTGTTCGACACCTGTTCAGTGACGGCGGCCACGCCTTGAAGATAGACGACCATATTCTGAAACGAAGTGTTCAACACATCGCGTTCCGACTGAGGAACGAGCTTCACCTGCAAATTGCCCTGCGAGATCGTCTCGGCGACATGGGCGACGGCGCGGATATAGGCGATCATCTGCTGAAACGCGATCACCAACGTCCCGATCTCGTCTTTGGACGAATTTTGCAACTCGACCGACAAATCGCCCTGCGCAAGCATGGACGCGGCGTTGACGACCCGGTTCAAGCGGCTGGTGATATTATACGCCAACGACAGGCCGAAGAGTAACGCAATGATGACGCTGGCGCTTAAAAAGAAGACCAACGAACGATTGGCGGCTTTTACGGCTTGCGTCGCATGGTCTTCGGCGCGAAGCAAATCCTGCTCGGCGGTGTTTTTAATGACTTGCTCATATAAGACATTCGTCCCCAATTCCCGCCGTAGTAGGATAAATTGTTCAAGTTCCGCTAAGTTTTGCCGCTCTAATGTCATGGCATGATCGGAGAGTTCGCGAATCTCCCGAAATAATTCCCGCAGACGAACGAGCGCTTGCTGTTCTCCCTGGGAAAGACCGGCGCTCATATATTGATCGACAATGTCATCGCATCGCTTCCAGGCGGTCAAAATGCGTGTTTCGGCATCGGTGGCGTGTATCATGAAAAATTCATTCGCTAAACGATACGCTAAATTGAACGCGGCGCTTAATTCGGCGATCTTTTCCAGTTTCCAGGAGGCTTGTGGGTCGCTATGAATTTTGACGGATGGTTTCAAGATTGACTCAATAAATGCGTCCCACTTGACGAGGCGTTCTGCCAAAATGCCAAACGTCTTATGCTGTTCGTCGTCGCGCGCCATCACGCGCTTTCCGATGGCTTCAAGCTCGGCGTACTTCGTTTTGATCGTTCGGCCTAAATTTTGTTCGACTTCGGTCTCGGCCAAACGAGAATACTCTTCGAGCAGCCGGTTGAAATTTTGCTCAGCGTCTTGCAACCGTTCGATATTACCTTGATCGCGATTCTGCAAATAGCCCATTATGCGATAGGCGACGCGCAGCAACTCCACGTCCATTTCGTAGGCGGTCGCGGAGATCGGTTGATGCACCGTAATAATCGCGTCCAATTCGTGATCTATCGAGCGTAAATTCCGATAGACAAGCGCTCCTAAGGTCAGAAACAGCGCCAATAAGACGCCGATAAGCACGCCTAATTTTTTCTTGATCGTGAAGGTCATAGTTCGTTATCCTCGTTCTTCTGTCTGCGATTGTTGGAGTAGGGCATGGACGCGTTCGCGTTGCAGCGCGGAAAAAATCGCGGTGGCGACGACGCTGTTGGCACTCGTCAAAAACGCTTCATGAATGGGCGACAACGCTTCGCCGGTCGCTAATTCGATCACGCCGTACAACTCATCGTTATACATCGCCGGCAGCGCGTAGATGGTCAGCGGCGGTTCGCTTGTCGTTCCGGTGTCGATCCGGCCATGCTGATGCGGCACATTGGTCAGGGTGATCGGGGCGCGGTCGCGCGCGACCTGTCCGACGATTCCTTCGCCGATGCGCACTTCCTGACGCAGCGCATCTTCCTCGGTAAAGGCGAATGCGCCGCGCAACTGCAACACGTTATGCTCGGCGTCATGCACATACAACGCGCCATGACCGGCGTTCACATACCGCGCTAATTCTTGCAGCGCTTTCTGACAGACATTTTCCAACGACATATCTCCGACCAGACTTCGGCTCAATTGACTGACGCCGTCTTTCAGCCAATTCTGTTCCTCCACCACTCGCAACGATCTCTCGATTTCCGCGACCATCTGCCGCAGATTCACGAGCATCCGTTGTAGCGACAAATTCAGCACATCATGCTCCGATTTTGGCAACGCCTCGACATGCAATTCCTGGCGCGCGACTTGATCCGCTACTGCCGCCACCTGCCGCAGATAGGCTGCCATATGTCGCATGGATTGCAACACCTGTCCGACTTCATCGTTCGCGGCGTCAGGAATTTCAACCTCCAAGTTTCCTTCCGAAATGCGATCCGCCACGAGTGCCACGATTCGTAACGGGCGGGTAATCGTGCGAGAAACCGCCAACAAAATAACGATGCTGGCGATAAAGGTCAACAATGAGATCGCCGCCGCAAATAACGTGTCGTTACGAGTTGTGATCTCGGCGTCCGTCACAAACGACTTCGCTTTGTTTCCGGCAAATTCCGTTAATACGTCCAACGCCTTTTTCATGCTCAGATAGCGGGTATTCGCGTCTCCGTTGTTGACCGCCTCTTTGGCCTGTTCTTGTTGCCCGTCGCGCATCAGCGTGAACACGGCTTCGCGCGCGGTTGTCCATGCCGCGAACTCGTCAACGACGGCTTGCGCGTCTTGCGGATTGCCAAGATAGCGTTCTTCGATCAGGGCGAAATCCTGCGCGATGGCCTCTTCTTCGCGGTGAATCGCCGTCACGACCGCTTCAATCGCGTCGCGATCTTGCGCGAGAATCACATCTTTCATGCCGATACGGATCGTCAGCGCCTTCAGATGAGCGTCGCGCACGGTATTGGTGACGGTAAACGGGTGTTTGTATAATCGTTCCGTGATGCCGAACAGGTTCGTGGCGATATAAAAAATCAGGCCGATGTTGATGGCCGAAAGCGCTAACAAGATTCCTCCGATGAACACAAGCAGCCGCGTGCCGATTTTCATGTTCCGTATGCTCATACGAGACTCCTGCGATCTTTGCTCTTTCAATGGATCGAACCCTGCCAGGGTTTCGAACCCTGGCAGGGTTAAGATTCGCGTTCCACCTTGTTCTGCTGCTTTTCCAACAATATGGCGATATGTTTCAACAATTTTTCCGGTTCGATAGGGCGCGTGAGAAAGTCGTCGCACCCGGCGTTCAAGGCGCGCGATCTGGTTTCCTGCGTTACATGCGCCGTGCAGGCGATAATCGGAATATCCGCCGTGTCCGCATCGCCTTTGAGAATCTGCGACGCTTCGACGCCATCCATGCCGGGCATGGCCAAATCCATGAGAATAATATCGGGATGCGCCTGCCGCGCAATCCGAATGCCGTCTTCCGCCGATAATGCTTGATACAAGGTATAACCAGACAGTCGTAAAATTTCCGACATCACTTGAAGGTTGATTTCATCATCATCAACCACCAAGACCGAACGAGATTCATTTCGGCGGCGCTGCTCTACGTCAGACACGTCAACGGCTTGCGGCAGCGCTTCTTCCTCGCGGCGTTCTGCGTGTTCACCGGTTCCGACCGGAATGTGCAGCCAAAATGTCGTGCCGCGTCCGACGTCGCTTTCAAGTCCGATGGTCATGCCTAACATATCGCAGAACTGCTTGGTAATCGTCAGCCCCAATCCCGTGCCGCCGAATTTTTTCTTAATCGAACTATCCACTTGCTTGAACGATTCGAAGACGCTGGAAATTTTGTCTGCCGCAATGCCCGGCCCGGTATCCTCCACTTCAAGCCGAATGATGCCCTGTTCTTTCAGCCATTTCGCGCGAATGGCGACATGCCCTTCGCTGGTAAATTTGATGGCGTTGCCGATCAGGTTATTGAGCATCTGCTTGATTTTCGTGTAATCGCTCTGGATCACAGGCAAATCAAACGAGATGTCGGCGCGCAGTTCGACCGGCTTATTGAGCAGCAAGCCTTGCGCGGTAATCGTCACATCTTCGATAATTTCAACCAAATCCACCTCTTCGATCAGCACGTCCATTTTCCCGGCTTCGATTTTCGCAAAATCAAGCACATCGTTAATCAATTGCAAAATCACGCGCGCCGTCTGATTCGCCTTCGTCAGATTTTGTATTTTTTCAGCAGAGACTTCCGGCTGAAGTTCATTGAGAGAGAGCGAAAGATAGCCGATCAGCGCATTCAGCGGCGTACGGAGTTCGTGACTCATGCTGGACAGGTAATCGGTTTTATGGCGGCTCGCCTCTTTCAACTGCACATTCAGGTCTTCCAACACATTTTCCGCTCGTTTCCGCGCTTCGACTTCTTCGCTCAGGCGGCGGTTGATTTCCCGTTCTCCTTCGATGACGCGGAGATACGCTTTCACGCGACTAAGAAGGATCGTATCGTCAATCGGTTTGGTCAGATAGTCAATTGCGCCGCTTTCGAAGCCTTGCTGCTTGAAATCCTCGGATTTGTACACGGCGGTCAGAAAAATAATCGGAATATTGCGGAATTTCGGGCGGTTGCGAATCAATTTGGCGACATCGAAGCCGTTCAAATCCGGCATTTGGATGTCCAGCAGGATGAGATCGACCTTTTGTTCGGAAACTTTTGCCAGTGCATCAAAGCCGGATTGCGCTTCGATGACATCAGCATCCAGCGACGATTCCAAGAGCGCGCGCAGCGTAAAGAGATTATGCGGGTTATCATCAACAATGAGAATCGAATACAATTTTTGCGTCGTCATTTCCATAAGATTTTTAGTAAAAACATCTGCGCCTGTCATATTCGTTCGAGGTTCATCAATATCTTCTGTTTAGTTTATCGGAGCGTTCTGGCAAATGTCAACTCGAAAACTGCCGTTTTTTTATGTGAGAGAATAATGAAATCACGTCGTTTTCTACGCGTGTTCAGGAAAAACGATAAAAAACGCGGCGCCTTCCCCGTTGCGGCTTTCGCAGCGAATCGTTCCCTTCAACTGGCGTTCCACAAGATTGCGAATAATGTTCAGCCCCAATCCGCTTCCGCCTTGATGGCGTTTCGTCGTAAAAAACGGATCGAAAATTTTAGGCTGATTTTCCTGCGGGATACCGACGCCGTTATCGCGATACGCGATGACAATCTGCCCATCCCGCGCGGTAATATCGCACACGATCTCGCCCTGTTCGATGCCGTCGAATCCGTGCATCAGCGAATTCATGATCAAGTTGGTGAAAATCTGGGAAAACGCGCCGGGGTAGCTTTCGATTTCAAGCGTCTCCGGGCAATGAACGGTCACGGTATGCCGGGTTTTTTTCAATTTGGGGTGCAGGCTCAGCAAAATTTCGGCCATATACGATTTCAGGAAAAAGCGCCGTTTTTCGCCGCTGGACTGGTCAACAGCGATATGCTTGAATCCCTGTATCTGCTCAGCCGCCTGCTGCAAATTTCGCAGGATGATGTGCGACGATTCGAGCGACAGATCGAGAAATTGCAGAAACTCCGATTTTGTCATGCGCCCTTCCTCGAACGCGCCTTTCAACTGCCGGGCTTGTTCGTCAAGATGGGACGCTGCTGTTACGCCTAAGCCAATCGGCGTGCTGATTTCATGCGACACGCCCGCTACTAACCCGCCAAGCGCGGCCAGCGTTTCGGATTGAATCAACTGTTCCTGCGCAACGCGTAACGTCTCTATCGAGGTTTCGAGCGCGGCGTTCGTCTCCCGAAGTTCGCGGGTGCGCTCGACGACGCGGCGCTCAAGCTCTTCATTCAGCGTCTGGAGCGCCTGCTCGGCGTGCTTGCGTTGTTCGATCTCCTGCTGCATCTGCGTATTCATGCTCTCTAAGCGCAGATTAATCGCCCGTTCCCCTTCAATGACGCGCAGATACGCTTTGACACGATTGATTAGAATGTCGTCGTCAATCGGTTTGGTCAGATAATCAATCGCGCCGCCTTCCAGTCCGCGATGTTTGAATTCATCGGATTTATAGACAGCGGTGAGAAAAATAATCGGGACTTCCTGATATTTTTTGCGGTTGCGGATGAGCCTGGCGACTTCGAAGCCGTCCATATCAGGCATTTTGATGTCGAGGAGGATCATGTCTGTCTTATGGTGGGCAATCTGATCGAGTGCGTCTGCGCCGGACGACGCTTCGATGATCTGCGCGTCGAGCCTCTCGGTCAGTAAGGTGTTCAGCGCAAACAGATTTTTGGGGTTATCATCTACGATCAGAATCGTGTACATCGGATGCATGGAAATCATACGCGCTGTTCTCCCCTTCTTCTCGCAAGGCTGCGACATTCTCGTTCCACGCTCCGCGTGAACGTTCTTGCGCTGACGACTACGTCAACGTATATGCGCCGCTGCAAGGTTTGTCAACAGGGAAAAATGAAATTTTAGACATATTTTTTACGAGCGCAGGACAGCATCGGCGGTTTTGTTCCGCCAGTTTCGCCGAAAATTCTCTCAAAAAAAGATTGACATCTCCACAGAATTATTCCATTCTTTCTTTGTCGTTATCAGAAGTGATGATACATACATTTGCTCAATATGTTCCCTTCGCCCTGAGCCTGTCAAAGGGCGGTTCATGGTTCGACTCGTTCACCGCGAACAGGCCATCACTGTTGATGCAAATTTATGTAGAATTACTGAGGCTGTTTCAACAACTCCGTGAGTCATGAGAGAGGTCTGTTTATGGAAAATAAAGCAGAAAAAAAGGTGTTGGCTGGTGTGCTAGGGATATTGCTCGGTGCGTTAGGCATTCACAAATTTGTCCTGGGCTACCAAAAGGAAGGCTTGATCATGCTCATTGCGGCAGTCGCGACATGCGGCATCGGCGCGTCTGTTACGGGAATTATCGGGCTGATTGAAGGGATTATCTACTTAACAAAATCCGATGATGAGTTTGTGGCAACCTATATAGATAATAAAAAAGCCTGGTTTTAGGCGTCGGATAATTCCGTATTTTCTGTTGTTCGAGCGATGATGACATACAGAGGACGCCTGAAGCATCTGGAGAAACGCACAGAATATATCGTTGTCGCGGCGGCTCTGCTGGCGGGCTGGTCGTTATATTCGCTGGCAGGCCCGTCCGGCTGCATGATTAAGGCTGTCACCGGACTGCCGTGTCCGGGATGCGGATTGACACGGGCGTATGTGGCGCTATTTCACGGGCATTTTCGCGACGCGTTCTTTTATCACCCGTTATTCCCTGTCGTACTCTTGATTGGGGCGTGCGTGGCGGGAAAACAGCTTCCATTGCTCTCTTCCCTGGTATCGAATGAACGATGGTGGGGGATGATATTTGCGGCGTTCAGCGGCGTGTACATTATTCGGATGGTCGTGTATTTTCCCCACACGCCTCCGATGGATTTTCATACTCAGGCGATAGTCCCCAGGATGATCGCCTTTCTATTGACGCATATCGGCGTGATACGATAGGAAAGCAAGAGCCTTATGTTTATTGTGAATGTGGTGACATTTTTCGAGTATCATCCCTATCTGCTGATCCTGCTCATGGCGCTGCTCAGCGGCGCAATCTGGTTTGTGTGGCGCGAACGAACGCGCCCGTCATATCACCAAAAACGGGAAGTCGAAGAATTAGTGAAGGGATTCGAACAGGCAAGAAAGACAATCGTGGAATCGCAAGAGAGGGGGTAACATAGACACCTCACAGGTGGTAAACACCTGTGAGGTGTGATCTTGCTAATGCACCATCGCCCCCGTCCGCAGGAAGCTGGGGGGAATCACGTCTTCCATGCCGTTGGCGGCGATATAATTTCTCATAAACCTCCGCAGATTGCGAATCGCATGGAAATAGTTCGCTTTGGCCGTGCCAACAGAGCATTTCAAAATTCGAGACACTTCCCGATGCGATAATCCGTCGCACACGCGCAGCATCACGGTCGCTTTTTGCTTTTCCGGAAGTTTCTCAATCGCTTCATTGACGACATCTTGAAGTTCCATTTTATACAGCGTATCCAGCGTTTCTTCTTCCTGAACGCCGTGATACGCCGCCAATTCGATATGATGCTGCGCGGTAAACTTGCGCAGATGATTGATGCAGGAATTCGTGGCGATGCGATAGAGCCATGTGTGAAAACTCGATTTTTTCTGAAACGATGCTAAGGCTTCATACGCCTTAAGAAACACGTCTTGCGCGATGTCGGCGGCATCGTCATGATTGCGCAGCATTCGGAAGGCGACGGCATAAATAGAGGCGCTATAGCGCGTCACCAATACGCCAAAAGCGTCTGTTCTGCCTGTTAATACCAGATCAATCAGTTCGAAATCGTTGCGCGTACTAAGCGAATGTGTTTCATTCTCTTCCTCCACGGCGATTTGTACAGGCGGCGCCGGCGTTTGGCGCTCTTGCGTTGCTGGAATGTGTGTCGTTCGTTGAAATAGCGGCTCCCATTCGGGAAGCTGAAAAAATATCGAGAATGGAGACGCTGGCGCAGTCATTCGGATGGCTGTTGTTGTTTGCATAATGCGATATCCCTCGTGATGCTCATAACATGAATAAATCCCCCCAACTCTGTGTTGACTCAACGGTAGTTTCAGATGTCGCAATGGCCATGCCAATGGGCAAAAACGGGAGAATTCACGCTGAAAAACGCAACGGGAACGCGCGGGAACTCAGCGCTTTTTCTTGTGTTACGGCACGCGCCGCGCAGAAATTATTGGCGACGCAGAGGAAGAGCGGGAATTGACAGGAGTTATCTTTCATGAGGAATATCAGGGAATAGTGAGGAATAATAGGGAATCGCGAGGAGAAAAAGGCATACACTTGTTCTTAGGGATTGTTATGAGAGTTGACAAGTGGTCTGCGGTTTGGTTGAAAAGAATTTCTAAAAAATTGCGTACAATTCCTAACATCCATTGACAAAAAGAACAGAACGAGGTTTCAGGAGCGCGGTCAACCGTATTTCCTGTCAGAATCTGTTATTGACAAACCGAATGAACGCCATATTATTAAAATGATACTGATGCTGTCGCAATCAACATACCGCTACTGCGGCGTTTTTGGCTATACGAATCCTGAAATAGACCTGGAGGGCAACCAATGAAATACATACAATATCATGACAAACCCGCCTTGATTCTTAAGCAGCAGGCGATAAGTTACGCGCAATTATTCGAGCATATTCATGACTATGCGGCTTTTTTTCGAAATACGCCGCACACAAAAGCGGCGATCTATTCGGAAAACCGATTCGAGTGGGTCTATGCGATGTATGCCGCCTGGACGAATCGCAGCATCGCTGTCCCGATTGATTTTATGGCGACAGCGGACGAAGTCGCCTATATGCTGAATGACTGTACACCGGAAATCATCTTCTGTTCGCGGGAAAAAGAACGCGAACTTCGAGACGCGTTGACCTCCGTCTCGTATGTCCCCACCGTAATTATCTTCGAGGACATTGCCGACATCGCGCCGCAGGGACACGTGGAAAATGGCGCGGCGTTGGAACGGGACAATAACGACACCGCGCTGATTATCTATACGTCAGGCACGACCGGCAGCCCGAAAGGGGCGATGCTGTCGTTCGATAACCTGCTCGCCAACGCAGACGGGGTCTCGAAGGATGCCGCGATTTATAGCGCGGAACAGCGCGCCCTGGTGTTTCTGCCGCTTCACCATATTTATCCGCTGCTCGGCTCGATTATTCTTCCGATGTATGTCGGCGCGACCTGCATCTTCTCGCCGTCAATGGCGGCGGACGACATTCGCGAAACGTTGCAGCAGCACGGCGTCACGTTGATTACCGGCGTCCCGCGTTTTTACACTCTGCTCCGCAAAGGGATTCGCGACAAAATCCAGAAAAGCGCGATTGCCCGAACGCTGTTTCGAGTAGCGGAATACGTGGATTCTCCGGCGTTTTCCCGGCGCGTATTCCATACCGTGCATGAGAAATTCGGCGGCAAAATCCGCTTTCTCATCAGCGGCGGCGCGGCGCTGGATAACGACGTGGCGCGGGATTTCAAAACGTTGGGATTCGATGTGTTGATCGGCTATGGCATGACGGAAGCCGCGCCGATGATCGCCTTCACTCGCCCCGGCACGTTGCGCATCGGCGCGAGCGGCCATCCGCTGCCCTGTAATGAGGTGAAAATCGTGGACGGCGAAATTCTCGCCAAAGGCCGGAACGTCATGCAAGGGTATTATAATCGCCCGGAAGAAACGGCGGCGGTCATCAAAGACGGCTGGCTGCATACCGGCGATTTGGGACAGATTGACGATGACGGCTATGTCGTTGTCACCGGGCGCAAAAAAGATACGATTGTGCTGTCGAACGGAAAAAATATCAACCCCGAAGAACTCGAAAACAAAATCCTCAAAGAATTCCCTGCTGTGCGGGAAATCGGCGTATTTGCAAATCAAGGCGCGCTGCAAGCGATTATTTTTCCGAATTTTCAACAGTTGCAAGACGACGGCGTCCATGCGATTGACGAGTTCATGCGCTGGAACGTGCTCGACGAATATAATCGCAACGCATCGCCTGCGAAAAAAATCATGAGTTTCACGCTCGTCAAAACCGAACTGCCCAAAACGCGCTTAGGTAAAATCAAACGCTTTCAATTGGCCGAATTGATCGAAAACGCGAGCAAAGAACGCCCCCACGAGCCGATGCCGGATTATCCCGAATATCGGATGATTGCGGCGTTTATCAAAGAACAGACCGGCAAATCCGCCCATCCCGAAGACCATCTGGAAATAGACCTTGGCCTCGATTCGCTCGATAAAGTCAGTCTGATGACCTTTTTACACTCCACGTTCGGCGTTGATCTTCAAGATAACGAGTTGCTTCAGCATGTCACGGTCGGGAAAATTGCGGAATACGTGCGGGAGAAAAAAGTCAAAATGACCGAAGAAAGCGTGAATTGGCATCAACTGCTGCATGAAAACGCGAATGTCGAACTTCCTACCAGTTCGCTCCTGCATGTCGTGGTGAGCAACATGTTCAAATTCCTGCTGCGTCGCTATTTTCAACTGCGCGTGACCGGTCTTGAGCATCTGCCCGGCTCGCCGGTCATCTTTGCCTCCAATCATCAGAGTTTTCTCGATGGCCTCGTTATTGGCAGCTTTTTTAACACGGAACTCCTGAAACGCACATACTATTACGCTGCCGAACAGCATTTCCGCAAGCGTTGGCTGCAATGGTTCGCCGCCCGCAACAATATCATTGTCGTGGATATGAATCGCCAGTTGAAATTGTCGCTTCAGAAGATGGCGACCGTGCTGCAACGCGGCAACAATATCGTGATTTTCCCGGAAGGATCGCGCACCCGCGACGGGCGTCTTGCGGATTTCAAAAAGACGTTTGCGATTTTGAGCCGCGAATTGAATATTCCAGTCGTGCCGATTGTCCTTGAAGGCGCGTATGACGCGATGCCCATCGGCAAAGGATTGCCGAAATTCCGGCAGCCGATTACCGTGAATTTCCTGCCGCCGATTCAGCCGGAAGACCTCAGCTACGAGGCGTTGACAGAGAACGTCCGGCAGACGATTCAAGGCCGGATTGAAGGAATAATACCAATTGCCTTCGAATAGATCGTACATTGTACGTCGAAACTGTAGTTTCGACGTACACCGCGAATGATCATTCGAAAAGCAATTGGTATAACATGAGCCCTGCCAGGGTTTAAAACCCTGGCAGGGCAGTCCGAAAGGGAGCACATGAAAAAAATTGACGCTGTATTCGAAGGCGGCGGGGTCAAAGGGATTGCATTAGTCGGCGCGATTACCGAAATCGAGGCGGCAGGCTATGAATTCGCATGTCTGGCCGGAACGTCTGCTGGCGCGATTGTCGCCACGCTTCTTGCGGTTGGTTATTCCGCGCGCGAGTTACAAACAATTATTAGAGAACTGCCGTATAGCAAACTCAAAGACACCAGCCGGATCGACCGTTTCTGGGCGTTCGGCCAGTTAATGAGCATGATCTTCGAATATGGCATTTACGAAGGCCGGTATTTCGAGGAATGGTTGGACACGCTGCTGAAAGCGCAAGGCAAAACCACGTTCGGCGACCTGAAAGATCACACGACTGACGACCCGAAATATCAATACAAACTGCAAGTAATCGCGACCGATCTGACCGACCGCCGCCTGTTGGTGCTGCCCCGCGATCTCGCCGATTTCGGCATTGATCCCGATACGTTTTCTATCAGCAAAGCCGTGCGGATGAGCATGAGCATTCCGGTCTTTTTCGAGCCGGCGCAATTGAAAGATCGCAATGGCGACGCGCATATCATTGTGGATGGCGGCGTCTTGAGCAATTATCCGATCTGGCTGCTGGATGACGGCACGAGCAATCCGCCCTGGCCGACGTTCGGGTTCAAGTTAGTCGAGCAGGATCAACGCAAACTCCGCGACCCGGAGCGCAATCCTATCCATAATACCTGGAATTATCTGAACGCCCTCGCCGCCACGCTGCTCGACGCGCACGACACCTACCACATTTCCATGTCGAAAGGGGATTACGACCGCACCATCGGCATTCCGACGACGGTCAATTTGTATGGCAGCGCCAAAGCGATTCAAAGCACGGATTTTGATGTGACGAACGAAGAACAGGATTTACTCTATCAAAACGGCGTTGAGGCAGCGCAGCGCTTTCTCCGGGCATGGGATTTCGACGCGTGGAAAGTCAAATACCGGCAAACCGCCAGCCGCAGGACGGAGTACGAGCCGTAAACCGCTATCTCGCCTGTGAATTCATCGTACCGCCAAACGAAATGATTCATGGTTCGACTTCGCTCACCATGACCGGTCACGCTTCACCATGACCGGTCACGCTGAGCGAAGTCGAAGCGTCTTGAGGTCGCGTCTGATATAGTGTTGCGATACTCCGCACTTTTGAAAGGGTATTTTTTTACTTGACACCATTCCCTATTTTCCCAAACAGGTATTCGTTGTTGAGTGTACCTGTTCGAATATTTGCTGTTTTATGAAGGAGCCATGTATCTCGAAATGTTATTTCGCCGCGCACACCGTATGGATAAGCGGTTTTGCGCGAACGAAACGCCGTTTCGTCCGACATGCGCAAGTTATTGCATGAAGAAAAGACAACAAGTGCTGGTGCTGGTAGTCGTCTGTCTCGGCATACTTCTCGGATCAATCGGCTGCCGCCGCAGTCAGAACGAGACGACGCCGACGACGCCTGATAATCAATCGTTCGAGGCTCTGAATCCGAACGAAGAGAAACAGATCGTATTATCAGACTCGCTGACAGATGGCACGACAAAGGCTACCGCCATCAGCGGCGGGGAATTTACGCCAGAGGGCTACCATTTTACGTCGCATGAAGGGTATCTCATTTACGATACCGAGATTCGCGGCAATTTTCGGGTCGAATTCGACACGAAAGGGCTGTCGCCTGACGAATGGTATCACGATCCCGACGACCAATCCACCTTATTGATTATGCAAGACGTGCCGCTTGGGACGGATTGGGTGCAGTGGGAAGACATTCCGAATTGCCTGTTTCAACTGTACAAGCTGACGAAATATCCTGGCGGAGAACTGTCGGAAAACGGCCTGAAAGTCAAAGGCGGCTGTAATGGTGGCGCGATCTGGTTTGAAACGACCAGTTATACGGGCGGCACGTTTGTCGGCCCGCATCCGCTGGAATGGGATCCGAGCAAAGCCTATCATTGGCAAGTGACCGTCAAAGATGGCAATGTCGAAATCTTCCGCGACGATGCCTTGCTGATGTTTGGCTATGGTTTTTATCCCGGCGATCCGATGCGCTTCATGTTCGGCGGAACGGGGCAGATCATCGGGCGGCTGACGCCGGATGACGCGACCTATTCGAATATTCGCATCTATCAGGAATAAACCGCCTACCCATAAACTGTCAGGCACGTTCGACGTGTCTGACAGCTTTTACTGCCGCGCCACTTTCCACTCGACAATATTGCGCTGTTCCGGGTGAAAATCAATGCCGATCAACACTATTTCCTTTCCGACTTCTTGGAACATATCGGCATAGCCGTTCGACCGAATCTGCTGAAGCGCAGTCTCCGCGCTCTGATTGCATTTGAATTCGAAAATATAGACCCGGTCGGAAAACAGGATCGCCATGTCAATCCGTCCCCGGCACGTCAACAGGCTGCTGCGAGCATCTGCGCCGGACGCCGTCATCATCAGATAAAAAATCGTATGAAAATACGCTTCGTCGCGCTTGGATTGAATATCATACGGAATTGACGCGAAAATGGCGGTCATCGTCTCGAAAAACGCGTCGAATTGCTGGTCGCGCAAGTAGCTTGAGAGCCGAAGAATCATTGATGGAACGCTCGATCTTGACTTTTCCATCAATGCGCGTAGGAGCGATTCTGAAAAAGCGTTTTTCACTTCCAGATTGGGATAACCGAGCGTATATAAATCCTGTTGGCTCTCTTTGATTGTCAGATAGCCCGTTTGAAATAATAAGGCTTCCGGAATGAGCGCGTCGATATCGAATGTCGTAAAAATCGTCCGGCTGACTTGCAACGCTTCCAACCCTGGGATGGAATACTGCTCTTGCATCAGCATATTAATCAGGAAGGTCGGCGTACCGCTTTCGAACCAATAATGCCGAAGCTCTTTTGACTGCAATGCGTTCAGTGTGGAAAACGGGTTGTAGATATGTGCGGATTTTTCCGAGAAACGATAGCCATCATACTGTTCGGCAAATTTTTGCAACGCCATCTCTTTCGAATATCCTGCATTGTCAGCGAATTCTTGGAGATATTCGGAAAAATAGCATTCCAAATCCTCCTGCGTATAACCAAGCAGCGTGGCGTAGCTCTCGTTCATCGAAATATCGTTCAGATTATTCAGTTCCGAAAAGATGGAGACTTTGCTGAATCTGGTAATGCCGGTCAGAAAGACGAACCGGAGCGATGGCGCGACCGAAATGCCTTTCAGCACGCCGAAAAATTGCTTCAAGATGTCGCGATTCGCTTTCGCGATTTCCAGATGTTCCGCGCCTTTGCCAAGATGGTCAATAATCGGCTTATCATATTCGTCAATCAGCACCGCTGCCGATTGGCCGGTTTTTTTCGAGACGGCGAGAATCAACTCCGTAAATTTCGACATGAGCAGCGGCGTTCGGAGTTGAATTCCATACGCTTCGGCCACATTGTTCATCCAGGTTTCCAGCGCGAGCCTCAGCATATCGGGCGTGTCGTTCGCAATGCCGGTGAAATCGAAGAGAATGATCGGGAATTCCTGCCACTCCCAATCGCTCTGGGTGCGAATCCATAAATCGTCGAACAGGTCTTTTTTTCCTTGAAACAGGCTTCTCAACGTGGAAACAAGCACAGATTTTCCGAATCGGCGCGGGCGGGACAGAAAATAAAATTTTCCTTCCGTCACCATGCGGTAAATATCCTGCGTTTTGTCCACATAGATGTAGTTGTCCTGACGAATCGTCTCGAAATCGGGAATGCCGACCGGCAGTTTTTTCTTTTTCATCGTATTGTCCCTACCCATTCGACGCGCCGAGCATTTCGCGGGCATGATCGAGCGTGGTTTTGGTCAGGGTTTCGCCGCCGAGCATTCTGGCGATCTCTTCCACGCGGTCTTGCCCCGTCAATTCGCGGATCGACGTGACCGTGCGGTCGTCTTCGGCGTGTTTTTCCACATGAAAATGCGTTTCGCCTTTGCTCGCGATTTGCGGCAGATGCGTGATGCAGACGACCTGATGCGCGGTACTGACCTGTTGCAGCTTTTTCCCGACGATTTCGGCGACTTTGCCGCCGATGCCGGTATCAATCTCGTCGAACACCATGACCGGCACGCGATCCGCCGCGCCGAGCAGCGTTTTCAGCGCGAGCATGATGCGCGAGATTTCGCCGCCGGACGCGATTTTGCTCAGCGGTTTGAGCGGTTCGCCGGGGTTCGGCGCGATTAAGAATTCGATTTTATCAATGCCTTTCGCGGTAAACGGATTCGCCTCCGTTCCGGCTGACGCAAAATCCACGTTGAAGCGGGTTTTGTCCATGCTTAACATGGCGAGCTCCTGCATGACTTCCGCCTCGAACCGTTTGGCCGCCTGTTTCCGCTCGTCGGACAATCGTTGCGACAACTGCTGCAACGCGGCGCGAAGTTTTTTGTATTCCGCCTCCAGTTCCGCCTGGCGCGTTTCGCGGGCGTCGAAATTCGTCAATTCCTGCCCGATTTCTTCATAATACGCTAACATGTCGTCAATCGTGTTGCCGTATTTCCGTTTCAGCGTGTTGATCTCGTCAATCCGCTTTTCGACGTCATCGAGGCGGAACTCGTCATATTCGACCGACTGGGCGTAATCGCGCATGGCGTAGGCCACGTCTTCCAGTTGGTATTGGATTGACTCGCAGGTTTTGACGTGCGGGTCGAGGCTTTCGTCTATTTTGGCTAAATCTTCCAGCTTGCCGATGATTTTGCCAAGCTGCTCCAGCACCGCCCCATGATTGCCGTAGAGCGTTTCATAAATCGCGGTCGCGCCGGTTGCTAATTGTTCCGCGCCTGCCAGCATTTTCCGTTCATGCAGCAGCCCATCGTCTTCGCCCGGTTTCAAATCGGCTTTCCGAATCTCTTCATGCTGAAAGCGAATCAAATCAAGATGCTGCATCCGTTCCCGCGAATGGTCGCGCAATTCCTTTAATTCCCGCTCGACCTTTTTGAAGCGGCGATACGCGGCGGCAACTTCCTCGCGCGGCGGCATGAGTTTGCCGTAAATATCGAGCAACTCGACGTGATAATCCGGGTTCAAAATGGACTGATGCTCGTGCTGGCCGTGAATATCCACCAGCAATTCGCCCAACTCCATTGCCATGACGTTCGTGGCGGGGTGGCCGTTGATCAAAATCCGATTGCGTCCGTTGCGGCTGACTTCGCGGCGGATCAGCAATTCGGCGTCGCCTTGTTCCTGATCGAAAAAGCCATATTCGGCGGCTTTGACCTTCACCGCGTCAAGATGGGCGATGGCAAAAATCGTTTCCACGACTGATTTTTCCGTGCCGGCGCGGATAAATTCCGCCGAGGCGCGTCCGCCAAGCGCGATCATCAGGGCGTCCACCATGATCGATTTTCCTGCGCCGGTTTCGCCCGTCACGATGTTCAAGCCGTTGGAAAACTGAATATGCAGCTTATCAATAATCGCAAAATTTTCAATGTAGATTTCCGAAAGCACAAAAAATCACACGGTTCAAGGAGACGTCGAATCAAGCGAGTTCGGCTCTGCTCGTCCGTGCGTGACGTTTTATATTTTCAGCCCTTTCAGGGGTTCGAACCCTGACAGGGCTGGGCATTTCGATGAAGTACGCCGAAACTGTGTTTCGGTGAGGGCGAAACACAGTTTCGCCCTACGATTCGGATGACAATTCCATCAAGAAAACATTTTTGTCAAGAGAAAGAGTTGTTCGTTATAGTTGATCTCCATACGAAAATGCTTCAGAAAGCTTTGTCCAAGCAAGCCGTCAATGCCGGGGTAGGCGGATAAATTCCAGACCAATGCCGGAATGTTGCGGACTTCCAGCGTCCCGACTTTCAGCGAGGGAAGATTGACTAATGGCGCGCTGTACGGCAGGCCGTTCAGCGTGAAATGGATTTCACTTGTCTCCGGCGTGATTTTAAGGCCAAGCCGCGCGGCAAGCGGTTCGGAGAGGATGGTGTATTCGGCCTGTGGTTCGATGAACAGCATTGCGGGGACAGATTGATTCGCCGTTGCTTGAATCAAGGCGGGATAGCGGTCGGATGGCGTCAATTCGATCACGGTTTTCACCGACTGCTCTCCTCGCAGGCGCAGCGTTTCTTCCCAGAGCGCGTTCGCTGTCGGAAATGCGCCTGTTCCAAGCCGAAACGCGGTCGAATGTTTGGACAGATGAAAGAGTTGTTCCAATTCATTGGCGGCCTCGCTGTTGTTGCCAGATTTTTTGAGGAGTTCCACGACTTTCAAGCGTAGGTCGTGCCATTCCGGGTCGATCTGCAACGCCGCCCGATATTCCTGTGCCGCTTCCGCAAAACGTTCGAGCTTTTCATACGCAACCGCCATGCCGGCGCGAACTTCGAGCTTGGCGTCGAGCCCGGCGTCGCGGGCTTTCTGAAAATAGGTCAGCGCCGTAGCGAATTGTTTGCGATTCAGACAGAAGATGGCAAATTCGACCGTTGCATACGGATCGCTCTCTTCGAATGGCACGGCGGCGAGATACTCTTGCATTCCCTGCGAAATTCGCCCGGCGCGGATATATAAATCCGCCAGCGCGTAATGGGCGTCCGGGCTGTTCGCTTGGCTCAACAGGGAGGAACGCGCTTCGAGTTCCGCCGCTTCTTCGGCAAACGGATTGATCTTCAACGCTTGCCGGAGCAATTCCGCCGCTTCCCGGCGTCGCCCTTGCGCCTCTGATATATCCGCTAAACGCATTCGCACGTCCGTCAGATTCGGCGCTTGTTCGATGGCGCGACGATACCAACGCGCCGCCAGCGAAATATGCGCAAGTTGCTCGTAGCCATAGCCGATCATCGAGGAGAGTTTATAGCTTTCTGCGCCGTGCCCGGCGAGAACAAGAAATTGTTTCAGCCCTTCGCGAAACTCGCGTTTGCGATAGAGCAGCGTCCCTAATTCCATGCGAGCCTTAACATGATCGGGATACTGGTCGAGCGTGGCGCGGAAATGCTCTTCCGCTTTCTGAAACTGCTTGAGGTCTTTGTACGCCAGCCCTTTCTGGTAAGATTTAGCGGCATCGCGTTCTGTTGAATGGCAGGCAGAAAGGAAACCGGCGGCAACAAATAGGAGAAGACAACGAATCACAACAGAATACGCGGCGTTTTTCACTGTTTTTCGTTCCATTCTCCCATTCGTTGACGTTGTAATGCTTATGCGTGCTCTTTCATGCGGTGTTCGAGTTCCAACACCTTGCTTTCCAGGATTTGCACCCGTCTTTCCAGCGCGTCGTGCTTGTCTTTGGGGACGAGGTTCATCCCTTCCAATGCCTTATTGATCATCTCGTTGATTTTCTCTTCGATTTTGCCGGTGTTTTCTTTGGCTTTTTTCATAAAATCATCCACGACCGTTTGCTGCTCTTCGGCTTTCACCTCACCGCGTTCGATCAAATTTCTGACGGTCTCTTCGATGTCGCGCTGCACGCCAAGCCCGAACAGATACATTTTATGAAACATGTTTTCGAATTCCGTGCGTTGCTCTTTCTTTTCGGATTTGCCCTGTTCTTGCTGCTGTTCGGAAGAAGTCTGTTCTTCCTGCGTCTGGCCTGTGGTGGTTTCCGTATTCTCTGCCATTGTCGTATCCTCCTGTTGATCGCCTTCCCGGCGCGACGAAATTACGCCCGCCAGAATACCGGCCATGCCGAATAAGGTGAATAATTTGATGAATATACGTTCGGACATTTGATACATGCTCTGTTTCAACCTCTGAGAGATTGTCGAAGATTTAGCTTTCGACTTGTAGGATCGCCATGAACGCTTCCTGCGGGACCTCGACTTTGCCGACTTGCCGCATCCGTTTCTTGCCTTCTTTCTGCCGTTCCAGCAATTTTCGTTTGCGGGTAATGTCGCCGCCGTAACATTTCGCCAGCACGTTTTTCCGCAAGGCCGATACCGATTCGCGGGCAATGATGCGCGAGCCGAGCGCGGCCTGAATCGCGACTTCGAACATCTGGCGCGGAATGAGTTTCCGCATTTTTTCGACGAGTTCCTTGCCGCGCGCATACGCCTTGTCTCTATGCACGATAATCGAAAGCGCGTCCACCGGGTCGCCGTTCAGCAGAATATCGAGTTTGACAATCTCCGACTGCTGGTAGCCGATATGTTCGTAATCAAGCGACGCATACCCTTTGGTCAAGCTTTTCAGCTTGTCGTAAAAGTCCATGACCGTTTCGTTGAGCGGAAATTCGTAGGTCAGCACGACTTTATTGCTCGCTACATATTCCATTTTTTTCTGTACGCCGCGCCGGTCTTGCGCCAATTTCATGACATTGCCGAGGTATTCGGTCGGCAGAAAAATCATGGAGCGAATCACCGGTTCTTCCACCCACTGACACTCGTTGCGTTCCGGGAATTTCGCCGGGTTGGAGATATATTCTTCCGAGCCATCCAGATGCACCACTTTATACACCACGCTGGGGGCAGTAGTCAATAAATCGAGATCGAATTCCCGTTCTAAGCGTTCCTGCACGATTTCCATGTGCAGCAAACCGAGGAAGCCGCAGCGAAATCCCGGTCCGAGCGCGTCCGACATTTCCGGCTCGAACAGGAAGGCCGAATCGTTGAGCGCTAATTTTTCCAGACTTTCCCGCAAATGTCCGTATTCCGCGCCGACCGAGGGAAACAAGCCGCTGAAGACCATCGGCTTGACATCTCGGAAACCCGACAGCGGCGTTTGCGTCGGATGCTCGACGTCGGTGACGGTATCGCCGATTTTAGTGTCGCGCACTTCTTTGATGCTGCCGACAAAATAGCCGACCGACCCGGCGGGCAAGGTGTCGGTCGGGATGAGACCGAGTCGCAGCAACCCCACATCCGTCACTTCGAATTCGTTACCGGTGGACATCATGCGGATGCGCATCCCTTTTTTGATCGTGCCGTTCATCACGCGCACATAGACGACTGCGCCCAAATATTCGTTGAACCACGAATCGAAAATCAGCGCTTCCAGCGGCGCGTCCGGGTCGCCTTGCGGTTCGGGAATGCGCTGGACAATCGCTTCTAATACCTCTTCGATGCCGATGCCCATTTTCGCGCTGACCGGAATCGCGTCAGTGGCGTCAATACTGAGAATTTCTTCGATCTGTTCTCTGGTGCGGTCAATGTCCGCGCTCGGCAAATCAATTTTATTGATAATCGGAATGATGGTTAAATTGTGTTCCATCGCGAGATAGACGTTCGCCAACGTTTGCGCTTCCACGCCCTGCGTCGCGTCCACGAGCAGCAATGCGCCGTCGCAGGCGGCCAGACTGCGCGAGACTTCATACGAAAAATCCACATGTCCCGGCGTATCAATCAAATTCAGTTCGTATTCCTGTCCGTCTTTTGCGGTATAACTCAGCCGAATCGGGTGCGATTTGATCGTAATCCCGCGTTCGCGTTCCAAATCCATGTTATCCAGCACTTGCGCCATCATGTCGCGTTTGGCAATCGTTTTCGTGGTTTCAAGCAGCCGGTCGGCCAGCGTGGATTTGCCGTGATCAATGTGTGCGATAATCGAAAAATTTCGGATATTCTCTCTCTTCATAATGAATGTAGCGTACTCCAATTTTCTATTTTAATGGTTTGACAGGCTTTTCTTTTTGAAAAAGCAGGATATGCCAACTTGCAAAAATTCTAAAACTCCTCTAATGATTACATTACTCTGGCGCCCCTGTTTTTCTTGTCAATAGATATTATGCAGGAAATCTGAAATTTCGGCAGAAGTTCTTGACAAACCAGAGGGAAAAAATCGTACACGAATTGTCGCGATATGACAAGAAAAATTACCTCATTCCGTATTTTACCTGACAATAATGATTTTATGAACACTCCTCGTATGTTAATTGTAACAGGCGAAGCCTCCGGCGATTTGCATGGCGCGCACCTGATTCGTTCGGTAAAGACGCGGATGCCGCAGGCGCAAATTTTCGGCGTCGGCGGCTCGCATCTCGCGGCGGAAGGCGTGACGCTGATCAGCAGCAGCGACGAATTGGCGGTGGTCGGCGTGACAGAAGTTCTGAAAAAGCTGAAAACCGTGTATGCGGTGTTTCGTAAATTGAGCCGCTTTCTAAAAGACGAACGCCCCGATCTTGTCATTTTGGTGGATTATCCCGATTT
Source organism: uncultured Candidatus Moduliflexus sp. (assembly GCA_964602655.1). GTDB lineage: Bacteria > Moduliflexota > Moduliflexia > Moduliflexales > Moduliflexaceae > Moduliflexus. The sequence continues at coordinate 41,508 of CAZRSF010000020.1, forward strand.
CAACCTGCGACTCGCAAAGGTCGCGCACAAACTCGGTATTCGGGTCGTCTATTACATCAGCCCGCAGGTCTGGGCGTGGCGGTCGTCGCGGGTAAAATTGATTCAGAAAATCGTCACGAAAATGATCGTCATTTTTCCGTTCGAACAAGAATTTTATCGCCGTCACGGCGTGGAAGTCGAATGGGTCGGGCATCCGCTGGTCGAAACGGTGCGATCTTCGTTAACAAAAGCGGAATTCTGTCAGCAGCACGCGCTTGATTCGGACAGGCCGATTCTTGGTCTGTTGCCGGGAAGCCGGGAAAGCGAAATCGAACGCCTGCTGCCGTTGATGCTCGATGCGGCGCAGCGCATTCGCCAACAGCAGCCCGACGCGCAATTTTTCCTGCCGGTTGCGTCATCATTAGCGCATTCGTCGTCATTTGCTGCTTTGCCGGAATGGATCACGCCGATTCACGGGCAAACCTACGAGGCGATTGCCGCTGCCGACATGGTAATCACAGCCTCTGGTACGGTGACAGTAGAAACGACACTTTTAGAAACGCCGATGCTGATTACGTACATCGTCGCGCCGCTTACCTTCTGGATCGGCTCGCATTTCATCCGCGTTCCGTACATCGGCATGGTCAATTTGATTGCTGGAAAAGAGGTCGCCAAAGAGTTTATTCAAAAAAATGCGACGCCCGACGCCGTCGCGCAAGAAGCGTTGCGGCTGCTCCGCGATGCGGCGGCGCGAGAAGAGATGCGCCGGGAACTTCGCGCTGTGCGCCAGAAATTGGGCGAACCCGGCGCGACAGATCGCGCGGCGAAGGTGATTGCAGATACACTGAGTGAGCGAGAGGGATCAATTTGAGAAAGAAGAGGAGAGTCATTTTTTTTGTTGACATCTGTTTCGACACTCGTTATCTTAATATTCAGCACAGAATGGCACAGGAATTGCTTTAGATGGTTGTGTGGTTCTGTTCTGTAAGTCAGTATGCAGTATTTCGATAAAAAAGAATCGTCTTGCTGCAAGATAACAATTAACGGAGGATATTATGATGAAACATATTGCAATTGCTTCAATTTTACTTGGAGTTATCAGCGTCGGAATGGCTGGGTTTGCGTTCGCCGATACGCTTGAAATGAAAGATGGACGTTTGCTCGAAGGGACGTATGTGGGGGGAACGCAAACCTCGCTCCGTTTTCAGGCTGACGGGAAAGTGCAGGTCATTCCGGTGAAAGATATTTTAGCGTTGACCTTTTCAGCGCCGGTCGCCGCCGCGCCTCAGCCGACGCCGAAAGTCGTTCTTTCTTCGACAAAACGCCCCAATCGTCCGTCTCAATATACGATTGCCGCAGGCACGAAACTGCCGGTCAAAATATTGGATGACATCAGCGTTGAGAACAATCGGAAAGATGACTGGTTCTACGGAACATTGGAGAGTGATTTGATTGTGAACGGAAAAGTCATTGCGCCGAAAGGAGCGGGCGTCAATGGGCAGGTCGTGACCGCACAGACGCAAGGGAAATACGGCCCGGCGCTTGCCGTGACGTTGCGGGAATTGGAACTGGACGATAAACGCACTATCAAAATCGTCACATCCAATTATCTGGTACAGACGCAGGCCGCGAAAGCCACGACACATGATCTTGGCGTTGCGACGCTGAAAATCGTGACGCGCGACCGGGGCACGCCGTTGAGCATTCCGTACCGAAGCGTTGTCGAATTCGAAACCACCGAACCTGTTGAGCTTCCTCCCGTTCGATAATTTTATTCTGCCCGGCATGTTCTCCATGCCGGGCGTTCTATTTTCTTGCCCTGATACAACCGCACACATATTGGAAATCCGGTTTCCCGTTCTGAACTGCCGCTTCAATTTCGTGGTATATTGACACTGGTCGTCCCGCGCTACGTCGCAGGTGATCGAAGAAGCCATTTCCCTTGATGTCGCGCGGGACTATCGGCTTGCTTCGAGCGAACGCGCCGTATGCGTTGTGGCATGGTTTATGCTACAATATGAGGTGAGTTTATGTAAATTTTCGGCGTTCTCACATCGTTTCTATCGTGATGCGTAGAGAAGATGACGCATCCCAAAATATTCAGGAGGAGTTATTATGAAGACATATCATGCGCAGATAGTATCGGTTGTTGTCGGACTTGCCCTGTTAGGCGCATTAGCGGGCTGCGCTCCCGCGCCATCGAAAGTGTTGCGAGTTGATCCGAACACGCAGGTCGATCTCAGCGGAAAGTGGAATGACACGGATTCCAGAATGGTGTCGGACGAGATGATTCCTACCTGCCTGAACGGCGCCTGGGCTGGCGATTTCATGGAATACGCCGGACGCCTGCCGGTGGTGATGGTCGCGACGGTGTACAATAAAACGGACGAACATATCGCCTCCGATACGTTTATCAACGATCTCGAACGCGCCTTTATTGATTCGAAACGAGCGCGCGTCGTGCAAGGCGGGGCAGAGTTGGATGAAATCCGCGCCATTCGCCAGGGACAGGCGTCATTTACGGATCCCGCCGTCCGCGATTATCTCAAAAAAGAATTGGGCGTTGATTATGTGCTTCAGGGTGTGATTAACAAGATTACGGATGTTGATGCGAACCGGAAAGTGTACTTTTATCAGGTTGATTTGGAATTGACAGACCTGAATACCATCGAAAAGGTCTGGATCGGCCAGAAAAAGCTCAAAAAGTACGTTGAAAAGGGATTTTATACATTCTAACCATTGTTCCGACAACATATCAGTGAAGGGGTTCGCATGTGTCGTAAGGGCGTTCAATTGAACGCCCTTACATTGAGCCGTCACCTAAACTTGTCAGAACTCTACTTGCGTAGCAGGTACAATTATGAAACACTCCATCGCATCCATGCTGCTATTATGTTGCGCTGTCGTCGGCTTGACCGGTTGTTATGCTCAGAGCCAGCTTGCCGTTATGAACGATGTGCAGGCGGCGGTGCAGAACGACGATTATAACCAGGCCGAAGCCCTGATGAAAGAAAAAGAGGATTTGCAACAGGAGCGGAATGATGTGTTGTATTTCCTTGAAATGGGGCTGATTACCCATTTAGGCGCGAAATATGCCGACAGTAATTCCTGGTTCGAGCAGGCGGCGCAGCGGATGGAGGCATTGGATGTGATCAGCGTCTCAGGCACGGCGGCGGAGTGGATTCTGACGGAACAACTTCAGCCCTATCGCGGTGAAGATTTCGAGCGCGTGCTGGTGCATTATTACATGGCGCTCAATTACGTCATGTTAGGGCAGCTTCAGGATGCCCTGGTCGAATGCCGCCGGGTCAACACGCTGTTGCAGCAATTCAATAATCGCTACGAACAAAAAAATGTCTATAAAACCGATGCGTTTGCGCTGTATCTCTCTGGCCTGATTTATGATGCGATGGGAGAACTCAACGAGGCGTTCGTGGATTATCGCAATGCGTATGACACGTATGCAGGGGATTATACGACGTATTACGGAACGTCTGCGCCCAAAGGACTTCAGGAAAATCTGCTCCGCGCTGCGTCTGCGTTAGGGTTTAGCGACGTTGTCGAGCGCTATCGTTCCTCTGTCGAAAGTTGGCCGGAACAATCGGTCTATCGTCAATCCGCGCGGTTGGTCGTGATCTGGGAAAATGGTCTGATTCCGTACAAAGTCGCCAAAGATTTTCGTCTGGATGAGGATGACGACGTGGTTGAATGGAATGAGGAGGAGGACGATGAGGATGACGAGTGTTATCTCAAATTTTCTTTCGCTGAATTCGCGCCGCGCCTCAATCTATTTGCCCGCGCCAGTGTCTCTGCCGGAGGCGTCACGCGCCATCTTGAATTAGCCGAAGACGTGTCCCGGATCGCGCAGAAAAATCTTGAAGATCGGCGTCTTCGCGCCATCGCGCAAGCGATCTCGCGGAATCTGCTGAAATGCGCGGCGCAGGCAAGCATCAGCGAGGATCATTGGTTCTGGCAATGGCTGTTTATCGGGTTGACAGAATTGACGGAAGGCGCAGACGTGCGGCACTGGTTTCTGCTGCCCGCCGATATTCATATCACGCAGCTTGTGCTTCCACCCGGAACGACGGATGTGGAGATCGCCTATTTCGACGCCGCTGGCGCGCCGCTCAAACAGGCGCGTGTCGAGCAGGTTGATTTACAGGCGGGGCAAACAAAATTTATCATCCAGCGAACGTTTTGATGATTAGCTGTCAGACACGTTTAACGTGTCTGACAGCTTACACGATTCAGCCAATGTTGTGCCAAAAAAATGGTGGAAATCGAATTACCGACGCAGATGCTGCCATTGAGAATCAGCGATGGCAGATGGTCGAACGGGACAAGTTCGACATGGATATGTTCGTTCGGATCGAGCGATTGATCCTGTCGCTTCACCGCATTCGGCGCGAGAAAGAGAAAATCGGTATTCGTGTCTTTGGTGGGGTTGTCATGCACCTGACCGAGCAGATGAAATTCGTCAGCCGCGTACCCGGTTTCTTCTAGCAATTCCCGCATGGCGGCGTGTTGCGGGGTTTCACCATTGTCTATGAATCCGCCGGGAAGCTCTAACAGGATTCTCTGTACGCCGTGTTTATACTGCCGCACTAACGGCACATTGCCCTCAGCCGTCAGCGCCAAAATCAATACCACATTCGACCGCACCGACACAAAATAATCGTCCACCACGCGCCCGTTCGCTAATTGCACGCAATCCTGCCGCAGCGTGTACCAGCGATGCGAAAACACCGTTTCGGATTTCAAAATTTTCCAGGCGTCCATGATAGATCAAAGGTGTCAGACACGTTCAACGTGCCTGACACCTGCGTTTATTCTGTGTCTCCAAGCCCGGAAAGCAGGGTTTCGATCAGTTCGTTTTCCGCCCAGGGTTTATGCAGACAGCGATGCAGATTCGCAAGCTGTTCGGTGCGTTCGACCGCTTCCCGGTCGGCCTGGCCGGTCAGCATGACTTTGATAATATCGGGATATTTGCGATGCACCTGAATCAGTAATTCATCCCCTTTCATATTCGGCATCAGCCAGTCTGACACAATAATCAGGATTCTGACGCCATCGTTATGTAATTCTTCGATCACTTCCCAGGCTTCATCGCCGCTCTGGGCAAATTCATATTGGTAACGATCCCCAAAATGCTTTTTCATCTGCGCTTTGAGGCTATGTAAAATCATTTTTTCGTCATCCACGCACAAAATCGCTTTTTTTACCATATGTAGTTATTTTTCTCCTCGCCTTCCGGCCCTGCGACTGGGAGTGTGAAATGAAAGATACTCCCTTTGCCGTTGCCACATTCTCCCCATATCTGTCCACCATTTTTTTCAATTAACTCTTTGCAGAGAATCAATCCTAAGCCCGTTCCACGTTCTCCGGCGGTTCCCGTCCGTTGAAATTTTTCGTCTATGCGAAATAACTTTGCCAATTCTTCCGACGTAATGCCGATGCCCGTGTCGGCGACAGAAAGCCGCATCAAACCAGAGTCCACCTGACCGGAAATCGTGACTGTTCCGCCGGAAGGCGTGAATTTGAGCGCATTGGAAATCAGATTCCGCACCACCGTATTCACCATATCCACATCGCCATACGCCCACAGTGATTCGTCAAGCGTATGCCGTACCGTAATCCCTTTCTGTTGGCTGACCGCAGCAAACAACGACAGATTGCGCACGACGAATGTCCGCAAGTCTATGCGCTGCGGATAATATTCCATCGCCTGGCGCTGCAATCGCGACCAGGCGAGGAGATTTTCGAGCAACTCGAATAATTTTTCGGTGCTCTCCTTCAGTTGCACGACATTACGCCGAATATCGTCTTTTTCGACCACGTCAATATCATCTAAAATCAGTTCGGTTACGCCGATCAATCCGGCAAACGGGCTGCGTAAATCATGCGCGATAATCGAAAAAAATTTATCCTTATTGGCGTTTGACAGGCGTAACGCCTCATTCAGTTCCTGTAAATTGACATTCTGTTTCTGAACGAGTTCATTTTTTTGACGCAGTTGCTTCTGAAGATGTTGAACGAGAAGATGCGCTTTCACGCGAGCAATCACTTCTTCGTGTTGTAATGGCTTAGTAATATAATCCACGCCGCCGGCATGAAATCCCTGTAATTTATCAGACGTTTCCGCCAATGCGGTCATGAAAATCACAGGAACCTCATTCGTTTTCGTTGACTGTTTCAGGCGGCGGCAGGTTTCGAATCCGTCAATTCCGGGCATCATGACATCTAACAGGATGAGATCGGGGATAAAATCTTCAGCCAATTCAATCGCTTTCTCGCCATTCATCGCCACGCGAATTCCACATCCGAGGTTCTTGAGATAGGTCGTCAAGACCTTGAGATTTTCAGGATGATCGTCCACGACTAAAATAGTGCTTTCTGTAAAAATCAATGTTTCCATGTCCCCTTCCTTTCTAAGCCGGGTGAAAGAAACTGAAGAATCTGTTCGAACTCGAAATGTTGCAAAAATTGTTCGATCTGCTCAATGAAAGGCATGAAAGAGATATTCTGATGCTTCAGAGCGGCAAGCAGCGTTTCAATGCCGGTCAAATCGCCGGAAGACGCCGCTGCGCGTAATTGTTCGAGTTCCTTCTGCGAAGGAAATTGAATGACCGTCAGCGCTGAAGGGGGCGGGACGACAGCATCATATTGCCATTCGATATGCAAATGCCGTTGCAAACAGTTCAGCAGCGTATCGAATTGTACCGGTTTGGCAAGAAAATCATTGCCGCCTGCGGCAACGGCTTCTTCGCGATTTTGTTCGAAGACGCTGGCAGACACCACAACAATGATCGTATGCCTCAATTCGGACATATTGCGGATGTGATGAATGAATTCGAACCCATCCATAATCGGCATGATAATATCAAGAAAAATCACGTCAGGCTTCATCATTTGGGCGAGATGCAGCGCGTCAAACCCGTTATCCGCTTCACTCACTTCGAAATGAAGCGAACGCAGCATCGTTGTGAGCACGTCACGATTGGCTTTTTGATCGTCTGCGACTAAAATACGAAACGGCGCGCGCTCAAGACCAACCGGCAAGCGGAATCCGCTGACGCGCCGAAATTCCGACGTCAGCGGTGAAACGGTCTCTTTCACGGCGTCTTGTGAGAGTGGCACGGTTAATTCGAACCAGAAACGGCTGCCTTCGCCGACAAGGCTATGTACCTGAATTTCACTCCCCATCAGATGTATTAAGCGTTGACTGATTGTGAGGCCGAGTCCCGTGCCTTCGCCGCGCAAGAGGCGGTTGCCAGCCTGATGAAACGGAAGAAATATCTGCTGGAGTTGGTCTGACGCGATGCCGATTCCCGTGTCTTCGACTTCGAAACACAGCCGTACCATCGCCTTTTGGCTGGCGTGTTGCGAAACGAGTGTTGTTGTATGAGGAATGGTGAAGACGCGCAAGGCCACCCACCCGGATTCCGTGAATTTAATGGCATTGCCAAGCAGATTGAGCAACACTTGCCTCAGCCGCCGTTCATCCGCGATTACGATATGCGAAAGCGGCAGACGCAGATCGTAGCGAAACTCGATCCCTTTGCTCTGCGCTTTCATCTGCATCATTTTCACGAATGTGTTCAAAAATTCCGACAGATTCACAGGACATAGTTCTAATTCCAGGCGTTCCGCCTCGATTTTGGAGAGGTCTAAAATATCGTTGATCATCAGCAGCAAATGCTGACCGCTGCGATGAATCGTGTCAATCTGCGCGCCATAGTGATGCATTAAGGCGTGATCGCGCTGGAAAATTTGGGCATATCCTAAAATCGCATTCAGCGGCGTCCGTAGTTCGTGGCTCATGTTGGCAAGGAATTCGCTTTTGGCTCGGTTCGCGCTTTCCGCCGCTTCTTTGGCGCGGGAAAGCTCTTCTTCCGTATGTTTGCGATCCGTGCTGTCATGCATGATAACCAGCAGATGGCGGCGATCATGATATTCTACCAGCGTGCCGCGCATATTCGCATAAAACGGCGTGCCGTCTTCGCGGACATTCAAGAGTTCGGCCTGAGCAAAGCCTTCTGTCTGCGCATCCGACACAAATGCATTCACGCAATCCGCATGAGACGGATGAATCAACCGATGCAGGCGAAGATGCAGCAACGCCTCCTTCGAATAGCCATACATCACGATAGTCTGCGGATTCACATCCACGAGTTCGCCGGACAGATTCGTGACAATCAGTGCGTCTGCGGAAGCGTCGAAGAGCGCCTCAAGATTTTTTTTGGCCGTTTGCAAGGCGTGTTCCGCCTGTTTCCGCTCCGCGATTTCCTGCGTCAGATGACGGTTCGCCTCTTCAAGCGTGGCGACGGTCTGATGTAACTCTTGCGTTCGCTCGGAAACGTTCTGTTCGAGCGTTTTGGCATAATCTTGCAACAGTTGATTCAAATGTTCTAACTGCTCATTTTTGTGGAGAATCGCGAATTCCTGACGATAGCTGCGAAGCGCTTCTTTCACGGTGAGAATCAGATCGTGTTTCTGCCAGGGTTTTGCAATAAATCGGTATAAATTGGCCGCGTTCACGGCTTGCGCGATGCCGTCCGCGCTGATTTGTCCGGTAAGCAGAATATTTCGGGTTGAGGGAGAACGATGATGAATTTCCTGCAACAGCGCCGCGCCAGTGCCATCGGGCAGCATGTAATCGGAAATCGCCACAGGCAGCGCCGCGCCATCCTCCAGCGTCGTAGTCACGACGTTCAGGGCGTCATTCTGATTATGCGCAATTTCGACCTCGCAGAATGCGCCGAATGCGTCATGTAATTCTCGTTTGAGTGTGTTGAGAATGATGTCCTCATCATCAATACAGAGAATGACAGCTTTCATGATACGTCCCTCAAATCGTCTCTTGCGTCATCAACCTGACAACCACGCCGACTACCGTCTCTATATGCTATACATGTCGCCGCCAAATCTGTCAATTGTTTTGGTGAAAAATCTCAACAGAGAAATGCCGTAATCTTTTGTTGACTTTTTTATGGAGAACGACAAAGATGCGTGTAAGAAAGGATGAAGAAGGCGTATCCTTTCTTATTGGCATCGCAGGGCGAAACAGTTTATTTCGCTATCGTTGAAACGTAGGAGAGCGAGTCAGTAATGTGTCATGACACAAAACGTCGTCAGCAGGAAAGCTGTCAGACACCTTCAAGGTGTCTGACAGCTATAGCAAGCCTCAATGAATTGTACAGCATTGATTGAGGCTTGCTATCTGTCTATACTCCGTGTCGTAATTTCGTCGCACAACATGATTTTCAAAACGATCTGAAGGAGTTGTTCCATGCCGGAATTACCGGAAGTGCAAACCGTTGTGAACGATCTGCTCGCTGCCGGAATCGTCGGTGCGACGATTATCCGCGCCGACGTATTCTGGCCGCGCAGCGTCGCCATGCCATCGGCGGAAGAATTCAGCCGACGGCTTGCCGGGCAGACCATCGCTCACATCTGGCGCAGAGCCAAGTATATTGTCGTAGATTTCGCTGAAGGCGAACATCTGCTGGTGCATCTCCGCATGTCAGGCCGCATTCATCTCGCCGATCCTGCCGAACCACGCGCGAAACACGAACATATCGTGCTTGATCTGAATGGCGGCAGGCAGCTTCGCTTTCACGATCCGCGCAAATTCGGGCGCATGTATCTTGTGCGGAACGTGGACGACGTGGTCGGCAAATTAGGGCCGGAGCCGCTCTCCGGCGAATTTACTGCTGTCGTGCTCTTTGCGCGGCTGCATGAACATCAGCGCATGTTGAAACCGCTGCTGCTCGACCAGATGTTTCTCGCGGGCTTGGGCAATATTTACGTGGATGAAGCGCTTTGGGAAGCGAAATTGCATCCGCGTCGCCTTTCTGCGACCGTTTCGCTGCAAGAAGTTCACGCGTTGCATTCAGCGATTCAGCATGTACTGCGGCGCGGGATCGAATACGGCGGCACGACCTTAGGCAACGGCAAAGCAAACTTTTATTCGATTGATAAACAGCAAGGACGGCATCGCGAAGCCTTACAGGTGTTTCGTCGTACAGACGAACCCTGCCCCCGATGCAATACGCTGATTGAGCGCCTGATTGTCGGTCAGCGCAGTACGCATATTTGCCCCACATGTCAAGCACTTGCGCCTGGTGAGACCGCGTGTGAACATTGCAGAGAATGACGGCGGCGTCTCGCAGCATATTGCGCAACATGAGTGAGAATCACAAAAAAATACTTGACAACCCTCCTTCTGCGTCCGCTTTCTGACTTAAAGAAGACGTTCGAGCATTGGTCTTCTTGCGGCCAATCAATCCGTATCATCCCTTGTATGCAAACGCGGCGGTATATCATGAAACAGGCAAGAATCAGTGCGTTCATTCTCATCTTTTGCATCGCAGCCAGCTGCCGAAACGCGGATGCGCGTAACGTGCTTCAGAATAAAGGTTCGGATACGCTTGTCAATGTGGCGCAAGCCTGGGCGGAAGAATATCAGAAGGTCAAGCCCGAAGTGGCGGTTGCTGTGTCCGGCGGCGGCTCAGGCACAGGCATCGCGGCGTTGATCAACGGCACGGTGGATATTGCCAACAGCAGCCGCGAAATGGAAGACAAAGAGCTTGAAGAAGCCAGAGCCAACGGCATCAATCCGGTAGAACATATCGTCGGTTACGACGCGCTGGCCGTGTATCTGCACAAAAAGAATCCCATCTCCTCATTCAGTCTCGATCAATTGAAGGACATCTATGGCCGTAACGGTACGGCGAAAAAATGGACGGATTTGGGCGTTGACGTGCCGGGATGCCGGAAGCAGCAGATTGTTCTGGTCGGACGGCAGAATAATTCCGGCACGTATATGTATTTTCATGAAGCGGTGTTAGGAAAAACAGAAAAGTACACGTTGGGCACGTTAGATATGAACGGCTCGAAAGATGTGGTAGATTTGGTGGAAAAAACCCCTTGCGCAATCGGATACAGCGGTATCGCGTATTCGACCGAACACGTCAAAGTGGCGTGCGTCATGAAAGACGGGGGCGAGTGCGTTCATCCCACGTTAGAAAATACGTTAAGCCGCAATTACCCGATTTCGCGCCCATTGTTCATGTACACGAACGGCGAGGCGTCCGGGGCGATCAAAGAGTATTTGGATTGGATTTTGAGCGATGAAGGACAATGTATTATTGCGCATATCGGCTACGCCCCTGTGCGTCATGTTCAGTGCGAGGAGAAGGAGTAAACAACATGGCCATCTATGAAGAACGGTTATACCGGGATTTGACGCAAATACGCGAAAACGTGCTGGCGGTCGGCGACAAAGTGCTGCATGCCTACAAAAACAGCGTACATGCGCTGTTGACCGGCAATCATAATCTGGCAAAACAAGTCATCTTAGGGGACGAACTGATTAATAACGCGCTGCATCGGATTGACGAACGCTGCCATAAATTTATCGCCATCCATCTCCCCAGCGGCGCACATCTGCGCACGATTTCGTCCATCATCCGCGTCAATATCGAATTGGAACGCATCGGCGACTACGCCGTCACGATTTCGCGGGAATCCGTCCAATTCGATACGCCGATTCCCCAGGAGTTAGCTTACGAAATCGAGCGAATTGCGGACACCTCGAACAGCACGTTGCAAATGGCGATGGAAGCGTTCAAACAAAATAACGCCGAAATGGCGCAGACGACGAAAAAGATGGCAAAATCCGTCGAAACCGTGTTCGAAGGCATTCTTGACCGTTTAGTGCAAACCTGCAAACATACTCCGGACACGACAGAAGATATGTTTCGACTGATGCACGTCTTTACCAAATTGATCCGCGTCGCGGATCAGGCCAGCAACATCTGTACGGAACTGATCTTCGCCGTCGCCGGAACGCAGCGCATTCCGAGGACGTACCGTATCTGGTTTCTCGATGAAAACAACACCATCGGCAAAATGGCGGAATGTATCGGTCGAAAATTATTTCCGAAGAGCGCGGAATACGCGAGCTTTACCACAAAAGCGGTGAATATGCCGTCTCCGATGCTGGTTGAATTTTTAGACCGCAAGGGCATTGTGATTACGCCGGAACGTCCCAAAATGTTCGATCTTTCGCCGCAAGAGTTTCTGAATTTGAGCGGCAATTATATTATCGTGAGCATGCAAGGCCCGATCAAACAGTATGTTTCGCCATTGAACTCATTAGAGCGCATTCCGTACCGGATTTTAGTGATGGAATGGGATATTGCGTCCTTGCCGACCGACGGAGAACGCGGACAGCTTCAGGAAGAATACGAAGCCCGCTACCGCGACATTGCGTCGAAAGTCAGCGAATTGATTCAGGCGTTCAAAGGAGAGGAGGCGGATTGATGGCAGCAGCGGCAGATACACGCACATACGACTGGTATGTTGATAAACTCGTTCAATACATCGTGTTGATCGGCGGAGCCTCCGCAATCGTCTTCATTTTAGGGATTTTCGTCTTTGTCGCCAAAGAAGGGATCGGGTTTATTCTGCACCATTTGAAATTGCGCGAGTTTTTTCTCTCTCCCTATTGGGACCCCACGATTCAACCCTATGAATACGGCATTCTCGCCTTGATTCTCGGCACAGTCAGCGTCACCGGCCTGGCAATGATCGTGTCTATCCCGTTCTCGCTGGGCGCGGCGATTTACATCGGCGAATTTGCGCGCGGCAAAACGCGAGAGATTCTCAAGGTGTCGGTGGAATTCTTGGCGGCCATTCCGTCGGTCGTGTGGGGATTTATCGGTTTAAAAATCTTCAACCCGCTGATTATTGATCTCTTCGACGTGCCGGTCGGACTGAATATCTTGAATGCCGGCGTCATTTTGGGCTTAATGTCCGCGCCGATTATGGTGTCGATTGCGGAAGACGCCCTGAAATCGGTGCCGGATTCCTATCGCGAAGCCGCCGAAGCGATGGGAGCGACCCGCTGGCAGATCATTTATCGCGTCGTGCTTCCCGCCGCCAAAAACGGCTTGTTGGGTGCAGTGTTGCTGGGCGTGGGGCGCGGATTCGGCGAAACGATGGCCGTCCTGATGGCGACCGGCCACGCGATCAATATTCCGACCAGCGTGTTTTCTTCGGTGCGAACACTGACCGCAACGGTAGCCGCCGAATTGGGGGAAACAGTCGTCGGATCGCCTCATTACCAAGCCTTATTCACGATTGGCATCTTGTTGTTTCTGATCGCTTTTCTCATTAACTTGACCGCTGATTTTATCGTGCGCGGAATTCGGAAAGGATAAGGGCTGATGTTCGCAGCAAAGGAAATCAATCACCAAAACGCGCGGATTCAGAACGGATTCCGCCTGCTGTTTCTGTTTATGACGCTGATGTTGATCCTGCCAGGCATCGTGATTATGCTGACGCTGATCTACAAAGGCGGTTCCATCCTTTCGATTGACTTTTTTTTCACCGAACCGACTGACGGCATGACGGCTGGCGGCATTTTCCCTGCGCTTTTGGGGACGGTCTGGCTCGTGTTCGTCTCGCTGCTCGCCGCCGTGCCGTTAGGCGTCGCGGCGGCGATTTATCTCAGCGAATACGCCTCGGATAACTGGTTTACGCGCCTGATCAACCTCTGCATTATCAACCTGGCAGGCGTGCCTTCGATTGTGCATGCGTTGTTCGGCGTTGGCGCGTTCGTCATTTTTTTCCGCTTCGGCACGTGTATTCTCGCGGCAGGCTTGACGTTGGCGGTGATGACGATTCCGGTGATTATCGTCGCGACCTACGAGTCGCTGCGCGCCGTGCCGCAAGCGTTTCGCGAAGCGTGTTGGAGCATGGGCGCGACGCGCTGGCAGACGATTCGCAGCGTCGTGCTGCCGAATTCCATCAGCGGTATTCTGACCGGCGTTATTTTGGCGGTGTCTCGCACTACCGGCGAAACCGCGCCGATTATGTTCACCGGCGCCGCATTTTTTCTCCCGATTCTGCCGCAAGGCGTCTTCGATCAAACGATGGCGCTCGCGTTACACCTCTTTGTCGTCGCCACGCAAGTTCCCGGCGTGCCGGACGCCCTGCCGTACGGCGTCGCGCTCGTGTTGATTCTCGTCGTCCTCGTGATGAATAGTCTCTCAATCGCGTTGCGCATGTATCTGCGAGGAAAGAAAAAATGGTAACAGCGATTTCTGCTTCGAATAATGCCGCAGCAAGACCGATTAAGGTCGAAACCAGAAACCTTTCAGTGTCGTATAATTTGACGCCGATTGTCAGTAATGTCAATCTGACGGTCTATGAACACGAAATCTTAGGGATTATCGGCCCCGCAAATTCCGGGAAAACGTCGTTTTTGAAAGCCCTGAACCGCATGGATGATTTTACGCCGAACATGCAGGTCACCGGCGATGTGTTCTTCAATGGGCAAAACATTCGCGCCTTGAAAAATGTGTATGCGTTTCGGCGGCGCATCGGCGTGGTCTTCCCGCTTCCGGTCGGTCTGCCGCTGACGGTCTATGAAAACGTGGCGTTTGCGCCGCGTCTTGCAGGGATCAACAAAAAATCCGAATTGGACACGATTGTGGAACGCTGCTTGACCCGCGCCGCGCTGTGGGATGAGGTCAAAAACCGCCTTAATGTGCTGGGCAGCATGTTATCCGGCGGGCAACAGCAGCGTTTGACTATCGCTCGCGCATTGGCGCAAGAACCGGAATTGTTGATGCTCGATGAGTTTTCGATTGCGGTTGATCCGGTTACGACCATGCGCATCGAAGGTGTCCTGAAAAGTCTGCGGAACGAAATGACGATTATTGTCGTGACCAACCTTGTGCAGCAGGCATATCGTCTGGCCGACCGAACCGCATTTTTCCTCAACGGAAAATGTCTGGAAGTCGGTGACACCGAGCAGATGTTCAATGGTGATGTTCAGGAGCAATGGACGTTGGATTACATCGAAGGACGTTTTGGTTGAGATGGAATAAACAGGAGGGCGAAAGCAGAGATTTTGCACTCCGAATTAACGAATTGCGCGAGATGAACATGGAAAAGAATATGCCGAGTATTCCTGCGCCGGAATATGCCATCCGCAGCGAGAAACTGAACCTCTGGTATGGCACGTTTCAGGCGTTGATTGATGTCAGTTTGAAAGTCAAAAACGGGATCATTACCTCGATGATCGGGCCGTCAGGCTGCGGTAAAAGCACGTTTTTACGGTGCTGCAACCGGATTAACGAACGCATCGGATACGTCCGCGCCACCGGAGCGATTGATGTATTGGGAGCGAATATTTACGATCCCTCCGTGGAGTTGATCCAACTTCGCAAACAGGTCGGCATGGTCTTTCAACGTCCGAATCCGTTGCCGATTTCGATTCGCGATAATGTGTTGTTCGGACTTGATCTTCATGCCAAAGGGCAAAAGATATCGAAAGCCGAGCAGGAGCAGATTGTCGAAAGCTCGCTGCGGCAAGTGCTGCTCTGGGAGTTTGTCAAAGACCGCTTAAAAGAAAAAGCGACGAAATTATCGCTGGAAGAACAGCAAAAGCTCTGCATCGCCCGCCTGCTGCCGGTGAAGCCCTCGATTCTGCTGATGGATGAACCCTGTTCCGCGCTCGATCCGAAAGGCACGGAAGCCGTCGAAGAACTTATTTGGAAACTGCGCGGGACGTACACGATTCTGATGGTGACGCATAACATGGCGCAAGCCCGCCGCGCCAGCGAAGAATGCGTCTTTTTGCTCTTAGGCCGCGTGGTCGAGCATCTGCCGACAGAAGAACTTTTCGTTTCACCGAAGCAGAAGGAAACAGCGGATTATATCGAAGGCCGGTTCGGATGATTTTCCCTTTTAGGAGGGGTCTCGATAATGCCTATTCATAATCTGAACCTGACCTGAGAAAGGAGATTCTTCGATGAAAGCATATCCATTGAGTCTGTGTCTTGCTCTCGTATTGTGCCTGATAACGGCACTGCCTTCGAACGCCGAAACTGACCTGATTGCTCCGTCGCAAACCGCAACGCCAGAAGCGACGCCGCAAGAGGCTGCGACAGATAGTTTCAATTTCGAAGTGATCATGAAAAAGAGCGATGGCACGCCTTATACCGCCTGGAGCGGGCAAATGTTTTCGGTTGCCACCGCCAAACCGGTGGACGCGGCGGCGCCGGAGCAGACGCGATTCACGCTGGAACCAGGCAATTACATGCTCATGGTGGACTTTATGGCAGATGTGCCGGAAGACTACAAAGGGAAGCGTCCGTTCACATTTGCCGTCAAGCCGGAACAGAAAACGCTCCTGACCATCACAATCGGCGGTGAGTTCCCAAACATGGAAAAAGACATTCTCCGCACCACGAAAGGGGAAGATTACTTTAACACGCAGCTTGCCAGTCCCGAACCGCAATTGTGCAAATCTACCTGTGAAAAAGACCGGAATTGCGGCGCATATACCTATTGCTATTACACGACGAAAAAGATTGCCCGCTGTTATCTGATTCGCGGCGCAGGCACTCCCGGCCCCGCGCATCCCGGCGAAGACTGCTTTTCTGGCGTCATCCAGCGCGATCCGTCGCCGTTTCAATCTCAAATCACGCTCGAATCCTTATCAGGCCAGCCATCCTCGGCGGAAGCGACGCCAACGCCTGCGGCTTCATCCGAAGGACAGCAGTATTAGACTGATTTTTCACACCGTAAAGATGTGGGGACGCAAAGAGCGCAAGAAAACCCGTCGAAGAAATTCTTTGCGTTTTTGTGTCTTTGCGGTGTATTCGCTATGAAAAAACATCCGTCAGAATGGACAGAAGACGACCTGTTGCAACTGATTGGCCAGCCCGAATCGCTGACGCTGGAATTCACAGCTTCTGCGCGTTGCTTACCGGGTCAGGGATTTACACGGCTGCTCGGCAAAGAAATCGCGGCGTTCGCCAATGCTGAAGGCGGCGTCATTGTGCTTGGCATGAAGGAAAACCGAGGGCGACCTCGCGTCGCGCTTGGCCTCGACGACGGCATTGATCCGAGTTTGCTTTCGTTGGATCAGGTGCAGCATAGCGCCGATTTCAGTGTTCGTCCGCTGCTCGGCGGAATGCATTGCCACGCCGTGCCATTGTCCGGCAGCCGCGCCGGGCGCGTGGCGTATGTCATCGTCGTGCCGAGAGGCAGCACCGCGTATCAGGCCGGAAATTACGTCTATTATATCCGCAACGGCTCGCGCAACGAACCCGCGCCGGATCATCTCGTGCAACTGCTGATGTTTCGCGCCAATGCCGCTACCGCCGCGCTTGAACTCGGCAACTGTGAAATCCTTGCCAAAGACAAACACCACCAATATCGTTTTGATCTCGTCATCGTCAACACCGGCAAACAGAGTATCGAAGATTTCCTGTTATCGGTACGAATCACGCTCGGCAATGATGACGTGCAGCTCTGGGCGCCAACGATGTTTGTGGACAGCGAAGACGCCATTCAGGATGAACTCAAAAGCGTGGAATCCATGCTGGAAATCGGCGAAAACCCGGACGAATACCGCCGCCATGAAATGCTGCAAGGCCCCGGCATTCCCTTCCAGAGCGGCGACGAACTCCGCTGCTCGTTCCGGCGCATCATGCAATTGCTCTATCAAGTGGACGGCAGAAAAGTGTTCCCCCAAGATCGCCTCGTATTTCCCGGTGGCAAATGGTTGGTCGAATTCGTGCCGCAGCATGTCCATTTGCGCCAATATCAGCCGCAACTCCACTGGACGATTTACCTTGACAATGCGCCCCCCTGTTCCGGCGTGATTGACATGGGCGCGGCGTTTCCGTCGCCGTCCTGAAGGGACGACGGGCGGGACACCACCGATGCGCCGAAAAATTTCCGAAAACCAACGATTTTTTCTTGCCATAATGCCCGCCGCGATTCAACGTCATTTCGGCGAGTTTCCCCGACTTCCGAGGCCTTCGAGACCTCGGAAGCCTTTCATGCCATAACGACAAGGAGATACGAACGATGAGTATATCTGCCGAACACACATTGACATTGACTGAAGCCGAAGCGTTTGCGGGCGTCGTGATCGCGAGCGCAGCGTCGGATTACAAGCTGTCTGACCAGGAAGTGAAGTTTATCTATTTTATGTTTTCGCGGATGCGCCTGTTCAAAGATTGGACGACTGCGCAATATGACAACATGCTCACCAAACTCTTAGGATCGCTGAAGGAAAAACAGACGAACGAATTCCTTGATCTTTGCATCCATTCGCTGCCGCAGCCATTGCACCGCACGGCGTTTGCGGCGGCCATAGATTTGACGGTGAGCGACGGCTATCTCAGCGATGAGGAAAAAGATTTCTTGTATGAGTTGCAGCGAAAATTGAACCTTGACACGGATATTGCCAATAAAATCATTGAAGTGATTTTGATTAAGAATCGCGGATAAGCCGCGAGGAGACGGAGGAACAGACATGCCGATTTACGAGTTTTATTGCCGGAATTGCCATACGATCTATAATTTTCTTTCCCGAACGGTCAACACCCAGAAAATTCCGAATTGCCCGACCTGTCTGGATGTGGCGTTACAGCGCAAAGTCTCGATGTTTGCTGCGATTTCCGGCGGAAAAAAAGACGAAGGCGAGGGCGGCGGGGATGCCGATTTGCCCGCCGGATTCGATGAAGCCAAGATGGAAAAGGCGATGGGAATGCTGGCGAAGGAAGCCGAGCATTTGGACGAAAACGATCCCCGTCAGGCTGCGCAACTCATGCGGAAACTCTCGGACGCGACCGGGCTGGCAATGGGGCCCGCGATGGAAGAAGCGCTGCATCGCATGGAACGCGGCGAAGACCCGGATAGAATCGAAGCGGAGATGGGCGACTTGTTAGAAAACGAAGAGCCGTTCTTGCTGGAAAACAAGGGGAGCGGCGCAAAAGGCGAACGCCGTTCGCGCCCGAACATTGACGAAAAATTGTATGAATTATGAAAATGAGAGGCGTTACACCTCACAGGTTTTCGAAACCTGTGAGGTGTAACGCGAAAAATATGACTCCAAATAAGACGTTAGCCGCTGTCTGCGGGCTGTTTTGCCCATCATGTGGTGTGTATCTCGCCACTCAAGAAGGCCAGGAATCATTAGAGCGCCTTGCAAAAAAAATAGGACGAACTCCCGAAGAAATCGCCTGCGACGGCTGTCGTTCCGCCCGTCGCTTCCCATTTTGCGCAGACTGCTTCATGTTTCGCTGCGCAGGCGAAAAAGGGCTCGATTTTTGCGGCGCGTGCAACGAATTCCCATGCAAAGAGATAAAGGAATTTCAGGCTGCGCGCCCGCACCGGATCGAACTCTGGGAAAGTCAGAAGCGCATCAACGAGGTCGGCTTCGAACAATGGTTTGCTGAAATGGACGCGCATTATCGCTGCCCGCAATGCCAGGCCATCAATTCGGCCTACGACATGACTTGCCGGTCGTGCGGCGCGAGTCCGAGTTGCGCGTATGTCGCGCAGCATCAAGAGGCGATTGCGCCCTATCTTGCCCCGCAGCCAACATCGAAGTAAACGAGTGTGCATCCCTGTCAGAGTTTCGACCCCTGACAGGGATTTTTAATTTATGTCAAAAGGACAATATTCGAATGCAATTAAATGATAAAAAAGCGATTTTTGGCTGGAATATGTACGACTGGGCGAATTCGTCGTTTGCAACGACGATCATGGCAGGATTTTTTCCTGTGTTTTTTAAGGAGTTTTGGAATCCCGGAGTTGATCCGACAATCAGCACGGCCCGTCTCGGATTAGCGAATTCGCTGACCGGCGTGTTGGTCGCGATTTTAGCGCCAGTGCTCGGCGCGATTGCCGACCGCGGCACGGCCAAAAAGAAGTTTTTGATGTTTTTCGCCTATCTTGGCGTGTTGATGAGTTTTGGCTTGTTTTTTGCCGCCAAAGGCCAGTGGCTCTTTGCCGTGATTTTGTATATGTTTGGCACCATCGGTTTTTCCGGCAGTTTGGTCTTTTACGATTCGCTGCTGCCGAGCGTTGTGACTGAGGATAAAATGGACGTGGTCTCCGGGTTAGGCTATGGCTACGGCTATCTCGGCGGCGGGCTGCTGTTCGCGCTGAACGTCTGGATGACCTTACAACCCGCCACGTTCGGTTTTGTGGACGCAGCGCAGGCCGTGCGATTTTCGTTTCTGTCGGTCGCGGTTTGGTGGGCGCTGTTTTCGATTCCGCTGATGATTTTTGTCAAAGAGCCGAAACGCGCTGACACCGTCTCGAAAATGACGATGGTGCGAGATGGCGTGCGGCAGCTTCAGCACACGTTCCGCGAAATTCGCCACTTGAAAATGATCTTCCTGTTTCTCGCCGCGTACTGGCTCTATATTGACGGCGTGGACACGGTGATCCGCATGGCGGTAGATTACGGCATGTCGTTGGGTTTCGAACCGAGCGATTTGATTCTCGCGCTGCTGATCACCCAATTCGTCGGCTTTCCTGCGGCCATCGGCTTCGGCTATCTCGGCAAGAAAATCGGCGCGAAACGCGGCATTTTTCTTGCGATTGCCGTCTATCTGTTCATCTCGATCTGGGCGGCGTTCATGAACGGGAAAAACGAATTCTACGCGCTTGCCATTGTCATCGGCTGCGTCCAGGGCGGCATTCAATCCCTCAGCCGCTCGTTTTACGCCCGCATCATTCCGGCGGACAGAGCGGCGGAGTATTTCGGCTTTTATAACATGCTCGGCAAATTCGCCACCGTCATCGGGCCGGTGTTGATGGGCGGCGTTGGCTTACTCGTCCGATACATGGGCTTCAGCAGCAACATCGCCTCGCGCGTCAGCCTATCGTCGCTCTCGCTGCTTTTTCTGATCGGCGGCGCGTTGTTCTATTTCGTTGACGAAGAAAAAGCGGCGGCAGATATGCGCTATCTGGCGGGAAATGGCATTGACAGTCAATAACTATGCGTAACCAGTATCTTGACATTTCGCAACATACTGGCGGCTGAACGCGAGATGGCAGATTTTTTCGAACAGGATATGCGCATTGTCAGACATTACTTGGCTTTTTGGAATGTGACAGGAGGACACCATGAGAAAACAGTATCGAAAACAACGATTCTCTGCGATCATAGGAATCACATGGCTTATTCTGGCCGGGATTGCGAGAGCTTCGGCAATGGGGATGGATATTGGAATCGTCACGACGCAACAGACGCCACTTCATCTTCGCACCGGCCCAGCAATGCACTATGCCATTATTGACAAAGTTCAAAAAGGCGATCCGGTGTTGGTGGTAAAAACCATCGGCGAATGGTATCTGATTCGTGCCTATACAAGCGTTGGTGATGTGTTCGGCTATGTGAGGCGTCAATATATCACGGTTCTTCCCAATATAACGGACGTTATGAACATCTCTGCTGATGGTTCACTTGATATTCCCGATACGTTTTTACCGGGAACCCCCGTGATCCTCCTGAAAAATGGCGACTCCACCACATGGATGACCAAAACGGTCGAACCGTTTCTCATGCAATTAGATACACCAGAAAGCCAATTAGCCTGGACACGGTTGGATGCCAGAGCCACTTCGAAGGACGTTGTTGCAGCCATCGTTGGCGACAACCTTATCGAATATCATCATGACTGGGGAACGGTTGCTGCTGAGGCGGATAGAAAACGATTCGAACACGCATTGCAACATGCCCAATGTGCGAGGACCCGGTACTATAACCTTACTCCCATTGCAGTTATTCAAGAGATTGGAGAATGTCCTCTGAATGGTTCTGAGAAATATCGAATGGTTGAAGTCGCACAAGACCGATTTGTCAGTTTTTTTGAGCCGGATCTGTCCTGTGGAGATGATTCGCAAGGAAGTTATCGAGCGATTGCACTCTTCAACGAAGGGATCGTGACCTTTGTTGCCGGTGGGAGCGAGGCTGGAATAGATATCATTAAAGATGTCAAATTATTTCAGATCAATCAGCGTGTGCACGTGAAATATGCGTATAGCCGGTGTGGTAAAGGTATCTCCCTGAGAAAGATCAACGATATTTCAGGTCGTACCCCCATAATTCGTTCGCTTGTTGATTTTAGTATGTAACGTATGACTTCAGTATATCGCGTAGCGTGTTACGATTGCCTAACGATGCGCATGAACAGCGACCAAGAAAGGCGGGCGGGGAAATTGGTTGCTGCTCTGTCCGGTTTCGGTAGCGCCCGCTCTTTCTGGCGCGTTATGCGCGGCGATACGGAGAGTCTGCCAGCATTGCGAATGATGGTATTAAAAGAAGTGCGGCAGCAGTTTCAAGATCGCAATGTTTCGATATTTGTTTTTATAGTATCTTGCGATGCGCTACCAGTGAGCATGAAAGGAGCCTTGAGACCAAATTGCATTGTCGGAACTGTGGCGCTCGTATTGGCAGTACTTTCTGTCGTGTGTGAGCGTGATTTATTCTTATGGATAATATCAATACAGATTGGCTGACATTTTTCCAGAACACCTTACGTTCATTTGCGGAGATTCCGGCGGATGAATTGGAAAGAGGTCGTAAACGGCTAAAACATCTTCATGTAAGAAAAAACGAGTATTTTATCAGGACGGGAAGCGTTCCAGATAAAATGGCATTTATTGTCAACGGTATTTTTCGAGTGTTTTATCTTACTGAACAGGGAGATGAAAAAATATTGGTGTTTCGAGAAGAAGGGCGAATGCTCTCCGCGTATAGCGCGTTTCTTGAAAACAAAGAATCGTGGTTTGACATTCAGGCGCTGGAAGATTCGGACTTGTTATATATTACTTTTTTTGATTATAAGAAAGTTCTTCATGAACACCAATGCTGGCAAATTCTCAACAAAAAATATGTCGAAATGCTTTTTGTTGAAAAAGAAAAAAGAGAACGTGAATTCTTATCTGATAACGCCGAGACCCGCTATCAAAAATTTCTCCTCACCTATCCTGCCGGTATTGAACAGCGCATAAAACAATACCATATCGCCTCGTATTTAGGAATCACCCCCGTCGCTTTAAGCCGCATAAAAAAACATCTGAAAAATTCCATTTCTTAACCTATGTTAATGACTCTTTTTAAGAAGAGGCGTATCTTCGAAATACGTGAACGAGATGTTTTTTTGTTTTTTTATGGTGTTTGAAGCGACCGCTGCCGCGTTACTGTCTGCGAACAAAGGTGAGATATGTCAGAGAATAAAAGCGTTGATACCTACTATTTTCATAATATTCGCTCATGTATTGTTCTGCTTGTCATTGTCCTCCATGCGGCCTTAGGGTATTGTTCTTTTACAAGCGACTGGTGGCTCGTCGTTGATCATAAGAACACATTAATTGCCGATATTCTTGTTGGCTGCTTTGATATATTTCTTATGCCCGTCTTGTTTTTTATTTCGGGCTATTTCACTAAAAGCTCATATCGCAAATGTACTAATATCGAATTTTTAGTAAAGAAAGCGAAATGCTTAATGGTTCCGTGGTGTATTGGGATGATATTTTTTAATCCCTTTCTTTTAATCATGACGTATGTCTCGAGAAAAATACCGGTAGAAAGTTACTCATCACTCATCGTTTCGTATTACAAAAGCGTTGTCGCCTTTCCGACAAGCATCATCCCGGAGTCTGCCTTTTTCTTTAGTCATTATCACCTCTGGTATCTATCGCTTCTTTTCTATTTTTTTGTTTTTTATGTTGTTGTTCGAAAAATTACGTTGTTGAATCCATTCATGAGTTCATTTACGATAAACCAGACTGAGCCAGATATTTTGATTCAATTCGCGCTGCTGATCGCCATTTCTTCTCTTGGACATGCAATATTCTTTTCTATTTTCCGAGATGGATGGTTTGTGATTTCTATCATTCATTTCCAGTTATCGCGAATTATTCCATACCTATGCTTTTTTATGTTTGGAGTGGTATCAAGTAATCGTAAATGGTTGCAAACGCATACATATCAATCTGCCCCATGTATATTATTATGCGTCACGACATTACTCACGCTTGGTTATCTGTACATCTCTCCGGTACTACTCGCAAAGAAGATATTTCTGCTGACACTCGTTGTCAGTATCTCTCGATATACAATGTGTACGCTGTTTTTAATTGCCATACTTGGAATTGCGCAAAAGTATTTTCGCCGAAAAACGAAATTTAATACGGTTATTCACGAATATTCGTTTCATGTGTATATTATTCATCTCAGTCTTGTGACATTATTGCTTTTTTTATTTACGAAAATAGAAAAACTACAGGTCAATATAAAACTCGTTCTTGTGAGTGTGCTTTCAATGGCGCTAAGCTATGGATTGGCGTACTGTTATCGTGTGTTAAAGACCGAATCAAGGAGAAACATCAGATAGCCAAAAGCGCAGGGCTGTTACGTTCTAAAATATGCCGTCCAATCCAGCCATAAATGGCCGGTCTCAACGTTCAAGCAGGCTGAAGCCCGCTCAAGGGCGCTTCAGCGTCCTTCGCCTTCGAGACTGGCGATTGATCGCCAGGCAGCAGCGAGAATTTAACAGCCCTGGCCAAAAGCGCGAGATTTTAACGCCCCACAGATTAAGCACAGGTTCGGTCTGTGAGAGGCGCGGAGTGCTTGACTTACAACATCTGATCGTCTTAAGGAATGCAATCGAGTATTTTGCGAAGAAACACTGCCTCAAAGGAGAGGAAATGAATACATCTGCACGGCATGAAGCGGCAAATCAACATAAATGGGATCGGAAATCAGGTGAATACGCGAATACGGGGAACTTTTATCATCGTTTTATCGCGTTGCAGAAAAAAGTACTGGCCACAACAAAGCTTAGGAAGGAGATGCGTTTTTTAGATATTGGCTGCGGGCCTGGTTCTGCGGTGTGTCTTGCGTCAGAGATGGTACATGGACAAGGTTCATTTTATGGCATAGACCTTTCGCAAGGCATGATTGATAAAGCCATAAAAAACTCGCAGAAATTCGAAAATGTTCAGTTTACACAAGCAAGCTCAGAAAAGCTGCCATTTGAAGATGGCTTTTTTGATGTGGTGATTTGTACGAACTCATTTCATCATTATCAACATCCAATGGTCGCATTACGTGAAATCAAAAGAACGTTGAAAAAAGGCGGAAAGACGTATATCTTAGATTTTACATCAGATAATTATAGCACGCGCTGTCTGAATTTTATCTCAACAACGTTTGAAAAAGAACATGTGAAATATTACAATACGAGTGAATACCAGATGATGTTTAACAACAGCGGACTTCAATATATTGGAACACAACATCTTGCATGTATGATGTATGTATTGGAACAAAAATTACATATCGCAGAGAAGGTGTGATACGATGAATCAAACGCAATGTTGCGCAATATGCCAGCTTCAATGAGTTGCGATATGTATGCGACGCATCGTTTTTTATGCCGACCGCCGCAATCTCGCCACAAAGGTCGCGTCGCAATTCGCATCCATCGGCCAGACGCGCAACATGCCGTCCGTCAGTGCCCCAGTCAGCGGATTCGTCCAGGGGTCGAGCGTAAATTCTGGGTGCTGCTGCAAAAATGCGCGAACCACCGCTTCATTTTCCGCCTCGCATAACGAGCAGGTCGCATAGACCACCACGCCGCCAGGTTTCGCCGCTTTCGAGGCGCGAGCCAGAATATCTTGCTGTAATTGCGCCATTTCCGCCACTTCCTCCGCCTTCGCCGTCCAACGGCAATCAGGATTGCGCCGCCATGTGCCTGTGCCGGTGCAAGGCGCGTCAACCAACACGCCGTCCGCGCTGGCGTTTTTGACCGGCAGCCGTTCCGCTTTCCAGGGGCGCGGCGAAATATTCGAGAACTGAGCGCGGCGGGCGCGTTTGCGTAATTCCACCAGTTTATATTCGCGAATGTCCGAGGCGATCAACGTCCCTTTATTCTGCATCATCGCGGCAAGCTGCAACGTTTTACCGCCAGCCCCGGCGCAGGCGTCCCACCAGCGTTCGCCTGGTTTGGCCTGCGTGGCGACGCCAATCATCTGCGACGCGAAATCCTGCAATTCGAAATGTCCGTCCCGAAAACTCTCCAACTCGAACAGATTGACTCGCGCTTGTTCTAAGCACAGCGCATTCGGCAGCGCAGAAGACGCCTCCGGCTTAAGCTCTGCCTCGCGGAGTTCTTGCATCAGCGTCTCGCGTTCCACCTGTGCGCGCAGCCAGAGCGGCGGACGCTGTTGAATGTACGACAGCAGGTCAAGGTAGGCGCGTTCATCGAGCGGGACATGCTGCCGCAGCCATTCCGGCACGAGCGCCGCCGTGTCTAACGGCGCGACGCCGAACATGTCGCCGATCTGCCGAGATTTTTCGGCAAGCGGCAACGCGCCCATGCCTGCTGCAACAGGCGACAGATTCGCCGTCCGCTGCCATTCGAGCGCGACCGGATTGACGACCGGATTATCGAGCAGATGCGCCGCAAACAGCAGGCTTGCCCATTCCGCCGAGCGTTCGCCGCCATCGTTCCAGAGTTCCCGATGGTTCGCCGGAAGCTGTTGCAGCCAGCCCCACCAGCGAAAGAGACTGAACATCGTTTCGGCAATCATGCGCCGGTCGCGTGAGCCGAGTTTTTTCATATCGCGGAAATACGCATTCAAAATGCGATCCGCCGGGTTCCCGCTTTTCAATACGTCATGCGCCACCTGATGAATCGCGGCGGCATAACTCCGAGCCTGATTTGCCTGAAGCGCCATAGTTATCAAATTCCTTTGCCTTGCAATACACGATGATCACGAATAACACGATACTTCTGTAAAATATTGCCATTTCAGGGATTTTTGTCAAGTTTCGAATTGAATATGACGAAGAACTTGACAAGTTTACAGGAAATACGCTTCCGTTCATCGTAACGAATCACTTCACCGGGACGAAGCCAGCCCGTTCATTATCACGAATCAGTCTAACAAGGATACGTTCATGTTACAGGTAGAAAACTTACATGTCAAATACGGCGGTATCGAAGCCCTGCATGGGATTTCATTTTCCGTGAACGAAGGAGAAATGGTCGCGCTGCTCGGCGCGAACGGCGCAGGCAAATCTACAACGCTGATGAGCATTATGCGGATGCCGCCGCCGGAAGGTCCGTTCGTGACGCAAGGGGACGTGCGTTTTAATGGCGAAAGCCTGTTGAACGTGCCGTCTCATGTTGTTGTTGCGGAAAAAGGGATCGGGCTTGTGCCGGAAGGCCGCCATATTTTCGGGAATCTGACCGTACTGGAAAACCTGAAAATGGCGACGTTCGCCCGCAAAGATCACGAACAGATCGAGAAAGATTATGACCGCGTGTTTTCGCTGTTTCCGCGTCTGGGCGACCGCAAACATCAACGCTCGGAATCGCTCAGCGGCGGCGAGCAGCAGATGTTAGCGGTGGGGCGGGCGTTTATGAGCGGCGTGAAGGTGATTCTGCTGGACGAGCCGTCAATGGGCTTATCGCCGCTGCTGATGAAAGAATTGTTCAAAGTGTTAAAACAATTGAACGACGCCGGAACGACGATTTTATTGGTGGAACAAAACGCGCATCTTGCCTTGAAATATGCGCATCGCGCCTACGTGCTGGAAAGCGGCCAGATTGTGATGGAAGGGCCAGCGCAGGAATTGGCGAAAGACCCGCGCGTCGAAAAGGCGTATTTGGGGTAAAAGACTGGCAAGCTGTCAGACACTGTCGAAGTGTCTGACAGCTATTGGGGAATAACATGATGCACGACATTCATATCGAACGCGTTGCTTCATTGAACGAGATCGCGCCGCTGCGCGCGCAATATCTTGACGAACTGTTCGAACCGCAAGAGTTGTTTTTGGAGCTGAAAGTCAGAATATCGGCGGCGTATCGCCTCAGTCTGGCGAATATGCCGGTCGGCTATGTTCTGCTGGACGAACCGGAACGGACGCTGCTGGAATATTACGTGAGTAGGCCGTTTATCAGCCATGTTGACGCGATTTTCGGCGACATTCTTCAGCGCTGCGCGATCCGGCAGGCGTTCTGCAAATCGTTCGATCACACGCTGCTTTCCTGCTGCATGGCCTATCAAAAAAGCGTTCGCCCTGTCGGTGTCTTGTTTCGCGAATACGCGCCGTTAGAACAACCGGAAGCGCCAGCGCCCGTTCGAGCGCGGTTTGCGACGGCGAATGATATTCCGCTGATTACAGCAGTGAATGAAGAAATTTTCGAATCTGACGAAGAAATTCATGAAACGGTCGGCAATCAAAACATGTTTCTGTTCGAACAGGGGACGGCGCTTGTGGGATTCGGCATTTTTCAGCGCAATATTCCCGGCAGGCCGGATTTCGACATCGGCATGTTGGTGACGAAACCGTTTCGCCGTCAGGGATATGGCAGCTATTTCATCCGTTTTTTGACCGAATATTGCCAAAAAAATGATTGGCGTCCGATCTGCGGCTGTGATGTCAAAAATATCGCCTCGCGCCTTACGCTTGAAAAGGCAGGTTATATCGGACGACATCGGCTGCTGCTGTGCGAATTTGCGTAGAGACGCACGGCCGTGCGTCTCTACCGTTTGTGCGTCTCTACCGTTTGGGTGTTTACGAATGCCGCCGGGAACGGAAACGCGGGTCGAGCCAGTCGCGCAGGCCGTCGCCGAACAGGTTGCCGCCCATGACCGTCAGGGCGATGGCCGCGCCGGGAAGAATGGCGGCGTAGGGTTGTTGAGCCATCACGTTTTTCGCTTCTTGCAGCATCGCGCCCCAACTCGGCAGCGGCGGCTGCGTTCCCAATCCTAAAAAACTCAGACCGGCCTCAATCAAAATCGCGTTGGCAAACGACACCGTCACCTGCACAATCAGCGGCCCCATGATATTCGGAAGGATGTGGCGCGTAATAATGCCCCAATCCGACGCGCCAAGCGCAACCGCCGCCTGGACGTATTCCTCATGCCGAATCGCCAACGCCTGCCCGCGCACCAAACGCGTAAACGATGGCAGAAAGATGATCGCGATGCTGACAGTCGCTTGCAGATGACCTGGCCCTAACGCCGTAATCACCGCTAACGCTAACAACAGTGATGGAAACGCGAGCAGACCGTCCATGACGTGCATGACAACTAAATCGCACCAGCCCTGGCGATAGCCGGATAAGACGCCGAGCGCAAGGCCGGGCACGGCGGCAAATAACACAGAGAGAATGCCGACAGCGCAGGCGATGCGGCTGCCGTACACTGTGCGCGAAAATAAATCGCGCCCGAAAAAATCCGTACCGAACAGATGCGCCCGCGACGGAAGCTGCATCCGCTCGCCATAGTTCATCTCGTCATATCCGAACGGCGCGATCTGCGGCGCGAATGCCACGCAGATCAGCAGCGCGAGCAACAGCATTCCCCCGGCAAGCAGCGCTTTATTGTGACGAAGAAAAGATGGCATCATTCAAGGAGTGTCAACGCTTGCTTTGGCCGCCAAAGCAAGCGTTGACACTCCTACGATTGCAACGACACTTTCGGGTTTAACAGTCCATACATCATATCTATCAGAAGATTCAATCCGGTGAACATAATTGCCAACAGCACGACGCCGCCTTGCACGACTGGAAAATCTCGGCCTGAAATCGCATTCAGCAGCAGCCGCCCGATGCCGGGCAGTCCGAAGATTTGTTCGATGATAATTGCGCCGCCGAACAGTTCGCCGAGTTGCAGCCCGGCAATCGTGATGACCGGCAGCAGCGCGTTACGCAGCACATGATGCAGGATGACCTTCCATTCGCTGACGCCTTTGGCGCGGGCGACGATGACGTATTCTTTGTGCAATTCGTCCAGCATGGAGACGCGAATCATGCGGGTGAGCACGGCAGCGCGAATCAGGCCAAGCGCAAACGCCGGCAGCAGCAGATGATGCAGCCATTCGGCGGGGTGTTTGGAAAATTCGACATATCCGAGTAGCGGAAACCATTTCAATTTAACGCTGAACAGCAGCATCAGCAGAATGCCGAGCCAGAAACTCGGCACGGCTAACCCGGCCTGCGCAACGGTCAGGCTGAATAGATCGAGCCATGACGACGGACGGAGCGCGGCGGCAAGACCGAGCGGAAGGGCGATAATGAAGGCGATCAGCATGGCGAAGGCTGCGAGCCAGAAGGTGACATGCATTCGGCTTGAGAGCAGCGAAAGTACTGATTCCTTAGAGCGGAGCGACACGCCGAATTCTCCTTGACAGAGTTCGCCGAGCCAGCGCAGATATTGAAATGCCAGCGGGCGATCCAGTCTCAGGACGGCGCGGACTTCCTGCACTCGTTCCGGCGGCGCTTCCACGCCGACGATCAATTGCGCCGGGTCGCCGGGAATCAGCCGTAGAATGATGAAGACAATCGTTGCGACCAACAGCACTGTCAGGCATGACGCCGCTAAGCGTCGAATCAAATAGTGAATCCTCATAACACATTGCAGATGGGAAGCGGACGATTTTTGTCAAGGACTTCTCGAATCTTGCGAAGATTATGGTATGAATAAAAGAGGGATTATTGAGGAGCGAGGGGAAACCTGCCAGACACTTCGCCAGTGTCTGACAGGTGATTTGTTACGCTGCGCCGATGGAATGCTGCGCAGCGAAGTCCTTGATTTCTTTCATATAACGCGAATAATCCGGTGAATTCAACGGGCTGTAGTTAAAGTTTTTATACAAGCCGGTCAATCTCGTGAAGAAGTCGCGCACCTGTTCTTTTTCGGTAAACGTGTATTCGCGCTGGATCAGGTTGCGTAACAGGCGAAAACTTTCAAGTTGTCGGTCACGCGGCATCGAAACATCCACCTCATCGAACGCATCTTGCTGCAAATAGACCATGTCCAGCAGCATGGATTTTTGCCAGGTGATGAAATCTTCGATGGAGACGCCTTCTTCGCCGGTCACTTGCATCATCTGATAAATCGAATCGCCGCGTTCCAACAGCCCTTGCATGGCGCTCACGGTTTCGACCCAGCCTGATTCAAGATTTGTCTCGAACCATTTCTTCAACTGTTCAAGATACCGCGACCAGGAAATCAACGGATCAATCGCGGGGTAATAGCGTTTGTAGGCGCGGTCATAGGACAAACCGAGGAAGGTTTTGACCGTTGCCAGGGTCGCTTGCGTCACCGGCTCTTCGAAGTTTCCGCCTGCCGGAGAGACCGTGCCGATCATGGTCAAACTGCCGACCGATCCATCCGGGCATTTGATGACCCCTGCGCGTTCATAGACGTTTTTAATCGAAGAATCGAGATAGGCCGGGAACGCTTCTTCGCCCGGAATTTCTTCCATGCGGCCTGAGGTTTCCCGCATCGCCTGCGCCCAGCGCGACGTGGAATCCGCAATCACTAAGACGTTATAGCCCATCTGCCGGTAATATTCCCCCAGCGTCATGCCGGTATAAATTGACGATTCCCTCGCCGCCACAGGCATGGACGACGTATTGCAGATGATCACGGTGCGATCCATCAGCGAGCCGCCGGTTTTCGGGTCTTTCATTTCAGGATATTCCGTGATGGTTTCCACGACTTCCCCCGCGCGCTCGCCGCAGGCCACGATAATCGTGATGTCAATCGTGGCATAGCGGGCAATCAAGCTTTGCAGGACGGTTTTTCCCGCGCCGAACGGACCGGGAATGCAGCCTGTGCCGCCTCGCGCAATCGGGAAAAAGGTGTCAATAATTCGCAACGTCGTGGTCAATGGTTCTTGCGGATACAATCTCTCTGCGATGCGCCGACGAAGCATCGGTTCTGGAATCGGACGACGTACCGGCCAGCGCTGCGTCATGGTGAGCTGTCGTTCTTTTCCGTCAGCCGTCAGAATTCGGGCAACCGGGGCGTCAATCGTCGCGCTTCCTTCATAAACCCAGGTAATTTCCACTTCGTTCGGTTCATCGAACGGGATCATGATTTTATGTTCGAATGGTCCTTCCGGTACGGTACCAATGGGCTGACCGGCGACGACTTTGTCGCCAATCGCCACGCATGGCGTAAAGTTCCATTTCTTTTCAATATTCAGCGGAGAGACATCCACGCCACGCGGCAGAAAAAATCCATGTGCTTTTGCGATGACTTCCAATGGTTTTTCCAAGCCATCGAATACTTGGGCTAAAATACCCGGCCCAAGCGACACTGAAAGCAATTCTCCGGTTAAATCTACCGTATCGCCAACCTTCACGCCAGAGGTGTCTTCGAAGACCTGCATATCAGCCGTATTGCCTTGAATGCGCAAGACTTCCGCCATCAGCCGTTCCGTGCCGACACAAATATACCCCACCTCATTTTTCCGAATCGGCACATCACGCACCTCAATTGTTACAAGGCTTTCCTGCACGGCAACAACCCAGGCGCTTACGGGAGTCGGAGAGGCATTCTTGTTGAGTTGCTCAGTTGAAGAGTTGTTGGTGCTCATTCATTACCTCCGATACCAAATTGTCGAATCGCGCCTGGGCGGCCTTTACATCCTGAGAAAGCCACTGTTTCAGCAATCCCCATTTGAAAAGATACGCGAGCACGGATTCGATTCCAAAATCGTTTGTCTGAATCATACGATCAACATGATTCCAGAGTTGTTTCAGCAAAAAGCGTTCAAGGGCGACAGCGTTTCCCTGTTCAAGATAGGTTTTGGCCTGCGGAATCCAGGGATACACCGCTTTGAGCTTAAAATCAGGCTCGTCCCAGCGCTGCTCGATATAGCGTACCCACGGACCGACGCCCCAGATTTCTCCGGACGCTGGCGCAGCTTGGCCGCGATAACGACGACGCAACGCCGCCATGATGGTGCGCATGTCGGCGGCAAACGCGATCATCTCATGCAGGATAGGGTGCTGCGTCGCGGCCATCATTTTGCGATAACGTTCCACCATTTCCTGATCGGTGCGTTCTGTGGGATGTCGCCGCCATTCTAAGAATGCCAGCGTTCGAGTCACAAGCTCCACATCTTCAGGCTCAAGCATCGCCAGCCGTTCCCGCATGCGTTTTTCGCTGATCGGCAAGCGTTCTGCGACTTCGAATGGCGGTAAGTATGGCAGGCTCGCCACTAAGGTGTAGTACGCATGTTGGCGCATAGCTGCTCTCCTATTCGATCCCTTGCACGATAGCTCTGTAACGAGGAAGCAGATGTTTCAGGATCAAATCGGCCAGCGCGTCTTCGCTGAAATCAAAGACCACGTCTTCGCCGACTAATTTGACTGTAATGCCGCCGCTGAGCGTGCTGGATGGTTTCAATTCGACTTGCTGCCGGAGCATGTCGCTGGTCTCGCGCCGCACAAACGCCTTCAATTCTTCCGAAGCAAACGCTTTTTCCGGCACAAACATTTCAAGCGGTTTATCGGGTGGAATGCTCTCGCTCGCGGAACCGACAATCGCGGCGAGTAATTGCCGGAGAAACGCCTCTTCATGCAGTTCTTTGGACACTAAGCGTTTGACGTGCATCTCGAAGGCTTTTTTCAGGCCAGAGGCCAATTCCAATTCCGTATCGCGCACCGCTTTCTTCAGCGATTCCTCCGCCATTCGCTTGTCTTTTTCAATCGCCTCTCTCGCCTCTTTGAGAAGCTGATCCCGTTCGGATTTTGCGTCAGCTTTGATGCGCGCGGCGTCTTCTTTCGCCTTTTTGATAATCTCCTCGGCCTTATCCTTGCCGGATTTGACGCCGTCATTTTTCAGGCGGTCAATAAGCGCCTGAACGCCTGCCTGAGTTTTGGTTGGCTCTGCCATAATCTTACACCCCTCCCTGCGGCAGCGAGCCTGCGAGCACTAACGCAAACACTAACGCAAACACTGCAAACCCTTCTACCATTGCTGCCGGAGCGAGCGAAATGCCGAATACTTCCGGCTTATCTTTGGAGACGCTGATGGCAGACGCGCAGGCGTATCCCTGATAAATCGCGCTGACCATCAAGGCGATTCCGGCAAACAAGCCAATACCGAGAAGACCGACGGCGGCTGTCGGGTTATTGACGGAACGGCTGAGTGTTAATGTGACCACAATACCGTAAATTGTTTGAGAGGCCGGCATCGCCGAGACGCCGATAAATTTCCCGTAGCCGCTTTCTGTCGCCAGCATCGCTCCACATGCCGCCTGTCCCGCACGGGCGCATCCGACTGAACTTCCTACCGCTCCAAGCGCCATTGGCGCAAATACTCCGACCCATGCCAGTACCATGATTATTCCTTCCACAAGCCATGCTCCTTTCTGGCGAACGCCTTGAACAGGTATCCCTCTTCCGGCATGCCCCAGTTGAAAAATTCAATATAATTGAGCCGTAATCCGTGAATGACAGCTCCCATTAACGACAACCCGAAATTCAGCACATGTCCGAATACGATCACAAAAATCGCCAGCAACACACCGATACCCGGCACGGCGTCATCAAGCGCCATGCCAAGCGAATTAAACGTTCCTGATAATGATGAGCCTGCCAACCCTAACGCGAACAAACGCAGATAGCTCAACGTGTCGCCGAAAGCCCCGGAGAGGCGCGGCACGATATTCAGCCCGCCGAGGGCGCGTTTCCACCAGATCGGATTCGGACTGTTAAACCAGAACGCCAATCCGCCGCCGCCTACCATCATGAAAATTCCGAGTATTTTCACCGCTGTCAGGATGCCTGTTCCTAACGAACCGATCCAAATGAAAAATCCTCCGACGATGATGCCGATCCATCCGATTGGCGCCCAGCGCTGCGGCGTATTGCCCTTGCATCGAAAATCAGCGAAATTCCCGATGGATAGATGCAACACGCCAAGAAAGATCGAGAGAATCATCATGACATTGTAGTTATTCACATCAAGCACCTGAAAATTGGCGAGAAACGTGTCTGGCTTCGGTACGACGCCGAAATAGCCGCCGACCATTATCCCCCATGCGATAGAAGCGCCGACGACATAGGTCAATAATCCTCTCATGCGCGTCATAACGGCGGTCTGCCCCCATGCCTTCCATTTCCAGAGCAGCAGGAGACCTAACAACGCGCCATACCCGGCGTCGGACAGGATAATTGCAAAAAACAGCACAAACGAGAAAAACACGACGGTAGATGGATCCCACAACCGAGAACTCGGCGTCATGTAAAACAAGACCAAATCCTGACCGCTGGCAAATGAATGGTTATTCTCCAACAACGTCGGTGGCTGCTCATCCGGGGCAGGTTCTTCAATTTCCATCACCAGCGTATGCTGTTCGGCATACGCCAGCAGCATGTCGCGTTGATGCGCAGGCGCCCAGGCTTGTAACGCAAACAACGCAGACTCGTCATACGTCTGCTGCGCGACGGTTTCGCGAGCGGCAAAATCTTCCAACCAGTTGATTTTTTGCGCAAGCAATTGACACCACCGCGTCAAACTTTGGCGTTCTGCCTGCAAATCTTCCAACGCAATTTCGACCTGCTCCAATTCATGCTCTAATTCTTTGGCCGAACGATTTCCCGTCCGAATGCGCGGCACAGGCATCCCTTCCGGTTCACCTTCCGAAATCGCGACAATATAATGAAAGCGATTGTCATGTTTGACTTCCTGCCAGACCAAACCTTCGGGAATATCTTTCATCTGATATTCCGGCACAAGATAGAACCAGAGGCGATGATTGGCAAGCTCTTCAATCGGCGGGAACTCGAATTCTCCCCAGGGCTTGAGGTTCGCAAGGCGCTCCGATAAAAAATCACGCTTATCTTGCAGCGTATTGATCTGATTTTTCAAATTCAAGGCCTGCCGTTCAATGATTAACGGATTAAAATCGGTGGAATTCCGAACTTGTTTCCGCCGATTCGGGCAACTGAAAAGAAAATTCAAGGCTTCCCGCGCTTCCGAGCTTGGGCCGCCCCGCCCTGAGACTTCGCGTTCAGGATTCAACGGAATGATATGCAAGCACCCGCAATCCTGCAAATCTTCAAGTACGCGGGATTTATCCGAAAGATAGCCGTAGGTTGTGACCTTCACAAGGGCAACAATGCTCATGCGTCCGCTCCTTCCTGATTGAACTCCTGACGTTTGCGTTGATTGACCGTTTTGGCAATTTTCGAACGCACAACCGCCGAACGTTCCCCGTCCCCTAAGAAGATTCGAATCCGCTGAATGTTCTTTTTCGCAGTCGGAATCAAAATTTTATCAAACAGATTGACGCGCTGCGTAATGCGTCGAACCGCAAGCTCAAGGTCGCGCACACGCCGTTCAGCGACTTGCGTTTCGACGCGCAGCCGCGCCGCTTCCTGGAGTTTATCCACCAGATTATCCACCCAATGCGGTTTGGCTAAACGGGAATACGGAAATATCTCAAAACTGATATGCTCTAATTTCGGCAATTTGACGCCGACGACATTTTCCTGAACGATTGTCACCTGCGTAATACGCACTAAACCGGACAATTTCATCTCTTCATCCGCCAACATCGGCAATTGCGCGGCAAACGCCTCGCTCATGCCCTGCGTCGCCTTCTCGATTTCGGCAAGCTGCGCGCGGGCTTTGTTGAGTTCCGCTGATAGCTGCATCCGCTTCAAATCGAGCGACGGCAGCAGCTTTTTATAGAGCTTCAGTTCGTTCTGCTGTTTTTGCAGGCCACTTTTGGTCAATGATAATTTTGTCATAGGAAATTACCAGGCGTTATGCCGCCGCAGACTGCTGTTTCGGGAAATATTTGTCAATCAGGTTTTGCTTCATCAGCAATTCCTGCGGCTCGAAGCATTCCGCCAATGTCTGCCAACAGGTATCAAGCGCGGTGTTAAACGGCATGGAAGCGCGGATATCCATAAACCGTTTGCGGAATAATGTGCCGAACTTCAGCAATTTTTCGTCGAATGGCGACAATTCGAACGCCATAGCCTGTTTGCGCTCCGCCTCGGTTGCTCCGGCATAAAAACGAATCATGGTATTCATAATCTGCGAATGATCTTCGCGGGTCACTTTACCGATGATGCGTTGTTTTAAGCGAGAGAGCGAGCCAAAGGGGTCAATCACGCCGTCATGCAGGTAAAACTGGCCTTCAGTGATGTAACCGGTGTTGTCCGGCACGGGATGGGTCACGTCATTGCCGGGCATCGTGGTCACGGTCAGAATCGTCACTGAACCCGCGCCTTTGAAATCGCACGCTTTTTCATACCGTTTGGCAAGCTGCGTGTACAAATCGCCGGTGTAACCGCGTGTCGCCGGAATGCGTTCCATCGCCACCGCCACTTCTTTCATGGCGTCCGCGTAGGCCGTCATATCGGTCATCAAGACGAGAACACGCTTATTTTCTTCGACCGCGAATTTTTCCGCCACCGCTAAGGCCATATCGGGAACTGACAGCCGCTCGACGATCGGGTCTGAGGCGAGATTCACGAACATGACGGTTTTGTGAAACACGCCATGTTCTTCGAATTGGGTGCGGAAGAAATGGTAATCGTCGAAAATCAGCCCTAACCCGCCAAATATCAAAATATCCGCGTCAGCCTGAAAGCCGATGCGGGCTAATAAATCGTTATACGGCTCGCCGGCGACGGAAAAGATCGGAATTTTCTGGCTTTCTACCAGACAATTGAATACATCAATCATCGGCACGTCAGTCTGGATCATTTTTTGCGGCAGGACGCGCATGATGGGGTTCACCGTTGGACCGCCGACTTCGATCTGTGGCTCTGTGCTGATATCCGGGCCATCATCCAGCGGTTCGCCTGATCCGCGAAAGATGCGGCCTAAAATATTCCAGGAATAGGTGACACGCTGCTGATGGCCGAGAAAACGAACGCCGGCGTCGGTCGAAAGCCCCTTGCCGCCAGCAAACACTTGCAAGCTGACGATGCCGTGATCAATCGAAACCACTTTCGCCTGCGAAGATGCTCCATCAACATTCTCGACAACCGCCAACTCGCCCAATGCCGCGCCTTCTGCCTTGACTCGGATGGTATCGCCGACAATTTCGAGGACTCGTGTATGACGAATAAGGTCTTGAATCATGATATTTTTTACCTCATAATCAATGAAGAGAAGATGTGACGATTCGCATGAAATGCTTGCAGAAATCTATTGATATCTGCTTTTTAAAATCCCCTTCGAAAGTCAAGAAAAAAACGCTGTTCGAATTCTGCCCGCGAAATCCACGAATTGCAAGCGCGCTCTCGGAAAAATCTCGCCACCGCCCCTATTTTTCATTTGACAAGGCGTCAAGTGTTTGAAATGCATGTGAATGTCTATAGCTTTCGACAGGTAAAAGACGGTTCACAAGATGTTTCAGCCTGTCTGCTTGCTGTCCGCATGAATGTGAATTCGGCATCGAGAACTCGGAAAATCGCCTCTGTTCTTCTGCGCGTCTCGATTCGTAATTCTGTCAGCTTGATGCTGCAAAAGTACTACGCCCTCTGTGTTGATGATGATCAGGCGATTCTCAATCAGCTTTCCGCCCAATTGGAGCCTCATTTCGACGGATTTTGCGAATTCGAATATGCCGAAAGCGCGTCGGAAGCGCTGGCAATTTATTATGAATTGATCGAGAACGGGGAACGGGTCTGGCTGCTGCTCTGCGACCAGATGATGCCCGACATGCAGGGCGACGAACTGCTGGCGAAAATTCATGAACTCGATAACCGGATCGTGAAAGTCCTGTTGACCGGTCAGGCGGGCTTGGAATCGGCAATGCGAGCCATTAACCATGCCGGGTTGAGTTATTACATGGAAAAACCGTGGAGTCAGCATGATCTGTTGCTGGTACTCGACAAACTGAAATTTCAATATGAGATGACGTTCATTTTGAACGAAATCAATCTGCAATTTGCGTCGTCCATCAATTTGGACGAAACGCTCACCATCGTCTTTTATAATATCCTCAATGTCATCCGCGCTGAAGCCGGGTCAATTTTTCTCGTTGACGAAAATCATCAAGAATTGATTTGCCGCGTCTGTCAGGGACCTACGGACAATAGCATTCTTGGCATACGGATTCCTATTGGCACAGGCATTGTCGGTCATGTGGCAGAAACGCGGCAGATTGATATTACGATGGATGTCAAACAAGATAAGCGGCATTATTCGCAAATTGATCGGAAAACCGGCTTTGTCACGCGCTCGATGGTCTCCGTGCCGCTCATCAGCAACGACGAGATGTTGGGCGTGATTCAGGTCATTAACAAAGAACATGGCAAGATTTTTTCGCAAGACGATGTGAATTTGCTGAAAGCGCTCAGCAACGGCGCGGCGATTGCCATTCAGAACGTCAAATATGCGCAGCGGCTGCTGCAAGAAGAGCGTATTCGCAGTGAATTGATGATTGCGCACCAGATTCAGCAAGGGATACTGCCGAGCCCGTTTCCGGGACATCGGGCGATTCATTTCGAAGGCGTGAATCGCCCGGCCAAAGTGGTGAGCGGCGATTTTTACGATTATTTCCAGGTGAGCGACGATGAATTCGCGTTTATCATCGGCGATGTGTGCGGCAAGGGCGTGCCAGCCTCGATTTTTATGGCGAGTTCTCGAAGTATGATCAAATCGCAGGCGGTCTCGAATCCGCATCCCGCCAGAGTGATGCCGATGGCGAACCGGCTGATTGTGCAGGATGCGCAGCCTGGGATGTTTGTGACCGTATTTTACGGCCTTTACAACATCAACACGCGCCGGTTGCAATTTACGAATGCCGGGCATACGCTGCCGCTGCTGCTGCGCCGCAAAGATTGCTTGTGTTCGTCGCTGTTCGATGCCAATCTCCCGATGGGGCTATTCGATCCGGTGATGTTTACGTATGCTGAAATGGTGTTGGAACCCGGAGATCGCTTGATTCTCTTTACCGACGGCGTGAACGAGGCTGAAAACAGCGACGGCGAGCAATTCGGCGTCGAGCAATTGGTACGGCTGACGCAGGACTGCCAGCAGCGCTCGCCGAAAGAATTATTAGACGATATTCTTGAGCGATTAGCCGCGTTTACGGAAGGCCAGGAGCAAAAAGACGATATCACGCTGTTGATTGTGCAAGTCTGAATACGGGAACGACTATTCTGAGTCATATTACTATTATAGTTCGCAGATGAGGCCGAACGCCTTTGCGTCAGGCCAATCTCCGCGCTATTCACACGCCATGCCACATTTTGTCAATCATGGATATCGTCTGTTTTACCGCGAGCAGGGAGACGGCTCGCTGTTGCTGATTCTGCCGGGAAATACAGCCTCTTCCGCCTGTTATGACGGCGAATTAGCGTATTTCGGAGGTCGCTATCGGGCTGTCGCATTTGATTTTGTCGGCACCGGTCAATCGGATCGGCTGGACACCTGGGGCGATGATTGGTGGGAGCGTTCTGCGTATGATGTCGCCGGACTCATTTCGCATCTTGGCGAAAAACAGGCGATCTTGTTAGGCAGCAGCGGCGGGGCGGTGATCGCTCTTCTGACGGCCATTCTTCAGCCTGACCGCGTGCGCGCCGTCATCGCCGATAGCTGCATCGAACGCTATCCGGCGGCGTTGCTGCGCATGGTGGCGGCGGAACGCAGCCAGCGCAACGACAAACAGATCGCCTTCTGGCGTTTAGCGCACGGCGACGATTGGGAACAGGTCGTGGAGGCCGACAGTGCCAGGCTGCGGCGGCTGTCCGCGCATGGAGAGCTTGACTGGGCGCAGGGGCGTCTGCATAATATCAAATGCCCGGTGCTGCTCACAGCCAGTCTTGCAGACCGCAGCTTGCCGGATGTCGGCGCAAAAATCTGCCGCATGGCGGAGCAAATTCCTGAGAGCCGCGCCTTTCTCGTCAATGCCGGCGACCATCCGCTGATGTGGAGTCGGCGGGAAGACTTTCTGCATACGTGCGATACGTTTTTAAAAAATCTGCCGCTGAAACTGTAAGGAGCGATAGGTTATTGATACGAGAGGTGATTTTTGATACGCCCTGTCAGGGTTTTAAACCATAGCAGGGCTGAAACTCAACCATGAGAAGGTGTGATAACATCCGCGCTTCACCGTGCGAGCAGAGGGCGCGGCCACTTCAACTTGACTTATGGTACACTTTTTATCCCGCGCCCTCTGCGACGTCGCTGCAAGCGCGGCGTTAGAATCTCCTATTTAATATATCCAGAATCATCACGATAGAACAAGAGCCTCTTAAGAAGTGACACGGTTGTTCTACGCCCATATTATGATGCGTGAACATGAGCTTTTCCCCTCTTTCTCTGGCGGGGAACGGCTTGTTTCAAACGCGCACAATCTTGTAAATAGAGGATCATTAACTGCTCACATGGAACGCCTATTTGTTGACTCAATGCATGAAAATAGTGTAACGTATCTTCTTCAAGAAGCAACGTCACTTCTTGTTTCGGTAAATCCTTGATGTATGGATTGGGACGGGATTGGGAAAAATCGTATTCTGCTTTCATACATAGAACGAATAGATACAGTAAGATATGACGATGATGCTCTCGCATATCACTCTATCTATTCGATATAATACTGTGTATATTCTTGTTGTTCTGTTTTCGTCGCTTTTCTGGCAGAAATAATGCGAATCACGTGTTCTTTCGCATAATAGGCATGACAGACGATTAAGAGTCGCATCCGTTGGCTCATTCCAAGCATGATGACTCGTTCTTCATCCATTGAGTGTTCCGGATCGTCAATTAACCGTGCCATCGTATCATAAAATACGGTCTGCGCCTCGATAAAAGATACTCCATGTTTCTGTTGATTGAGCCGATTCTTTCGTTCATCCCATGTAAACTGAATTCCTGCCATGTTCATGATGACAGCATGATCGTCTCATCTGAAATCTGACAAGTATTTTGTGACATTTTGTGAGGAATTCTATCAGAAATTCTAACGCGGCGTTTCAGCCGATAGAGAGGGGCGCGGCCACTTCAACTCGACGAAACGCCACCGACTTTTCATCCGCGCCCTTCTCGAAGTCGGCTGCAAACGCATCGTTAGGGACTCTCTATGCTCATCATATCTCATTACCTTGATGTAACAGTGATGATTATCAAATACGTATTTGAATACAACATTCAATATTTAATGGTTGGAGTCTACGGATAATTTTAATCGCGTCTGAACGTTTCACATCATTGAACATGAATGGAGCATTTTTTGCGTACTTTATAGAATTCAATAGTTCAGATGTAGAGAGGTTCGTGATAGGTTTTAATTCTTTAATTATTGACATTGATTGATTGATATCAATTGGAATCTTTTTAATGATCAATTGACAATCTAAATTTGAATCGACAATCTGTTCATGATAGGCAA
Source organism: uncultured Candidatus Moduliflexus sp. (assembly GCA_964602655.1). GTDB lineage: Bacteria > Moduliflexota > Moduliflexia > Moduliflexales > Moduliflexaceae > Moduliflexus. The sequence goes on from CAZRSF010000020.1 coordinate 83,497, forward strand.
AATCAATTAATTCTATAATGGATTCAAAGGTTGCGTCTGGTGGCATCCCTGATGCATGATCCCATAAATCAATATTCCCGGTTTCATTATAGAGACAATAAGAAAAATAATTATCTTGCCCGAAACATGACCAATTTTTATAAAAATTATGCGTTAGTGAATTGAGCGGACGAAAGGTGATAAATGGCAATGCTAATCCATCGGTATAGTTATAAAATTCAGCAATATTTTTCGGAAGCTCAATGATATGCTCTTGCGATGTTTGTAGCGCATTAATGTTCGGCTCAGTTCCTAATTCACGAGATATTTGTTCAAGCAGATCAGTTAAATTCATGGCATTCCTTCTTATAAACGAACATACCGTGTTAGATCGGGAAGACGATCCAACCTCAAGACTCTCCTGTCGTGCCGCTCGTTGCCTTCCTAACGAGTTATTCGGCTGTTTAGCTGATGTCTAAATATAGACTATTACACTGATTCATTAATCTTTAATAGATGCGTAATGTCGTTTGAGTGTTGTTCTG
>CAZRSF010000021.1:0-81378 GCA_964602655.1 uncultured Candidatus Moduliflexus sp.
AGGGATGCAGGGGGTTTTCCCCTGCGTCCCAGCGGGAGCTTATCAAGTGTCCACACCGCCGCAATCGCGGCGCGGATTTTCTGCTCGAAGAGGGCGATCAGCTTCTTGTTCCCTTCAACAAGGGCTTGTTCTTCTTCGATGTGCGCGACAATACGGCGTTGCGTGTCGAGGTCGGGAAGAGGAATTTTATGTTGCATGAAATAGCCTGCGCTTCGGGAAGGAATCCAAGAAGCAGATCACTGTTTGCGACTGAGCGCTATTGATAATCGCTGCACACCAGTTTTAATCTCCTCGAATTGCAGGTTGCCATAACCTAACAAGATTTTCTCCGCATGGCGGCCTTTGACGATGGCGGAACCTTCGACCGTCGAGACCTGCACGCCATGTTCGAGCAGGTCTTCAAGGCGCTGCGCGGTAAATGCGATCCCGTCAAATGCGGCCACCACATACAGTCCCGTTGAATCTCCGCTAATTCTGACACGCTCGCCGAATGCGCGAATCAATTCTTCAAGCAGCATTTCTCGCTTTGCCCGGTACAGTTTTTTCATTTTGCTCAAATGCCGGTCAAAATGCCCTTCCGTAATAAACGCATTCAATGCCAATTGAGAGACCGATGGGGTCACTAATCCTAACATAGATTTAATTTGACGGCAGCGCTCCGACAACGCATCCGGAACAATGATATAACCAAGCCGTATCGCCGGGCAGAGAATTTCACTGAAACTGCCGACATGCAGGACGCGCTCCGGGTCTAACAGATGCAGCGTGCTGATCGGCGAGCCGTGATGCCGGAACTCGCAGTCGTAATCGTTTTCGATAATGTAGGCGTCGGCGGCTCTGGCATATTCGATCAGCTTGACGCGGCGCTGAATCGGCAGGACGCTGCCGAGCGGAAATTGATGCGACGGCGTGACGATGATGCCGCTCGTCGGCAGATTCGCCGGAAATTGCTCGACCTGTATGCCTTTTTCGTCAACTGGAATCGGCAAAAAGGGATATTCAGACATGTTCAAAATGCGGGAACTGCCGATAAACACCGGGTCTTCGATGATAAATGTCCGGCCAGCCCGCGCAACGGCCTGAAAAACGACGGCCAATCCCTGCGCCGAACCCGACACCACCATAATTTGTTCCGGGCGGCAGCGCATCCCTTTTCTTTTGAGCAAAAATCCGGCTAAGGTGTGGCGCAGTTGCGGCAGACCTTCCGGCGGCAAATAATTCAACGCATCTTGCGACGCGTCGAAGCAGGCGTTTCGCAGCAGTTTTGCCCAAATCTGGCGGGGAAACTGCGATAAATCCGGGACGCCGATCTCAAAATCAATCACGTCCTGAAACGACCGGCGGCGAACCTGCGTTTCTTGTCGCTGCTCGCGCGCGATTTCCTGATATTGTGCAAGCGAACTCCCTTCGGCAACATACGTGCCTGAACCTTCCTGACTTTCAAGGAAGCCTTCTGCAATCAATTGCTCGTATGCGTAAATCACGACATTCCGCGAAATCTGCATCTCCTGCGCGAATTTGCGCGACGAGGGAAGTTTCGTTCCCGGAGGAAGTTCGCGGGAGAGAATCTTCCTGCGCAGTTGTTCGCACACTTGTTTCGTCAGCGGCATTCCTGACGTTTTATCAATCGAGATCCAAAGCATTGGCGTTTCTCTTTATTTATAATTACTTATAAGAATTCAGTCCTTCAATTTCAGAGGAAACAGGCGAAATCCTGGTCGGAATCGCTGATGGGAATGGCGATCATGGTGTTCGACGAGACGCCGATGAGCCGGTTCAGTTCGATATTCGCTTTCATGGCGGCCTGTTCGTCAGGGTATTCGGCGATGATCATGGCGTCGTAAGCCCCTAACAATTCATACCCGAAGAGAAATGTGCCGCCGACTCGCTTGATCGCCTCTTTGACCTCGACGGTACGCCCTGCTCCAAGCCCTTTCACGCCTTCTTCACCATATCGCAGCATCGTGACATACGTTGCCATAGTGCCCGCAAACGTAATTTTTAGGAGCTTTCAGGAGTGCCAAAGCTTGCTTTGGCGGTCAAAGCAAGCTTTGACACTCCTAAGAATTCACGTTCCAAAATAGAAATTTCTCAAGAAATCATAAAATGTCTCATGTAGAAACAGCCCGTTTATCAATAAAAATGAACGGCATGTCAAGAAAAAAGTTCACGATTCCCGCTCGCAACATGCCGATGCGCGTCATGCTTTCCCAATATATACCCAGCGCAGTGATAATATTTTTAAAAAAGTGAAAAATTTTATTGCAAAAATTACCCAATATATCATCAATAGTTACTCAAAAGTCGAGCATTTTTACGAATACTTTGAGCAAACTGCACGGATAGGTGTAAGAAAGGATAAAACCCCAATCATCCTTTCTTACACCTATCCGTGTAGTTCTATCGGAATTTTATGGAATTAGGATTGACCGGGAAAACGGCGATTATTACAGGCGGCGCAGGCGGATTCGGCGCGGCGATTGCCGAGGAATATGCGCGGGAAGGCGTCAATCTCGTGATCGCGGACATTGCAATCGAGCCTGCCGCGAAATTGGCGGATGCATTGGCGCAGAAATACGGCGTCAAGGCGATTGCCACGCAGACGAATGTCACGCAGAAAGCGTTGGTGCAGGAGATGGCGGACGCGGCAATTCGCGCCTTTGGGCGGATTGACGTGCTCGTCAATAACGCCGGATTGATCAAACGGCGCAACGTGCTGGAGATTGACGACGCCTTCTGGGAACAGATGATGACGATCAATCTGCGCGGCGCGATTTACGCCTCGCAAGCCTGCATCCCGTACATGATCGATCCGCAGTACGGCGGGCAAAGCTTCGGGCGCATCATTATGATGAGTTCCAGTTCCGCCGACCACGCCAGCGCGGGCATGGCGTTATACAGCACCACGAAAGTCGGCTTAGAAATGCTTGGACAGGCGATTTCCAAAGAACACGGGCATCAGAACGTGTTCGCGATTTTCCCGCGTTTCGGTATTGCGCCGACCGCTGGCTGGGATTTCGTCTCGTATGCCAAAAGTCTGAATTTAACATACAATCCGAACGTTCCTGACGATGCAAAGCGCGTGGTCACGGAATATTATGCCAAACAATTACCGCTTGGGCGCGTCGGTACGCCGGAAGAAGTCGCCAAGCTTGTCGTGTTATGCAGCGCGTCGGTCATGGATTCCATGATCAATCAATCGCTCAACGCCTGGTGGGGGAGAGGATAATGAAAACAACCGCATTACGCATTTACGGGGCAGAAGATTTACGTCTGGAAACGTTCGAACTGCCGCCGATCAAAGAGGATGAAATCCTCGTTCATATCGTGTCCAACAGCATTTGCATGTCATGCCATAAAGCCGCGAAACAGGGGACAAAACACAAACGGATTCCCAAAGACATCGCCGAACATCCGACGCTGTTGGGGCATGAATTTTCTGGAAAAATCGTGGAAGTCGGCGCGAAATACAAAGGGCAGTGGGAAGTCGGCCAGTTGTTCGGCATTCAGCCCGCCACCAATTACCCCGGCGGCCCGGTCGGCGTGTTGTCCGCCCCCGGCTATTCGTACCGCTACATCGGCGGCAACGCGACCTACGCCATTATCCCTCGCGACGTATTAGAAATGAATTGTTTGTTGCCATACTCCGGCGACGCCTTTTTCAAAGCCTCATTAGCCGAACCGATGTCGTGCATTATCGGCGCGATGCGGGCGAATTACCATGTCGCGCCCGGTTCGTATAATCATGAAATGGGCATCGTCGCAGGCGGCAACATGGCGATTTTAGCAGGCTGCGGTCCGATGGGATTGGGGCTGATTGACTACACATTGCACGGTCCGCGTCAGCCGAAAATGCTGATTGTGACCGATATTGACGACGCCCGCATCAACCGCGTCAAAGAACTCTATCCGGCGGAACACGCCAAAAACTGCGGCGTGGAGTTGGTCTTTATCAACACGAAAGACGTTGATTTAGCGCAGCGCGTCTCGGAACTGACGAGCGGAAAAATGGTGGACGACGCCTTCGTCTTCGCGCCGATTCCGGCGGTATTCGAGCAAGGACAGCGCATTCTCGGTTTCGAAGGGACGTTGAATTTCTTCGCTGGCCCGACCGATACATCGTTATCCGCGAAATTGAATATTTACGACGTGCATTACAATTTTCACAAAGTCATGGGCACATCCGGCGGCAACACCGAAGACATGCGGATCGCGCTGGAATTGATGTCAACCGGCAAAATCAACCCGGCGGCGATGGTGACGCATATCGGCGGCCTCACGGCGGCGGCGCAGACCACGCTGCATCTGCCGGAAATTCCTGGCGGGAAAAAGCTGCTCTACACCGAATTCGACATGCCGCTGGTGGCGATTGACGATCTGGAACGGCTCGGCAAGGAAAGCACCGGCGTATTGGGCGATCTCTATCGCGGCCTCGCGCCGATTGTCGCGCAGCATAAAGGCTTATGGTCAACCGACGCGGAACGCTTCCTGCTTGGTTTCCGCGACAAATTAGCTTGTTCTGAGTGCTTATAAAAAATGTTCTTCTTCCAGAGGTTAAAACCTCTGTCTATACGCCTTCGCCCTTTCAGGGCGGATTTCTGCCGCGAAGCGGCAACGGAATACAGACAGAGGTTTCAACCTCTGGAATGTTGGGACTGATAAAATATCATGCCTGCTGGAAACACAATTCGAACGATTTTCGGCGCATTGCCGGATCAGGACACATTACGCCGCAACGCCGATTCCGCGCCCTATGCGAACACCAATCTTCATATCCATCTGCCGCCGAATTTCGGCTCGATTGCCAGCGTGGACGAGGCGATCCAGAAAGCCAAACGCGAGCAGATTGCGGTGTTGGGCGCATGCAACTATTACGATTACGCGATTTATACGCCATTTGCGTTTGCCGCTGCCAAAGCCGGAATTACGCCGGTGTTCGGGATCGAAGTCTTGACGATGGACGACGATTTGCGGCAAAAAAATATCTTGGTGAACGACCCGAAAAATCCGGGCAAATTTTATATCTGCGGCAAAGGCTTGACGACCTTCGACGCGATTGACGAGGCGACGCTCCCTATCTGGCGGCGCATTCGCGAAGGGGACACGCAGCGCATCGAAGAAATGATCGCCAAAATCAACGCGATTCCGCTGTTGAAAGAACGCGGCGTCTGCCTGAGTTATCAGGCGATTGCTCGCGAAATCGCGACGCTGAAACATGTTGCGGTAGAAACCGTCTTTTTGCAGGAACGCCATTTGGCGCAGGCGGTGCAGCAGGCGCTTTTCGCGAGCGTGCCCGAAACAGAGCGCAGCACATTCTTGCAAAAGTTATATCAAACCGACGGCGCGGTCGAAACGCAGGATGTCGTCAAAGCCCAGAACGACATTCGCACGTATCTTTTCAAACAGGGCAAAGCGGCGTATGCCGACGAACGCTACATCAGCCCGCAAGAAGCGGCGCATTTGATTCTCGGCCTCGGCGGGTACGTGTCGTATCCCATTCTGATTGACGGCGTGCCGACGATTTCGCCGTTCGAAGCGACGCCGGACGTATTGGCGGAGCATCTGCTTACGCGGCAGATCGGCGCGGCGGAGTTTATCCCCACCAGAAACGATCCGAACACGCTGACCATGTTTGTAAAACGCCTGCGGGAGTATGCGATTCCCATCGGCGCAGGCACGGAACATAACGATGCAGCCTGGCTTCCGCTGCTGCCGACGTGCCGCAAAAGCGTGCCGTTGTCCGAGGAATTGCAGAAGATTTTCTACGAAGGCGCGTGTGTGGCGGCGGCGCATCAATACTTGCGCGCTAAAGACCAGCCCGGTTTCCGCTTCTTCGCGGATAAAGCCGACCGCGAAGCGCAGATTCAACGCTTCCAATCGCTCGGAAGCCTGGTGATTTCAGCCATCAAACAACGATCTCGATCATAACAAGCATTTTGTGGGAATAGTGCCATCCTCTGTCTTCTGAGGAGTTCGAAAGTGCAGCTTTCGCTGTCAAAGTTGCGCTTGACACTTCTATCGCGATCTCGATGACAATGAATACGCCAACTCATTCGGGGCAACATGGTATGATTAAGAACATGCTAAAACGACATATTCCGGTGATTGGGATGATCGCGGTTTCCTGGCTGTTGGCTTCATTCATGCTCACAACAGGGCATGGCTGGGGAGATGATTTCTCCTGCTATATTATGCAGGCAAAGAGCCTTGTGAACGGGCATATCAATGAATTCTGGGCGCGCAATTCGCTGACGATTGCGCGTTCGGTTCCAGGGCTTGGGCCGACCGCATATCCCTGGGGATTTCCTCTGCTTCTGGCTCCGATATACTACTTTTTCGGCGTACATCTCCTGGCGTTAAAATGTGTGAACTTTGTCTTTTTTGCCTTGTTCTTTCTGGTCTTTTTTGCTCTGTTAAAGCGGCGTGTAACGCCTATCGAATCTGCGTTTTTAACGCTCGTTTTCGCCGTTCATCCAGCATTCTTATCCGCGCATGACTACATTCTTTCGGATATTCCGTTTCTCTGCTTTTCGACATTTGCCATTCTGATTCTGGACAAACATATTCTCTCACAGCCATACGCGAGGTGGAGCGGTTGGGGCTTCGGTCTTGTGGCATTTATGGCGTTCGAAGTTCGTTCGAACGGAATTCTTTTTCTTCCTCTGCTTTTCGTCTGTCAATTTATCGGATTTTTTCGAACGAAAACCACGCGGGATAAGTCGAAAAACGACTATATCGCTTCTGCTCTCGTCCCTTATGGAGTATTTTTTGCCGCTTGGTTTCTCTGCTCCAGGTTGTTGCCTGAAGGTCAATCGTCCTATTTACAGCAGATTGATGGACGCATCATCCTTTCGAATGCGAGATACTACCTCATAGAGGTATTCGCGTCTTTTTTCTCCGCGCTTCCAGGAGGGAAATTCGTTTACGCACTGCTTCTTTTTTTCTGCCTGATTGGTGTCATCCGCACATTTCGCAAAGAGTATCATTTCGGCGTATATACGGGGTTGACGTTGTCGCTTTTGCTGTTATGGCCTGCTCGCGAAGGGATTCGATTGCTATTTCCGATCCTTCCCTTTTTGCTCTATTTCACATTTCAGGGGATGAAATTTACGGGCGAGCGGCTTGCCTATCTGTTGCATTGTCCTCAAAGCCGTTTTCTGTCTCATATCGTCTGGATGTGCATGAGCGTTATGTTTTTGCATGCGACGTTCCAGCGTATTCAGATAAATCTTCGCAATCATCGCGAAATCGAAGGGCCGTTCGATGCGTCGAGCGCGGCGATGTTTACGATGATCTCAACGCATACCGAGCATACAAGCACTATTGGATTTTTCAAACCGCGAGTGTTCAGGATGTTGAGCGATAGAGATGCGTTTACGCTCGTCTCGTGCAGTCAGCTGCCGCAAGCCGATTATGTTGTCCTGCACAACAGGATGGATGATTATAAACAGATCGCCCCCGCTCAAATTCGCCGCTGCCCTTTAACGGGCATAGATTTAGGGCTTGCATACGAAAACCGAACCTTTACGGTGTATAAAATCGAAAAGCCGGAAAAGCAAGCTGGACGCTGATTTTTAGATATAGACGGGGTTATGGGAGAATAATCCCGTCAGGGTTCGTAACCCTGACGGGGTTGGAAAATATTTTTTACTTTTTCACTTCCTGCCGCAGCGTTTGCGCGGCTTTCACCATCGCTTCGAGCGCAGGGCGCACTTCTTCCCAGCGCCGGGTTTTCAGGCCGCAATCCGGGTTGACCCAGATTTGCGACGGCGAAAAGACCTTCAACGCTTTGCGCAGCAGGTCTTCCATTTCCTGCTGACCCGGTATGCGCGGCGAGTGAATATCGTAAATGCCGGGGCCAATATCATTCGGATATTTATGCGTTACGAACGCGCCGAGCAATTCCATCTGCGAGCGCGTGCTTTCGATGGAAATCACGTCCGCGTCCATCGCCGCAATCGCCTCGATAATGTCGTTGAATTCGGCGTAACACATGTGGGTGTGAATCTGCGTGGTGTCTTTTACGCCTGCCGCTGACAATTTGAAGGCGTTAACCGCCCATCCGAGGTAATGCGCCCATTCGGAGCGGCGCAGCGGCAAGCCTTCCCGCAATGCTGGTTCGTCAATCTGAATCACCGTAATTCCCGCGTCTTCGAGGTCGTGGACTTCATCGCGCAAGGCTAAGCCGATCTGTTGACAGGTGATGGCGCGCGACTGATCATCCCGCACGAACGACCATTCGAGAATCGTCACCGGCCCGGTCAACATCCCTTTCATCGGCTTACTGGTCAGCGACTGCGCGTATTGCGACCATTTGACCGTCATCGGCTGCGGGCGCGACACGTCGCCGTAAATAATCGGCGGACGGACGCAGCGCGAACCGTAGCTCTGCACCCAGCCGTTCTGCGTGAACGCGAACCCGTTCAATTGCAACCCGAAATATTCCACCATGTCGGTGCGCTCGGATTCGCCATGCACAAGCACGTCAAGGCCTATTTCTTCCTGAAATTTGACGGTGCCGGCGATTTCTTTCCGCAAAAACGTTTCGTATTCTTCCGCGCTCATTTTGCCTTTATTCCAGGCAAGCCGCGCCTGCCGAATCTCTGGCGTTTGAGGGAACGAGCCGATTGTCGTGGTCGGGAGTTCCGGCAGATGCAATTGCGCCTGCTGTGCCGCTTTTCGCGCCGGGAACGGGCTGACGCGGTTCAGCATGTCGGCGCTGATCGCGGCCATGCGTGACTTCACCGCCGGATTGTGGATTTTAAAGGATTCGCGGCGATCTTCAATGACGCGCTGATTGGCGTCATACGCCTGTTGAATTGCGACTGTCCCTTCGTTCAGGGCGCGAGTCAGCAGCGCGATTTCATCGAGCTTTTGCCGCGCAAATGCGAGCCAGGAACGCACATCCGCATCCAGCGCGGTTTCGGCCTCCACATCCACCGGCGTAAACATCAGCGAGCAGGATGGCGCGACCAATACGCGATCTTTGCCGATTTTATTCGCCGCTTTTTCCAGTTGCGCCAATGCTCGCGCAAAATTGGTGCGCCAGACGTTCCGGCCATCTACCACGCCAAGCGACAGCGACATGGATGGCGGCAGCGCGGCGAGTGCCGGTTCTAACTGTTGCGGAGCGCGGACAAGATCGAGATGCAACGCCTTGACCGGCAGCGAGAGCGCTAACGGCAGATTTTCCTGCAATGAGCCGAAGTAGGTGGTCAACACGATGTTGATGCCCGGCACGGCGTCATGCAGCGCGACGTAGGCTTTACGATACGCTTCCTGCGCATCAGCGGAAAGTTCCAGCACAAGGAACGGCTCATCTATTTGCACGCAATCCGCCCCGGCTTTTTGCAATTCCTGCAAGATTTCGGCATACACCGGCAGCAGGCGATCTAACAGCGACAGCGGCGCAAAACCGTCGGCTTGCGATTTGCCCGAAAGGAGGAACGACACCGGGCCAACCAGCACAGGCCGCGTATGAATGCCAAGTTGTTTCGCTTCCGAAAATTCTTCGACCAGCTTGCGGGAACTCAACCGAAACGTCTGCTCAGGTGAAAACTCCGGCACGATGTAGTGATAATTCGTGTCAAACCATTTGGTCATTTCCATCGCCGACATGTCCTGGCCGTTTTTCTGCCCGCCTCGCGCCATGAGAAAATAGGTCGGCAAATCAATGGTTCCGCCGCTCCACTGATAGCGCGGCGGCACTGCGCCGACCATCGCAATCGTGTCGAGGATGTGATCATACAAAGAAAAATCATTCGATGGAATGCGTTCGATTCCGGCTTGTTTCTGGGTTTCCCAATGTTTTCGGCGCAACTGTCGAGCGCTTTCCAATAATTCCTGCTCGCTGCTTGCGCCTTTCCAATATGATTCCAACGCGATTTTGAGTTCCCGTTTCTGCCCGATGCGCGGGTATCCAAGATTGGCTGCTCGTGCCATGTGCTATTCTCCTTATTGGTGTTGAGGTTTGATCCACCCCAGTCAGGGTTGCGAACCCTGACTGGGGTTTTGTTGCGTTCCTTATTACTACATAATGCAATTTTCGCGCTTTTACAGAGAATGTCAATAGAAATAGCATGTTTTTTCTTTACTTTTTCAGATAATTCAACAGAGGTGGAGTAAAGGTAATTATTGACCACGAAAGACACGAAATGACAATGTCATTCAATCAGATCAAGCGAAAAGAACACCTGTCAGACACCTTGAAGGTGTCTGACAGGTTTGACTGAGCGTACCGAATAATAAGGAAACGTTATGTTGATAAAAGAGCTTCTTCAAACCAATCAAACCTTGTTAAGTTTCGAATTTTTCCCGCCGAAAACCGAGAAAGGATGGGAGGAACTCTTCGAAACGGTTGCCAATTTACAACCGCTGCATCCGTCCTTCGTCAGCGTCACGTATGGCGCAGGCGGCACGACACGCGCAAATACACACCGATTAGTGACGCGCATTCAAGCCGAGGCGTCGCTGAACGTGGTGGCGCATTTGACCTGCGTCGGCGCGAAAAAAGAGGATATTCGCCAGATTTTAACCGACTATCTTCAGCATGGGATCACCAATATTTTAGCATTGCGCGGCGATCCGCCGAAAGGACAGGCGGAATGGTCGCCGGACGGCGGCGAATTCCTGTACGCAACAGATTTGATCGCGTTCATCAAACAAGAATTTCCGCAGATCGGAATCGGCGTGGCCGGTTTTCCTGAAGGTCATCCCCAAACGCCGAACCGGCTGTTGGAAATCGAACGTTTGAAAGCAAAGGTGGACGCGGGCGCGGATTATATCACCACGCAGTTATTTTTCGATAACCGCGATTTTTACGATTTCTGCGAACGGTGCGAATTAGCCGGAATTCACGTGCCGATCCTCGCGGGTATTATGCCGATAACCACCTGGAAAGGAATGCTGCGCATGGCGGAATTGGCGGCAGGCGCGCGTTTTCCTGCTCCGCTGCTTCGGGCGGTGTCGCGTGTAAAAAATGACGATGAACTCGTGGAACAAATCGGCATTCATTGGGCCACCGAACAAATTCGCGATTTGATTGACCATCGCGTTCGGGGGATTCATCTGTACACGCTGAATAAATCTTCGGCCTCGTTGAAAATCTGCCAGACGCTCGGCATCAAGAATGTCGAAGACTACTTTTCGGCGCGATGACAACCCTGATGATTGAGAATGTCGTAGGGCGAAACTATAGTTTCGCCCTACGACAAAGCGCAGGCGTGTCGAGAAAATTCTTGACAAAAGCCTCCCCTCCTTATTTCCGGTGAATTCTCATTCAAGGGAGGATTCGTCATGGAATTTGTTTCGCTTCCGGCAATTTATGATACGGCATTCCAGTTTCGCAACGCGCAAAAAACCGTAGATTTCATCGAACACTGCGCCGAAATGTACACCGATATTCCGGTGGAATCGGTGGTGGAGTATGCCTGCGGCACAGGCTATTTCACGGTCGAATTCGCCCGGCGCGGCTACCATGCCTACGGGGTGGATCATGATGACGCGATGTGTCAATATGCCGCGCGAAGGGGCTGGCAAGAATCGTTGGAGCTTTCGATTCTGTGCGCCGATATGACGGACGCGACGCTGCCGCGTCCATGCGATATTGCCGTGAATTTATTCGATTCGCTGACCTATCTGACCGATGAGCGCCGGATCGTGACCCACTTGCAGACGGTCGCGAAGGCGTTGAACCCCGGCGGTCTCTATGTCGTCGAAGTCGGGGTGATTGACGATTTCGACAATCATAATGTCGAAGATATTTGGACGGAAACACGCGGGGAATGCGCTGTCACCACCTCCTATCTCCGGCACGGCTTTATCAACCCGGAAGACCATACGTTTGCGGAACAGTGTTCGTTCGGCATTACCTGTCAGGAAGGGGCGTCGTATGTCGTGATGAAAAATCGCAAGCTTGCGCTGACGTTCGACGAGTTTATCGAGATAGTCAAGCAATCGGGCTGTTTCGTGCCATTAGTCTTTTTCGATGACTTCGAAGCCGACGCCTTTCTCCCGGAAGACGCGGTTCCCTGGCGGGTGATCGCGGTCTTATTGAATACCTTATGACTTTTCGTGTATTACAGACCGATCCGCATTCTCATGCGCGATTAGGCACATTGACAACAGCGCATGGCGACGTGCCGACCCCGATTTTCATGCCGGTAGGGACGGCAGGAACGGTAAAGGCGATGCTGCCGACCACGCTGGCGGAGATTGACGCCAAAATCATTTTAGGCAATACCTATCATCTCTATCTGCGTCCGGGGCATGAGTTGGTGCGGCAATTAGGCGGCCTGCACAAATTCATGGTGTGGGATCGTCCGATTCTGACGGATAGCGGCGGATTTCAGGTGTACAGTCTCGGCGATCTGCGCAAGATTACAGATGAGGGCGTGACATTTCGGTCGCATCTTGACGGCTCGTTGCACATGTTGTCGCCCGAAACATCCATCGAAATTCAGCAGGCGCTCGGTTCCGACATCATGATGTGTTTCGACGAGTGTACGCCCTATCCGGCGGAACGGGGCTACGCGGCGAAATCCATGACGATGAGCATGGCGTGGGCGGAACGCTGCAAGCGCTTTCATCAGGATTCGCAGCGCGCGCCGGAACGCCTTGTCAATCCGAATCAACTGTTGTTCGGCATCGCGCAGGGCGGCATGTATGCCGATTTGCGTAAGCAGAGCGTGGAACAATTGGCTGAAATCGGTTTCGATGGCTACGCTATCGGCGGCTTGAGCGTCGGCGAGCCGAAACCGCTGATGTTTGAGGTGTTGGAGCAGACCGCGCCGTTGCTGCCCCAAGACGCGCCGCGCTATTTGATGGGCGTCGGGACGCCGCTCGATCTCGTGCGCGGCGCGGCGATGGGCGTGGATATGTTCGATTGCGTCCTACCGACGCGCAACGCCCGGAATGGCGCGTTATTCACGCGACGCGGGCAACTCTCGATCAAGCAGGCGCAGTATCGCGACGATCCGCGTCCGATAGACGAGGCGTGCGCGTGTTATACCTGCCGCAATTTCAGCCGGGCGTATTTGCGGCATCTGTTTATGTCGAAAGAGATTCTTTCTTCGATGCTGAATACGATTCATAATTTACATTTTTATCTTGACTTAATGAGTCGTCTCCGAAACGCTATTGCAGAGACAGCGTTTCATGACTTTCACGCAGCGTTCGAGCGGGAGTATTTCGAAGAAGAACACCATGTCAATCAGTCGTGACGTCTGAAAAACAGGGATGCGCCTTGTCTTTCAGAAACGTGCCATGACCAGTAAGGAGGACGGGAATTGGTTGAATTATTCAGAACAGCGCAGTTATTGTTGAGTCAGGTAGGAGACGGGGCGACAACCGCCCAACCGGATAGTTTGACGCAGGGCATTATGTCGTTTGCGCCGCTTATCCTGATTTTCGTGATTTTCTATTTTCTGTTGATTCGTCCGCAGCAAAAGAAACAGCAGCAACATCAACAGATGCTTCAAAATGTCAAACGCGGAGATCGGATTATCACCACCGGCGGTTTATATGGGACGATAGAAAGTATTGATGAAAAAGTTATTCAACTGAAGATTGCGAATCAGGTCAAGGTGAAGGTTTCACGAAGCGCAATTGCTGGCGTGCAAACGGGCGAATCAAGCGAATCTGAAGAATAGGAGCGGGCAATGTTCAAAGGCGATTTACAATGGAAGGTTCCGTTAATTGTTATTTTAACCGCGTTGTCGATCTGGTACTTGTATCCGATTAATAAGTCCATTGTCTTAGGATTAGACTTGCAAGGCGGTCTGCATCTGATTTTAGAAGTTCAAACAGACAAAGTCGTGGAAAATGAGTTGGTTCGGACAAAAGATGTCATCACGCAGGAATTCAAAAAAGAACGACTGAAAACGAATTCTATTGTGGTCGAAATGCCGGATACGCTGAAAATTACGGCGACCACTCCGGAAGACGCTGAAAAAGCGCTGGCGTATGTCAATAAGGAATTGCCGAATTTCGAAGAAAAAAGCGGTGTCGCAGGTAATACGTTTTCCGTACGGCTCAAAGCTCAGGTGATTGAGTATTGGAAAGAAAATGCGATCAAACAGGCATTGCTGACGATTCGCAATCGTGTTGACGAATACGGCGTGGCGGAACCGCTGATTCAGCGACAGGGGAAAGATCGCATTATTGTTGAATTGCCAGGCTTGAAAGATGTGCAGCGCGCAATGGAGTTAATCCAGACAACAGCAGAATTGCGCTTCCAATTGGTGAAAGACATGGCCGCGACAGAGGATGCGCTCCTCAAACGGCATGACGGCAAAGCTCCTGAGGGAACGATCATTTTGCCGGGCGTGACAGAAACCGAAACCGATCCCGCGTTGCCTGTTTCTGATACTCCCACAGTTTTCTACCTTTTAGAAAAAGAAGCGAAGGTCACGGGGGCGAATCTGAAAGACGCTCGCGTCTCCAAAGATGAAATGGGGATGTCTGCCGTCAGTTTCGAATTCGACCGGGAAGGCGCGAAATTGTTTGGCGCATTGACCGAAGCGAATATCGGCACGCAACTTGCGATTGTCTTAGACGACATCGTGCAATCTGCGCCGGTCATTCGTTCGAAAATCAGCAGCGACGGTCAGATTACCGGCAATTTTACGTTAGAAAAAGCCACCGACCTCGCCATCGTCTTACGTGCCGGAGCGTTGCCCGCGCCGATGAAAATCCTGCAAAACGTCGTCGTTGGCCCAAGCCTCGGCGAAGATTCGATTCGCGCTGGAGTGAGATCTATTATTATCGGATCGATCATGACGTTTATCTTCATGCTGGCGATCTATAAATTCTCTGGCATACTTGCCAATGTTGCCCTCATCTTCAACTTCGTGTTTATGATGGCGCTGCTGGCATATTGGGGCACCACCTTGACGATGCCAGGTCTGGCCGGTATCGCCTTGACCATCGGTATGGCGGTGGATTCGAACATTTTGATTTACGAACGTATCAAAGAAGAATTACGTAAAGGGAAAACGTTGCGTTCTGCGGTGGAGAACGGTTTTGCTCGCGCCCACGTGACGATTATTGATTCGAATTTGACCACGTTGTTATCTGGCATAATTTTGTTCCAATTCGGCACTGGTCCGATCAAAGGCTTTGCGGTGACGCTGTGCCTCGGTATTGTCACAACATTATTTACGGCGTTAGTGGTGACGAAAGTGCTGTTCGATCTGTTGCTGTCCAGTGGAAAAGTGAAAAAGTTAAGCATTTAGGCGGAAGGGAGAAGGAACCACGTATGGAGAAACCAAAATTTACATTTGATTTTATCGGTAACCGCATGACGGCGTTTGTGGTTTCGATGGTGTTGCTTGTGTTGGGACTTGGCTCGATTGCCTTTAAAGGAGGCATTAACTTCGGCATTGATTTTGCCGGAGGCACGCTGGTGCAGGTGAGATTTTCCGATATGCCGGAAATTGACGCGGTTCGTAACGCCGTAGAACAGGCTGGTTTCCCGGATGCCTCGATCCAGCGCGTTGGCGAAGAGAATCTGGTGATGATTCGCGTACCGTTAATCAAAGCGACGGAAGGCGAAGATGAAAGCGGAAAAATTCAAAAAGCATTACAAACGGCATTCGGCGAAAAGAGTTTCGAAGCGGAACAAGCCGAGCAGATCGGGCCACAGGTCGGCAGCGAACTCTGGCGCAGCGCGCAGCTTTCGATGTTGTTCATGTTTGCCGGGATGGTCTTGTATATTTCCTGGCGATTCGAATCGAAATTTGCCTTTCCGGTTGCGATTATTGCGGTGATTATTATCGGTCTGACATCCTGGAATATCGCCTTGACGCTGTTGATTGCGGTCGGTATTATCGCGGTGTTGGCGGCCTGCGTCTATTTCGAGTATCATTTCGCGTTTGCCGCGATTATCGCACTGGTGCACGATTCGCTCGTCACCATCGGCGCATTATCGCTGACGGATCGCGAAATTACACTTCCTGTCATTGCGGCGATCTTGACGGTCATTGGGTATTCGGTCAATGATACGATTGTCGTGTTCGACCGGATTCGTGAAAATCTGCATTTGCGAGGCAAAATGGATATTGGCGAATTGCTGAACGTCAGTATGCAGCAAACCTGGAGCCGCACGATCTTGACCGGTATGACGACGATTTTCGTCCTTATCGTTCTGTTCGTGGCGGGTGGCCGCGTGATTAACAGTTTCGCCTTTGCGCTTTTAGTCGGCGTGATTATCGGCACATATTCGTCGGTGTTTGTCGCCACTCCGATTCTGTACGAATGGGATAAACGTGTCAAAGGCGGCATTTTCAAAAAAGCATAGACGACATGAACGAGCGGCAGCCAACCAGAAAGAACGGTTGCCGCTCTCTGACATTTATAGAGCAAAACACGCTGACGAGAGGTGGGTGGAGTCATGCTCAACAGCTTCAAACATCTGGGAACGAAAAAATCCAAAGAAGAGACGCAAATCGAGGCATATAAAGAACAGTTGCAGCGCGACCCGAATAATGTCAATATTCGGTTGAAATTAGGGGATATTTACGCCAAAATCGGCGATAAAAAATCCGCAATTCAAGAATATACGGCTGCCGCAGTTCAATATGCGAATGATGGATTTTTGGTGAAAGCGATTGCGGTCAATAAAATCATCGTCAGGCTTGAACCGGAACGGAAGGAAGCGTTAGACCGTTTATCCGATCTATATTTCCAGCGCGGGATTGTGGCGGAACCGCTGGTACAGCAGTATCGAGATGCGCAGACAGTTCAGGAAGCGCATGCCGAAGAGGACGAATCACTGGTAGAAGCGCCTGAAACCGCAGATGAAGAGATCGATCTGACGGTTGTTCAACACGAGTATCCTTCCTTAGAACGTTATGTCGGCTCTGTGCCGCTGTTAGCGCAACTCTCTTCGGAAAATCGTCAGTGGCTTGAAAAACAATGTCACATCCATACGACCCATGCCAAAGAATCTCTGCTTAAAGAGGCCGATGAGCCGGAATCGTTATTTGTCATTCTTGAAGGCAGCGTTCATATTTATACCAAAGATAAAGAAGGACAGGATTCCTTGTTGCAGCAGTTGAATGTCGGCGGATTTTGGGGGGGCGTGTTTTTATTTGCGCCCATGCGCCAAAGCCAGGAAACGCCGTTACGCCCTGCGATCTCTGTCAGGGTGGAGCAGAGTGGCCGTGTGCTGGAAATTCCGAAGGCGGCCTTAACGACGCTCATCAAACGAGAACCCGAATTGTCGGAATCGCTTCTCCTTGCGTATTATCAGCATAAAAACGCGGATGTGACCTTAGCGCGCGTTCCGCTGTTCAGCCACCTCGAACCGGTCGAACGCGCAAAGATTGCCGAACACTTCAGCCCGACAACATTTCGCAAAGGGACGACAATTATCGCCGAAGGAGAACATGGCGAAGAAATGTATGTGATCAAAACCGGACAGGTCGGCGTGTACACCACATTGGTCGAGGAAGAAGGCGGCGTCAACGTGATTAAATCAGACCAGGAACGTTTGCATCTTGCCACGTTGCAAGATGGCGATTTTTTCGGCGAGCAGGCGCTGATCACGAACGAACCTCGTTCAGCGACAATCATTGCGATCTCTGACGTGCACGCCCTGAAATTCACCAAGCATGATCTTGCGATAGTCGTCAAGCAGTATCCTCGTATCGGGACGCTTCTCAAAAAATACCATCAGCAACGCATTGCTGATACCCTGGAATCGTTAAAGGCTATCTGGTGACGGACAGTCATGAGATATGATTCGGACCCTCAATTCGTAAGAAGAATCCTGGGAGAAGTTGCGGCGCTCCAGAATGCGCTGGATCGCTTCATTAAGTCGAAAGGCGTTGCTGAGCATGTGTTCGATGAGTTAGCGCCGCTTGTGTTGTCCGTTTCTTCCACGCTTGATCATTTCATCCAACTGCATACCCTGAATCCTCAATTTTCGTTAAGCCGTTTCAGCGCGCATTACATTGAAAAGACATTGTCAGCCAGTTCAGAAACGATCTCGGCGCTCTTCCACCGCAAAGAATTTGCGAGCGTCGAGGCGCAGGTCGAATGGAATTTTACGCATTTTATCGCCCCCAGGCCGAACGGCAGCAATGAACAACTGTTGGTCAATATCTATAAAAAAATCTCGCAAACGTTAGATACCTATTACGCCGAACGCGTCAGAAATATGCACATCGCTGCCGTGTTGAACGAATGCGTCGGCTGGACCGAGCACATCAACACGCACGGACATCATGATGTGCACGGCGTGATTATTTTTGCCGAAAAAGTCGCTCGCGACAGCGCGGTTGTTGATCAACGAGTGGAATTGGTGAAAGAAATTTGCCAATCGCTCACGGAAAAAGTCGTGATTCCCGATATTTCCGACGAAGCCGAAATCGTGCGAACGGCCTCTGCGTTGGGGCAGATGTTTTCGTTCTATCTGCTTGATCTCTATCAGGCATTGTTAGAAGACCTGGAAATTATTGCGCTGGCTGACAAAGACTTTCGCATTTTCGAAGCATACTGCCGGGAACATGATATTGATATTTATGAAGAATATCAAGATGTCCTCCAGACGCATTTTCATAACTACGTGCAAATCGTCAACGAGGATATTCTCACCAGTCTCGAACTCGTGCGGACAGCGAATCTGATTCTTGCCGCAGACGCGACGCATAAACGCTACCTTGACATCGAAATTCCCGAGGAAATCGTGGGAGAAAACCTTTCGCGCGATATGCGTATGCTGGAACAGGCCATTCAAAAATTGCGGCGCGGCTTCCCTGAAGCCGTAGATGGATATTGGACAACCTTGCAGAAAATCCGAAAATTCAAAGGAGAAATTATCAAACCTGCGATTGAAGTCTATGGCACATATTTACGGTCGCAGCAAGATTTTTTCAAACAACTTTCACAGCATCAGACGCGCTGGATCCCGATTTTGGACAGCGCGTTGGCCTGCCTTGATCCGCAAGACGATTTTTATCAGAAATGCCAGAAATTGAAAGAGAAAATAGATCAATTCGTCGCCAAAGAGGAATAAGACCGAGAAACGCATGAAAGCCATGATTTTTGCCGCCGGATTCGGGACGCGGCTGCGCCCGTTGACCGATTCCTGCCCGAAAGCCTTGATTCCGATACAAGGAACGCCATTGCTGGAAATTGCGATTCAACGATTGCAGCAGGCGGGCGTTCGGGAAATCATAATCAATGCGCATTATTTCGCCGACCTGATTTTCGAATTTGTGCGGCAGCGCGATCCCTCGGACGTGACGATTCAGGTGTCCGACGAACGCGATCTGCTCTTAGACACTGGCGGCGGACTCAAAAAAGCCGCCTGGTTTTTTGAGGACGGACAGCCGTTTTTCGCGCACAATGTTGATGTCGTCTCCGATGTTGATTTATCGGCATTATATCAATTCCACTGCGCCCATCCTGACGCGCTTGCGACGTTATGCGTCATGAATCGCCCCTCGACGCGCAAATTATTGTTCGATCTGCGCGGACGCTTGTGCGGCTGGGAACATCAAGGGCGCGGCGAGCAGAAGATCGCGCGAACGCCTGCTGACGGAACATGGCAGGCATTCGCGTTCAGCGGCATTCACGTGATCAGCCCGACGCTCTTTGCAGTCATGCCAGAACAAACCGTGTTTTCAATGATCGACGTCTATCTCCAGGCCGCGTCAACCAGCGACATTCTGGCATATCCGCACGATCAGGGCTACTGGATTGATGTCGGCACGCCGGAACGATTGGCGCAAGCAGAACAATTTTTTCGACCAGGGGGAACAAAAATCGTATGGCCTCGTTGATGTTTCCATTTCGCGATATTATTCATCTCAGTAAAAATTCGGACATTCCGCATATTTACGATGTGGATATGAATCACCTTGACGAGTTGAAACGCTATCACTCGGTTGAGAGTCATATTGTTCTCTACCCCTACAGCCGTAAAGTCGGCTCGAATCATATCAGATTTTACCCGTTCGAAGAGTATGTTCACGATATTCTCAGCCATCAAAAATCCGCCTACGAGCAAATCGCCAGCCAGTTCAATAAATTCCTCGGCATTTTTTTAGGCATCGTAATCACTGGTATTTTTGCCGTCTTCAATCCGAAGGATTTGCTCTCAGTCCAATCGATCATGTCGGTCATGGGCGCGTATTTTGTGGGCAAAGAACTGTGGGATGACGTGGAAAACGCGCTGATTCAACTGACCAAACATTGGCGGGTGAAATACGTGGACAATTACTATTCGTACCGGCTCGAAAAATATACCACGCTGGCCATGTATTCCAGCTTTGCGAAAAAACAGCGCTACGGCAAAACCACGCTGCTGCCGGAGTTTATTGATTTTATCGAGCAGAGCAATTCCCAGACCTTACGCATGTATTTCAATATGGCGGATATCGATCTTGAGCAATGCTGCGACGGCGAATATTCCACGACGCGCCACCTCTTTTCCATTCACATCAATCCCGATCTCTTGGACGAATTCGAGCAGGACAGCTTTTTATTCGGCGTGAAACTCAGCCTGAACAAGAAATTTCTCGGCGTGACCCGCAGCTCTGAACTGTTCCAATCATTCCACAACGGGGCGCAAGGCGCATTGGACGAGTCTGGCGTCTGGCACGATGGCAGCATTTTCTATCGCAACACCATGACCATCGGACGGCTCAAATTTTTTCTGAAAAGCGGGATTATGCCGCAGCAAGCCATCATCGCGCGGAGTTAAGGCATCCCCCGAACATTCCTATTGACACGATCTGAGGAGTGCGAAAGTGAAGCTTTCGCTGTCAAAGCTTCGCCTTGACACTCCTGAAGCGGAGTCGATAGTCATAAATAATGCTATACTTAGAAATTGTGTTACCATGAAACTCTTAGTGTTCGTGCTGAATAAAGAAGAATTATTGGATGAAGTGCTGGTGGCGTATGTCGAAGCGGGCATTACCGGGGCAACGATCCTCGATTCCGAGGGGATGGGGCGATTTCTGACCTACGAAGTGCCGCTGTTTGCGGCGTTCAAAGATTTTATGAAAGGGAATAAGCCGTATAATAAAACGATCTTTTCAGTGGTCACGCACGAAGAACGGATTCCGAAATTGGAAAAACTGCTGGATAACGTCTGCGGCAATCTCGATGAACCCGGCACCGGAATTTTGTTTACCGTGCCGATTGATTATGCGCGAGGGCTGGTCAAAGAGGAAGAGGAGGAATGAGCATGAAATTGTCGGAGATTTTGGATCGCCGCTGCATCAAGTTGGACATGTATGCGACCAAAAAGGCGGAAGCGATTGAAGAGTTGGTGAATCTGCTCTTGAAAACCGGAAACGTCTCAAGCATCAAAGGTCTGGCGGATGAACTCATGGCGCAAGAAGAAGTGGTTTCGACCGGTATTGGCGAAGGCGTCGCGATCCCGCATAAATTGGTCAGCCATGTGGAGCAGGCGGTCATGGCGTTTGGCCGGAAATCTGAGGGCATCAAATTCAATGCGATTGATAAGCAGCCGGTGACGCTGCTCTTTCTGATTTTAGGACCGAAAGGCAAACCGACCGAGCATCTGCAACTTTTAAGCAAATTATCGCGTTTCCTTCATCATGCGCAATTCAAAAACATGCTGCTGACGGCGCAAACCGCTGATGAAATTTGGGAGGCGTTGCGGCGGCAGGAAGAGATCGAGTAGGAGAGTCCATGAACGTCTCAACGAAGTGGAAACTTGTCAGAATCGCCCTGACCACGCTCTATTTGATGGTGGGATGGGTGGTGTTTACAGGAACGATTGCCCCATCATCGCTCGTGTTAGGCTTCGGTTTTTGCCTCTTTATCGCGCTGCTCACGTACAGCATGTTCATTGACGAGCATGAAGCGCAGCGCCGTTCCCTGCTCCCTCGCGTCCATTGGCTGTTTGTGTTCATACTGGCAGTGGTGTACAAAATGTATATCGCCAGTTTCGAGGTGCTGCTCAACGTGATTCGCGGCAATATCAATCCGCGCGTCGTGCATTTTCGCACCGCGCTGAAATCCGACGTGGCGCGCGTGATGTTAGCCAATGCCATCACCTTGACGCCCGGCACGATGACGCTGAATATTGACGATGATCATTTGATCGTTCACTGGCTCGACGCCAAAACCTTGCATTCCAAGTACGCAGGCGAGCTGATCAAAGGGGACTTCGAAGCCCTGTTGAAACGAGTGTTTATCTGATGATACTCTCATTCGACATCATGATCTATTTTTTCCTGTTCACGACCGTTGACCGCATGATCGGGCTGAATCTTGTGTCGGCGCAAGTGCTGGCGATGCTCGTGCTGTTAGCGGTCAAAGAACAGTTAGCGATGTATCTTGATGTCGCGCTGGTCTATGCGATTTTCGGCTTTGTGGGCATGTTGGCGATTACTCGTTATTTCGGACGCCGGTAGCGCGGGGCTGCATCCCCGCGAAATGAATTTCTGGAGGAAGAATGATGATCTGGCTGGCGCAACTCTTTTTGCTGCTTGGAATCATTTTCAGCGTCATGGGCAATCTCGGCGCGTTGCTGTTTCCCGATGTCTATACTCGGCTTCAGGCGTCTTCGACATGCGGCACGACATCGATCTTTTCGATTTTTATCGCGGCGCTGCTCGTCGAAGGGTTTTCGCCGCTCGCTGGAAAAATCATGGCGATCACGCTTTTTTTCATGATTTCCAGCCCGTTGTCATCCTATATTATCGCCCGTTTCGCCTGGAATCAGGATATTGTGGCATGGCGAAAATTCAAGCCGCGCCCGCCTGCCTCGGAGGATTCGACGGAATGACCGAAATTCTGCTGGCAGTGCAAGTCGTCGTCTGTTGGTTGGCGCTTCAGGCGAAAGACCTGTTGAACGCGGTGATTTTTTTGTCCGTGTTCAGCTTGTTGAACGCGCTGTTTTTCTTTTATCTCCACGCGCCGGACGTGGCCTTGACCGAAGCGGCGGTCGGCGCAGGGATTTCGACCTTTATTTTCGTCTGGATTATTTATAAAACCGACCGGCGTGACGGCGACTGATAATAAGCCCTGCCAGGGTTTCGAACCCTGGCAGGGCTGTTTGACGGAAACAATGACAAGCAAATGGCTGTATCATGGGATCATTGCGGTGACGCTGTTCGCGTTCGGAGCGATCTTGCTCCGCTCGCTCGCCTTCCCGCCCGCGCCATCGGCAACGACCGTCTATTTTTTCCAACACGGCATCGCCGACACCGGCGCGATCAATCTCGTCACGGCGATTTATTTGGGCTACCGCGCCTTCGATACCCTCGGCGAAACGATTGTGCTGATGCTGGCGGTGTCGGGCGTCGTCTGGCTGATTGGGAAAAAATCATGAGAAAAACCGATATTCTGGACGTCGCGGCCAGAAAACTTGCGCCTTTCATCCTGCTGTTCGGCTGTTACGTCATCGCCTACGGTCATCTGTCCCCCGGCGGCGGATTTCAGGGCGGCGTCGTGCTGGCATCCGGAATCATTCTTTTGGCGCTCTGTCAGGGCGTCAAGCCGATCCAACGCCTGTTTCCGTCTCGCGCCATCAGCCTGACGGAAACGTTCGGGTTTCTCGCGTTTCTGCTGATCGGTCTGATTGGCCTGACGGTCAGCGGCTATTTTCTGTTCAATATTTTTCCGCCGGACAAGGCCGGAAACACCGCGAATGTCGGGTTTATTTTCGTATTGAACATGATCATCGGCCTGAAAGTCGGCGCAGGCATGACACTGATCTGTTTTTATCTGTTTTGGGATGAATAAACGTTCGGGATTCGACATAACCCTGCCAGGGTTCGAAACCCTGGCAGGGTTGAGTCTGACATTATGTTTGCAGGCGGCTTGATTCTGCTGATTTTTCTGCTGGGCGTGTGGGGACTTTTCGCCAAACGGAATGTGATCAAAAAAGTCATCGCGCTGAATATCATCAATAGCGCGGTCATCATGCTTTTCATCTACGTCGGCTCGTTTTCCGGTGAATCTGCGCCGATTCTCGTCGAGGGCGTGACGGAGATCGTTGATCCGATTCCGCAGGCGCTCATGCTGACCGCCATCGTCGTCGGGATTTGCACGACGGCCTTAGCGCTCTCGCTCGTGTACAAAATGTATCAAAAATATCAGTCCCTCGATATTGCCGAGATCGAACGGCAGATACGCCATGATCCATCATAACGCCACTGCATTGCTCATGATCGTTCCGTTGATCGGCGCGGGCGTCTGCCTGCTGGAAAAGGCATTTCCGCGAGCGCCGTTGTGCAAGGCGGCCAGCATAATCGCGCTGCTCGTTTCGCTTGCGCTGCTGATTCCGCTCTATCCGGGAGAGACGCCGCAGCCTGTTCTATCTGTGGTCGGCGGATGGGAGGCGTCCGTCGGCATCCAGCAGGTGTTCGACGGCTTGGCATGGCTGACGTGCGGCGTGATTTTCGCGCTGTCCCTGCTGATTCTGCTCTTTGCGTTTGCGGAGCGGGCGTATGAGCCGACCTTTTATTTCCTCTTTCTCATCAGCGTCGCAGGAATGGTCGGTGTCATGCTGGCGGCAGACTTGTTCAACCTCTTTGTCTGCCTTGAAATTTCGGGTTTGGCGTCGTATGTCCTGATTGCCTACGCGCAAAAAGGCGATGCCGTGTTCGCCAGTTTCCAATACCTGCTGCTGAGTTCCTTCGGCATGGTCTTCATGTTGCTCGGCATTCTGATTTTCTACCAGCATACCGGGACGCTTTCGCTGTTCGACACGGCCTCATATTGCGCCGCGCATCCGGAACTCGCGTCAACCTTTGCCGTCGGCGTAGCGGCGCTGATCGTCGGGATCGGTATGCGCGCCGCGTTCGTTCCGTTCCATGCGTGGCTGCCGGACGCTCACGCCAACGCGCCGCATCCGGTCTCCGCGCTCCTCTCCGGTTTGGTGATCAAAATTGCGTTTCTCGCGATCTGGCGGATCGTCCTGGCGTTTCCGAGCGTGTCGTTTCAACCGATTTTCTTGCATCTCGGCGCAATCACGGCGGTCTTCGGCGTCATCTTCGCGCTCGCGCAGTCCGACTGCAAGAAATTGTTAGCATGGCATTCCATCTCGCAGATGGGTTATATTCTGGCGAGTTTCGGCGTCGGTACGCCGCTCGGCTTGACGGCGTCGTATGCTCACGTTATTCATCACGCCCTGTTCAAAAGCCTCTTGTTCCTCTGCGTCGGCGGCGTCATTCACGTCACCGGCGAACGCAGCCTGAAGCGGCTCGGCGGGCTTGCGCCTGCGCTGCCGCTTTTGAGCGTCGCGTTCGCGGTCGGCGCATGCAGCATCGCCGGAATTCCTCCGCTCAATGGATTTGTTAGCAAAAAAATAATCGGGTACGGTCTGCAACATGCGCCGATAGCTGCGCTGCTGATTACGCTTGCCGGAATCGGCACGGTCGCCTCATTTCTCAAGCTTTCCGCGATCTTTCGACCTAATTATCATGTCGAAACGCCCACCCCGATCACACGTTCGCTGCCGCCATTCGCGTATCTGCCGCTGCTCGCGTTGTCAGTGTTCTGCCTGTTGACCGGTCTGTTCGGCGGTGTCTGGCTGAATACGATTTCCGGTCTGTTATTCGGAATGCGCGTCGCCGATAACCTCCGCCTGTATGCCCCAGACGGGATGCTGAATATCGTCGTGACCGTGTTGCTTGGCGCGACGCTCTATCGCGGCGTCATTAGCCCTCGCGGGCAAGCGTTTTCCGCGATGCTGCGCCGCCGCCAGCCAGGGCTGAATATGTCGCTGCTGCTGTTGATTTGGGCGTTTCTTCTGTTGTCCGGCTTGCTGTTGTGATAACCCCCACCGTCTTTATTTCCGATACGATCTAATTCAACCGCCAGATCGCGAAATTCAGCGCCGACGCAAAACTGACCCAGGCTAAGTACGGCAGCAGCAACGCCCCGGCCAGCGTCGAAATCCTGAAAAAGAGCCAGATGGTAGTCGCCAGCGTCACCCAGAGCGCCGCAATATCAATCAGCCCGGCCAGAGGCGAACGCAGCCCGAAAAACATCGCGCTCCATAAAAAATTGAACAGCAACTGAAGCGCGAACATGCCGAGCGCGAGTTTGACGCCCGGCTGCGCCAACCCTTTATTCCAGACAAGAAAAGCGGCCACGCCCATCATCACGAAGAGCGTTGTCCAGACTGGCGCAAAGACCCAGTTCGGCGGACTGAACGACGGCTTGGCAAGTGTGACGTACCATGTCGGAATTGCAGGAGCGGTGAACAGCGAGCCAAGTACGCCCGCGCCTTCGCAAATCAAAATGGCAATGATCAGTTTGATAATCTGTTGTTTTGACATAAGTTCCTCCATGTTTAACGTTATGTGCGGCTATATCATTGTCACGTATGTTGCGTCGCTATTTCCACGAAGACGCTGTTTTTAAAATCAGACACGTCAACGCTCTGCATGAAGAGATATCCCGCATCGTAACTGCCAGAGCGCCTGAAATTTCGAACGAAGATGGGTATCTGTTGCGCTGACCACTGCCCCCGCCGTTCCCTATACGATGATGCCTCCTTCTTCATCAGGCTCCCCTCACTGTTTTCTCCTGTCAAGAGGATTCATGATCTATTTTTAGCACAATTAGTAGAAGATGTCCATCGGCATGGCGCTATCCATTCCCTTCGGCGCGTCGGACGAAACGTTTGCGTTGGCGTTTGCGACCTTGTATGATAATCGCAACGCCTGGAATCCGAACGATAAAAAACGCCTGAAAGAAGCGTCCATAACGGATGTCGTCTGTTTTTTCTTGCATATTCGTTCGTCGGAAAAAATGATGTACAGAGAACTCTTGCAGGAAGATGTTCGGCTGCGTTACGGCGATGTGTCGTTTGCCGAATTGTTGACGCCCGACCGTCTCCGCAAAATTTTTCAAGAACAATAATTCGACGTTGTCAACGCCTGATTGACGGTGACATGTACCTGCGAACAGCCGTGTTCGCAGGTACCGATAACATGGAACGATATATGATTTCATTTGCTCGACAACATCGTTTGCTGTGGCATGGTTTCTGGATCGGCGGAACCCTGCTTTCGTTTTGGCTGCTGTTTACGTCTGCCGAAGGCATGGGCGGGACGGATTTGTCAGCGCGGCTGCTGAGCGCCGACTGGGATGTGATGTCGCAGGCGCGGGTCGAATTGCAGTTGCTTCCGGCGGACGACATCCGCCGCATGATTCCGACGCTGCGCGACGCGCTCGATGCGTCCGATATGAATACGCGCAATGCGGCGGCATATGCGTTTACCGCCGTCGCCCCATATGCGACGAAGATCGTGCCTGATCTCGTCCAGGCGATGCTGAACGAATCCACGTCGTCGTTTTTTCGCGAACAGCTTCAACAGACATTGTATCAAATCGGCGCGATGACGCCGGAAGGCCGCGAGGTCGTGCGGCGGGCATATCGGCAGGCCGCCGCCCCGGCGCGGGAAAATATGCTGTTGCCGATGCTGGACGCCGGAATCGCCGATACGACGATGCTGCCCGCCATTGCGCTGGCTATCGCGAGCGATAAGGATGGCAAAATGATCGAGGCGGTTGCGAAACAGGCTAGACGTTTCGGCAACGAGGCCGCGATCCTCGTCGCGCCGCTGATTGACGAGGCGAAAACCTGCGATCAGGAGCGCTGCCCGTATGTCGTTCCCGATGTGATGTACGCGCTGGGCGAAATCGGAAACGCCGCGCGCGACGCGCTCCCGTTTTTCGACGGGTATGCGCAGGATCGGAATCGCGCTATCCGCTGGCATGTCGCGTTAGCGCGGCACAAGATCGCTCCCACCACGCCGATTGATTTCAAGCCGATGTTCGAGGAGTGGGCGTCAAGGGAAGAACGCGCGGCCTGCGCCTTCAACAATCACACCTTCGAGATTGTGTTGCGCCATGAGAGCGACGAGATGACTTCGACCGCCTGGATTATTGACAAGGAGATGTATCTGCCGGTCGAGTTAGGGCGCTGGGCGTCAACGGAATTGAAGCGATTCGCGCCGCCGGAGACGGTGAAATCCGTCTGTGATCGAACTGTCGCCGTTCCTCTGAATAATCGGGCGATTCTGGTGATGCTGCTGACAAGTAACCGACCATTCGGTGATACGATGTCCGTATTCGTGTATGATCTCGTTCGCCGCGCTGTTGTGGCGGCGGCTCCGAATCTCGGCGAATGCGCCTTCGAAGGGACGCCGCGCATCGAATGGGCGGGCGACAGATTGCGTTTCGAGTCGCGCGCGCAACCCAGCGATTCGGTCGCGTGTCATCAGGATTGCGGCGTCATCGGCGATCATCGCATCGTACAGATCACCGACGAACCGTTGCCGCAGTGGTGGGAAGCGAAATTTCTCGATGGCGTCTTACGGACGAGAGTCTCCGCGTTTCATACCTGGAAACACGCGCCGATTCGTCAATTTTTTCGGGGGCAGGCGGAGTTCGAAAGGGCATTCGGGTATAATGCGACGCGCCAGCAATTCGGAATTAACTGGTACGCCGTCGCGACGTTAGACGGTGGCCGCGCCTGCCTCTTTCCGTCGCCGGAACGGGGCGCGCCCCCGGACGAACGCTACTGGCGTTGCCCGAACGATTTGCAGAAAAAAGATTGATATTGACGATCATTTCAGAAGGGGATGTGATGCGAGCAGAAAAGTCAATGCTCGCCAATCATAAATAGGGGGAAGAATTATGCGTAAGGGGTTGACACCACATCGGAGATCGGTCTTGTTCTATTGGATGCTATGGGGACTGCTTCTCATCGTCATGAGAAGTGCTGAAGGATTGTTCCCTGCATTCAAACGAGAACTTTGGGGAGTGTATATCCTGTGTACATTCCTGGCCGTAATTATCCTTTGTGAAGTCGAGCGATTACAGATTGTTCAGTATCTGCATCGTCATTTCCCGGAAAAGGCGCACACGTTTTTTGGAAAGAAACAGCATCCGAATATTGTAGAAATGCTCGGCTATCTCATCACCAACTATTCCTTTGAAGACGAACAACTCAAAGCAGATAAACAGCATTATCGCCGATTGATGCTGTTCGCGCTTGCGCTCTGTATTCATTACCCAATAATTGGATGGTATCTTCATCAATAAGGAAGAGAAAGAGACATCAGGAGCATCACAGGAGATCGGTATGCAGAAGAAATAAGAACCTATTTTAAAAATGTACTGATTTGATATGACTGTCAATAATGGAAATGTGGCATTCATACGATAGGTTACGCCGAACGCCTCGACCCTGCTGGCCTCGTTTCCGAAATCTTGAACAGACAAAAACATCGGCTGAACCGCCAGAAGGAGAGCACATGTTGCAACGATTACAAACTGTTGTCAAAACCATCACGCGCGAAATCAATCTGTATCGCCGCCTCGCCAGCGATCCCCGGACGCCCTGGCTGCCGAAACTGTTGCTGTTAGCGGCGGTTGCGTATTTCGTGTCGCCAATTGATCTTATCCCAGACGTGATTCCGGTGCTCGGCGCGTTGGATGATCTGCTGATCGTGCCGGGATTGATCTGGCTGGCGGTGAAATTGATTCCGTCCGCGTTGGTTGCCGAACATCGCGACAATGTCAACCCTGTCAGGGTTTAAAACCCTGGCAGGGTTTTCACCCGCCAACGAAACGTTTTCAACACACGGGCAACTGCGGAATCAGCGTTATTTCGAATCTTCTTTGGGAGCGGCGGGAAAGAGTTCCCAGTCTTTCGGTTCGTTTTGAGCGGCTTCCGCGCGAATTTTTTCCACATCGGCGCGCGGGCCGAGAAGATCAAGCGCGTCTTTGCAGGCATTTTTAGCGCATTTATCGAGTTGTTCGAGAATCTGAGGTCCAGTGACTTCTGCGGATTGAAACCCAATCAAATTCCAATCGCCGATAAAGGTCATCGGGACGCTGACTCCTTTCAGTTTATACGCTTTACTGAGCGCATCGGCTAATTTCGCATATTCGGGATGATTCCAGATTTCGAACCACCGCATTTCGACTTCCGGGTAATCCTTTCGAATCTGAGTTAGAAATTCTCGTTCCTTTTCGCAATGTGGGCAGCCATCGCCCCAGAACACGTAGAGAAGGGTCGGCGATTTTTTTTCTTCTGCGCCGCTCTCTTGAGGCTGCCACAGCACACTCCCACATCCAAGCATCATGACAATAATAAGCGTCAACAGGCGATTCCATTTCATAATAGTGATCCTCCCTGACTGTGTTGATTCATAAGGCTGGCAGCGTCGCGCAGCCATGAATAGATTTCATTTTCATATTGTCCCTATTGTGCTGTCCCTTCGGTTTGTCAAGAAGGAAACAACAGAACTTTTCAACTTGTTATCCTTGCAAGAATTCGATGAAACGGCAAGGCTGGAATTATCGCAACATACGGGCATACGATCAGCAATCTCTGCAACAGCGTGGTTGATTCGACAGCTATTTTCCCTGGGTTGCGATTATCATCTGACAAAATTCGGCGGCGGCCTGTTGTTCCTTGCGTGACATCAGACAAAAAAACGTTTGCCGCGCCGCGCCATAAATTGGCGTTCCGTCCTTGTCGGTGAAAAAAAACGACTGTGTATCTGCGCGAAAATCTCGAATGGCAGCGTCTGCTTTAAACGTATTCCGTGTGGCTTCGAAACTTACGGCAAGCGCCTGTTCGTCGCGATAGCGCAGCAGCGCGACTTCGAATTCTTCATAGTCGGCAATTGCGCCTTCATCGAATCCATTCGTCACATTGGCGTCGAATGACGTTAAATTAAACAATCCAAGCGCGCCTTTGATATATTTGACGGCGAGCGGCGCGGCCTGCTGCGTTAAAAAGCGCGTCGCTAATGCGGGACGTTCGCCGCCGGGCGGGAGTTTTGACGCGATCTTCTGCGCGGTCTGTTCGAGGATTTCGACGAATTCAGGCTCGGATTCCGAGACGGAAAGCATCACGAAAAACGCGCCCTGCCAGAACGACAGATAATATTCGCCGACGATGCCGTCATTGCCGATGGCAATCGGCTTACCTTCATTCCCGGCATGAAAACTGAAAATTCCATACGCCGCTGCCGCGTCTGTCATTTCATACACTTCGATTTGCAGCGATTGTTCCTGATCGTTGACATAATATTGCAGAAGGGAGCGGACAAAGCCGTATTCGAAATACACCTCTGCCGCGCCGTTTATCAGCGAAAATAACTCGTCGCCCTTTGCGTGCTGCGGCGCGTCTTCCGCCTTCCATCCCGGCAGTTCGTCTGACGTCGGGAGATACTTGGTCAATTCTTCGGCAACGCCGACTGACGACATAAAAAGCAGCAGACCGCACAGCAGAACACCAATACAGGTTTTTTTCATATTGTTCCTAATCACTGATACGTTGTTATAACACCGATTTTCTCATGTCGAAATCAATAGTAAGTAGAAACTCGGCATTCGTAAAGCCATGACACTCTTGCAAGGGCGAGACGTTTGTGTCAAGGAAGAAAATAACGGGAGATGTGAGATATCGCCTCCATCATTCTGCCGATATTTCCGAGAGCATCGCCATTTCGAAGAGGCTGTCAGAAATTATTTGACAGCAGAAGCTTCTTCTTTTATGAAGGAAACGTCAGAAGAACAGTTGGGACGGGAGATAGACATTTTATGGCGACACGTGACGATATTCTGAACCGATTGCGTACGCTTGCGACGCCGGAACGACGCGCTGGCATGACTCGCGCCGGCATTAATAACGCCTCCGCGCTTGGCGTGAGACTTCCCGACTTGCGCCAATTGGCCAAAACCATGGGGAAGAATCACGCGCTTGCGTTGCAATTGTGGGACGCCGGCATTCATGAAGCCTGCATCCTCGCCAGTTTGATTGCCGACCCGAAGCAGACGACCAAAGAGCAGATGAACGCCTGGGCCCAAGCGTTTTCCTCCTGGGACGTGACCGATCAATGCGCCATCAACCTGTTTCGGAAAACGCCGTATGCGTATGAGATGGCGGCGACATGGGCGCAACAGGACGCCGAATTCGTCAAACGCGCCGGTTTTGCGCTGATGGCGACGCTCGCCGTGCATGACAAAAAAGCGGACGATTCGACCTTTTCGGCCTTTTTTCCGTTGATCGAACACGCCGCCAGCGATTCGCGCAATTTTGTCAAAAAAGCGGTCAATTGGGCGTTACGGCAAATCGGCAAACGCAATCTGCGGCTGAATCAGCAAACGATTGCATTCGCCGAACGCCTGCGACAGCAGGAATCGCGCAGTGCGCAATGGATTGCCGCCGATGCGCTGCGGGAATTGACGAGCCAGACGATTCGAAGGCGGCTGGAAAATACCAACACATAACGAAACGAGATGAAGGCTGCTGCGGCAGTCATCATCCGCGCGATACGAGAACGCTTATGAAACGTCATACGAGAAGTCTTGTGCTTTTTTGCAGCGCATTCCTGTTGCTTTTCGGAGGCTGCGCTCCGACACCGCCGCCGACCAACGGACACCGGCCTGACGTCGAACCGACACCGCTGCCACAGTCGGAGGAGATCGCGCGTTCGACGCCGGAATGGGCGTATCAGCAAGGAGCGGCTGCGCTGAATCAGGGAAAATTCGACGAAGCCGCGCAACTGTTTCAGTTAGCGCTCCAGCGGGACGCCATGTATCTTGACGCGTATTTGGGATTAGGCAACACCTACGCGCAAAAAGGCGAGTATTTGGTCGCCGAAAGCTATTACAACAAAGTGTTGAGTTACGATCCCGGCTCTGCGTCGGCCTATCTCGCGTTCGGCGGCATGTCCGAAAAAATGGGAGATTATCGCAAAGCGTCCAGTTTCTACCGCAAGGTGTTAGCACTGGAATCGGGCAATGTAACCGCGCAGCAGCGCATTGCCGCTATCGCCGAAGAGCAGTTCAGCCAATATTATGAGCAAGGCAAAGCGTACAAGGACGCCGGAAACATCGAACAGGCGTTGGTAGAATTTCAAAAAGCGCACTCGCTCAATGCCGATGATGTTGATTTTACGATAGAAATCGGCGAACTCTTTTTAGCGCAGAAAGATTACATGATGGCTGAAGGCTATTTTCAGGACGTTCTGTCGAAAAATCCGAACTATCTGCCCGCTATGTTGGCGATGGGCAAAGCCAAATTAGCCCAACAGCAATATGAACAGGCGATTGACACGTTTAAGCAGGCGCTTGCCATCGAGCCGGGAAATCAGGACGCGACGGAGTGGCTCAGAAAGGCGCAGACGAATCGCATTCAGGATAATCTGCCGCCGCAATATGCCGCGATTGCAACTGCTCCCGAAGTCTCGCGGGGCGAAGTCGCCGCGCTGCTGATGGTGGAATTGGCGTTGGAAGACCGCCTGCCCGCCCCATCGAAGCGCGTGATCATTTCGGATATTACGACGCACTGGGCGAAACCATACGTCATCAAAGCGGTGCAATTCGATTTGATTGCTCTGCCGCCGGATCGCTATTTTCGCCCGTATGATCCGATGCGCAAAGGAGAGTTGGCGCTCACACTCGATCTGCTGTTGAAAAAATTAGGTGCAGCGCTTCCGCTGGCGTCTGATGGCTCGTTTTCGGATGTCTATGCGGATAATCAATACGCTGGCGCGATTTACCGCGTCCAGTCCGCCGGATTGATCGCCGCATCGAGCGATTCCATGTTCGGCGTGGTCAATGCGGTCAGCGGCGCAGAAATGATGCAGATCATGTCGCGGCTCAAAGCGATGGTTCATTGAGAAGTCGAAACAGGAGAATGTCAACCTGCATTTGCCAACTGTCAGCGTCATAATTCCGACCTATAACCGCGCCGCGTTCGTGACGGAAGCGATTGATTCCGTCCTTGCGCAAACTTTTCGCGATGTCGAACTGATTGTCGTTGACGACGGTTCGACCGACGACACCCGCGACCGGCTCGCCGCGTATGGCGAGCGCATTCGCCTGGTTTGTGAGGAGAATCACGGCGTCAGCCACGCCCGTAACGTCGGCATTCGCGCCGCTCGCGGCGAGTATATCGCGCTGCTCGATTCCGATGATCTCTGGCTGCCCAAAAAGCTGGAAACGCAAGTCGCCGTCATGAACGCGCAGCCTGATTTGCAGCTTTGCCATACCGAAGAAATCTGGATTCGGCGCGGCGTGCGCGTCAACCAGATGAAAAAACATCAGAAACATGGCGGCTATATTTTCCCGAATTGCCTGCCGTTCTGCGTCATCAGCCCCTCGTCCGTCATGATTCGCCGCGCCTTGTTCGATGATGTTGGCTATTTCGACGAATCGCTGCCAGCCTGCGAAGATTACGATCTCTGGCTGCGCATCACCAAAATCTATCCCGTGTACTTCATCGAAACGCCGCTGATTGTGAAGCGCGGCGGACATGACGACCAGCTTTCCCACATCCACTGGGGGTTGGATCGCTTTCGGATTCAGGCGTTAGATAAGCTCTTGCAAGCAGGCGGCTTGACGGATGAGCAATTCGAACAGGCACGGCAGGAATTCGAACGTAAGTGCGAGATTTTCGCGCAAGGCTGTGCCAAACGCCAGAAAAACGACGATGCGCGGCAGTATCGCGAGTTGGCCGGGAAATATTGCTGAAATGACATTTTTCTTGTAAAATTTCGATTTCTTCGGTCATGGGTGATGTTTAACGAGTCCGTTTCAGTATTGCAAGCAGACAAGCGCAAAAAAACGAGGATTGCAGAGGAGGTCACATTATGCGAACAGTAAAAATTACCCGGACGATTCGTTCGCAAACGTTATGTTTGAAAGAATTGGAAGCGTTACGCGGCAAAACGGTAGAAATCATCATTCTCACTGAAGACGAGCTTGAAACAAGCGTCACGCAACCCAAACCGAACACTCGGCGCACAAACGCGGCGGGAATGTTGTCCGCATATCGCAACCCGAAATTAATCGCTAAAGAATCACAGGTATGGACAGATATTAAGAGAGCAAGGATGCCATAAGGATGGATATGAGAGTGAATATATATCTGGATAGTTGCGTGTACAATCGGCCATTCGATGACCAAACGCAGCCGCGGATCATGCTTGAAGCGTTATGTTTGATTATGATTCTCGCGAAAGTGGAACAAGGGGATTTTCGGCTTGTCAATTCGTTTGTTCTTGAATATGAGAATAAGAAACATCCCAAACCGGAAAATCGGATGATTATTGCTGACATCTTATCTGAAGCCACCGAATATATTGCGCGGAATGAGCACATTGAACATCGCGCACACGCATTGGAACACTCAGGGGTGATGGCAATGGATGCATTGCATGTGGCCTGCGCCGAAGCCGCGTGTGCGGACTATTTTATTACATGTGATGATGTGTTGCTGAAAAAACTTCGCCAAATCACTGGAATCACAGTAAAAGTGGCGAGCGTGTTGGATTTTATGTCTCAGGAGGTTTTTCAATCATGAATTTAACAATTGATTTAACGCCGTTAGAAATTCGGAAAGTTGGCTGGTACGCCTTAAAGTCTCAAATAGGGATTGCTCGAAGCCTGAAGTTCCTCTTGGAATACGACAAGGGCGAAGGCGATTATACGGAATTACGGAAAGAGCTTTTCAAAGGGCAAACCGTGACAGATATCTTGAACGACATGCAAACGGCATGATCCGTTCCCTATGACCGAATGTTTTCCCCGCGAGCGAAACCCGACGACGGCAGCCCGCAGAAAACTTTCGTGTAACGCATTGGGCATAGTTGGCTGGAGCGTATCGAACGATTCAACGAGATAAAGGAGATGAGAATATGCGTTTTAGAATACTGATCGAGCAAGACGAAGATAGCGTGTTTGTCGCGGAATGTCCGACATTGCCCGGCTGCGTTTCGCAAGGGAAGACGCGACAGGAAGCCTTGCAGAATATTCGCGATGCGGTGCAAGGCTATCTTGCAAGCCTGAAAAAACATAATGACCCGATTCCACATTAAATTTGATCCAAAAGACTCAGATGAAGAGAGGAGGAAAAATGTTCGAAATAAATGTAAAGGTGGAAATTTTTCAAGAAGATGACGTGTATGTCGCACTTGCGCCGGAATTGAATGTGTCAAGTTTCGGCGATACGCCGGAAGATGCGCAGGCGTCAGTGCAAGAAGCGTTAGAAGCCTTCTTCGGAGAATGCGAACGGATGGGGACATTGCGAGACGTGCTGGAAGAAGCCGGGTTTGTCAAGGTCAGAGGAGGCTACGAACCCCGCCAACCGCTGTTCGAAACGCGAATCGCGTTGGCTGCTTGAGGAGGGAAGATGTCAAAATTGACGCCGATTCACTATAAAACCCTCATCAAGGTTTTCGAAGCTGATGGATTTACTGTGCAACGCAGTAAAGGAGATCATATTATTTTGACGAAACCGGGAGTGAAACGCCCTTTGGTCATTAAAAGTAGTCCGCATCTTGTTCCAGTGACGCTTATTCGCACAAATTTGACGACGGCGGGCATATCCAGAGAACGCTTCTTCGAGCTATTGGAAGAGTGTGGTTAAAAGAAACAATATGATGACTTGGGGATAACGTATGGAACCTCTCTATCTATTCAGCGCTCTTGATTTTGTCGGGCTGTTCGTGGCGTATTCGTTTGTCGTGTCGTTGCGGATGTATCACGTGATTTTTCGGAAATATTACGCCAAACGCTTTCAGCCGGGTTACGCGCCGCGCATTTCGATGTTTATTCCGTGCAAAGGAACGGATGAATTTTTCGAGGCCAATATTCGAACGTTCATGCAGCAACGCTATCAGAACGCCAAACTCTTTTTTATCGTAGAAAGTCAGCATGACGCGGCGTATCCGGTATTACGGAAACATGTCAAGCATACGCCGGATGCGTATGTCGTGGTGGCCGGATTGACGAACTTCTGCGGGCAAAAGAATTATAACTTGTTGCAAGGCATCAAGGCGTCAGAAGAGCGAGACGATATCTATGTGTTTTTAGACGCGCTGACCTGCCTGACGACGCAGCAGATGCAGGATTTAGTGCGTCCGCTCTCTGATCCGAAGATTACGGCGTCGGTTGGGTTTCGCTGGAATCTGTTGCGAAATAAGACGTTCGGCGAGCGGCTGCACGCTTTTATGATCGGCCTGCAATGGGCGGCGATGAATTGCGTATTCGCCAAGTCGGTATGGGGCGGCGCAACGGCGATTCGGCGCGAAGATTTCGAAAAAATGGGGGTGCGGGAATACTGGCTGAAAACGGTTGTGGATGATATGACGCTGCTTCAGATGATCTTCCAGCAAAAACGGAAAACGATCTTCGTGCCAACCTGCGTAAAAGAAACGTATGGCACGATTACGACGATTGGCGGCGCGGTGCGCTGGTTCCAACGGCAGGCGTTGTATCTTAAATACTATCTGCGCCCGATCTGGTTTTCACTGCTGGCGTTATTGGCCTATGCCGCCGCCAATATCCTCTGCCTCCCGTTGTTAGCGACATGCGCATTGCTCTTTCCCAGTAAGAAAATCATGCTGTTTGCGGGCGCGAAAACCGCGTTCGTTCTGCTGCTGATGCTCTGCTGCCGCCTGCTCAAACGTTCGGCAGATGATCAACATAGTGGCTGGTCGTGGTTTCTCTTCTCGCCGCTCTATCTTGTGCTAAGCGCGTGGGCGGTGATGTTAGGGGCGTTTACGCGAGTGATGCGCTGGCGCGGGATTGCGTATCATTTGACATTCGATGGTACGGTCAAAAAAGTCGTGCGGACTGAATAAAAACAACCCTGCCAGGGTTTCGAACCCTGGCAGGGTTTTGCCGTATTTACCATCCCATCAAGCCGCAGCAGCGGGCGCAGATCGGGAACGTGCCGCCGTTATTTTTCAATGCCTGGCGGAATTTGCGATAGCGCTCGTCGTTCCAAATCTCCAATAACGATTGCTCCATCAGATTGCCGGTGATGTAATCGGGATAATCGCGGCAGGGCGCGACATCGCCGTTCGGCATGACTTCTGCGACGAACCAGGGAGAGATGCAAGGGCCGTAGCCGAAAAAGTTGCCCGGGTTTTTATAATACTCGACAATATCGTGATCTTGCTTCAAATCCGGGATAAACAGATGCGGAAATTTCCATTTCGTGTTGCGAATCCGTTGCAAGCTTTCCTGAAGCGCGTCGGTGTCCACATGATGATTAAAGAGGTAGCCGCGCCATTTCGTCGGCGTGATGCCGAGATGTTTCTGCATGACGTGCGTGTGCGCGTTGCCGATAGTTTCGTCGGTAAACCAGGAATAATAGACGATCATGCAGTCAATATTCAACTGCTCGCCGACCTCGAAAATTTTGTCGAGCCAGGCGGCGTTATCCACGCTGACAGTCACTAACGCCATGATCCAGGGGAGCGTGGATTTCTGATCGCGTTTCAGCTTGCGCACCGCTTCGATGCCGGCGGCGACTTTCTGGAACGTCCCTTTGCGTCCGCGAATTTCGTCATGGATCAACTCCGGCCCGTCGAGCGAAAACATCAAGGCTTCCCACTTCTGATCCACGATTTCTTTGGCGTTATCCTCCAACATCGTGGCATTCGTCACGACCGCCAACAGCGAATTATTTTCTTTGATGCGCCCCGTAAAATCGAGCAAACCCGGATACATGAACGGTTCGCCGCCCCAGATGTAATAAATCGGGGCAAACGGTTTCACCTGATCCGCGAGTTCGATGTATTTTTCCACCGGAACAAGCTTTTTCAAATCGGAGGATTTCGCGTCGAGATTATAGCCGGTTTCGCCCCATTGCCCGCACGTTTTGCAGCGCAGATTGCAGGCGTTCGTGATTTTGACGCTGATTTGCTGCGGCGGCACGTCACACGATCCGTCGTCCTTGCGGTATTCCTTCCGGCTTTTAACATGCTTGACATACAGGGCTTTTGATGCTCTGAAAATGATATGCGGCGTTTTGAAGAGCGGAAATAAAAAATGTATCGGTTCTTGTGAGTGCATAGAACCTCCTTACGCAAATTGGCGCGATAAATGTAAACCGTCTGAACCTGGCGCAGCCAATCCTCATGGCGATCTACGAGTCTCTAAAATATTTGTCCGAATCGGGGGGAACGTGAGTAACGATCTCTGGTGTCCTTTCGATGGGATCGGCGCGAATTGTCAAGGGAATTTCAGGAATCTCTGTGCGTTCGAGCAAGCACTTTGATAAAATCAGGAGCAAGGTAGCGGCGATAGCGGAGTGTATAACTCGCGGTCGTCCAGGAGCGTAACGGCGGAAACAATTCGAAGCAGAAGACGATAATATCAACGCAGACGACCACTCCGACGGTGGTCAATACCGTCAAGAGCAGACTCCACACGATGCCATGCGACGCAAGAAAATGAGACACGGCTGCTATCGGGAAAATCAGGGTAGTTCCGATGAGAAACAGCCAGCGCAGAAAAGAGACCTGAATCGCATGGGTCGGGCAGATATTCATACACCGTTGGCAGCCTTCGCATTGAAAATTCCATTTTGGAATGCCATGAAATATTCGAATGGCGGCAACCGGACACAAATGCGCGCATTGACCGCAACCGGTGCACGCATGATCGGCCACGTATAATTTCCCTAATGCGCGGCGGCCTATCACGGTGTACGCCGCCCACAGACACCACGAGAGGTATTTTATGAACAACGAGCATGTTCGTATTGAGGTCTGCTGCTGTCGAATCTGCGAGGCAATCGCGCGAATGCGAGCGTCGGCGTCGTTCAAAATCTGCTGTTGAACATCGGGAGTGGGAGGATTCATGACCTGCCCCCAATTGGCGACAGAATCTACCGCGTCGGTCAATAGTACCTGAAATCCTTTTCGCGTCAGCAACCTGGACACTTGCTCCAACGCCTGCATCGCATCGCCATGTTGACGTTCTGTTCGTCCGGTCATGGCAATAATCGCTGCGCGCGCGCCCTGAACATGCGGAAGATTCAGCAGATAGCGCAGCATAATTGCCGGGGCGGCTCCGGCATAGACCGGAAACATCACAATGTGGGTCGCGTACCCTTCTGATGGAAGCGGACGATTCTGTTCGATATTATTCAGGACATACCGCTCTGCTCCCGCTGGATTTAAACTTTCTACCACCACTCTGGCTGCGCGATAGGTATTGCCCGTTCCTGAAAAATAATGAATAATGCCGTCTTTCATACGTTGGATGCGATTTATTCGAAAAAAGAGACGTTATGCAGAAAAACATGGTGTCGAATCCACTCATCTTTCGAAGACGCATGGTTTCCTGTCAAGGACTTTTGCGACAATTTCGCATTGCTGTGAGAGGGGCGCGAAATTTGAGTTGACAAATTCAGCGCAGATGTGTTAAACATGCAGGATGACAAATACACACCTTAAATAACGCGGCAGAACCGAGAGGAGCGCAACATGACAGGAACTATTCGCCAAGAATCAGACGTGCAGGATGAACTGGTGATATTTGCGGATGAAAAGCCGAACCAGATACCTTCTAACACAGCCGATCCCTGGAAGATCATGATTGCTGACGATGAAGAAGCCATTCATACCGTCACCATCAGCGTTCTGGAACATCATTCGTTCGAAGGACGGTCGTTTTCCTACGTTCATGCCTATTCCGGCGAAGACGCGATCCGCCTGTTCGATGAGCATCCTGACATTGCCTTAGTGATCCTCGATGTGGTCATGGAACATGACACCGCTGGTTTTGATGTCGTGCGCTATATTCGCGACGTGCTCAAAAATTCGATTGCGCGAATCATCCTCTATACCGGTCAGCCCGGGCAAGCGCCTGAATATGCGGTGATTCGCGAGTATGATATCAATGATTATAAAGTCAAATCGCTCCTGACCAGTCAGGGATTGCATACAGCAGTCATCTCCGCGCTTCGCACGTATCGCGACCTTCATCTCATCAAGCAACAGCGGGATGCGTTGCAGGACGCGTTAGAGGAATCGCAAATCGCCCATAAAGCCCGCTATCAATTTTTAGCCAATATGGGGCACGAGCTCAGAACCCCGCTGAATCATATTCTCGGATTTTCCGAAATGCTGCTGCACACCAAATTGAACGAACGCCAGCAACGCTATGTCGAAACGATCAAAAAATCCGGAGACGGTTTGGCGACCGTCTTGAAGAATATTCTGGAACTGACCGAAAGCATGGAAGGGAAAACCATCATTCAGGAGTATCCGTTTTCCTTACGCACGGTGATTACCAGCTTGATGCAGGTGATCGAAATTCAGGCGCAGTGGAAAAACCTGACGGTCAGCGCGCTCATTGATGAGAACGTGCCAGATGCGCTGTACGGCGACAGTCGGCGCTTGCAACAGATATTGATGAATGTGCTTGGAAATGCGATCAAATTTACGAAACACGGCTCGGTTGCCCTGCATGTCTCGCAACTCGATACACCATTCCATCTTCTATTCTCCGTCAAAGATACCGGCGTCGGTATTGTCAGCGAGATGCAAGCCAATATCCTGGAACCATTCGGTTTAGGAGAAGATACGCTGAAAAAAGAATTTTCAGGGGCTGGGCTGGGCTTAAGCATCGCGAAAGACCTGCTGGAAAGAATGCATGGCCGGATTTGGTTCGAGAGCGAATTCGGACAGGGCAGCACATTTTACTGCGCGATTCCATTCGAATCGTCATAGATCGTTACAACAAGCAGGCGCGTTCATGACGTAATAACCATTCTTTTCGCCAGATTCCACCGGCATAGCCCGTCAGTCTGCCATTTTTGCCAATCACCCGATGACAGGGAATGAGAATGGCGAGCGGATTGCGCATGTTAGCGTGTCCGACCGCTCGTGAGGCCGTTGGAAGGCCGATAGCTGCCGCTATCGCATGGTACGTTACCGTCTGTCCGAACGGGATCGTTTGCAATTGCTGCCAAACGCTGTGCTGAAATGGCGTCCCTTTTAGGGCGAATGCGACAGAAAAATGTTGGCGGATGCCCCGAAAATATTCATCAAGCTGAGTGATTCCCTCGTCTAAGATGGGAGAATGCGTTGCCGCCGCCGTTGCTGGAGTTTCAATAAACGCGACGGTTGTCAGCCCGCGCTCATATCCAACGATTTCAAGCCAGCCGACAGGGGAATGATAATATGCTCTGGTGTGGTGTTCTGCGTGATGCGCCATTGTATTCCTGAAAATCGTTACGACATCCAAAAAATCTCATTTGTCTGTTGACAAAATCGTTCCCTCATGGTGTAAAGAATGTACATCCTGAATGCCTATACGTCCTGACAAAAAAATGGCAATAAAAATGATGATCATTTTCTCAATTTTTCTGGGTTGTTCGTATGAATAAAGGGAAAATTTTTATTGTTGATGATAGTTTGACCATATTACGGTCGCTTCATGCGTGTTTGGATCGCGCAGGATTCGACGTGGTTGAAGCTGTCAGCGGCGAACGCCTCTTTCAGGAACTCGAAACACACCGCCCGGATTTAATCCTGCTCGATATTCTGATGCCAGGGCTTGACGGTTTTGATGTGTGTGCCCGCCTCAAAGAACATGAAGAGACCCGCGCGATCCCGATCATTTTTATGACAGCCCTGTCAGATTCGATTGATAAAATTCGCGGATTCGAGGTCGGCGGCATAGATTACGTCACCAAACCCTTAGATTACCAGGAAGTCGTGATGCGGATCAATACGCATCTGAAAATTCGACGGCTTCAGGAACAGCTTCAAGCGCAAAATCTCCGGTTAGAAGCGCAAAATATCGAATTAGAATGCGAAATCGCCGAACGTATCCAAACCGCGTTGTGGTTGCAAGACACCTTAGCGCGGATCGAATTAGCCAAACAAGAATGGGAAGTGACGGCGGATTCGTTATCGCATATCGTTTGCTTGCTCGATGCGTATGGACGGATTATTCGAGTAAATCGTTCTGTCGAAACCTGGAATCTCGGTCAGGTGGTTTCGATGAAAGGCCGCACAGTGCATGACGTTCTTCATGCGAATTGCCAGGATCACGAATGCTATTTGCAACGATTTTCGGCAGAGGCTCAGGAACGTGTGGCAAGGCATGAGTCGGCAGAATACGAAGTCAACGATCCCTTGCTGCAACGTTCTTTGAATATTCAGGTCAGGCCGATTCTTTCGCAAGACGTGCGCAAAGAAGAACTCTTCTCCGCCAGTTTTTCCGTCTGCATCATCCAAGACGTGACGAGTCGAAAGCACGTCGAGCAAGCGTTGGAAGACCGCACGCGGGAATTAGCGCTGCTGAATAAATTGAACAGCGCGATGCAGCGCTGCCAATCCATGCAGGAAACCTACCCGCTGATCGTTAATGCCTGCCAGGAATTGATGCCTTGTTCTTCCGGCTCATTGTCGGTCATGAACGATGAACGGAACGGATTTCATGAAGTGGCATTTTGGGGGCAACCCTCGGACACGATTCGGCAATTCGGCCCTGACGATTTTTGGGTGTTCGATCATGACTATACGAAAATCATTCATCACCCCGCAGCCGAAGACTTATCCACGTATATCGGCTATTCTTCGGATCGAAAATCCCTGTGCC
The DNA here is from genome assembly GCA_964602655.1 of uncultured Candidatus Moduliflexus sp. GTDB lineage: Bacteria > Moduliflexota > Moduliflexia > Moduliflexales > Moduliflexaceae > Moduliflexus. Next base: position 43,375 of record CAZRSF010000021.1, read on the forward strand.
TTCCCATCCGAGATGCCGGTGACATCCTGGCGATTCTTTCCATAGATGTCGCGTTATGCTCGGAGCACTCTTCTGAAGAACATGGCGGTCAACAATTCGATTCGGTTCGGTTTGCGTTAGCGGGAATCGTGGAACAATATGCGCTCTCTCTCGTCAATATCAAGCTTCGGGAACGGTTGCGGCAGGAATCCATCGTTGATCCGTTGACCAATCTGTATAATCGCCGCCACATGGAACTCTCGCTGAGTCGCGAAATTCGACGGGCGCAGCGTCATAATACGCCATTAGGGGTGATGATGTTGGACGTCGATCATTTCAAACGTTTGAATGATACCTATTCCCACGAAGCCGGGGATATCGTGTTAAAAGAGTTAGGCAGCTTAGTCCTTCGACATACCAGAGCAGAGGATATCGCCTGCCGATATGGCGGCGAAGAATTTTTGCTCATCCTTCCCGAAGCATCGTTGTCGGATATTCGGCAACGGGCAGAAGAACTTCGTATTATCGTCAAACAACTACATATTCGCTATCGCGATCATCTGCTGAATTTTACGATTTCCATTGGGATCGCAGGCTTACCAGAACACGGATTTCAAGCGAGCGATATTATCCACGCTGCCGATATTGCTCTCTATCAAGCCAAATCTCAGGGACGTGATCGGGTGATGATCGCCTCAACTTGAAAGGAGCGCTGTATGCCAAGAAAAAAACGTAAAATGTTTGTGCTTGATACGAATGTCATCCTTCATGATAGTTCCTGTCTGCATAATTTCCAGGAACACGACATCGTGCTGCCGATTACGGTTCTTGAAGAACTCGATCAGTTCAAAAAAGGGAACGACACCATTAATTACCACGCCCGTGAATTCATTCGCGCCTTAGATGCGTTGAGCGAAGACCAGTCCTTCGAGAATGGCATCGCGATTGGCCCCGGGCACGGAAAAATTCTGCTAAAATTGGAACGAAAATTCCATGAGGATTTAGTGTTGAACTTCTCTCCCCAGAAAGCAGACCATCATATTCTCAATATTGCCTATTATCAAGCCAAAGACAACCCCGACCGGCAAGTGATTCTGGTCACGAAGGACGGCAACTTTCGCATGAAAGCCAAATCGGTCGGTTTGATCGCAGAAGATTACACGACCGATCATGTCAAAGATGTGTCGTCGTTATACACTGGCCGCCGCATTTACGACGATGCCCCGGAAGAAAGCATCGATCATCTGTATCAAGAGCCATTCGAAACCGATCCGAGCGCGTTGAATCTATCAGAGCCGCTTAAACCGCATGAATACATGATTTTGCGCAGCGCGAGAAAATCGGCGTTAACCACCTTGGATCCGAGCAATAATACGCTGAAGCGAGTTGATAAATTTTCGGCCTACGGCATTACGCCGCGGAATGCCGAGCAAACGTTTGCGCTCAATGCGCTGACGGATGACAGCATTCGTTTGGTCAGCATTTCTGGAAAAGCCGGGACGGGCAAAACCTTATTGGCGCTGGCCTCCGGGTTAGAACGACGCAAAAGCTACCGGCAGATTTTTATGGCGCGTCCGATTGTGCCGTTAAGCAATAAAGACCTCGGCTTTTTGCCGGGCGACATTCATTCGAAACTGGATCCGTACATGCAGCCGCTCTACGATAATCTCGGCGTGATTCAAAATCAATTTGCCGAAGCGGAAACGCATCATCGCAAAATCAAAGAGTTGCTGGAAGAGGAAAAATTGGTCATCTCTCCGTTAGCGTATATTCGCGGGCGGAGTCTGGTGAAAGTCTATTTTATCGTAGATGAGGCGCAAAACTTGACGCCGCATGAGATCAAAACCATTATCACGCGCGCCGGAGAAGGCACGAAAATGGTCTTTACCGGCGATATTTTCCAGATTGATCATCCGTATTTAGACAGTCATTCCAATGGGTTAAGCTATCTGATTGAAAAAATGCAGGGGCAAAAGCTGTATGCGCACGTCACGCTTGAAAAAGGGGAGCGTTCCGAATTAGCAGAATTGGCAAGTAATCTATTGTAACTGACAGAAGAGGCGATATGCCGGGGCATTGGGGGGCGGCATTATCGAGCGTTGGTCATGAATAATCGGGCGTTTACGACGCTGCTGAAAATAGAAATCCTTCTGATTATTCTGCTGATATGCTGTCTTGCGCTTGTCGGCATGTGGTCGTCCGGCAGGCGGAAAAACGCGCAGCCGCCACCTGTCGCGCCGACAAGAGCGCGTCAGCAGACATCCTTATCTGTCGAGCGCCAGCCGAAGCGTCAGGTTTCACGCGCTGTCGTGGTATCGCGGCCATCTCCTGAACGCCGTAAGCCGCTTCCGCCTGCTGCGGAGCCTGGAATCATTGGGTTGGCCAGCTATTATCAGGATGTGTTTCACGGACATCAGACCGCCAGCGGCGAACGCTATGACATCGCTCAATTGACAGCGGCGCATCGGGAATTTCCGTTCGGGACGCGCGTACGCGTCACCAATCTTCGAAACGGCAGGCAGGTGACGGTACGCATCAATGATCGCGGCCCGGAGGACCGCGCGCGTCTGCTCGATCTCTCCGGCGAAGCTGCCAGAGTTCTTGGCGTGCAAGACGATGGCGTCGCGCAAGTCCGACTTGACATCGAGCGATAGAGAAAAAAGAAAAAGGCCGGAAAGATTTCTCTTTCCGGCCTTTTCATGTGTGCAGACTATTTCCCTAAATATTTATTCAGCACATACCGGGCAACGACGACTTCTTCCCCTTCGTTCTCACATTTGAGGTACGTTTCGAATTCGCGGACGGCGTCTTCGGGAATCCGACTCAAATCATACAATTGCTCGATTGAAAATGTCTGCATTTTGACGGTTTGCCCCAATTCCGCGCGCGGACGCAGGCGAATGTCGCGTTCTGCTCGGCGTAGTTCACCAGGAGCAATCGTGCCTTTCACGACCTCGCCTTCGGCATACGTTGGCGTCAGCGGAGTGGGCGTCACAACCGGCGTCACCACGACAGCGGTCACGCCAACGGGGCGTTCTTCCCGTTCTGACGCAGGGGGAATCACTTCAGCCGTCGGCACTTCGACGAGCGCGCGTCCACCGCCTGCTGGAACCGTGCCTTTCACGACATTGCTATCGCTTCTATATGTATTGGTCGTCGTACTTGTGCTTATCGTTGTTGTCGTGCTGCTGACCAATGCCGGAGTCGGCGTGGCTTGATTAGGAGCCGGAGTCGGCGTCGCGGCAGGTAACAACTGACTCACCGTTTGCGTATTCGCTATCGGCGCGGGGACAAATTGCGGTAGAATTGTCGCGCGTTCCCGAATCTGCAAATTCATAATCGCCAAATGATAATGCGCGGTATTATACTGATTGCACGGAAGATTTAACCGCCGCGCAATGGCGACGACATCTTTGAATTCTTTTAATGCCAGATCGGCATTGCTGCACAGGCGTTCATTCAGCAAGCCTAACGTCATGTGTGTCCCTAACGCCTGATAGGAATAGGGGCTTCCCTGATCAATGCGATTCGCAATGGCGTAGAGGCTGCGAATTGCCTCATCGTAGCGTTCTATTGCGCCGTTCATCAGGTCGTAATTCAAATAAATTTCGGCAATTACGATGTTCGCTATAATGCAATAGACTGGATTCGAACTGGCCTGTCCGTCAATCTGTTGAATTATCTGCGGATACGACGTTGGGCCGTTTTGGGGTTCAATCGCCCGGCGAAGTTGCTGAATAAACCAATCGTTGTTGGAAGGAGGCACATATAATCCAGCGATATTCAGCCATTCCAGCACAAGCGGCACGAAATCCAACGAGCGCGGATTATACAAATCCTGACTGAGTTCTTTGGCGCGAGTATAGCCGTCAAAAGTATCTTCGTTAAATGCCGCGCCGATTTCCCATATTTTTTTCAGTTCGACCGTAAAATCGCTGCATCCGACCGGGCGCATCAGGAAATTTTTAAAACTTTTTTCAATCGCTTGCTGCGTCTGCTTACGCATATCGTCCCAATACTGGGTCTCAACGCGCCGCCAACTACGAGTGCCGGCCTCATACTCATTATAACTTTGCATGGTGCTGCTCATATCGAATCCTCGCGATTTCGAGGCTCCGATCAGCATTTGCATATCCTTCTGCCATTCTTCTTTGACACTTTTTAATTCTTTCGCCAGCCCCTTCAGATGCAATTTATCGAGGATGCCAGCGAGTTGATCGGAAAATCGGACGGACAGCCCTTCTGTCGTTGCGCCGATTGTGTTCGTCAGAAGGCGAAATTTACTTCCTAACAGATTTCCGATACCTTTGGCTCGGTCGCTTAGCTGATTAATGACGGTAAATGTATCTCCGCCGATCTGCGGCATGAAATAGAGCGCAATTCCGGCCACCACAAGCAGGGCAACCAACATTTTGACTAACGAAAACCCCTTTTGAGAGGCGACATACCGAGACATGTGTTCCACCCTCCACTCGAAAATCTATGATAAATGATAAAAAATTCTCTCCAACAAAAAAGGATTCTTTCGATTCGTTAAGAAAAGAGAATAACATGCGAATAAAAATATGGCAAGAAAAAAATGTGACTTTACCGGGTAAAAATACAGGGCAGACAAAGAAAGGCCGGAGAGTTTCTGCTGTTACACAGAATGCGCGTCCAAATATCCCTGAAGAATCAGCGCGGCGGCAATTGTGTCAACCACCTGTTTTCGTTTTTTTCGGCTGACATCTGCTTCTAAGAGCGCATTATTCGCGGCAACGGTGGTGAGGCGTTCATCCCATAAGATGATTTTGGTTTTTGGAAGCTGCGCTTCTAACTGGCGGGAAAACTTCAGCACTTTTTCGGCGCGTTCTCCAATCGTGTTATTCATATTTTTGGGAAATCCAAGCACAACTTCTTCGACTTCATGGGCATTAACAAACTCTACAATCGCCGGTATATCTTTTTTGCGGCCTTCGCGTTTCAGCGTCATCACGCCTTGCGCCGTCCAGCGCAACTCGTCGCTTAACGCAATGCCTATCGTTTTATCGCCAACATCGAGTCCAAGAATTCGCCCCATGATCGTTCCTTAAAAAAAATGCCCGACCTGATTCAGGTCGGGCTGATAGAATGGACGCTGCAGGATTCGAACCTGCGACTTCTGCCGTGTGAAGGCAGCGTTCTAGCCTCTGAACTAAGCGTCCCTGTGATGATGTTCTTCTAAAAATCCTTTAGATTTTTGTCAATGTTAAATTCGCGGAAAAGTAATTTTTATTTGATGATACGAAGAATTTCTTTGAATGCGCTGCCTTCCGCGATTTTCAATAATTCGAACAATGCCATTTCAACGCTGGTGACAACCCCGCCAGCCTGTTGAATTCGCGTGATGCCAAGCTGCTTGTTTTCGAAAGTGCGCGAGGACACCGCATCACTGACGATCTGCACATCATAGCCACGTTGCAGCAATTCCATGCCGGTCTGATAAACGCAAATATGCGCTTCAATCCCGGCAAGCAGGAATTGGCGGCGGCGCACATGTTCGATGTGCTCCCAGACGCCGGGATGAGCGCAACAGCTAAAACTCCGCTTGATGATTGGCGTTTGCTGCGCCAGCAGTCCTGCGACCTCTGGAATCGTCGCGCCAAGTCCATTGGGATTTTGCTCGAACCAGAGGATCGGCACGCCTAAAACCGCCGCGCCTTTGACTAATTGAGAAAGATGCGTCACCAACTGCTCTTTTTCGTGCATGACTGGCAGCAGTTTTTCCTGCACGTCAATCAAAATAAGCGCCGTATCGTCGCCGTGTAACATGCCGTTATCTCCCATGCGCGAGACGTTCGATCAAGAACGCCGGCAAATTCGCCTCGGCCATTTTGCGCTGAGTGATCGTGAAATCGTATGGTAAGCGTCGCACCTCGACAAGTTGTTTTTCGGAATCATACACCGCAAACGAGGTGTCCGGATTTCCGTCGCGAGGTTGCCCGACGCTGCCGACATTGATGATATATTTGCAATGGTCTTTGATGCTCACGGAAAGCTGATGTCTTCGGTCGTAGGAGACATCGCCACGCTCATTCTGCTCGAAATAAACCGGCTGATGGGAATGTCCGATAAAGCAAATCTGTTCGCGAAGATGCTGAAGATAATACCGGCCTTCCAACGGGTTGAAAATGTAATCCCATCGTTCCGGGTTCACTGGCGTAGAATGGACGAATAAGATATCATCGGTGGAGTGCGAAAACGGGTAGGTGTTCAAGATGGTCTTATTTTCTTCTGTCAAGACCTGGCGCGTCCACAATACCGCCATTTTAGCATATTGATTGAAATAGGTAATATCGGTCAGCCCTAAGACGGCATGATCGTGGTTGCCCATGATTGTCGTATTCGCGCGTTGATGAATTAACTGAATACATTCATTGGGATTCGGACCATAGCCGACCACATCGCCTAAACAAAAAATTTTATCAGGAGCGACTTCTTCGATTTGAGCAAGCGCAACGCTCAACGCCTCAAGATTGCCGTGAATATCCGAAAAAATAAAGTATCTCACGATTTGCCTTCGCTTTCACCTAAATAGCAGTTGTTGAATCTATAATTTCTTGACAAGTAATACTCAGTGCAATGCTCTCGGAAAGTCAATTTATTTTTTGCGTTTTTTCTTTTTTCCGAATCTTTTGCGCGCTGCTCAAGGAGATTCTCGCAATTGCGGAGGCGTATAAAACAAAAAGACTTCACACCTTTTCAGCGGTCTGAAGTCTTTTTTCTCTCGCAGCAATGTATTCGACACATTTAGTTGTGAACGTGCAACGTTTGGCGGAGTTTATTAATCGCGCTTTCTTTGATCTGCCGGACGCGTTCACGCGTAATGCCGAATTTTTCGCCGATGTCTTTCAAGGTTTTCGGTTCGCCGTCTTGTAAGCCGTAGTACATCTCAACAATGTCGCGTTCACGGCCATTCAGACCGGATAATGCTCGATAGGCAAGGTCTTGATCCATTTTTTGCAAGACCACGCGATCCGGTCGTCGTTCTTCATCTTCTGAAATAAAATCAACAAAGGAATTCGTGTCGTCATCCGCAACCAATGGCGCATCAAGCGATAAATACGGATACGAGGCGTTGAGTTTGCGTTTAATCGTTTCGAGATGCAATTCGATGTGACGCAGCGTATCGGTGTCAGTATCATGCTGTCGCCCCAATTCGCTGGACAATTCATGAAGTTTCCGGTGCTCCTTCAAGAGCGACAACACACGTTTGATCGGAATGCGCACGATTTTCGATTTATCCGCTAACGCCTGAAAAATCTGACGTTTGATCAACCAACTGGCATACGAAGAAAACTTGACGCCGCGTGTTTCATCAAACTGCCCAATTGCATTCATCAGGCCGATATTTCCCTCGTTAATCAAATCCGCAAGCGGCAGCCCAAGATGTTGATACCGTTTCGCGATACTGACCACGAAACGAAGGTTCGACGTGACGAGTTGTTCTGCTGCGTTTTGCGAGCCTTTTCGCGATTGCTGTATCAACGACACCTCATCCTCATGAGACAACAGCGGATACTGGCGAATATCTCTTAAATATGGAGTTAATGTGGTGGTTTCCATCATGTTCTCTCCTCGCATCTATAAACAAGACCTTATTATAAAATAAGACCTTTTTAGTCCGTATTCAATAAATAAAAAATCAAAAAATATAGTGGAATGTCAAAAAATCAAAGGCGCATATCGTGGGGGTAAAAAATCTCACGAAATCCTTATAGCAGGTTATGAATCTCACCTCCTTCTGACCATCACGTTGTAAATATGCTCCAAGAATCTATATAGCAGAAATCGTGCCAATGATGACGAGATGAAGTAACTCATGATAATCAGGCTATACAGGGCGAACGAGGAGGAAATAACCCCTGTAATAATTCGTGACGTTGTAAAAAATTCGACCGGTAAAAAATGTTACCATACCAGTGAGAGTGAGGAGCGATTCGGAAGGAGTGGGCGCAGCGGTATTTCCTTCGAATGAGATGAGGAGAAAGTCGGACAGGCGCGGCGCAGACGTATGCAACGCGCTTGCATGTCCGACTATCAGGTTAGATTGGCTGAGAACGTTCTGGCTTATGTTCTTTCTGTCTTGTCAAGGATGCTTTTCGCCCATGTTTTCGCAGTCTGAACCGACGCATCCGGTGTCTTTTCCGGGTTCAGGAAGCCGATATCGCCAAGAAAGGTGTTGCCGGATAATTCTGCCTTCAATGCTTCGATGGTTTTCCCCGCGTTTCCGCCAAAGCAGCAAAAAAAAGCGACTTGCTTGCCTTTCAGCGGATACTGCGCAAAAAACGTGCGAAATGCGGGGCTATAACTGCCTGCCCAGACTGGCGTACCAAACACAATCAATTCATAATCGGTGGGCTTGATTGTAAAAGGCTGCAATTCCGGGCGTTCTTTCATCATGACCTGTTTGCCTGCCCAGAAAAATTTGAAAATGCCTTTGTTCTGAATACTTTTGACGGTTTGTAATTGCAGCAAGTCTGCGTTCATGGTTTCAGCGACAGCTTTAGCGATCAACGCCGTGTTGCCTTCTAACGAATAATAGATGACCAGTGATTTTGGCATAGTTTTCTCCATTAGCTGTCAGACACCTTCAAGGTGTCTGACAGCTTCGCGTGGTTAAAATTCGAGGTTTTTGGGTGTGCGGGCGAACGGAATCACGTCGCGGATATTACTCACGCCGGTGATCATCATCAAAAAGCGTTCGAAGCCCATGCCGAAGCCGGAATGCGGCACGCTGCCGAAGCGGCGCAGGTCGAAATACCACCAATACGGCGCGGTCTCCATCTTCACTTCCGCCATGCGCTGCTGCAACACGTCGAGCCGTTCTTCGCGCTGGCTGCCGCCGATGAGTTCGCCGACGCCCGGCACAAGCACGTCCATCGCGCGCACGGTGCGATTGTCGTCGTTCAGGCGCATGTAAAACGGCTTGATGGTTTTCGGATAATCGTACACAATCACCGGCTTTTTGAAGTGCGTTTCGCACAAATAGCGCTCGTGTTCGGTCTGCAAATCCGTGCCGAACTCCACCGGAAATTCGAAGGTTTTGCCGGAAGCTTTCAAAATATCAATCGCTTCCTGATACGGCAGCCGCGCAAAGTCGCTGTTCACCAAATTTTCTAAGCGGTTCATCAGGGTGTCGTCCACGAATTTGGCGAACAATTCGAGATCGTCCGCGCATTGCTCCATGATATGCGCCGTCATGTATTTGACCATCGTTTCCGCCAATACCATATTATCCGTCAAATCCGCGAACGCGACTTCCGGCTCGATCATCCAGAATTCGGCGGCATGGCGCGGCGTGTTGGAATTTTCCGAACGGAATGTCGGGCCAAAGGTATAGACGCTGCCAAGCGAACAGGCGTAGGCTTCGGCTTCTAACTGGCCGGAAACCGTCAGACTCGCTTCTTTGCCGAAAAAGTCCTGCTCGAACGCCGCTTCGCCTTGCGGCGGGACAAACGCGGTCGGCAGCGTCGTCACGCGAAACATCTGGCCTGCGCCTTCGCAATCCGATCCTGTAATAATCGGTGTGTGCACATAAAAAAACCCGCCTTCATGAAAAAATTGATGCGCGGCATACGCGCTTTCTGACCGAATGCGGAACATCGCGCCGAATTTATTGGTGCGGGGGCGGAGATGAGCGATGGTGCGAAGGAATTCGTCGGAATGACGTTTTTTCTGTAACGGAAAGGTTTCGGCGTCAGCCTCGCCAATCAGGCGGATCGAGGTGGCGCGGAGTTCCCATTTTTGGCCTTTGCCGGGCGATTCGACGATGTTGCCTTCTACCGCGACCGATGCGCCGGTATTGATGTCTTTCAGCGCCTCGAATCCTGCAATGGATTCTTCAAGAATGACTTGAAGATTTTTTAAGCAGGAGCCGTCATTCAGTTCTAAAAAGGCAAACCCTTTGGCGTCCCGTTTGGTGCGTACCCACCCGCGAATCGAGGCATTCGCTGGCGGTTGTTCGCTGGTTAAAATATCCTTGATTCGCATAATGAATGAGCAAGCCCTGTCAGGGTTTTACACCCTGACAGGGCTGTTTATGGATGTTAACGAATGGCGTAGAGTAACTTGACTTCGCCAGGTTCTAACTGGTGTTCGACAAGGTCGGTCACTTGTTTTAACTTCCGATGCGGCGAAATATCCTGCACATTGGTTGTCCCCATGATGTTAAACAGATTCGGCAGACGAACCGTGTGCGCCCCGTGCGTTTCAGGATTGGCCAGCACGATCATTTTTTCTTTGCCGTTCTGGCTCTCTTTGGTAAATCCGAACAGGCGTCCGTCATTCAGGCGCAATATCTCAAGATAATTGTCTTCCTGAAGAATATCGTATTTCGCTTTGATCGCGTTGATTTTGGCGATCTCGCTGGAAATGTCATACGATGCCGGTTCCCACCATGACGGATCCGTATGCACCACATGTATCTGGCGGCGGAAACCGAATTCGAAGCCGATAGTGATGGAAATGCTAGAACAGATATACGCGCCTAAGGCATATTTCAGGAGCGCCATGCGCTGGTTGCCGTTGGTTTCATGCGCATAACGTAGCGTGTCATGATTTTCGGGAAAGGTGATTGACGGTGCGCGGCGGGCGTACTGCCGGTTTTGTTCGAGAAACCAGTCGTCTTTCAAATTCCACCATTTGAAACTGTTGGAAATAAAATCGAAACCGGCCTCGGCGACTTCAACGACTTGATACGGCTGGCATCCGAGCGTTTCGCCTAAAAAGATCGCATCGGGGAACTGCTCTTTGACGCGTGGAATCAAAAAGCGCCAGAGGTCGGCGGGCACATGATAAGCGGCATCGCAGCGGAAACCGCGCACACCGAGGCTGCAATAAAATACGAACATCTCGACCCAGTAATTCCAGAGATTCTGGCGGTCGGACGAATGTGCGTTATCAATCTGCGCCAAATCTTTCCATTCCACCCAGTTATTGCCGTCCATCGCGCCAGGATGGCGCAGGCTGCCGTCAGGATTTCTGACGTACCATTCCGGGTGTTTTTGCGACAGCGGAGAATCAAAAGCGGTATGATTAATCACCACATCCATCATCAATTTCATGCCGCGCGCGTCGGCTTCTTTACACACCTTTTTCAACAGGTCATTTCCTTGTTTGACGTGCTTTTCAGGATGTTGAAAATCATACTTGCCCGTCACATACAGCGGATGATACTGATAGTGATTTTTAATCGCGTAGTCAGACCCGGAAAAACCGGGATAATTGATCGGATTGATATAAATCCAGTCGAAATTCATCGCCTGGATGCGGTCGAAATGCTCAATCCATTTATCCATGTGGCCGACTAACTTAGGGTACAAATTATACACCCGAATCCCTTGTTTCATGCGATCTCTCCTTTGCGCTCGTTCGGTGTTATTATCAATATCATTGTGGTCTTTTGGCGTTATGCTGATGAAAGAAAAGCAGCTTCCGGTCTTGCTGTCAAGCGATTTCTGGCGGTGTTACGATTTTCGGGAGAATGCGGGCGGCATGCGTCCGACACAATTGCTGGGACAAAAGGCGTACAAACGCTTGCTTTTGAGGTAAAAACAAGCGTTTGCGTGTTGGACTTAAAACGGAAATTCTTCGGATTGCTGTTGCGGCAAGGTGGTTTGTTCCGACTCCGACGCAGGCTCTTGATCGTAAAATGGCTCTTTCGCGACGGCATGAACGCGGTTCGCGGCGATAATAATCGCTTTGGGTCTCACAGGGCAGACGTACTGACATGCGCCGCAGCCGATGCAGAGATCAAGGTTTGTTTCAGGATAAAAGACGCCATCTCGCTCTTGCGTATAGACGGCATGAGTCGGGCAGACTTCGGCACATGCGCCGCAGTTCTCGTGGCGCGTATGCACGATGCAGCGATCTTTCAATAAATTCACCGTCCCAATCTGCGTTAATTGTTTTTCAGGGAGCGGCAGCGGCGCAATCGCCTTCGTGGGGCAAATCTGGCCGCACGAATTACATTCGTAATTGCAGAACCCCGCGTCGAAGTTCATTTCCGGCTGCATCACGCCGCGCAAACCGTATGCGCCATGCGCAGGCTGAAGCACCTGCGATGGGCAGGCGGAAACGCAGAGATGACAGCCCGTACACAGATCAGCCAGACGCTCGAGGCTTTTCGCGCCAGGCGGCGCAATCGGCAGGCGGATGCCGTTTGAAAGCAGCGGTTTCGCCCACAGACGCAGCGGAGCGCTCGCGGCGAATCCCAGCAATGAGACCATGCCGACCATGAATTCACGGCGTGTCTGGCTCGCGGCGGGCGCTGCGGCCTGACTGCGTTCAGGCAGGCTCGAATACGTGATGGCATGCGTCGGGCAAACGGCAAGGCAGTCAAAACAGGCGACACAGCGGCTGGCATCAATCTGTTTTTCCGCAATATTGATGCATCCGGCGCGGCATTCCCGCTCGCAACGCTTGCATGATGTGCAGGCGGCAGGCTGCAACCTGACATTTATCCAGGAAAAGCGCGACACGAGGCCGAGCAGTGTACCGACCGGGCAGAGCGTGTTGCAATACCATCTGCCGCGCAAGACGACCGCGATGGTCAGCAAAATGAGCGTGATTGTCGGAAATACCAGCAGCAGCGGCGACACGCGAACAACATTCTTCAAATGCATTCCGTAGATGTCGAAATGTTCGAGAAGCGCCACCACCAGATTGTTTCCGCTGACATAGAGCGGGCGCAGAAGATGCGTCGCAATGCGTCCGAACATGCTGTATGGATCAAGCAGATTCAACAGCGTGAAACTGCCTGCAATCGCGGCAAATGCAGTCACAAGCGCCGTAATATACCGCAGGCGGCGCGAGGGGGGATAATACGTCGAACGTTTCTTTTTGCGGAATATTCGCGCCACCCACAACAGCCCGTCCTGCAAAATGCCAAGCGGACACAGCACGGCGCAATAGAACCGCCCGAAGAGCAGCGTAAGCGCAAGGATGATGACAAAACCGAACGAGACGCCAATCGCGCCACTGAACAGAAATTCGACCAACGACGGCGTAAATTGCCAGAACAACAGCGGCCTTGCCAATTTTTCACCAGTTTCGCCGCCGAGGAACACAATAACAAATAGAACGAAAATGAGACTGGCAAGCGCCATGCGAACGAGTTTCAGCGTGCGATTCTTCATAAAAAATAGACCTCACACGCTGCAAGCACCGTGTGAGGTCTTCCCTTTTACTTCATCCATTTATCGTAGATTTTCTGATAGGTTCCATTCATTTGGGCTAAATGCAGCCATTGATCAATGAAGTGCTTGAGCATCACATCTCGCGGCATCATATAGGCTTTTTCGGCAAACGTAAATGGCTGATCCGGATGCACGGCGACCAATTCAGGATGTAATTTCTGTTGGAGAATGGTTTCGATTGCATCGGTAATCATTAGATCAGCCTTTCCTTGCACGATCTGATCGAAAATGGTGACATTATCCTCATACACAATGATCGTGGCCTTTTTGATGTTCGCGCGCGCAAACTTTTCATTCAGGCCGCCGGGATTCACGACAAGCGTCACCCCTTCCTGGTCGATCTGTTCCAGCGTTTGGAACTTCTCCGCGTTTTCTTTCAGCGTAATCGGCGTCTTGCCATCTTTCAGATACGGAAGGCTGAACAGGGCGATCTTCTGGCGTTCCATGTTGATGGACGTGCCGCTCATCACGATGTCGAATTTCCCTGCCTGAAAATCCTGCATCAATGTCGGCCAGGACGATTTGACGAATTTGACTTCCACGCCTAACGCTTTTCCTAAATCATTCGCCATATCAATATCAATCCCTTCGAACTGATTTGTCTCTGGATTGAGATAGGTAAACGGCTTATAGTCGCCAGTTGTTCCGACCAGAATGGAACCACGAGCGATGATTTGATCCAACAGCGTCGCCGACACCTGCCCGACAGCAGGCGTTGTCGCCGCTTGATCAGCCGTCACGATAGACGTCGTCAATAAGAATACGATCCCTACGACAAGAACCACATGAACCAAAAATGAACATGACCTGACAGCACAAGCGTGATACCGTTTCATAACCCTCTCCTTCTCATAAATGTTTACTGACTGACGACCATGAATACATCAAGTGTTTATCGGTATTTTCATTCTATATTTTGTCAAATAAAAAACCTTTTGGAAAGGCAAACGTATGACGCCTGAAAAGAATTTTCCTTGTGGTGTTTTGAGTGTTAATCGGCGGGTTCTCAGGGCGTATTCGCCGAGAGGGGCGTTGAAGAACGCCCCTCTCGACGTTGAGAATATCTGTCAATTTACAGCGCGATTCGTTCGATCTTCAACGAATCTAAATTCATATTACCGATGCCGAGATCATGCGCCTGTTTGATGTAGGAAATATTGGCAGGATCGGAGCCGAAGACTTTTGCCGCAGCAGCGTCAATCGCGACAATATCCGACGACACCAATAACGTCTTTTTATAGTCCAAATCCTCTTTTCTGGCGCGATGCGGCCCGTTTTTCATCGTCACGGCATACGCATCCACGATATTCAACGTCGGCTTTTTATACAAACAAAATTCCGCGATGCAGGCATTGAGTCCGCTACCGTGATACGCATTCCGGTCCCAGACCACGCCCATCAAATTTTTCATGGCAATCGTCAACGATGAGGCCATGTGATGTTTGAGTACCGGCACGTTAATCAACACATCGGTTTCTAACACCAGTTCATGCACGCTCGTTTTTTTGAGCCGAGTGGCGTTCGGAATTTCGATCTCCTGATAATATTTTTTATCGTGCGCCGGAACGATAACCGCCCCTGCGCTTTTCGCCGCGTTTTCGATGCCGCTGATGGCATACGTTTTTTCCGCCGCGCTTTCATCAATCACATGATCGAACACGTACACTTTTTTCGCGCCAGCTTGCAAGCAATGCTCAACGACGCGCTTGACCAGCAGCGGGTTCGTATTCGCGCCGGTTTCCGCCTCGCGATTCCAGCCGATATTCGGTTTGACGATGACCGTTTGTCCTTTTTGCACAAAGCGCGACATGCCGCCGATAGCGGTCATCGCTTTGTCGAGCATGACATCAGGCTCGCCGTTTTTGACCGCGACTAAATCAGGAAATGCCGCATCCTGCGCCAACAGATTGCCCGGCCATCCTACAAGAGACGCGCCATACGCCGCTGCGCCGAACGCAATGCTTCTTCGAAAAAATTCTCGTCGTGATAAAGATGATTTTCCCTTCATTGCCTGCCTCCTTGTAATGTGTTACTGAGTCTGCCATGTTTTTAGCCTACTACTTTATAGTAGATATGCGTCATTCACGTCAAGTAAATTCTCTGAAAAATAATTCGATCTCCACTGACAGCGGCAATCATGCGACATCGGCAACGTCGCCCGCAACATGAAAAATATCAGGGCGTTACGCATTTGTATTGACAAAGAATGACTGTGTTCAGAAGAGATGTCCTGACAAAAGATGGAGTGTGCGCTTCAGCTTGTCAACCGTTTTTTGGCAAACTGAAATGTGCGCGCCTACCTGTCGGTTCCACCTTGAAATAACGCGATTTGACAACCTGTGTCCCCTATTTGTTGATAACAGGAGACGAGAAGTCATGTTGTTCGATATGATTCTCTCGCATTCTGCTGTTTGCGCATTATGAAATTTCTTTGTCGCATGATCATCCTGCTTCTGCTCGTGTCGAGCGTCACGCCGACTATTGCTCAGGCGCAGCAAGAAGCGGCGGTGTTTAACTTTGCCTTTAACCTCTATCAGGATGGCATGTATGATTTGGCGCTGACCGAATTCGATAAATTTATCCGCGAGTATCCGAAAAGCGTGAAAATGTCGGATGCGCTGCTCTATAAAGGCGTGTCGTTAGAAAAACTCGAACGCCATGCCGACGCGGTCTATACCCTCGAACTCGTCCTCTCGCAATATCCCAACAGTCTCGTGGTAGATGACACGCTGTATTATTTGGGAGAAACGTACCTGCAAAAAGGGCAGTTGTCAGAGGCAATGGATGTATTGAACCGCCTGACCACGCAGTTTCTCGATAGTCCGTTCCTGCTGCCCGCCATCAAATTGATCGGCGATATTTTCGTCGAACAGGGCGATGCCGCCTCAGCAATCAAATCGTATATGTATGTGCTGGATCAACCGACTGCGGCGAATGAACGCGAAGCCACGCTGCTCACATTAGGTAACGCCTACCGCCTCGGCAAGCAATTCGATAAAGCCATTGATACCTATGAGAAAGCGCTCGAAGAATTCTCGAAAGGGGCGCGAAAGCCTGAATTTCAGTTAGAAATGGCGCAGACCTATTTTCAAATGGAGAATTATTCGAAAGCGCTGAAACTGTTCGACACGGTCTATAAAAGCGAGGCGAAAAGCTCGTTCGGCGCGGATGCGCTGTATTGGTATGGCATGTCGTATCTGAAATTAGGCGAATTCGGCAAAGCCAAAGAGGTCTTTATCGAGGTCACGAAACGCTATCCCGACTCAGATCAGCGCATTCGCGCCTTGACCGGCATCGGCCTGACCGACTATTACGCCGGAAATTACGGCGCGGCGATTCAGCAATTTTCCGAATTGCTGCAGCAAATCACCGATCAACAATTAATCAAAGAAGTCACGTTTCATCTGATCTGGGCATATTATCGCAATGGCAATTTGCAAGAAGCCGCCCGTATGGCCGCCACGTTAGAGCAGGACGATCCCAATCTGATTCCTCTGCAAGAGCGTTTTCAAGAAGGCGAATCGCTGTTCTTAGCGCGTGACTATACCGAGGCGTTGCGCGTGTTTTCACAATTTGTCGAGGATTTCCCGAAACATGACTTGAGCGACAAAGCCGCGTATCGCATGGGGGAATGTTATCTGCAATTGAATGAAACGCAAAAAGCCTACGACCTGTTCAATGGGTTCGAAAAAACGTATCCGACCAGCGCGTTTGCGCCGTTCGTCAAGTATCATTTAGCCGATTACCTGTTCGAGCAGCACGCCTACGACGAAGCCGCGACCGCGTTTTATGATTTTATCTCGGCCAATCCGAATCACCCGCTCGCCGCTGACGCCCAGTATCGCATCGGCGAGGCGATGGCCGCGCAGGGACGCTTGCAGCAGGCCGCCACAGAATTTCAAAAAGTCGTGAATGTCTATCCTGCCAGCCCGCTTGTCGCGCAAGCCTTATTCGAAATGGGGAGCGCTCTGGATGATTTGGGACGCTCCGAAGAAACGGTGGCGGCGCTCAATCAGTTGATTAACCAATTCCCGGAGAGCGATCAAACGGATGACGCGCTGTTATTGATGGGGAAAACTCTTTTTAAGGCGCGGGGGTACGCTGACGCCATTCGGACGCTCGCCCGCATCGCGACGGAATACCCTTCCAGCCCATTGAAAACCGATGCCCTGATGCTGGTCGGACGCGCGTATTATTTGCAGCAGCAGTATGAAGATGGGTATAACGCGTATCGCCGCGTCGTGGATGAATCCCCGGATCGGGAGTCCGGGCGCGAAGCCCTGTTTCAAATGGCCTGGGGCGCATACATGGTGAAACAGTACGCGACCGCGATGGAATTGTTTCAAAAAATCGTGGATGTCTATCCGAATACGCCTGAAGCAGAGCAGGCCAGATATTGGAAAGGCATGGTGTACAGTATGCAGGGCGATTTCCTGTTGGCGGCCAAAGAATTTCAAGGATATATAGACGAGTATCCCACGAATGCCAGCCTGTATGAAGAAGCGCTCTGGCGGTATGCCGAGGCGTTATATGCGGCGAACGATTTCTCAGGAGCGCGTCACGTCTATGATCGCTTGCTGGAACAATTCCCGCAGAATCCTCATGCCAGCGCCATCAAAAAACGGCTGCGCGACGCGTATTATCAGGACGGCGATTATCTGGCTGTACTGAAAACGTATGACGAATTGGCGCAATACGATCCCGGCTCATATTCGCAAGAAAAAAGCCAGTTGTTGAAAGCCAAAAGCTTGTTGTTGGACGACAAGAAACAGGACGCGCAAACCGCGCTCAAAAAGTTCATCACCCAGTATCCGACCAGCGAATATGTGGAAGAAGCCTATCTGCTGCTTGGGGATTCATCTTACGACGCGAATCGCATGAGCGAGGCGATTCAGGCGTATGAGACCGCCCTCAGCCGTTTCCCGGAATCCGCCTCCGCGCCGCGCGCGCAGTATAAAATCGGCGACGCGCTGTTCCGGTCGAAAAAGTATGACGACGCCTTAATCGCGTTCCAAAAAGTGATTGACGACTACAATGATCGCGAATTCGCGGCGCAGGCGCAGTATTCCATCGGAAGCTGCCATAAAGAGAAACAAGCGTTGGATTTGGCCGTCAGCAGCTATTTGAGCGTGATTAACGATTATCCCGACGTGACCAGCGTGGATGTGCAGAAATTGAGTATCGGCATCTTTTTTCAGGAAATCAAGATGTACGATTTGGCGATGCAATCCTTCTCACAGGTGGCGAAATTCACAAAAGACCCTGAAATCAAGCTGGAAGCGCAGTATTACATCGGCGAGACGCTGTATGATTCCGGCGATTTTCAACAGGGGATTTTAGAGTTCTTCAAAGTCACCTACATGGGCTTTTCGCCGAAAAACATCTGGGTCTCCACCGCGAAATTCAGAATTGCGGAGATTTACGAAGCGCAAGGCGATTGGAGCAAAGCGTTAAAGATTTACGATGAATTATACAATCTCTTCGGCGGTGGCGATAAACGCGGCCAAACCGCATCAGATCGAATGAAAAAGATTCAAAGCAGCCAGCAGCAGAAATAACGACTCACCCATCTAAGGCGACGCCTCGCCGGAGCGCGAGGCGTCAAACCTGTCGAACCGTCGTTCGTCCTTCGACACGCTCAGGACGAACGGGGCGTCTTCTTATTTGGGAACGACTGTGGACGGCAAAATTATCGCCTACGTAACGTTGTACATCACGAAGGAGTCTCAACGCGAAGCTTTGAGGCAAAAGCTGCGCTTTTGCACTCCTAAGAAAATCAAAACTTTCTCTTGACAATCTTGCCCGACGCCGTCTCCCTGACCAATCGAAGACAGGCAAACAACCTCTTATTATCACTCAGCATCATGCAGGAGCATCGGCGGCGGCATGATGCGTTCCTGAAAATTATGTTTAAAACAACCGTGCTTTCGCTTGCAAAAGCCTGTAATAAGATTGCTGCGCTGGCCTTGTTCGCGATGATGTGCCTGACCTGCGCCGATGTGATTCTGCGCTTGTTTCGGCATCCGATTCGCGGCACATACGAAATGGTGTCCTTTTTAGGAGTCATCACCGTCTCGTTTGCTTTAGCGCACACGTCCGTTCATAAAGGGCATGTGGCAGTCAGTCTGCTGGTCGAGCATTTCTCAAAAAAATGGCAGGGAATTGTCGAGGTGGCGATCTCGATCTTCAGTCTGGCGCTCTTTGCCCTGATTAGCTGGCAGAGCGTGATGTATGCCCGCAGTTTTCAACTCAGCGGAGAAGTCTCGCCGACCTTGCAACTCCCATTTTATCCTATTGTGTACGGCATTGCCGCGTCTGCCGCTGTTGTCTGTCTCGTGCTGATGGTGGATATTCTCACGGCGCTGAAGACGATCAAAGAATCATGAGCGTCACCATAATCGGTTTAATCGGAATCGCGTGTCTCATCCTGCTGTTATTTTCCAATATGCCGGTCGGTTTTGTCATGGCCTTTCTCGGCGTGGTCGGCTTCAGCTATGTCAAAGGCGTCAACGCCGGACTGAGCATCTTAGCCAAAGATGTATTCGACACGTTTTCCGGCTACGATCTCACCGTCATTCCCCTGTTTATTTTTATGGGGCAAATCGCCTTCCATTCCGGCATCAGCAAGCGTTTATACGATGCGGTGTATGTGTTTATGGGGCATTATCGCGGCGGATTGGCGATTGCGACCATCGGCGCGTGCGCGGCGTTTTCCACCGTTTCCGGTTCAACAAACGCGACGGCTGCGACGATGGCGATGATTACGCTGCCGGAAATGCGGCGCTATAAATACGATATGGGGTTGGCAACCGGTACGGTCGCCGCAGGCGGCAGTCTCGGCATTCTGATTCCGCCCAGCGTGATTTTTATTATTTACGGCATTCTGACCGAACAATCAATCGGCAAGCTCTTTGCCGCCGGGATTCTGCCGGGCATTCTGTTGGCCGCGCTGTTTATCCTGACGATTTACATCGTGGTGCGACGCAATCCGGCGCTTGCGCCTCAGGGAACGCGCGCCACGTTTTTTCAACGCGTGCTCTCTTTAAGCGGCATCATCGAAGCGCTGATTATCTTCATTTTAGTCATGGGCGGCCTATTCAAAGGCATCTTTACGCCAACCGAAGCGGCGGCGGTCGGCGCATTCTTGACGCTGCTGATTTCCGTGATCCGACGCCAGCTTAGCTGGACGCATCTCGTGCAATCGCTGATGGAAACCACGAAAATCAGTTGCATGGTCATGACGATTGTGGCGGGCGCAGTGGTCTTCGGGCATTTCATGGCGATTACGCAAATTCCGTTCGCGCTCGCAAATTGGGTCGGAGCGCTGGCCTTGCCGAAATACGCCGTCATGGCTGTAATTATCCTGATGTATATGGTTGGCGGATGTTTTATGGATTCGTTAGCCATGATCATGCTAACGGTTCCGATTTTTTATCCAGTCGTGATGGATTTGGGCTTCGATCCGATCTGGTTCGGCGTGATTATCGTGCTGGTCACGGAAATGGGCGTGGTGACGCCGCCGGTGGGCGTGAATGTCTATGTGGTGCACGGCATTGCGAAAGATGTGCCGCTCGAAACGATTTTCAAAGGCGCGTTCCCGTTTATGCTGGCATTGTTTACCTGCATCGCGCTCTTATTGGCCTTTCCGCAAATTGCGACCTTCCTGCCGAGCCTGATACGGTAGAAAAACCGTACCGTCAAACAGCCTTGTTTGACGAACGATGTTCGACGCCGACCAGGTGTTTTCGGCGAACAAGGCTGTTCGCTGGTACGCCTGAATAATTACGAAAAACCAAGAAATAGGGTGAATTATGAATACATTAGATGCGATTGCGCAACGAAGAAGTATCCGCAGGTTTCAAGATGCCCCGATCTCGAATGAACAGATTCGCGCGATTTTACAGGCAGGCATTCAAGCGCCTTCTGGCAAAAATGGGCAGCCCTGGCGCTTTATTGTCGTGAAAGAAGATAAACGCGCGGAGATGGTACGCTTGATGCGCGAGGGAATTACCAAAATGAAAGCGCAAGGCGAAGACACCGGCAGCGCGGAATGGACAGCGAAGATCATGGAACACGCGCCAATCACGGTGTTCATTTTCAACCCGTATGGACAAGCGCCCTGGCTGCCTCATTCTATCGAACAGACGTTCGGAAATCTGGTCAACGTGCAATCTACTGGCGCAGCCATCCAAAACATGCTGCTTGCCGCGCAGGATATGGGGATCGGCTCGTTATGGATTTGCGACGTGTTTTTCGCATACGAGGAATTATGTCAATGGTTAGGAGAGCAGACGCAGATGGTGGCGGCAGTGTCGTTCGGCGTCCCTGCCGAAGCGCCTGCCGCGCGTCCGCGCATGACGATTGACGAAGTCACGCGGTGGCTGTAAATAGGCAGACCTGTCAGACACCTTCAAGGTGTCTGACAGTTATTGTTTCCTCAACAACCACGTTGTGCCGATAAATTCCTGTTCCAACCGCTGATTTTCAGCCGCTTGTTCCGCAACGTAGCGCTCAAACAGCGCCGCCTTTTCGGGATATTTCGCGATCAATTCCTGCGCCCGCCACTCGATTTGCGCGAACATCTCGCGATCTGTCGCCGCCATTTTTTCGGCGGGCGAAATCTCTTCAGCCACAATATCGAAGCCGCTCCGTCGAATCTGCTCGATTGATTCGGAACGCGTCAGCATGTCGCGCTCTTCTGCTGCGCAGTCGTCAGGAAGATAGGCGTCGTCAAGAATGACGCAGCCGCCGGGCGTCAGACAGGAACGAAGCGTGGCGAGCGTTACCTGCGTATCTCCGAAAATCGGTCCAATCGCGCCAAGAATAATCAGATCGTAGCCGCGCAACTCTTTCGCGGATTGCCGAATATCCCCGATCTCGAAACGGCAAAGATGCTCGACATGATATGTTGCCGCCCATCGCGTTGCGTCGGCGATAAATTCCGGCATGGCGTCAATTCCATGCGCCCGGCAGCCGAATGTTCTGGCTAAATAGATAGAAACCGCCCCTTTGCCGCAGCCGAGGTCTAAAACGTGAAGCGGCACAATTCCATGTTGTTGAAGCAATGTGGCAATCGTGTCAGGAAATGCGCCCATTGCGAACAAATCTTGCAGCAAATAGGGCAAAAACGGAAATAGTTCCCGATCTTCCCCGTCAAGCGATTCAAGGATGCTATCAGTCGTATCGTTCATTCCGATCCTCCACGGTCATTTCGAATTACGCCTGGCTGAGTTGCAGCGCCCATGCCGCTTTATCTACATGCGGCGGCGAGTAGGTGAGCATTTGATCCAGCAATCTATGCGGCTGCGCGTCAATCAATATCAATTGTCCGTCACTATCTCGGACAAATTGCTGCTCGACGGCATGGCGCACAAAGCGGATCAGGTCGTCGTAATAACCGTTGACATTTAATAAACCGCATGGTTTGCGATGGATGCCAAGCTGCGCCCAGGTCAGCACTTCGAAAAACTCTTCAATCGTGCCGAGTCCGCCGGGGAGCGCGATGAATCCGTCCGCGAGGTCTGCCATCAGCGCTTTGCGCTCGTGCATCGAACTGACGACACGCAAATCAGGCAGTTCATTAAACGCGACCTCTTTTTCAAACAGAGAACGCGGAATGACGCCAGTCACGTCGCCTCCCTGCTGAAAGACTGATCTGGCAATTTCCCCCATCATGCCGAGCTTCCCGCCGCCATAGACCAACCCGATTCCGCGTTCGACGAGCGTGCTTCCTAAGGCTCGCGCGGCTTCAAGATATGCAGGCTGCGTCCCCGGACTCGATCCGCAAAAGACACAAACACGTTTCATCAAGTCATCGGTAGCCCCGCGCTACGTCGCGGGCGATACGATTCCCGCGACGTAGCGCGGGGCTACCGTCGTTCAGCCAAAAATATCTTAGCCGTTATATTCCGCGCTGCCGAACGCTAACATCGGAAAGAAGAGGAATGGCAGGAAAAAGAGTCCTAATGCGTAGCCAGCGCCTTTGCCGAAATTCTGCGCAAGTTTAAGACAGTTGATAAACCAGACAATCGGAAAGATAAAAAATTCGAGCAAAAGCCACCATATCGGCATTCCCGCAATTTCGAGGAGCACGATATTGCTGTAAATCGGAATCAGCGCTGCCCATCCGGGTTTTCCGGCTTTGGTGAAAATCTTCCAAACGGCAATAATCATGACAAGCGATAGCACAAATATCATAATCATGACCGGTACGAGCATCACTGACAATAACGATAACAAGGCAAATACTTGTTGAGCGTCAGCAGGCATTTCCCCGTCTGTTGGCTGCGACATATCAACCGGCTGCGATTCCGGTTCCGCCTGCGCGGGAGTTTCAGCGGGTTGCTGTTCTTGCGGAGTTTCAACAGGAGGCTGTTGTTCTGTGACCTGTTCTGCAACGGCTTGTTCTGTCGGTTGTGGTTCGGGCGTGGGTTGTTCTGCTGGCGCAACCGTCTGTTCTGCCTGTTGCTGCGGCTCTGGCGTGGCTGTCGGAGCGGCAGTCTGTTTCGTCGAAGCAGCAGGCCGAATCTGCGGGGCATTCGGATCAGGCACAAACAGAAAACCAGCGCGTTCGGCTTCTTCGGCAGTGCAGAACCATTGCTCGCCGCCCTCGGTATTTATCTGAATTTTATCATACAATTTATGCCCAGGAACAAGATAGAGTTTTTTTCCGTCTTTTGTTAAAAATCCTTTGATTTTACAAGTACTATCCGATTGTGCAAACACCGCCTGAGCCGCGAATGTCAGCAATACGAGCATCACAGCCATTCTGAGCGTTTTCATGCGTCCTTCCCTCCTGTAAAAATTCATAATATTCACCAATATCGAGTCAGCGCAGCAAGATGTGTAGCAAGCGAATGGCATTTTGTCAACAGAATAGTGATTTAATATTGACAGACGCCGATTGCGCCGTAATGGTAGCTTTACAAGATAAACAACTCCATAAACGACGTGTATCAGATGAGAAAAGGAGCATGAACGACCTCAGATTGCCAATCGAACCTTCCCTGTTCGATTCGTGCAATCTGTGGTTCGTGTATGTTGAATATGATGACGCAGCAACGAGAAACGGCAACGCTCGGCGCAGGATGTTTCTGGTGCGTCGAAGCGATTTTTCAGGATGTGCGCGGCGTGGAACGCGTGGTCTCCGGCTATGCTGGCGGCGCGACTGCGAATCCGACCTATCAGCAGGTCTGCGCCGGACAGACCGGCCACGCGGAAGTCGCGCAAATCACGTTCGATCCGGACGTGATTTCGTATCGCGATCTCCTGTACATTTTCTGGCGCGTGCACGACCCGACGACCCTGAATCGTCAAGGCGCAGATGTGGGGACGCAATACCGCTCCGTCATTTTCTATCATTCGGACGAGCAGAAAACGGCTGCCGAACGGTCGAAACGGGAAACCGACGCCGCAAAGGTCTGGCCGCATCCGATTGTGACGGAGATCGCGCCATTGACGAACTTTTACGCGGCAGAAGGGTATCACCAGAACTATTTCCGCAGTAACCCGAATCAGCCCTATTGCCGGGCGGTGATCGATCCGAAAGTGCAAAAATTCCGCAAGACGTTTCAGGACAAATTGCGATGATGCTCGATTGGCAGACGATACGTCGCGTTATAAGGAGATGACACAGTATGCAGTGGCAAGAAATTCGACAGCATTACCCGCAGCAATGGTTGCTGCTTGAGGCCATTCAGGCGCATTCAGAGGCCAACAAGCGTATTGTGGATCAATTGGCCGTTCTGGATACGTTTCCTGATTCGATCATTGCGATGAAACGATATGCGCAATTACACCATGACGCGCCGCAGCGTGAACTCTATGTCGCGCATACCGACCGTGAAACGCTTGAAATACTTGAGCGACCCTGGTTCGGCATTCGAGGAGGCATCTCATGATTCGCTTTGTCAAGGGGTTGCCATATACGCGCGTCACCTTGAATCATAACGGTCAGGAGATGACGCTTGATCGCGTATTGATGGGATTCTGGGAATAGATGTATTACTTCAGATGCGCGCAGTGATTGACTTGGCGCAGTCTTGCCTTTATCAAGGGCTTCAACGTATTTGATCGTGCGATATACGTTTTACCACAATTGATATTATATCCCTGACAATAAATGACAATGAAATCGAACGCCACAATCTGGCTGGATCGGCTGTTGGCAAGCCGGTATCAGAAACTCTATTTTTCTGCGGCAGCGATCCTGTTCGCCTTGCTTGTCGGAGCGGCGCTGATTCTGCTGAATCGTCAGAATCCGCTGATCGCGTACCGCGCCCTGTTTGCCGGGGCATTCGGCGAGCCATACCGTTTAGCGAACACGCTGCAACGCGCCGTGCCGCTGACGTTGACCGGCCTGTCGGTCGCGGTCGCATTCGAAACCGGCGTTTGGAATATCGGGTCGGAAGGGCAACTCTATCTCGGCGCATTTGCGGCGGCATGGGCGGGATTCACGTTCACGTCGCTGCCTGCCGTCCTCCTGATTCCGTTGATGCTGCTGTGCGGCATGATCGGCGGCGGCATCGGCGGGGCGATTCCGGGCTGGTGCAAAGCCCGTTACAACATGGATGAGGTCATTACGACCATCATGCTCAACAGCGTCTTTATTCTTCTGACCAGCTATCTCGTCAATTACCCATTCAAAACCACGCAAGGTCAGATGGGCGCGACGGAAAAAATCGCCGAGGTTGCCCGGTTTGCGCGACTCGTCAAATTATCGAAACTCAACAGCGGCGCATTTTTGACCATTATCGCAGTCATTGTCGTCTGGTATCTGCTGCAAAAAACCAGCGTGGGCTACGAATGGAAAATGCTGGGGGAAAACGCCCTGTTCGCAAGGTATATCGGCATTTCCCCGGCGCGTCAGATTCTTGTGGTCATGATTCTAAGCGGCGCGTTGGCCGGAATGGCCGGAGCGCTTGAAGTCGCGGGCGTCCATTATCGGTTTATCGAGGTGATCTCCCCCGGCTATGGCTATGACGGCATTTTGATCGCCATGATTGCGATGTACCATCCGCTCGGTGTCGTTCTCGTGGCGCTGCTCTTCAGCGCGTTAAAAGTCGGGGCGCTGCCGATGGAACAATTTTCCAATGTCCCGGCGGAATTGATTGATGTGTTGCAGGCGGTTATTATTTTGTTTGTGGCGGCAGAGGCTGGCGTTGTCCGCTGGCTGCGTCAAAAAGGAACTGCTCGCGTAGGTCGAAACTGAAGTTTCGACCTACTATATTTTCAGGGGAGATCGCATGTCACTCGGTGAATTTCTCGATGCCAAATTGTTGAGTTCCATGATTCGCATGGCGACCCCGATTGCGCTGGTCGCATTAGGCGGCGTGATGACCTCGCAGGCGGGAATTTTGAACATTTCATTGGAAGGAACGATGCTGATCTCCGCCTTTTTCGCGATTCTCGGCAGTTATTGGTTGCACAGCGCATTCGCGGGCGTGCTGTTCGCCTTGCTGGTCGGGTTGGCGATGAGCGCGTTGTTCAGCCTGTTCGTCATCAAGCTTAAAGCCGACGAATTCGTGATCGGCATTGCGCTCAATATTTTAGCGGGCGGATTGACCGGTTCAGGAGGTTTGACGGGCTATTGTTCCCAACTCTTTTTCAAGACCAAAGGTTCGATTACCAGCGACCGAATCGTCGGCCTCCCCTCGGTTCATCTGCCCTATCTCGACGCGCTGCCGTTTTTCGGTGAAATTCTCAACAATCATTCCCTGTTTGTTTACCTCAGTTGGCTGCTTGTGGCGCTGAGTTACTATGTTCTCTATCACACCAAATGGGGGATGTGGATGCGCGCTGCCGGAGAACATCCCGAAGCGCTCGAAACCGCCGGAGTCAGCGTGCTGCGCGTCCGCTGCGTCAGCGCGGCGCTTTGCGGCGTCTGCTGCGCGTTGGCCGGAGCGCATCTGTCGTTGGGCTACCTGACGATGTACGCGCCGAACATGTCTGCCGGGCGCGGCTGGATCGCCATTGCCGCTTCGATTTTGGGTAAAAATAACCCGCTCGGCGTGTTCGGCGCGTCGCTCATTTTCGGCGCGGCAGACGGCACGGGAATGCGGCTGCAAGGGATGGGACTGCCCTCGCAATTTGCGCTCATGATTCCGTATGTCGTCACGATTCTCGTATTGTTCATCGTCGCCAAACGCCGCTTGAAACGCGCATAACGTTTAAGAAATCAACCCTGTCAGGGTTTCGAATCCTGGCAGGGTTCTTCTTCTGACATTTTTATTGACAAAACCCGCGAATTCCGTCATTTGTCAATCCTGACGTATTCATCGGCAGGAAGAGTTCGATTCGAAAATAACTTCGTAGTTGGAGAAATCAACAATGAAAAAAAATCTGATAAAAACGCTGTGTCTGTTGTTTGTCGTCTTGTTTGCTTCAATGCTTCTGGTGTCGTGCGATGATGACGACGAGGAAGGAAGTCCTCGCAACGGTGTGCTTCAAAACCGCACGCCATATCAGGTGCGCATAAATTTCAGCGGAATCAAGATCGTTGAAATCCCCGCGAATTCCACTGTTGGAGAAAGTTCGTTGGAGGAAGGCAAAACCTATCAATTGCAAACGACCATCCTCGATAGTTCCGGCAACGCGCTTGAAGTGATCAGCACGTCCGCGTATATAGACAAGGACTCGGACGAACACACGGTCAACAATAATACCTATAGCTGGTATATTCGTGTTTGGGGCGAATCTGTGCCGTTTACGGTCGAATCCGCATCGTAAATAAAGATCGTAAACCCTGCCAGGGGGCAAAACCCTGGCAGGGTGAGCAAAGGAAATCGGATATGAGCGACACGCAGCTTGTACAAGAGCTTGAAGCCTTACGCAGCGCCCTTCGGCGGCATAACAAATTATATTATGTGGATGATAACCCGGAAGTCTCCGACGCCGAATACGACCGCCTGATGCGGCGATTGCAAGAGATCGAAGCCGCGCGTCCGGAACTTGTGACGCCGGATTCGCCGACGCAGCGCGTCGGAGCGACGCCGCTGAAAGAATTCGGCACGGTGACGCATAACGTGCCGATGTTAAGTCTGGCAAACGCGATGGACGAAGACGAGTTGAAAGAGTTCGATCAGCGCGTCAAACGAACGCTCGGCGCGGAAACCGACATCGAATATGTCTTCGAACCGAAAATTGACGGCTTGGCGTTCGAGGCGATTTACGAACAGGGCGTGTTCGTGTCCGGCTCGACGCGCGGCGACGGCGTAACCGGCGAAGACGTAACGCAAAATCTCAAAACCGTGAAAGCGATTCCGCTCCGCCTCTCGCAAGAACTCGACGCCGCAGGCAAACCGGCGTTTCCGATCCCGTCGCGGCTCGAAGTGCGCGGCGAAGTCTATATGGACAAAGCCGATTTCGCCAAATTGAATAAAGAACGCGAGCAAACCGGCGAGACGTTGTTCGCGAATCCGCGCAATTCCGCCGCCGGATCGCTGCGCCAGCTTGACCCGATGACGACGGCGAAACGCCCGCTCAAAGCCTTTTTCTACGCGCTTGGGCAGGTCGAAGGCATCTCGTTCGCCTCGCAATTCGAGATGCTCGCCATGTTCCGCCGAATGGGGTTGCCGACCGCGTTTCATTACCGCTGTCAGGGCATTGACGGGGTCTTGCGCCGCTATCACGAACTGCACGAACGCCGCGACACGCTGCCGTATGAAATTGACGGATCGGTCGTCAAAGTCAACGATTTCCAGCTTCAACAGGAATTAGGCATGATTTCCCGCAGCCCGCGCTGGGCGATTGCGTTCAAATTTCCGGCCACGCAGGAAACCACGACAATCAACGACATCATCGTGCAAGTTGGCCGTACCGGAGCGTTGACGCCGGTCGCCGTCTTAGAGCCGATCAACTTGCGCGGCGCGCAGATCAGCCGCGCCACGCTGCACAATCAGGACGAAATAGATCGTAAAGACATCCGCATCGGCGATACGGTTGTGATTCAACGCGCCGGAGATGTGATTCCCGAAGTCGTCAAAATTGTTGAAACGAAGCGCACGGGAAGCGAGCAGAAATTCGTCATGCCGACGCAATGCCCGGTTTGCAACGGCGCAGTCGTTCGTCCTGCCGGCGAGTCGGTGCATCGCTGCGCCAATCCCGATTGTCCGGCCAAACAGATCGGCCATTTGGAACATTTTGTTTCCAAACGCGCCATGAATGTGGATGGCGTCAGTTCTAAGCTGCTGGAATCGTTTATCAATAGCGGGTTGATTAAAGACGCCGCAGATTTGTACACGCTGCAAAAATCGCAACTGCTGCCGTTGGAACGCATGGCCGAGAAATCGGCGGAGAACGTGATTCAGGCCATCGAGCAGAGTAAGCAGCCGGAATTGTGGCGGTTTGTGTTTGCGCTCGGCATCCGGCATGTCGGCGAGCATACCGCCAAAGTGCTGGCGAAGCATTTCGGCAGCCTTGATAAATTGCGGCATGCGGCGGAAGCGGATTTAACAACCGTGTATGAAGTCGGACCGGAAGTCGCCAAAAGCGTCGCGCAATTTTTCCGAATGCCGGAAAACGACGCGCTGCTGAAAAAATTTGCCGACGCCGGAATTCGCATCATCAATCCGCAAAGCGTCTCCGGCGCGCAGCCGCTCGCCGGAAAAAGCTTCGTGTTGACCGGTACGCTCGCCACAATGACGCGCGATGCGGCGAAAGAGATGATTGAAAAAGCGGGCGGGCGCGTGGCGTCGAGCGTTAGCAAAAATACCGATTATGTCGTCGCCGGAAGCGATGCCGGTTCGAAACTCGCCAAAGCCCAGCAGCTTGGGGTGACAGTCTTGAGTGAAGAAGCGTTTCAGGCGTTGCTGAAATAGACTCCCGTATGAATGGGAGGGAGACAAGAGGAGAGGATTATGCGTCGTATTCGTCAGATATGGTGGGGATTTTGGGCGTTTCTGATCGGAATGTGCCTGACAATGCCAGTTTATGCGGCAGAGCCGGTGACGCTGGTATTTGCGTTTCAAGATGTGGATAATTTTCCGTACGAAATCGGTGACGGCGAATCTATTGATCCGCAGAAACCGGGCATAACGATTGAATTGCTGCAATTAGTCGCGCAACGCCTGCATTTCACGATTGAGTATAAGCGGCTTCCCTGGAAACGATGTTTTCTCGAGATGCAAAAAGGGACAGTGGATGGCGTGTTCAGCGCGAGTTTCAAGCCGGAACGGTTAGAAGCCGGCGCGTATCCGATGCAAGCGGGCGAGGTTGACGAGAATCGGAAAACGTTTTCAATGACTTATACGCTGTATGCGCGCGCTGGAACAGATATTCGCTGGAATGGCAGCGCATTTGCGACGCCGCCGAAGAAAATCGCGGCGATTCGGGGCTATTCGATTGTCGCCGATTTGACCAACATGGGATTGACGGTCGAAGAAGTCAAAGACACATATGTGGCGCTGAAATGGCTGAAAGCGGAGATGTTCGACGCCGCCGCCTTGTTAGAATTATCGGGCGATGCGGCGCTGACGCAATACCGCGACGAGTTCGCCGGTATCGAAAAAGT
The DNA here is from genome assembly GCA_964602655.1 of uncultured Candidatus Moduliflexus sp. Classification (GTDB taxonomy): domain Bacteria; phylum Moduliflexota; class Moduliflexia; order Moduliflexales; family Moduliflexaceae; genus Moduliflexus. Next base: position 74,080 of record CAZRSF010000021.1, read on the forward strand.
GTCGCCGCCGTTAACAACACGCGACTATTATTTGATGCTGTCGCATCAACGCGTCCAGCAATCGCCTGCATTGGCCGAAGACATCTGGAACGCCATCAAAATTGTCCGCGAGTCCGAAGAGTTTCAGCGCATCATGCTACGCTATGGCAAAGAAGAACGCTCGGAATAAGGATCGCCTCGAAAATTTGTAAGGCGAAACTGTTGTTTCGCCCTCGCCGAAACGCAGTGTCGGCGTACGATTGTGACACGTTATTTCTGCGACGGTCCTAATTCTACTTTGTGAGATGTCGTCAGCCTGGGCGCTGCCCTTTCAGGGCAGGATAAACGCATGCATCGTGACCTGGGGTTGTCACCCCAGGCTGTATCTCTTTGCCCCTTCAGGGCAAGGAAACACGACATGTCACAAAGTAGAACTAAGCATCGAATTGATGCGCAAGCTGTCAGACACGTTGAACGTGTCTGACAGCTTTTTTTGTGATTTCTCTTGCATTATTGCCGCGTTTGTTCTCTTATCGCTTCTGTTGTTTCCGTTCGTTACATATTGATGTTTGATACATGGAGAAGCCGCAGAGACGCCGGAAGACGCTTGTTCTTCCTGCGCTTTTGCGGCGACCGCGTCACATGAACTACATTGCGCATCAAGAACGTTATGCCACGATGACGTATAACCGCTGCGGCAAAAGCGGGGTCAAACTTCCGGCGATTTCATTGGGTTTGTGGCATAACTTCGGCGGCGTTGACCGCTATGAAAATTGCCGCGCCCTGATTCGCCGCGCCTTCGACCTCGGCATCACGCATTTCGACCTTGCCAACAATTACGGACCGCCGCCCGGATCGGCGGAAGAAACCTTCGGACGCCTGCTGCGCGACGATTTCGCCAGGTATCGCGATGAGATGATCATTTCGAGCAAAGCGGGATATGGCATGTGGGAAGGCCCGTATGGCGATTGGGGTTCCAAAAAATATCTCGTCGCCAGTCTGGAACAAAGCCTGAAACGGATGGGGTTGGCGTATGTGGATATTTTTTATTCGCACCGCCCCGACCCGGAAACGCCGGTCGAAGAGACGATGGCTGCGCTCGATCTGATTGTCCGTCAGGGCAAAGCCTTGTATGTCGGCATTTCGAATTACAACGCCGCGCAGACCAAAGCCGCGCTTGCCGCATTGAAAAGCCTCGGCACGCCCTGCCTGATTCATCAGCCGAAATATTCGATGTTCGAGCGCTGGATCGAAGCGGAACTGCAAGACGTCTTAGAAGCCGCAGGCGTCGGCAGCATCGCCTTTTCGCCGTTGGCGCAAGGGATGTTGACGGACAAATATCTGCATGGCATCCCGTCGGATTCCCGCGCCGGAACGCCTGGAACGTTCCTGAAGCCCGAATATCTGACCGCTGAAAAGCTCGACAAAGTGCGCCGCTTGAATGATATGGCGCAGCAGCGCGGGCAAAGTCTGGCGCAAATGGCGTTGGCGTGGGTGCTGCGCGGCGGGCGCGTGACCACCGTCCTGATCGGCGCGAGCCGCGTCAATCAGCTTGACGAAAACGTCGCCACGCTCAACCGCTTAGATTTCAGCGCCGCCGAATTGGAGCAGATCGAGCAGATTCTCGTGTAACAAAAAAACCCTGCCAGGGTTCGAAACCCTGGCAGGGTTGCCGCTGCGCGCTGTTTTCAGCGATCTCGACGCGCGGCGCTGCTGCCGTTCGACACGCCGGCTTGAAACGCTGAAACGCCATCGGAACGATTCTCGGCGTTATTCAGGAGGTCGGTGGCGACGATGCACGCCAGCGGAATGCCCTCGCGTTTCAGCGTCTCGGCGGTCTCGCGCCCGATGCGCCGCCATTCCGAATCATGCCCGCGCTTATACGCCTGCGCCGCCCGCAGATTGGTCACATACCCGGCAACCGCCTGCATTTGCGCCGATGTAATCCCTAACCGTTCAATCGTCTCGTTCAAGACGCTCTTCTCTTCCGCCGCCACGTCGTCGTCGGCGTGCGTCATCAGCAATAAATCGGTCAATAAGGTGAATTTCAGGTCGGTCGCGGCGAAATGCGCGGCAATGGCAGACAGATCGAGCAGTTCCGGGTCTGCCGCCGCTGCCAGCACGCTGCCGATGCCGACTTCGCTGACGCCGATGGCTTCGCAGAACAGCCGAAGCTGCGTCAGTTCCGCGTCCGAAATGCTCTGATCCGCCGATGCTAACGCGGCGATGACGCTCAGATAATCAATGCGAATATCTTCGGAATATTGGGTTAACGGGTGTCGTGGTGCCATCATAACAAACTCGTAATTATTCACGTACCGGCGGACAGCCTTGTCCGCCGTGATGCGGCGGCGTGGCGACGAACGAATCATGCTGCCATCGGCGAAGACGGCGGACAAGGCTGTCCGCCGGTACGTAAACAGTTACGCAAACTCCTATATGAACATCTCCTCAAGCGGCAGGCGAATATTTACTGTCGCATCTATCAATTCGCCGGTGTTGAAAATCTGTCCTTGATGCGGCGCGGCATAGACCGTGACCGACATGGCAGACGGCTGCACTAACCAGCAAGATTTGATGCCTGCCGTCAGATACGTTTCGATTTTTTGCCAGGCATCCATCATGGTCTGGCTGGGAGATAATATTTCAATCGCTAACAACGGCAATTCGGCGACGCGCACCATGTCCGGATCGGCAAAATTGATGGCGCGTTTCGGATAGACGCAAATATCCGGTACGAACTCTTTCCCCTCGATCTGCAAACTGAGTTCCGAAAAAATCGAGAATTGCCGCGATTTCTGTAGCATCGCAATCAGATTGCTCTGCACGTAACTATGATGATATGATGGACTCATGAGAACTCCTTCGTCTATGGCACTACAGGAAGAATAGAATTGTTGCGCGAGTGGAAATGCTTATTTATCATTCTTCGTGTAATTCTAAAAGGCATGAAGAGATTTTGTCAAGGCTTTTCAAGGAAAATGCAAACGTGGGGAGCTGTCAGACTCGTCTAAAGTGTCTGACAGCTTTGCAGGGCTACACGCCGAGCCGATTGCGGCGCAGCATTTCATTGACGCTCTGGTTGGTCGTGACCTGATGTCCCGGCAGCGGCAGCATCCGTTCGTGGATGGCGTCGAGCATCCAGCTTTTCTGCGGGAAGAAGAGTTCTTCCATCTCGGCGGCAGGCGTAATCCAGTTGCGCGATCCCACGACGACCGGCGGCGCATCGAGATAATCGAACGCCAATTGCGTCAAGTTCGTGGCGACCGTGTGCATGAACGAATTGCGTTCGCAGGCGTCGGTCGCTAACAGCACTTTGCCGGTTTTCTTGACTGACGCGACCAATGTGTCGTAATTCAGCGGATTGACGAAACGCAGGTCAATCACCTCGGCGGACAGGCCGTATTGGTCGCGCAAAATATCCGCCGCGTCCAGCGCCGGATAGAGCGTCGGACCAACCGTCAGAATCGTCAGATCGCGCCCTTCGCGCCGAATCGCAGGCTCGCCTTCCGGCGTTTCGTAATAGCCTTCCGGCACGCCGCCGCGTTCGAACAGTTCGCCGATGCCGTAGAGTTTCTGGCTTTCGAAGAAAATCACCGGATCCGTCCCGCGCAGAGCGAGATTCAGCATTCCTTTCGCATCATACGGCGTGGCCGGGTACATCACCTTCAAGCCCGGAATATGCGCCACGAGACCCGTCCAATCCTGCGAATGCTGCGCCCCGTATTTGCTCCCGACCGAAATGCGGATGACGAGCGGCATTTGCAGAATTCCGGCAGACATCGCCTGCCATTTGGAGACCTGATTGAAGATTTCGTCCCCGGCGCGTCCGAGGAAATCGCAATACATCAATTCCACCACCGCGCGGCCTCCACTCAGGGCATAGCCGACGCCGGAACCGATAATCGCGCCTTCGGAAATCGAGGAGTTGAACAAACGATGATACGGCAGCGCCTCGGTCAGGCCGCGATAGACGGCAAACGCCCCGCCCCAATCGCGGTTTTCTTCGCCGTACGCCACCATCGTCGGGTCTTCGTAGAAACGGTGCAGCATCGCTTCGAACAGCGCGTCGCGATAGGCAAACACTTTGTTGCCCGGCAGCGCCTTGCCCTGTTCGTCAAGGCCGAAACGGGCTTTCGACACGAGCGATTTGCTGCGCGGATTCTCGGTTTTCGGCAGCAACGCTTCCGGCTCGCGCTCTTCGAAGCGATCCACCTGTTTATTCGAGAACATCACCGACTCGATGACCTCGCCGGAAATGCGCGGCGAAATCTCTAACGACGCCGCCAAGCGGGTCGCCACCGTGATTTTTTCGACCGCATACTGGCTGTATTCGGACAGGTCGGCCTCTGAAATCACGTCATGTTCCTTCAGATACGCGCCGTAACTTTTGATGCAGTCGGCGTCCTGCCAGAGTTCCACTTCTTCTTTGGTGCGGTAGGACGAGGCGTCGGACGGCGAATGTCCGGACAGGCGATAGGTAATCGTATCGAGCAGCACCGGGCCGCGACCTTCCAACAAAATCTGTCGTTTGCGAGCAATCGCATCGGCGACCGCGAGCGGATTGTAGCCGTCCACGCGCTCGGCGTGCATGTTCTCCGGGTTGACGCCTGCGCCGACTCTGGCCAGGACGTTATAGCCCATCGTTTCGCCGGAAGTCTGCCCGCCCATGCCGTAGAAATTGTTGAAGAAGTTGAACAGAATCGGCGGTGCGCCGCCCACTTCTTTATCCCACAACGTGCGGTATTGATCCATCGAAGCGAGCGAAATCCCTTCCCAGACCGGGCCGCAGCCCATCGAAGCGTCGCCGATGTTGCCGATGACGATGCCCGGCTTGCGATTGATCCGTTTGAAGAGCGCGGCGCCGACGCAGATGTCGCCGCTGCCGCCGACAATCGCGTTATTCGGCATACTGCCGAATGGCGGGAAAAAGGCGTGCATCGAGCCGCCAAGCCCTTTGTTGAAGCCCTGTTCGCGGGCGAAAATCTCGGCTAACGTGCCGTACAGGACGTAACTCATCGCCAATTCTTTGACCGTGCCGTGATGTTCTTTTTCCACGACGCGCAGACACGCGCCGCCCATAAACGTTTCCATGATGCGCATCAGTTCGGCATCGTCCGTCTTGTGAATCGCGGAAAAACATTTCGCTAAAATTTCGCCATGACTGCGGTGCGAACCGAAAATCATGTCATCGCAGCCGAGGAGCGCACATTGCCCGACGGCGGCGGATTCCTGCCCCATCGAAAGATGCGCCGGGCCTTTGTGGTCGTAGCTGATGCCCTGATACGCGCCGCGCACTTTGATGGAATTGAGCATGGACTCGAATTCTCGAATCAGCAGCATATCCACGTAGATCTGCTTCAAACCCTCTTTGCCGAAGGCTTTCAATTCTTTCTTGATGCTCGATTTATACTGGTTGATCGGAATATCATTGATCTTGAGCATCTGAGACGCTCGGACTTCTTTCGGGTCAATCACAAGGTGTTTTGGCATAATTCGTAACCACGAAACAGATGAAATACGCGAAATGTGATGTTAATTTTCGTGTATTTTGTGTGTTTCGTGGTGTTAATAAAGTCATGATTATTCAATGATCGCAATTGGCGTCAGAGGCGGAACAGATGTTCCGGCCTCATGCAAAATATGGGTCACGACGCCGCTGACTTCGGACTCGATTTCGAAGGCGGCTTTGTCGGTTTCAACCTCGCAAATCACATCGCCCGCGTTGACGCGCGCGCCTGCTTGCGTTTTCCATTCCAAAATCAGACAGGATTCCACAGAATTCCCCTGCCGGGGCATGAGTATTTCAGTCGCCATAAGAAACCTGACAAGAACCCTGGCAGGGTTCGAAACCCTGCCAGGGTTTGTGTTCAAGGATGCGATAAGTATGAACATACTTTTGATGAACTGTTGAGTACATCTTGCGTGATATTTGGTAAATTTGGCAACATTTTTCTTGTATATTTTATAAATTTCTTCTTTTTTTTGTTTACATTTTGAGTATATCTTTTCATGATCAGCCTGTTTTGCGAACTGAGAATGGCAATTCACCACTATTTCGTACCGGCGGACAGCTTTGTCCGCCATGAAACGGGAAAACTATTTTGAAACTCCATCGCTTGCAGCAGCTTGAAATCTATATCAGAAAACAGGGTTCTGTCAGTTTGGAACAATTATGCCAGCAATTCGACGTGTCGAAGAATACGATTCGGCGGGATATTCAGACGTTAGAAGCGCGGCGCCTCGTCAAAAAAGTGTATGGCGGCGTAGTGGCAAATGATGAAGATGCGCCGATTCCATTATCGCAGCGGCAACTGACGATGAAAGCGGAAAAGGCGGCGATTGCGGCCAAAGCGGCGGAATTCGCGCGGGAAGGCGACATTATCGCGCTGGACGCCGGTTCGACGACCGTGCATCTCGTGGACTACCTGAAAACCAAACGCCGGGTCACGCTGATTACCAACAGTATTCCGGCGATTATGGCGGCGGCGGGCAACGACCAATTGCATGTGATCGTGACCGGCGGCGATTTGCTGCAAACCACCAACTCGCTCGTCGGTCAGGATGCCATCGCCATGCTGAAACGCCTGAACGCACACACCGCCTTCATCGCCGCCACCAGCGTGTCGTTAGAAAAAGGAATTACCAATTCTTCGCTGATTGAAACCGACATCAAAAAAGCGATGATGGAAATCAGCACCAGGCGGATATTGTTGGTCGATCACACTAAATTCGACACCGTGTCGTTAGTGAAATTTGCCGAACTGCGGGAATTCGACGCCGTGATTACCGACGCGCCGCTTTCGCCGGAATATCATGCCTATTGCGAGCAATACGGCGTCCAGGAGATCATAGCCGATGCCATTGACCGTTTACAATGACGATTTGCCGCGCGCGATGATCCATGTCGCCTGCTCGGTTTCATTCGGAAACAGGTTGAACGGCACATGTTCCCGCCCGATGGCTTTGACAATCCGATAGCGGGCGCATTCGGTATTATCCCCCTGACAATACAAGTCTTTCATCCCGTCCGCAACGACAGGTTGGTCTGGGATCATGTCCTGAAAAAACGGGCATTTTGCTAAAAGTTCGCAGTCAGCCATTGGTTCGACTCCTTCCTGAAAGAGTTTTCGGTTGACAAAATGTTCCGGGCGGATTTTGTATTCTCTGGTTTTATAGACTCAACACGTAATGCTGTCAAGGCGACTATGGCAAAAAAAGAACGAGAAATTCGGCGCGTCATGCGCTATGCCGGCCCGCACATGATCCTTTTTCATCCGATACTTGCACTGTTTCATCTTTTCGATCATTTTAAATGAC
>CAZRSF010000022.1:0-40626 GCA_964602655.1 uncultured Candidatus Moduliflexus sp.
GCTGTTTGCGTCATATATCCTCCTGTTTATCTGCAACCGACGCAAGCTGTCAGACACCTTCAAGGTGTCTGACAGCTAACAAGCCTTTATAATCCGTTGAAAGATTCCCCTTGCCGCTGCCGTATTGCCCGAACAAATCCTCGCCAAGTTCATACGGCGTGGCTTGAGGCGGCGTTTCCGCGAAATAGCGGTCAAGCGCCTGACGAATGATGTCGAGCGCCGGGCGCTGTTCGGTTTGCGCGAGTTGTTCCAATTTGATTTCATATTCTGCCGGTAATTGAATCGCTAACATCGTTCTCCTCCTTGCGTTCAAGCTTTTTCCGCCTGCTCTCCAGTTTGAGTTAGGGCAAAATCAATGACTCGCGCACTCAATCGGATGCCATGTTGCTGCATTCGGTGAATGGCTTCGCGCATCGAGAACCGATTCCCTTCGCGCCATGTTCGTAACAAAACGGCAATCGAACCGGTGACATTCAGCCCGCTGAGCCGCGCGACTCGTCTTCCGACTGTCTCGTCAATGCAGACAGTTCGAACGCCAAGCTCCAATGCGGATTGAATCACCGCCGCTTCGCCGCGATCCAAAGAATTTTTTAAAAAAGGAAGAAGCTCTACGGGCATGCGTTGTTTTTTCAGCCAGTGCGCTGCTTGAAATTCGTTCACGCCGAACCCGGACGCGCCTCCGCTCAATATCTCCTGGCACACTTCGAACGGAACATACACCTGCGAATACATTTGCAACATGCGCAAATCCCCCAATGCCGCAATCAGCGCGAGCATCGGGCTTGTATTGATGACAAGCACATCGGTGTCAGGCATAATTCATATCAGACAACAACTCGTCTTCCTCCAAATCAATCATCGCCACGCCGTAACGGTGCAGATTCAATAAGAACTCCACGCGCTCCATGCCGACCAATTTCGCGGCCATGCCAGAAGAAAGGCGTTTCATTTCGAATAATTTGACCGCCATTGCCATCTTCGCTTCCTGTTCGAATTGTTTCCGGCTTTCATGCAGCGCGTCCGGCAATAAAACGGGATATTCTACCACGAATTGCATCATATCATCTCCTTCCTCTGTTTATTAAAACTACAAGGATAGGTGTAAGAAAGGATATATCCGACGTATCCTTTCTTACACGCATCCCTGTAGTTATTTCCCCGCCTGCTCGAAAAAGGTTTTGCGGCGTTTGTAAATTCCAGGTATTCTTACGGCGCGTTCATAGCAAATTGATCTGCTGTTCTTTAGCAAGTTTCCAGCGTCCGTCGCCTGTCATGACGGCAACTTGTTCAAGAATGCCAAGAATCGTTTGCTCTTCTGGCGTGATGCCATTTTTTAGCAATGGCATGATGTTCAACACGATATCGTCGAACGTTGGAAAGATGCCTTGATGAGCCATGCGCCGCAAATACGAGAGCAAAAAATAGCGCACTCGCAGCCGCACGTCAAGCCGGCTTTTAAACGTCTTTTTCTGCGGAATGTGAAATTTTTTCGTTTTGTCGTCATACATGAAATAGGTCGTCAAAAACGGCGTCACATCCTGATATTGCTTGCTCAGAATATCGAGAAAACCAAGTTCCAAGCCTTTGATAATCAACTCATCATTGATTTCTTCGAGCGTCGCGCCGTCATTCTCGGCGATGGCGCCTTCAATCGTTTCGATCACGATGTTCGCAATATCTGCGCCTAACTCGATTTTCATGATGTTCTGCGGATTTTTCGCCTTGCGGAAATTGACAATGAGTTGCCCTGACAGGACAGTAAACGGATGCTGCTGCTTTTTGAATGACGTTTTATCGTTCGACTGCGTGACTGCCCCCATATATTCGAAGCCTGCTTTTTCGGCGGTCTCGACGATGAGATGCCAATAGGCCGGGTCTTTGTGGGCGAAGACAAAGCTCATCCATCGGTCGAATTTCAAGACGCGATACATTTCTTCGATAGAATGCGCCAACAAATCGGAATATTCGGATTTGGTTTTATTTCGTTCTCCGCCTTCAATAGCTTCAAGCGCGTAATCATCCTCTGTGACTGGCAGATCGAGCCAGCTATTCCACATGATCGAGAGATCTAAATATTGAATTTTTTTGCCATAGGGCGGATCGGTGTAAATGTAATCAATACTTTGTGTTTGAACGCTGCTGAGAGCAGTCGCAGAACCTTGATAAATTTGAGCGGCTTTCATCGTGTCAGCAGAAATAAATGGCTGAATTTCCTTTTTTGCGTCAATGATTTTTTTTAGGCGCAGTTCGAAATAGTGCATAATGTCTAAAAGCGCAGGATTCGGGGCTAAACGATAACGATAATAGCGAAATACTGCGCTATCGCCTTGGCCGGGCGAACGTTTTTCAGAAGCGTGAAAGGTGAGATTGATTTTATTCAGCAGGCCGGAAAACATCAACAGCAGCGTTCCTTGAATCGTTTCATCCCGCTCTTGTTTGATCAAATGTTTCAGATACGCCAACTGCGCCAACTGTTGCGGGCTAAACAGTTGATCAACCGTCTCAACATCGGCATTTTTCGGAAGTTTTACGTGCTTTGGATACGGATATCGCGCCAGCGCGTCGGCAATTTCGTCGTCCGTGCGCGGCGCGTGAACGGAAAAAGCCTGTTTGATTCGCTGAAAGGCATGACCTAACGGTTCAAAATTTACGGGCGCAATCAGATTCTTCACAAGAAAAATAGAAAGCGGGTTAATATCGAGATGAATCGCTTTGCGTCCTGTCATCAATGCTTCGATAGCCGTGACGCCGCTGCCGCCGAACGGATCAAGCACGGTGTCGCCCGGCTGCGAATAATGCTGAATATATTCCCGCACCACGTTCCACACCTGTTTGGTAAAATAGGGATGAACGCCGAAATGCCGTTTGGCTGATTGTTTTTGCAGGTTTTTGATCTCCGGCAACGGACGGATATCGGCATAATCGAACGGTACAGTTTCCCTTGCAATTTTGGCGTAGTCTGGCTTCGGTTTGAACGCACTCGGCGCAAGCAAATCATAGATAGCTTGCCAATGGCAATTAATCTCCCTGAGCGGAATATCCAGCACGGGACGATCTTCGTTGATGCGGAACGCCGTCAACTCCCGCCCATTGCAGAGCGCAAAAAGTGGGACACGAATTTCAGGATGAATCGCGTAACTGTAAGCCTGTTCGACATTTGTGCCCCTTAAAATCGTCTCATTCGGGGCTTTTGCGTCTAACACCCACGCATATTTGCTTTCGACAGCCAGCAGATAATCAGGAATGATTTTCACGGCGCGTTTCTGCGAGCCGATATTGACGAACGGATGCGTGAGGCTTTTGCTGCGGAAAATCTGATTCAGTCCGCTGTTGCCGTATCCAAGCGCATACAACAGGGGTGCAATCATTGTTTCCCTCACTGAATCTTCCTTGAAATCCGGCGAATCCAGCAACGAAAAATCAAATGTTTGAAAATAATCTATTGCCATGTTTATTTCTCCGTAATGTATTCATTCTTCACTCTAACGAATACGTTTACTTGAGTCATAGGGTTTGTCAAGTTATCTTTTTCTCAGGTTCATACGCGATCACTACCTCGAAACATACGAAAGGCGCGAAAATTTTGGTTGATTCAGCCTTTATTTTCGTGTCTTTCGCGTGTTTCGTGGTCGTAAATAATCCAATCGTTTCCAGTACGCTTTTACCGGACGGAATCATCGGATAGACGTTTTCTTCCGGTTCGATGGGGCAATGCACCAGTGCCGGGCTTCTACAAGGTTTGTTGCAGAGCGGAGCGGGACGAACGCCGCATTCTTTTGTCTTGACACATCTCCCTCTTTTTCGCATAAGGGAGCAGTCTCTTTTCGAACGCAAACAGATTGATTTTTCAGGGGAACACGGTTATGATATGGTTTACGATAAAAAAGACGTTTTTTGATATGTGGGATCACCTGATTACGATAGCGATCTTGAATATCGGCGGGACGTTGCTGCTCGGCGCGGTGTTGTTCGGCTTGCAGATGGCCGCGGAAAGTCAGGCGTTATTTTTCCTGGGAATGGCGGTGGCGATGGTGGTATTCAGCATTTATCTCGCGGTCGTCGCGGGCATGACGAAAGACATTGCGGATTATCGCTCGCCGGAATTCAGGGATGTGGCGCGTTACATAAAAACAGAGTGGCGCACGGGCTGCGCGTTCAGCGGTTGGATGTTTCTGCAACTGTTAGTGATCCTGATCGTCATTCCCTGGTATTTTCAACGCAATTCGCTTTTAGGGCTGGGCATCGCGGCATTTCTCTTCTGGGGCAGCGTGATCTGGCTGCTTGCCAGTCAATACTATTTTGCCGCGCGGCACCGATTAAACACAACGCTGCTCAAAATTCCGCAAAAATGCGTGCTGCTCTTTTTTGATAATACGCTGTTTACTGTCGCGTTAGGCATTGGAACAATCCTCCTGTCGGTCGTTTCCGGCGTGACCGTCTTTATGTTCCCCGGCGTCAGCACGATTCTGCTCTGGCATCATGTCGCCCTGAAACTCCGGTTGTACAAATATAATTATCTGGAAGAACATCCCGGCAATAAAAAGCAGCGTATCCCCTGGAATGACCTGCTTCAAGAAGACCGGGATCACGTCGGCACACGGACGTTGAGAGAGATGATCTTTCCCTGGAAATCGTAATATACCTGGACAGAATTATTTTCACTCTTCGACTCCGCTCAGAGTGACTGTCATGGTGAGCGGAGTCGAACCATGAATCATTTCGTTTTCCTTGCCCTGAAAGGGCAGCGGGGTACAGACAGCGGTTTCAACCGCTGGGAACAGGCTCCGCGCTGCTTCCGCCCTGAAGGGGCGGAGGAGCATCTTCCGCCCCTTCAGGGCGCATCGGTGACTGGCCGTGTTCCTGGGGATGCATCCCCAGGCTGTATTCCCCTGCCCTTTCAGGGCAAAACGTGACGTGTTCGAATCGAACAAAGTAGAAATAACCCTCCGTTTTTTTACCCGTTCGCGCACGGTAAATTTTCGGAAAATTTTTCTTGACTTCTCATACGGGCATTCCGTAGCTTGAACGCCTTCATTCTGGAAGCCTATCTCCCGTGCTGATCGTATGTAGTGGCGGCGTTCGGGAGAGGGGGAAGAATCTTCTGGTATTGACGGAGTTGAACAACTCGTCTGATGCCTCAATGTCAATAGACGCACCACAGAAGGAAGCGGTTTTCGGGGAGAGTATGAATGCTTTTGTGCTGATCCCCCGGCCATGCGCATACGCATTATGGACGAACGATTCGAAAAAGTCTACAAAATGCTGCTGGACCAACGACAAGAGCTGATTCGAAAAATTCGCAGCAAAAAGGGCGAACAAGTGCTCCAAAGCGGAGATTTGATTGATATTGCGACGGATAGTTTGGAACACGAATTGAATTATATCTTCGAAGAACGCGAGCGCGAAAAACTCCAGAATATTGATGAAGCCTTGCGGCGGATTCAGGACAAATCGTATGGGGAATGCGACGAATGCGGCGACGACATCGAAATCGAACGTCTGCTTGCGCTGCCATTTACGCGGGTATGCCTGGATTGTAAGGCAAAGCAGGAACGGCAAAAGAAGTTGAAACTGTACGCCGAACACGAAGAAGACGCATCACAGTAACGAGAAATATCGTCGGGCGGCGTCCACGTCTGCGCTGATTTGCGCGGCAAGCGCCTGTGGCGTCGAAAAGGCGACCTCATCCCGAAGGCGTTTCAAAAATAAGACATGAATCCATTCGCCGTAGAGGTTGCCGTCAAAATCGAGCAGATGCGCCTCGACGGTCAACGGAGAATTGCGAAAGGTCGGGTTGATGCCGACGTTGACAACGGCCTGAAAGCGTCGCTGTTTCCACTCGACATCGCAGACATACACACCTTTTTTCGGGATGAGTTCGTGAATGACCTCAACATTCGCGGTGGGGAAGCCTAAAAGCTGCGATCCCCGCTGCGTCCCATAGACGACCGTGCCGTCAAGCGCGTAGGGGCGATTCAACAATGCCGCTGCGCGCTCGACCTCGCCCTCCTGAAGAAATTGTCGAATTTTGGTGCTGCTGACCACCAAACCATTCAAGACGATGGGTGGAATAATCGTCACATCAAAGCCATATTCTTTCCCCATCAATTGCAGCATTTCCGGCGAACCACCGCGCCCACGACCAAACCGCCCATCATACCCGACAGAGATTTCGCGCACATGCAGCGTATCTACCAACACGTTTTTGACGAATTGACGGGGGTCTTGCGCAGCGAATTCCGGCGTAAACGGCATGCAAAGCAACAGATCGATCCCATGCGCCTGGATAATCTCGATTTTTTCTTCGAGATGGTTGAGCAGAGGCAACTCTTGATCGGGAAAGAGGACTTTTTGAGGATGCGGATCGAACGTGATCACGCATGACGTGCCCTGCACCTCTTTCGCGCGGTGATGAATCAGGCGAAAAAGCGCCTGATGTCCGGCATGAACGCCGTCAAAATTCCCCATCGTCACGATGGGTGAGGCAATATGTTCTGTGATCGCCTGCACATCCCAAAAAATTTTCATAACATCCTTTCAATTGCGCGTTGTTTGCAAAAATGTAGTGTGGGCGGCACATATAGGAAATCCAAGATGTTGTGTCAATAAAAAACCTGTGCGCGCCTGTTCTCCGCCTTGACAATCAGAAGAATGTTCCATCGGAACAACATCGCATCATGCGATTGCTGCCTTGCATCTTTCTCAGGAATCCCACTCATTGTTAAATTCTGCAATTTTCTTTTGACAAAATTCAGAGAATCGTGATAAAAATAACCAAAAGAAGCATCAGCGTGTATCATGATGGGAGAATCGTCAATGGCGGGGGATTCATAGCCGGGGGGCGTATCGTAAAGATCAAAGGAGAGAGGTGCAATCTATGGTGAAACAACAAACATTCATTACGATCATGGCGTTGAGCGTGATGGCGCTGGGCGGATGCGCGGGAAACAGCGAAACAGCGAAAAATGCGCTGGGAAAAGATATTGCCGCCCGCCGCACCGCAGGCAACGAAGAAATGTGTCCGGCAATTACGCAGTTTATCGTATCTCCGACCGCTGCGCAATGCGGCAGCGAAGTCAGTTTACAAATTGCAGGCGTCGCGCCTGTCGGGGCAGATATTTCCTATATCTGGGACATCGAAGGACAGACGTTCGATACCGGAGAACGCGCCGTGTGGAAAACGCCGACGTGCCAAACTATCGGCGAGCCGGAGCGCGTCTATACTGTGCGCGGCATCATTTCCGATGGGCAGTGCTCGGTGACGCAATCGGTCGAAGTGAAGGTCACGTGCGATTGCGCGTCCGTCAAGAGTTCGTCCGATTTAGTCGTGCATTTTGCGTTTGCCAAAGCCAACATTGACGCGGCAGAGCAGGCACGGTTAGACGAATTCGCGCAAAAAGTCATTATGTCGCCGAATTATGCCGTGATCGTCGAAGGCCATACCGATTATATCGGTAATGAGCCGAAGAACAAACAACTCGGACAACGCCGGGCAGACGCCGTGAGAGACTACTTAGTCAGCAAATGGCAGATCGATCCCGGTCGGTTCATCACCCGTTCCTTTGGCGAAGACGCGCCAGTTTCATCCAATGATACAAAGGAAGGGCGCGCGCTGAATCGTCGGGCGGAGATTTTCCGCGTCGTTCTGAGCGCGAAATAATAGGCGGATGTCGTGAATCTATTGAAAAAATTGTTTTCTTCCGCCTCCAGCTACGAGGCGTTTATTAGCTGGCGCTATTTGCGTTCCAAGCGCAAAGGGGTCTTTGTCTCGCTCATTACGCTGATTTCCATCAGCGGCATTACGTTAGGCGTGATGGCGTTGATTATCGTGCTGGCCGTGATGACCGGTTTGACCGGCGAACTCCGGGATAAAATCCTGGGGACGCATTCGCATATCATGATTTTCGAACGCGGCGGATGGATTCGGGAATATGCGGAACTGATGCCCAAAATTGCCAGGGCGGAGCATGTCGTCGGCGTCGCTCCGTTTATTTTCAGACAGGTGATGATTCAATCCGACCAAACCTCGGCCAAAGCGATGGTCAAAGGCGTTGACGCGCAAGCGGAGCAAACCACCTCCGAATTAGGCGGGCATATCACCGGTACCTTAGATTTTCTTGAGCCCAGTCCGTCGTCTCCGGGACGAGGCATTTTGCTCGGCACAGAGCTTGCGAAAACGCTTGGCGTCGCTGTCGGCAGCACAGTGATGCTGATTGCGCCGATGCAGGATGCGTCGTCTCGTTGGCCGGTTCCCAAACAGCAAACGTTTCAGGTGAGCGGCATTTTCGATTACGGCATGTATGAATATGATTCCGGCCTGGCGTATATTTCGCTGACGGCGGCGCAGGCGTATTTCCAGACGAATCAGCAGGTCACCGGCATCGAGGTCAAAGTTGATAACATCTTTACCGCCCGGCGCGTGGCGGAAGAATTGCAAAAAATGTTAGGGCCGGTGTATAGCGCCAGAGATTGGTCGGAATTGAACAAAAACCTGTTTGCCGTGTTCGGGTTGTATAAAAAAGCGATGTTTCTGATGCTGACGTTGATGGTCGTCGTCGCGTGTTTGAACATCGCCAGTTCATTGATTCTGATGGTGATGGAAAAAAATCGCGACATTGCGATTTTAAAAACGATGGGTTCCAGCGCGGCCAGCATTATGAAACTGTTCGTCATGCAAGGGCTGTTTATCGGTTTGACCGGCACCGGCGCAGGCTGCCTGCTGGGATTTATCGTCTGTCGCGTGGCCGATACGTATCGCTTGATTCATTTGGAAGGCGGCGTGTATTATCTGAATTACCTGCCATTTCGGATGATGCCGCTGGATATGACCCTTGTTGCCGTGTCGTCGCTTGTGATTTGTTTTCTGGCCACGCTGTATCCAGCGCGACAGGCCGCCAAATTAGACCCGGCAGTAGCGTTGCGCTGCGAATAGATCGTCACCCTGCCAGAGTTCGAAACCCTGGCAGGGTGAAATACAAAGAAACATGATTACGTATAAAGTTGTCGAATTAAGCATTGTGACCGATGAAACCATTGAAGAGGCTATGAATGTCTGGACAAAGGACGGGTGGACGTTCGAAAGTCTGCATTTTGCGATGGCGAGCGGATCAAAGCGCCCGGCGATGGCGTTTCTTTTTTTTGATCGCGCTTTAGAAACTAACGAGACCGGGAATAAAGGAGGGGGCTGAGAGGCGTTATGAAAACCACCTATTTATGTGCAGAGTGTCTGTTGCGCCAGGCGTGCGAGGCATGTGACAAGGCGTTCGAAAGCTGGGAAGAACGGTATGAAACGGTTGATTGGGTGATTAATAAACTGCAAAATTCATTTTCTGACGCCGTCCCGGAGATGCTGGCAACGGAAATTCACCAAATGGTGAAAAGCGCGTCAAGCATGGATCCCTATCGCGCCTTAAAAGAAGAAACGAACTCGATTTTCCGCGCCTTAGCCGATGAAGTACGGCCGGAACTCACCACGTTGAAACAGAAAGTCCTGGCCTGCGTGTTAGCCAATGCCGTTGACGCCGCCGTCCCCATCACCGTTGACGCCGAATCGATCGGATATTTCAATGAACCGCTGTCGGAAGGATTGAAACAAGGCTTTGCGATTGACGAATTCGACAAATTCGAGAGCACCTTGCGAGACGCCAAAACCATTTTGTATCTGACCGATAATTGCGGCGAAATCGCGCTGGACGCCATTGTGATCGAAGCTCTGGCCGAGATGGGCAAAACCATTGTCATTTCTCCGAAGGAAGAACCGATTTTAAATGACGCCACTGTAGATGATGTCGAAGAGTTAGGGTTAGGACAATATGGCGCGATCATTCCTCATGCCAAAGACACCATCGGCCTGACGATGGATGGCATGGCCGCCGGTTTCGTAGATGTCTGGGAGAATTCCGATCTGATTATCGCCAAAGGTATCGGGTATTATCAAACGTTATTCGGTATGCGCGAAAATATCGCGTTTCTCCTGAAAGCGGTGTGTCATCCGGTTGCCAGAAGCCTGAATGTAAAAAAGGGCGATAATATTATTCTGTTTTAAGCGGTGATACAGACCATTCTTTTTAGAAAGCATTGTGCCCGTTCGCGGTGAGCGTGTCGAACCGTGAACAGCCCTTCGACACGCTCAGGTCGAACGGAAACGGTCGAGACATTTATTCACCCGTTTTTAATGTATCTCAATAGCGTGATTCAATTGCACAACGTCAGATGCAGACCACCTTCGCGGCGGCCTACATTTTTTGATGCAATCGCGAATGCGCTCGCAAGGTTCTGTGCCCAAACTCATTGTCTTTCTCGGTAAAAATATTGTCTGGGACGCCTCCCGTGAAAAACGCGCCATTAAAATCGGAAAACTGGAGGATAACGATATTATTCTGCGGGATTCCAGGGTGTCGCGCTATCATGCTGTCATCGTCAAAGAAGGGGGAACGTACTATGTGTACGATAACGGCAGCACCAACGGAACGTATTTGAATAATAAGCGGCTTCCCAAAAAAATCCGCCGCGAATTAGAGGACGAAAGCAAGATTTTTATTTCGCCATATACGCTGCATTGTAAGATTCTTCAGGAGATGACGCATCAGCAAGGCACGCGCGTCGAACCCCTTGACGACGTGGTGGAAGATACGTTTCACTACGGCTCGATGCTGGGCAAAAGCGACGCTATGCTGCGCGTGTACGATCAGATTCAAAAAATCGCCAAAGCGCATGATCCTGTCCTGATTCGCGGAGAATCCGGCACCGGTAAAGAATTGGTCGCCTGGGAAATTTTTACCTCTGGAAATCGCGTGGATAAACCGTATGTCGCGATTAACAGCGGCGCGATTCCGAAGACATTGTTAGTGACCGAATTGTTCGGGCATGAAAAAGGCGCATTTTCCGGCGCGGATGCCCGCAAAGTCGGTAAATTCGAAGAAGCCCATACCGGCACGCTTTTTTTGGATGAAATCGGCGACACGCTGCCAGAGACGCAGGTGGCGCTTCTGCGTGTGCTTCAAGATGGCGCATTCTATCGCATCGGCGGACGGGAAGAGATTCATGTGGACGTGCGCGTGATCAGCGCCACCAACCAGCAGCTTGAACAATTGATCGCTGCCGGACGATTTCGCGAAGACCTCTACCAGCGGTTAAGCGTCTATACGATTTTTCTGCCGCCTTTACGCGAACGCGGCGACGATATTATTTTGTTAACGCACCATTTTCTCAAACAATACGGTCTCGAAAAGTTAGGCCATGTCCCCGGAATCACGATGGAAGCGATAGAACGCCTGCGGAATTTTCCCTGGCCCGGCAACGTCCGCCAATTAGAAAGCGTGATTAAGCGTTCCCTGTTGTATAAAGAGCATGATACGCCGATGACGGTTGATGATTTGGTGATGGACGATGTGCGCCAGCCGTTCAATGAATCGGTGTTGAAGAATCCGACGCGCCCGCAATTCGTGAAAATTCTCGAAGAAGTGAACTGGAATACCCGTAAAGCCGCCGAACTGCTGGGCGTGACCCCGAAAGCCATTCAAAATAAAGCCAATCGGTATGGTATTAAGCTGCGGGAAATCAAAAAGCACGGTTATGATTCGGAGTAAATGATGGAGTCGCCCTATGAATACCTCTCGCCGCCTGATGATTATCCTGCTGATCCTGATGCTTGCTCCCATGCTGGTCGTCAGCGTTATGCTTGCGGGGAGCGTCTGGGAACTGGAGTCGGCAGAGGTTGCGATCAAGGTGTTGACGAACGGGTTCGTCGTCTTATTTCTGGCATTTACCGTTTTAGCGTGTGTGGCTGCGGCCTCTTTTCTCTCGTTTCATCTCAGCGATCAATTGACGTTTTTATCGAATATCGCGGACGCGGTCGCGCATGGCAAAAGTGCGCAGCATGTTCATGAACGCGAGCTCTCACACGAATTTCGCCCCTTATACGCCGCGTTACAAGCCCACTCGCATTTTCACGACGACATC
Organism: uncultured Candidatus Moduliflexus sp.; assembly: GCA_964602655.1. Taxonomy (GTDB): domain Bacteria; phylum Moduliflexota; class Moduliflexia; order Moduliflexales; family Moduliflexaceae; genus Moduliflexus. The sequence continues at coordinate 11,962 of CAZRSF010000022.1, forward strand.
ACCGCTCGCATGAAAGAGATGCTGAAAAACTTTTCAGGTCAGCCGCTCCCTCTTCGTTCCAATGATGATGAGCTTCTCAAAACGTTCAACACACTGATTCGTTATTCGAACAACATACAGGACGTCATGACAGCGGTCAGCGAGCACAATTTTACAACAATCGCCGCCTTCGATGATTTCCGCTCGAATCCGACCTCTCCGCTCTATTCGATGATCTATGAATTAACGGATTTGACCGCCAGAGCCAGAGGTTATGCCGATCAGATTGTCAAGGCTGGCGCGCAAGCGACCTCTATTACGAGCCAGGGCAGCCAGGATACGAAACTGATGACGAAGCATATTCAGGAGATCGCGCAAACAATTTCCCGGATAGGCGCGACCTTTCGCAATACTGCCGACCGTATGCGCACGCATGCGCTTCAGGTGGATGATGCTTCTACGGCAACCGTCTCAACGTCGCGCGCGGTAGAGCAGCTTGCTCAAGCCATCGAAGAAGTGAAGTCCATGTTCGACGAGCATCCGTTCGGGCTGCTTGACTCCGAGAAAACGATTCAATCGCTTGATCGCCTCGATGAGGTCGTGCGGCTCTTCGGAAACGATTCGACAACCTGCATGAATCAGTTGCAGGACACATTGCAGGATACAGTGCAAGGAAAATTGACGACACAAGAGGCGATGGGCGGAATGAACGCGATCCAAAAAGCCGTTCAGGAGTTTTTCGCCATTGTCAAACGGTTAGGCGAACGTTCCGAAGAAGTGGGCGAAACCCTGGAAGTCATTCGCGACATTGCCGATCATACCACGCTGCTCTCGATTAACGCCGCGATTATTTCCGCTCATGCCGGCGAACATGGGCGCGATTTTGCCGTCATCGCCAATGAGATCGGAAAATTTGCCGAGCGCACACAGGATTCTGCCTCAGAGATCGAAGAGTTACTGCACACGATTTCTCATGAATTCGAGGATGCGATGTCTGCGATGAGCCGCTTATCCAAGTCAATAGACGAAGGCACAACGCGAACGCAGAAGGCGGGACAGGCGTTCGATGGCCTTCAAATCAGACTCTCGGCCATGAATGACGTGGTTAGCAGGATCACGAAGACCGCGCAGACGCATGAACAGGAAAACCTTCGAATTCGCGAGACGTTGGGCGAATTCGAATTTGTGCTGCATGACAGGCAAGATCGGGTTGCCAGCATGTTATGGCAACTGATGCAAACGGTTGTGCAGATGCGAACGATCAACGCAACGCACACGGAAAGCAGCCGCCATATCACTGACACGGCGCAGTATCTTTGCCGGGTGTCGCAAGACATCGAACAGGCGTCGTATCAACATGCAGAGGCCGCAGAGCAGCTTGTCGAATCAATCGGATATGTCAAAAAATTAGCGCGCCGCACGAATATCGGAGCCGAAAAAGCCGCGCAGTTGTCGCAAGAATTATTCACCGTCGGCGAAAACTTAGTGTTTGCGATGGGAGAATTTACGGCGTCTTCCGTGACATCGGAACTTCGCGCGCCGTCGGAGGGACGCCCGGTCATCGGATTTGTCAAACGAGGGGCTGACCAGTTCTTCCTCAGTATCGGAGATGGTATTCGTCAGGAAGCCGGACAGCAAGGGTTCGACATTTTGGAAATAGATTCTCAGTATGAAACGACAACACAGGTAGAGCAAGTCAATTGGCTGCTGAAACTCCCCATGCTGCGCGGCGTGATTCTGTGTCCCACGGATCCGCATATCGGTCAGAAGCTTGTCCAGAAGGGCTTCTCGGCGGGCATTCCCTTTATCGCGGCAGACGAGACGATTGCGACCACGTTTTCCGTACGCTCCGGCAACCGCGAAGGAGGACGGCAGGCGGCGGAACTCCTGATGGCGCATCTGCCGCCGAACTCGACGGTTGGGGTGCTCGTAGATCGCGCAGTCGAGTCAATGGTGCGGCGCACGTTGGGATTTCGGCAAAAAGCGGAACAATACCCTTTTGACGTCGTCGAGATATTCTGCGATCTCATTCAACTCGATAAACTCAAACAGGCGATTGTTTCAGGCATTCAGCAGAATCCTGAAATTCGAGGGATTTTTCTTTCGAGCGAACGCGTGACAACGGCCTATCTGAATGCGCTGCATGAAAACTTGCTGCCTTCGCAAACGCTGCTTGCGGTAGGATACGACCACACGCCGCTGAGTGAGCAAGCTCTCCGAAATAACGAATTATTAGGCGCGATTTTTCAGCATCCGACAGAAATCGGGCGACAGGCATTCCGGCAATTGTACAAATTGATTGCGCAACACATTCGAATTGACGAACAAGAAGACCGTTCGATCTATATTCCCACGCGCCAGGTCACGCGAGAAAACCTCGACACAGCGTTGTTGCCGCAAGAATCACCCGTTTCGTAGCCACATCAGGCATATTTCAGTTGACGTATCAAGAGGAGTGTCAACGCCGAGCGTTAACGGCCAACGCTTCGCGTTGACACTCCTGAAACGAAGATAAAAGGAAATGCACACTATGCCCAGAAAATCTCTGCCCATGCTTCACGATTGGAAATATGTGCCATCATTCGAGGAGGCGTATATTGCCGCGAACTACAACGATTCCGCCTGGAAAACCGTCACGATTCCTCACACGAATATCGAAACGCCCTATAACTGTTTCGATGAAAAGATGTTTCAGTTCGTGTCATGCTATCGCGCGACGATTTCTCCAGACCCGCAGGATGCGAATAAACGAATTTTTCTCGATTTCGAAGGCATTATGACAGCGGCTGATGTCTATCTGAACGGCGAACTGGTCGGAAGCCATCAAGGCGGATATACGCCGTTTCGCGTCGAATTGACCCATCGCCTCACGTTCGGCCAGCCGAATGCCGTGGCGGTCAAAGTAGATTCCCGCGAACGTGCAGACATTCCGCCATTCGGCGACTCGATTGATTATCTCACCTTCGGCGGCATCTATCGCGAAGTCGCCCTGACTATCGTTGATCCTGTCTATATTGAAAATGTGTTTGTTCGCCCCGCTGATATTTCGAACGAGGAAAAGCGAGTTGATTACTCACTCTTTGTCCGCAATACGACCGCCGCCGCGCAGAATCTCCGCGCCGTCGTCGCGCTTCGGCACGAAGGCCGGACGCTTGCGCAGGCGGAAGAACGTTTCGCCATCGAAGGCAGCGTAGCGCAGCGTGTTGACTTCAGCCTGTCCGAACTGCGAAACATAAAATTATGGGAGCTTGACGCTCCTGTGCTCTACACGTTCGACGTTACGCTTCTCAGCGAAGACGGCGCGTCGGAAGATTCATATTCCACGCGCTTCGGCTTCCGCGCCGCGACCTTCACGCCGCAAGGCTTCTTGTTGAACGGCAAACCGCTGAAACTGCGCGGATTGAACCGCCATCAAACGTTTCCGTATGTCGGCCAGGCCATGCCGGCTCGCGCTCAGCGCAAAGACGCGGACATTCTGAAAAACGAGCTTCATCTGAATTTGGTCCGCACGTCGCACTATCCGCAATCGCGCCATTTTCTGGATCGTTGCGACGAAATCGGTCTGCTGGTGTTGGAAGAAATTCCGGGCTGGCAGCATATAGGGGATCGCGCCTGGCAACAGGTGGCATGTGAAAATGTCCGCGAAATGATCGCGCGCGACTGGAATCATCCGTCAATCGTCTTATGGGGCGTGCGCATCAACGAATCGCCGGACAACCATGATTTTTACGCAGAGACCAACCGCATCGCGCATGAACTCGACCCGACACGACAAACCGGCGGCATCCGCTGCATCCCGGACAGCGAACTGCTGGAAGATGTCTATACCATGAACGATTTCGCGCATAGCGGCGGCGACATCGTCTTGCGTGACCAGCAGACCGTGACCGGGTTGAATCATCTTGTTCCATACATGGTCACCGAATTCAACGGGCACATGTACCCGACCAAACGTTTCGACCAGGAAGAACGCTTAGTGGAGCACGCGCTGCGCCATGCCAGAGTGCAGAGCCGCGCCGGAGCAGACCCCGCGATTTGCGGAGGCGTCGGCTGGTGCGCGTTCGATTACAACACGCATTACAATTTCGGCTCAGGCGACCGGATTTGCTATCATGGCGTCATGGATATGTTCCGTTTGCCCAAAATGGCCGCGCATTTTTATCGCAGCCAGGGCAACCCGGCGCAAGATGTCGTCTTAGAACCGGCCACGCTCTGGACACGCGGAGAGCGGAGCATCGGCGGCGTGATTCCGTTGGTCGTTTTTACGAATTGCGACATGATTGAGTTTTTCTACGGCGATAAACTCGTCGGAACGTATTTTCCGGCGAAAGACCGGTTTCCAGGGCTTGAACATCCGCCGATTGCGATTGAGATTCCTCTCGATGAATTGGGCGTCTGGGGGCTGACTTGGGAACATGGCCGGTTCGTGGGACATCTGAACGGGAAGGCCGCGATTGAACGCCTGTTCGCGAACGATCCCGTGCCGACGCGGATCGTCGCTGTCGCAGATGACGAGGCGCTGCAAGCCGATGGGATTGATGTCACCAGAGTCGTCTATACCGCCGTTGATCAAGTCGGCAATCTCACGCCGTTTTTGCATGAGTTCCTCAAGTTGACGCTGACCGGGCCGGGCGAGATTATCGGGCCGCATGAGATTCCCGTCATCGGCGGCGCAGTCGCGGTCTGGGTCAAAGCCGGCACACAGGCCGGAACGATTACGCTATCTGCTGCCGGAACGCGGTTTACTGCCAATGACGTGCGGATTGAGGGAAGAAAATATTGATACAAAAGAATAGCCCTGTCAGGGTTTAAAACCCTGGCAGGGCTGAAACTGACCAATTATTCATTTTATGCTCGCATCAATAATGTTGTCAGAATTCGAACAAGGAGGACACAATGAAGTTTCTCACCAAACATTTTTTGCTGCAAACCGAAACTGCCCGTATTCTGTATCATGAATACGCCAAAGACATGCCGATTTTCGATTATCATTGTCACCTTTCCCCGGCAGACATTGCCAATAACACGCAATTTCGCAATCTGACGCATATCTGGCTGGCCGGAGATCACTACAAATGGCGCGCGATGCGTACCTACGGCGTGGATGAACGCTACATTACCGGCGACGCCAGCGATTGGGAAAAATTCGAAGCGTGGGCGGCCACCGTGCCTGCCACGATCCGCAACCCGCTGTATCATTGGACGCATTTGGAACTCAGACGTCCCTTCGGGCTGAAACAGGCGTTGCTTTCGCCATCCACCGCGCGCATGATTTACGAGTCCTGCAATGAACTGCTCGCCACCGAAGCGTTTCGAGCGCGGGGCATCATGCAGCAGATGAATGTGAAAGTGGTTTGCACCACAGACGACCCGGCGGACACGCTCGAATATCATCAGCAGATTCGGCAGGATGCGAGTTTTTCAGTAAACGTCCTCCCGACGTTCAGGCCGGATAAGGCGATGGCGGTCGAATCGCCGGAACTGTTCAACGCCTATCTCAGTAAATTGGAAGCCGCCGCAGGCATGAGCATCGGAACGTATGCCGCGTTACTGGAAGCGATTCTGAAACGCCACGATTTCTTTCATGAGATGGGCTGCCGCCTGTCGGATCATGGATTGGAAACCGCCTATGCCGAAGATTATACGGAACAGGCGATTATCAAGATTTTCAATAAAATCCGAGGAGGCGCAGCGTTGACGCCGCTTGAAATCCTGAAATTCAAGTCCGCGATGATGGTCGAATTCGGGCGCATGGATCACGCCAAAGACTGGACGCAGCAGCTTCATCTCGGCGCACTGCGCAACAATAACAGCCGCATGTTCAAACAGTTAGGGCCGGATACCGGCTTTGATTCGATTCTTGATGTGGAAACGGCGCGGCCATTATCGAAATTTTTGAATCGGTTGGATGAAACCGATCAATTACCCAAAACAATTTTGTACAACCTGAATCCCGCGCATAATGAAGCGCTGGCGACCATGATCGGCAATTTTCAGGATGGCCGCACGCCGGGGAAAATGCAATTCGGCTCTGGCTGGTGGTTTTTAGATCAAAAAGACGGCATGAAAAAACAGATGAACGCGTTATCGAATATGGGGCTGCTCAGCCAGTTTGTCGGCATGTTGACCGATTCCCGCAGCTTTCTGTCCTATCCGCGCCACGAGTATTTCCGCCGCATTTTATGCAATTTGATCGGCACTGACGTGGAAAATGGCGAAATTCCTGATGATATCGCTCTGTTAGGGAAAATGACGCAGGATATCAGCTACAACAACGCCGTCAGATATTTCGGCATTGACATGCCGAAATAAGTAAGAACCCTGTCAGGGTTTCGAATCCTGGCAGGATTTTCTCTCACCGATGTAAATTCCGAACGTAAAATTTCTCCTTGACAAAATCGTTGGCGTCACGCACATAATTGCCTTGATAAAAGAAAAGATGATCGCACCCAGTCTGTTGATTCAGGAGAATCTTTATGGCAACAAAAGCGCAACCAAGACAATCGAAACTCACGACTGACGAAAAGGTGAATATGCTTTTTCGGTATATGTTCAATCTGCAAAGCGCAGATGATGAAGAACGCTTTTGGAATGAACTCTCCGCCGTTGAGGTGAAGGAACTCAATAACATTCGAAAAGAAGAGACGATTTCCTTCGAACAATTAAAAGCCATGAGCGCCAATCATGCGTGACATCATCGTCAGTAAAACATTCGAGCGGCAATTCGAACGATTACCGAACGAGGCGCAGCAAGCCATTATCGAGCGGCTTGAAAAGTTACAAGCAAACGATGAAAATCTTGATCTGAAAAAACTTCGCCCAACGCATGAAGGGCTTTGGCGGTTAAGATGCGGAAAATATCGTATCATTTTCGAGTATCTGGAGTCAGAAATCATTCATCTGCTCAATGTGGACAGCAGAGATAAAATTTACCGGCGCTTTTGATCTCGAAATTTCTCGTTGACAACAATCCCCGACACCGCGTATAACACTGCAATGAAGGCCCTCACGCCATTGCGTTTTCGATGGTGGCGAGGCTTTGCGTATCTTTCTGATAATCTTCCGGCAGCGTATAATGCGTCGGCGACACGGCATAGACGACATTGCCGAAGAGTTGATGCGTGTCGAGGTTGACGCTTTGCAGCACTTCCACCGAGGTTTGATAAAAAGCGTTCGTCAGGCTGATTTTGACGATATTCGGCGGAATTTCGACCGGCAGTACACGCAAGGCGGAACGCAGACGATACCAGATTCTTTCCAATTGATGTCCGCCGCTCGACATGCTGACATCCATCAGTTTCCGATGCACCTTCTGTTTTTGTTCGTCCGTATGGTAGGGAAACGCCCAGCCGATGCAATTCAAGGTCGCTTTGGACGTGGGAAACGGGCCGCGCGCTAACAAAATTTCATTGTCGTAGCAATAATTCCAGAGGCTTTGACGAATATCATTCGACAGGACGCATAAAAAACCGTCATCCATCGCCCGCTTCAAAAGTTTCCCATTCATTTCCACCCGCACCTGCGTATGGGCGTCCAGAGCTTTCATCATCTCTACCAGGGCTTTCAGATACATCCCCACCGCTTTATTATACATCGCCTGATTACTGCTGATGTCTGCCATAATTCATTCCTTTCGCGTTATCGTGGAAGTTGCGCGCACGGTTCCAGCTTTTCGCCGATCACAATGGCCACTTTCAGGTGTTTACGGATATAACTCGATGTCGTTGCGCGATCCAAGAGCGCTTTCGCGACATAACGCAAGCTCGGCGGATATTGGTACAAGAGCCGCATCGCCTGCTGACACTCCTCTCCGACCACTCGAAGTTTGACGATATTCGTCGGAATATCCAACGGCGTTTCTTGCATACGCAGTCGGCATGACAGCCAGAACTGCCGCGCGAACGCCCAGGATTTCGCCGCGAGTTCCGCCCGCGTAATAATTTCATACGAATCTTCCATTTCCTTTGGCTGCGAAAACGGAAATATCCAAGCAATCGTATTCCAGTTGCGTTTCACGCCGGGAATCACGCCTTGCCAGAGCAAAAATTCACCGGTTGGGCACTCCGCCAGCACTCGCGCTTTTTCCTGCTCCGTGATCGGCTGTAAGAAGCCGTCGCTGACCGCTCGAAACAAAAATGACGGCGCAAACGCTGTCCGCGCTTCGCGGTGATGCTCCAATGTGATGATAATATCCAGCAGCGCCCGGATGTAAAAATCTATGGCTTTGTCATACATGGGTTATATCGGGAATGCAAGAAAAATCGTTACGACGCAAAACGTCGGTATCTCTCAGGGTTCGGACGACCCAACGATTTATTCGTCATCTGGCGCGCGTTTGACCGGGAACAGCTTTCGCCACCAGGCCGTCAATGCCAGCGTCGGCGCTTGCACTAAGCGCAGCGCCGGATTCTGCGAGCGGTCGCCGCTCAGTCTGCCGAATTCTTCCAGCAATTGCCGTTGCCGCCGTGTCACTTCCGTAGGAATCTGAATTTTGACTTTCACGAAAAGATCGCCGCGCTGCTCATTAGTCGGCGACGGCACGCCTTTTTGCGCTAAGCGGAAAACGCGATCCGGCTGCGTTCCCGAGGGAACACGGATGCGGACTTTCCCTTCTAACGTGGGAACTTCAATCACATCGCCCAACACGGCCTGCGTAATCGTCAGCGGCACTTCGCACCAGATGTCGTTATCTTTGCGCCCGAAAAACTCATGCGGTTCGACATGCACATGAATCAGCAGATCGCCCGTCCCGCCGCCATAGACGCCATGTTCGCCCTCTCCGGCCACTTTCAGGCTTGCGCCGTCATGCACGTTCGGCGGAATGCGCACGGAAATTTTGCGGGTCTGCGGCAAGCGGCTATCGCCCCGGCATTCCGCGCAATCTTTCTGATAGACCCGCCCGCTGCCGTTGCATTCCTGACAAACCTGCGTGAATCCCAAAAAGCCGTGTGATTGCCGGATACGGCCTTTGCCAAGACAAATCGGGCAGAGCATCGGATACGCGCGCGGTTCGATCCCCGTGCCCCGGCAACGCGAACATTGTTCCATGCGTGTGACTTCAATGATGCGGGTCGTTCCAAGCGCGGCTTCTTCGAAGGAAATCGACAGTTCGTGCGTCAAATCCGCGCCGCGAACCTGTTGGCGATATTTTTTACGGGACGAGGTTTTGCTGGAAGCGACGTTGTCGAAAATATCGAACACCTCGTCGAAATTCGCGTGTTTGTTGCGATACGCCGCTGAGGACGCCGCGCTTTCCTGCTGAACAGGCGAATGCCTCAGATCGTATTCTGCGCGTTTTTTCTCATCGCTCAGGACGCGATAGGCTTCGGTCGCCTGTTTGAATTTTTCTTCCGCAAATTTGTCGCCGGAATTTCGATCAGGATGATATTTCAGGGCTAACTTCCGGTAGGCGCTTTTGATTTCAGCGTCATCGGCCTGTTCAGGAATGCCTAAAATTTTATAATAATTGAAAGAAGTCGCCAAAATCGAAGTACCTGTCCGGAATTATTTCTTTTTCGAGACTCCCACTTTCGGAGCCACAATGACCCGATCATTCAACGTATAGCCTTTCTGGAACACCGAGACTACGATGCCTTCTTCCAGGTCATCCCGCTCCATCTGCATGATGGCCTCATGGATTTCAGGATTGAACGGTTGGCCTTCGGCTTCGATTTCCTTGATCCCTTTGCGTTTGAGCGCGCCGAGGAATTTATCGAAAATCATTTCGATGCCTTTCAGGAAATCTTCTAATTTATGCGTCTGTTCCGCCGCCGCAATCGCGCGCTCGAAGTCATCCACGACACTCAACATCTCTCGCAGAATATCTTCATTCGCGTATTTTCGGAAATCCTGCAATTCTTTGTCTTTCCGTTTCTTGAAATTATCGAATTCCGCTTGCAAACGCAATCTGGCGTCGAAATGGTCTTTGGCTTCTTGCGTTTTGGCATCCAGCGCGTTTGTGAGGCGCGTCAGTTCATCGTCAGGTTCTTCTTCCGCCACGACATCTGCAATGGGTTGACTCTCCTCGATAGACGTTTCGCTCACGTCATCGCCTGCTGCTCCGCCATCCAGTTCGGCTTCAAGCGTCTCATCTTCCACATTATCCTGAGTTCGAATGTCCTGCTCTTCTACCATCTCAGCGTCCTGATCTTGTACGATTTTGACTGGAATTTTCACCGCAAACCTCCTCCATGTTCGTTCATTACGATGTACGAAATTTCAAATAACCCCACCCCCAACCCCTCCCCAACAGGGAGGGGATATCGTTCTCCTCTCCTTCGGAGAGGGGCAAGGGGTGAGGTGTTGTATTTTACAAATCCATCCGTTCTGTCAACAAGCGCGACATCGTTTTCGCCGTATATTCGACCATCGGAATAATATGGGTATAATCCATGCGCTTCGGCCCGATAATGCCGATCACGCCGAGCGTGCGATCTCCATATTTATACGAGGAAAGCACAAGGCTCAGATCGCGCATATCTTCTTCTGTGCTTTCTTCGCCGATAATCACGCGCGTGGCGTTATGGTCGGCCTCTTCATTCGTGATACACTTATCCAGCAGCCGAATCAGCAAGCGTTTTTCTTCGAACGCCTTGAACAGCGACCGCATCCTTTCGACATCGGTAAATTCAGGCTGATTCATCATGTTGAACGCGCCGCCCACATACAACTCGCTGTCATCGGGATCATCGGAAAAAAATTGCTGGCTGAGCTTGACCGCATTGGAATACAACAGATCGAACTGCGTTTTTTCATGCTCCATCATGCCGAACAACTTGGCGCGAATCTGCGCGAGGCTCAATCCCATGAGTTCGGACGTAATCAATTTCGACATTTTATCGAGCGTGTCTTGCGAAATCTCATCATCCAGCACAATCATCCGTTTGTGCACTAAGCCTGATTCGGAAATAAAAATGACTAACGCCTGAGAATTGCTCAACTTAATAAAATCAATATGGCGGCAGACCGTCGTCTTCAAATTCGGCGTCAGCACTAAGCCCGCCTGTTTCGACAGTTTCGACAGCAAATCGGTCGTTTTTTTCATCAGGTTGACGACTTCGATTTCGGAATGCAGCGTTTCTTCGATCTGAGACGAATCAACGTCTTCCAGCGACCGCTGCGACGAAGCGAGATGATCGACGTAAAAACGGAAGCCTCTGTCTGTAGGGATACGACCGGCAGAGGTGTGTGGCTGCGCGAGAAAGCCGCACTCCTCCAAATCCGCCATAATATTGCGAATTGTGGCCGGGCTGATGCCAAACCCGTATTTTTTGGCAATCGTCCGCGATCCCACTGGCTCAGCGGTGGAAATATAATTACACACGACCGCCACTAACACCTGATGCTGCCGTTCTTCTAACGTCCCTTGCGTCACCACAGTATCTTTCCTCTTCCGCAATCGTCAGGTATTTTCAGACGAGCGCAGAACAGGACTCCTTGCTTGCTAAAAAAAGAATTAGCACTCTCTTAAAAAGAGTGCTAATAAAACTATATATAAAATGGGATGACATTCCAAATTTGTCAAGAGTTTTTTATTTTTCCTGTCGTTTAAACGGGGCAAACACATCTGAATAGAATTATTTTGGACTTGACACCGCAGAGCAGGCAGAAAGACGATTGAATGGAATCAAGACGATCTGGCGTATCCACCTTTTTCGAAAAGCGATTTTTAGGAATGAGACATGTTCGACATGGAGGCATTCGATGAATACGGTGTATGGCGTACATTGCGATGAGTACGGACAGGTTGAAGAAAAAATACGCGAACTGCTGGCCTTGATGGGCGGAATGGCGGCATTTACGTCGGCAGGCGAGCGCATTGTCTTAAAACCGAATCTGCTGACCGCCGCGCAACCGGATCACGCGGCGACGACGCATCCGACGGTAGTCGCAGCGGTCGGGAAATTGATCAAACAGACCGGCGCAGCCGCCGCGCTGATTGACAGCCCCGGCGCAGGCTTTCCGCATAGCGAAAAAACGCTGCGCAAGGTGTACGCAGTGTGCGGCATAAATGAGGCGGCGGCGCAGGCGGGGATCGAATTGAGTTTCGATACCACTTCGCAGGCCGTGTCGTTCCCGCAAGGGGTGTTGATCAAACGCTTCGACATCTTGACGCCGCTCGCGCAGGCGTCCGGCATCATCAATCTCTGCAAGCTGAAAACGCACGGCTTTCTCGGCATGACCGGCGCGGTGAAAAACAGCTTCGGTGCGATTCCGGGGCGCGACAAGCCGGGCTTTCACGCCAAATTGCACGACCCGGCGCGATTTGCCGGAATGTGCCTCGATTTGTCCGCCTGCGTTGCGCCCCGCCTCTCGATTATGGATGCGGTCGTCGGCATGGAAGGCAACGGCCCGCATAACGGATCGCCGCGCCGGATCGGCTTGCTGCTGGCGTCAACGAATCCGCTCGCGTTAGACGTGGTCGCAGGCGAAATTATCGGCTTGAAGCGCGAGCAAAACCCGCTGTTGCTGGAAGCGGCGCAACGCGGCTGGACGCCGACGCGATTGGAGGAGATCGAATTGATTGGATTGGAGAAAGAAAAACTCCGCGTTCCGGGCTTCAAACTCCCGACGACTGTGTTGAGCAGCGCGGGATCGGTCGCCTTGCGCCTCTTTGCGCCGATTTTTAAGCAAGCGTTCAGCGTCCGTCCGCAGATTTTGGCCGACAAATGCGTCGGCTGCGGCGCGTGCCGCGATGCCTGCCCGGTGCAAGTGATTACGATTGAACAGCGCGTTGCGCAGATTCGGCATCAGGAGTGTATCCGTTGTTATTGCTGCCATGAAATGTGCCCGCGCGATGCCATCGCCTTGCAAGGCGGCCTGCTGTATCGGCTGTTGCACCGTTAAGGCGGCGAATCGAGTTTATTATACGAACGACTTCTAAAGAGATTGACAAATTTTTCAGAGTCGTTTATGAGGCATTTATTCCCCATTAATATTCATCTCATCATCGTGAAAGGTAGAATGCCTCATGGAAAACATCAAACGATCCGATTTGATCGAACTGCTCTGTGAGAGAGCGGAACACCACCCCACCAGCTTAGCATACGCATTTTTACATGACGGCGAGCAAGACATCGAGCAGTGGACGTACTTGGAATTAGCGCGTCAGGCCAAAGCGGTTGCGGCGTTATTGCAAGACGCCGGAGCGGTCGGCGAGCGCGTGTTGCTGCTGTATCCGCCGGGACTGGATTTTATTGCCGCGTTTTTCGGTTGTCTCGCCGCCGGAGCTATCGCTGTGCCAGCCTATCCGCCGCGCAATAAACGGCATCTTCCGCGCATTCTGACGATTATCGCGGACGCGGAGTTGATTATTCGCGGGCGGAATCTTTATCCGCAAGATATCGAATTGACCGTCGAGCAAAGCGCTCCATCTATCCGCAAGAATGCCTGCGCCGTATTTTCAGTAGAAATGAACGAGCAGGAACAGGCGGTCATTGTCGCCGAAGTCGAGCGGCGCTATCATCATCAGGAACAAACGCATGCCACGAACAACCACTACGACAACGATATTAATGACGCCGAACATATCGGTTTTGCGGGCGAATTATATCTCTCTCCTGATTTAGGCGACGCGATTCGCAGCGTTCGCCAGGCAGTCGCCGAGCAGCATGAACTGCAAGCATCGGCGATTGTGTTGATTAAAGCCGCGTCAATTCCCCGCACCTTAAGCGGCAAAATCCGCCGCCGCGCCTGCCGTGAAGCGTTCCTTTCGCATAAGCTTGAGGTATTGGCAGAATGGCGGACTGACGCGCTTCATCTCGATCCGGCGGCGTTGACGCAGGAATCGCATTTTTTCCAGCTTGGCGGCGACAGCCTGTCCGCCACAACGCTGACAGGCCGTTTGTCAGAAGCGCTCGACGCTCATATTTTGGATAGATATCTTGCATTGTTGGAACAAGTCGCCCAATCCCAGGATGTCTTGTTATCTGAAATGCCTCTTCCTTCTGCGCTTATCCAGCAGGCAGAACGAGCACGTTTCCGGCAATTAGCAACGAATTATCAATATTGTTCCCGACAGATTCCCAACCATGCCGCCGAATTGTTGACGATTCCAACCCCAATGTTTGAAAAGCTTGAACATCTTGCGCAGGACGAGGGAACAACAGTCCCTATCTTACTTTTTACCGCATTAAACGTGTTATTATATCGTTATACCGGAGAAGAGCATATTCTTGTCGGCCTCCCTCTTGTTATCCCAAAGTCAATACCATTCGATGTGTCTACTGACCTGCCTCCCGATTCCATTGTGCTTCATACGGATTTGTCAGGGGAACAGACTTTTATAGAATTGCTTTCTTGTATTAAATATATCATTGCTGAGATTCAAACACGCGAGGAATTCACATTCGAGCAATTTTTTGCAGAAATTCATCCGGATCGGGACACTCTCCCGTCTGCTCAAAAGACAACGCTCACTCAGAAAACGCAATTAGAAAACGCAAAGCAGAAGGGATTTAATTGTTCTCTAACATTTACAGAAAAAGAATATCAATTATCAGGAGTTATTGAATATCGCTCAGATGTCCTTGAAGCAGAGACGATTAAACGGATGCGAAACCATTTTTACCGATTGCTTGAAGAGATAATCAAATCTCCTGCACAGCAGCTTATTGCGTTCCCTATTCTGACCGATGTTGAACGGCAACAATTGTTGGTAGATTGGAACGATACCGCTATTCCGTATCCGCTCGATGTCTGTTTGTATCGTTTGATTGAAGCGCAGGTCGAACGAACGCCGGACGCTATCGCGGTCGTGTTCGACGATGCGTCGTTGACGTATTATGAGTTGAACCGCCGCGCCAATCAATTAGCGCATCACCTACAAGCAGCAGGAGTTGCGCCAGACACACTGGTCGGCATTTGCGCGGAACGGTCGTTCGAAATGATCATCGGCCTGCTGGCGGTCATGAAAGCGGGTGGCGCGTATGTGCCGCTCGATCCCGATTATCCGCCAGAGCGGCTGGCGTTTATGACGCAGGATGCTCAGACGCCAGTGCTGTTGACACAAGAGAAATTTCTTGCGACGCTGCCAGAGCATCGAGCACAGGTCTTTTGTCTGGATCGGGATTGGCCAATGCTCGCCAAGCTATCAGAGGCCAATCCGACCAATTCCGTGACAGCAACGGATTTGATTTATACGATTTATACATCTGGCTCAACCGGCAAGCCGAAAGGAGCGATGAACATCCATCGCAGTGTGGTCAATCGCCTGCTCTGGATGCAGGATGCGTATCAGCTCACGCCTGATGATCGCATTTTGCAAAAAACGCCGTTCAGTTTCGATGTCTCCGGCTGGGAATTCTGGTGGCCGCTGCTGACTGGAGCGCGACTTATCTTTGCCAAACCGGGAGGCCATAAGGACAGCCGTTATCTTGTTCAGCTTATCCAGACCCAGCAGATTACGACGCTGCATTTCGTGCCTTCGATGTTACAGGTATTTCTACTCGAAACCAATGTTCACGACTGTCGCAGCCTGCGCCGGGTCATTTGCAGCGGCGAAGCCTTGCCATTCGAATTGCAGCAGCGTTTCTTCGACGTGTTTCCCGATGTGGAATTGCATAATTTGTATGGCCCGACGGAAGCGGCGATTGATGTGACCTTCTGGCGCTGCGATCCGGTCAGCACGCGCAAAAGCGTGCCAATTGGCCGCCCAATTGCCAACACTCAGCTTTATGTGCTCGATTCAGCCATGCAACCTGTGCCGATTGGCGTTCCGGGGGAATTGTATCTTGGCGGCGTCAATATCGCACGAGGTTACTGGAACCGTCCGGACTTAACGACAGAACGTTTTGTGCCGAATCCGTTCAACCCCGAATTCGGCGCACGGATATATAAAACCGGCGATTTAGTGCGTTATGGTTCAGATGGTGTAGTAGAATATCTTGGGCGGCTCGACCATCAAGTGAAATTACGTGGTTTTCGTATTGAATTAGGAGAGATCGAAACGGCATTGGCCAATCATCCGGCAATTCGCGAAGTCATCGTCATGGCGCGAGAGGATCAGCCCGGAGAAAAACGGCTGGTAGCCTATTTAACCACAAATCAGCGGCCAGCCCCAACCAGTCAGGAATTACGACAGCAGCTTCAAGCCTCACTGCCAGAGTATATGATTCCAGCGGCGTTTGTCTTTTTAGAGACGATGCCGCTAAGCCCAAATGGCAAGATTGATCGGCGCGCATTGCCAGCGCCTGAGTTTACTGACCAGGAGGCGTATGTTGCTCCGCGCACTCCGACGGAAAAAACACTGGTCACGATCTGGGAGGAATTATTCGGGATAGAGCGTATCGGCATTCATGATAATTTCTTTCAGATTGGAGGTCATTCATTACTGGCAACGCAGGTATTATCTCGGATTATTGATGCGTTTCATGTCGATTTGTCATTGGGAGAATTGCTCGACCGACCAACGATTGCTGGAGTGGCAGAACATCTTGAGATGTTTCATTGGGTAGCTCAGACGCAAAGACATCTTCAACAAACAACAGAAGAACGAGAAGAAGGAGAATTATGAAAACGCTGACAGAGTTACTCGCTCACCTTCGCGATAAGGAAATTCATATTTGGAATGAAGACGGAAAGCTTCGCTATAACGCTCCCAAAGGCATCATGACTCCTGACATTCTTGCCGAAATGAAAGAGCACAAAGAGGAAATGCTCCTTTTTTTAGCGCGTGCGCACGGTGATTCAAAAGAACAGAGTGAGCCGATTCCGCGAGCGCCGCGCGACCAGCCTTTACCGCTATCATTTACCCAACAGCAAATATGGTTTCTCGCTCAATTCGAAGGAGGGAACGCTGCGTATAACATACCAACAGCGTTACGGATTGACGGCGATTTTCAAATAGAAACGCTGGAACGATGTGTCAATATGTTGATTGCAAGGCACGACGCATTGCGGACCAGCTTCGCGGTTCTTGGAGAACACCCCCGACAAATTATTCATCCAGAGGCTTCAGTCACGATCTCGATCCACGATCTCCAATCGTTTTCCGAGCCGAAACAATCTGATGAAGTTCAATGCCGTATGACAGAAGAGGCACAGCGTCCATTTGATTTGCATGTTGCCCCATTAGCGCGGGTTTCTTTGCTGCGGCTTACGCCTCACACCCATATTTTAATCGTGGTTATTCATCATATTATTTCGGATGGCTGGTCAATGGGAGTATTCCTGAAAGAACTGCTCGCCCTGTATGATGCGATCTCGCAAGGCGCTCCTTCTCCATTGCCTGAACTACCATTCCAATATGGCGATTTTACGCAATGGCAGCGAGAACGCCTGCAAGGCAAACATCTCGACAAACTGCTCAACTATTGGCAAGGTCAGCTTGCCGGGAAACTGTCTCTACTTCAACTGCCGGCAGATCATCCGCGCCCTCCGCGTCAGAGTTTTCGCGGTGCAACGCAACCGTTTACATTTCCCCGCGGTTTAACAATCGCGTTAAACCGCCTTGGCATGCAAGCGGACGCAACGTTGTTTATGACTGTTTTTGCGGCGTTCGATGTCTTGCTTTACCGCTATTCAGGCCAGGAGGACATTATTGTCGGCGTGCCAATCGCGAATCGAAAAAATACTGAATTCGAAGCAATTATTGGTTTATTTATAAATATCTTAGCGCTTCGCACAGATTTATCTGGCAATCCGACGTTTTTTGAATTGCTCTCTCGCGTCCGACACATGGCGCTCGGCGCACAAGAGCATCAGGAACTTCCATTCGAGCAATTAATTGCGGCGCTCCACCCGGAGCATGACATGAGTCATCATCCAATATTTCAATATATGTTAGCATTTGAAAATATGCCGATGCCTGTGTTTCAGTTACCACATGTGACATTGACACCGATGGCGATCTTCAATCAGACCGCGAAATTCGATTGCACTATTGTTTTTACTGAAATGGAACCACAGTTATCTGGATTTCTCGAATATAATACAGATATATTCGATGCCACAACGATTGAACGCATCATGAGTCATTTTCGCATCTTGCTCGAAGGGATTGTCGCCCATCCCGATCAACGCATCGCCGAAATCCCCATGCTCACCGACGCCGAACAACGCCTCTTTTTTCCAACAGGGCAGATCGCGGACACATCGGAGCGTCCGCAAAAATGCGTGCATCAATTGTTCGAGGAACAGGCGGCGCGGACGCCGGACGCCGTCGCGCTCGAGTTCGAAGAACAACACCTGACCTATCAACAACTCAATCGCAAGGCGAATCAGGTCGCCCATTATCTGCAAGGACGCGGCGTGGGGCCGAACACGTTGGTCGGCATTTGCATGAAGCGTTCACGCGAGATGATCATCGGCATACTCGGCATCTTGAAAGCCGGCGGCGCGTATGTGCCGCTTGACCCGGCCTATCCGCAGGAACGGCTGACCTTCATGCTTCAGGATTCGCGCGTTGCGCTGCTGTTGACGCAAGCCGCATTACGCGAAACGCTGCCGATCAATGATATTTCTGTCTGTTGTTTGGATACGGATTGGCCTTTTTTCGCGGGGGAATCGGAAGAGAATACGACAAGCGGCGTCGCGTTCGACAGTCTCGCGTATGTTATTTATACCTCTGGTTCGACCGGGATTCCGAAAGGCGTCTTAGTGACTCATGCAGGCATTCCGAACCTGTGCGCGGCGCAAATTCCGGCGTTCCGACTTTCAGAGAACAGCCGAGTCTTGCAAATGGCGTCATTCGGTTTCGATGCGTCGGTTTCTGAAATTTTTACAACATTTCTGGCTGGAGCGACATTATATCTCACGTCACAAGAAAAAATGCTTCCGGGCGAACCGCTGCTGCAAACGCTCCGCGAAGCGAAAATTTCCGTCATCACGCTGCCGCCCTCTGTCTTAGACGTGTTGGCGGAATGCAACCTGCCTGAACTCCAAACCGTCATTTCGGCGGGCGAGGCATGTTCGGCGGAGATCATTCGCCGGTGGGCGGCAGGACGGCATTTTCTCAATGCCTACGGACCGACCGAAGCCACTGTCTGCGCGACGATAAACGAACAGGTTGACGCCGCCCGCCCTTTCTGCATCGGACGCGCGATTCGCGATCTGAAGATATATATTTTAAACTCCAACCTGCAACCATGTCCGATTGGCGTAACAGGGGAATTGCATATCGGCGGGAGGGCGTTGGCGCTGGGCTATCTGAATCGCCCGGAATTAACCGCTGAAAAATTCATCCCGAATCCGTTTACGCGGCAACCGGGCGAGCGGTTGTATAAAACCGGCGATTTGGCAAGGTTTCTGCCTGACGGCGCGATAGAATATCTTGGCCGCATCGATCAACAGGTCAAAATTCGCGGGTTCCGCATTGAACTGGGCGAAATCGAAAGCCGAATGCGGCAACATGCGACAGTGTCTCAGAGCGTGGTGATTATGCGCGAAGACGGCGCGCGCGGCAAGCGATTGTTCGCGTATGTCGTTCCTCAAAACGACGCGACGATCCTTGTCAGCGACATTCGGAAATCGTTGAAACAGCGCTTGCCCGATTACATGATTCCTGACGCGATTGTGGTGTTAGACACGCTTCCTGTTACGCCGAACGGCAAAGTAGATCGGCGGGCGTTACCGAATTCTGAGCAGACGGAAACCCGTGAAAATTTCGTCGCGCCTCGCAACCAGATCGAACACATTTTAGCAATGGCGTGGGCTGACGTTCTCGGGCTGCCTGAAGTCGGAGTGCATGATAATTTTTTCGAACTCGGCGGCCATTCGTTATTGACAATGAAATTGATGTTCCGCATCGGCGACATCTTCCAGATAAAACTCCCGCTGCAACTGCTTTTCGAAGCGCCGACGGTGGCCGAATTTGCCAAAATTCTGGATGCCGTGCGCGGCGTGAACGCGGCGGACAAACTCGCGCATATCGGCGCGGTGGACGCGGCAGCGGAGACGCGATTAGACGCGGAGATTCAGCCTGACATCAGCACACTCGATGAGGCTCGCATCACTGATCCGGCGGTAGTTTTTTTGACGGGCGCGACCGGTTTTTTAGGGGCGTTTTTGCTTGCCGAATTACTCCGTCAGACGCGAGCGCAGGTGTATTGTTTAGTCAGAGCGACCACAGCAGAAGAAGGATGGCAGCGGCTTCAACAGACGTTAAAAAAATACGAGCTGTGGCATGAAAAAATCGCATCAGAGCGGATTACGCCGATTCTCGGCGATTTAGCGTTACCTCGTTTAGGACTTTCAGAAGAGCAATTCCAGATGTTAGCGCATGACATTGATGTGATCTATCATAACGGCGCGATGATGAATCTTGTTTACCCTTATGCAGAACTGAAAGCCGCGAATGTCGAGGCGACGAAAGATGTTATTCGTCTGGCCTGCGCCGTCAGACTCAAGCCGATTCACTATATCTCGACGCTCTCAGTGTTTTTGACGAATAGCGCTATCAAACACCGCGTGATTGATGAAGATACGCCGCTCGACCCGTTCGATGACTTGATTCAGCAAGGATACGCGCAAAGTAAATGGATTGCCGAAAAAATCTTAGAGCACGCCCGGAAACGCAACGTGCCAGTCACGATTTATCGCCCCGCCACAGTCTCCGGTCATAGTCAAACCGGGGTCTGGAATACGGATGATGTTGTGTGTTCATTGCTGAAAGGATGTATTCAACTTGGAAAAGCGCCGTCCAGAGAGCACGTTCAGGTGTATTTGACGCCGGTAGATTATGTCAGCCGAACGATCGTACATCTCTCGCAACAGCCAACATCAGCGGGGCGCGTCTTTCATTTGGTCAACCCCACTCCGTCGCAATGGAACGAGATTATGGATTGGGTAAAAGCGTTCGGCTATCCGCTTGAACGTCTTTCGTATCAAGCATGGCAAGCCGCATTAATTCCCCTGGCGACCGCGCATGCGCAGGAGAATGCGTTATCTCATCTGCTACCGGTCTATCTTGAAACTGAGCCTGATCGCGATGAACCGCAATCGTTCGATTGTCAACGTACGTCAGATGCACTGGCGGGCACGTCAATTTCCTGTCCTCCGACCGCCTCTTTGCTTGAAACGTATTTTACCTATTTTATTCGTACCGGTTTTCTGTCGAAGCCATGACGCGAACGCAGGCATGGAGGCGGGCGATGAAATCGCCGCGATTTTTGGACGCTCAACCCTGTCAGGGGTCGAACCCCTGACAGGGTTATACGAGGATATTCAGGCGAAGCCGCGCGCTATCGAATGATCGGAAAATTCGACCTGAGCACAGAAGGGATGCCAAGCAGGTCTTGTTTTTCGACCCGGATGCCATACGGTTTTTTCGGGACGTATAAGACCGCCAACGGCCCATCATCTTGAATCTTTCGCGCAACCTCCTGGTAGAGCGCTTCACGTTTCGATTCATCGGCTTCCAGCGCAGCCTGATCGACTAATGTTGACGTCTCGGTATTGACATAGCGCGAAAACCAGAGGATGCTTTTGATCGTCGCATCGTCGCCCGGTTTGTCCGAATGGGCAAGAGGTTTGGCATTGCTGTCGGGATCGATATAATCGGGCTGCCATTGCCAGAGATGGAGTTGGAAATTGCGCGAAACATACGCGTCAATCATGCCGGGAATATCGGTTTGTTTGACCTGAACGCGCACGTTGATTTTTTTGAGATCGCTTTTGATTTTGGCGGCGATATCGACCCAGGGCGCATAATCCAGACACAAGAGTTCCACGTCGAACCCATCAGGATAACCAGCCGCCGTCAACATCTGCGCGGCTTTCTCAGCATCATACGTGTACGGCAGGTCGGGAATATATCCTAACATGCCTTTGGGAAAGATGCTTTGGGTTTTGGTCGCTGCGCCTTGCAAAATAAAATCAATCAACCCATCGTAATCAATCGCATACCGGATCGCATCGCGCACGTCAGCGTTTGCCAGGGGCTCGAAGCCGACATTCATCACAAAATGGACCGTCGTAAACGTCGGCGTTTCGAAGACCTGAATATCCGGAAGCGCTTCAAGGCGGCGCACTTGATCCGGCTGCAAATCCCAGGCGACGTCAATCTCTCCTTTTTCTAAAAAGATCGCTTGTTCGATGGGTTCGGCGATATGCGCGACCACGATGCTTTTTGTGGCGGGTTTGACGCCCCAATAGTTCGGATTCGTTTGCAACGTCGCGCGTGCCGGTTCTCTTTTTTCCAGGATAAACGCTCCTGACCCTGCCGAATGTTCCTCTAACCAGGCGCTTCCCCAATCGCCTTGCTGCTCTTGCGCTTTCACCGCGTTCGCGTCGAGAATACTGGCGACGTTAAAGCCTAAACAGGACAGGAATAATGTCGGCGCGTAATTCTTGTCCAACGTAAAACTGACCGTTGAGTCATCAACTTTTCGAATTGATGTGTCATTCAGCCCGAATTGCGTCAGTAACCAGGCCGGATCACTATTGATTTTGATGGCGCGTGTCAGCGAATAGACAACGGCATCAGCGTTGACCGGATTGCCGCTTGCGAATGATATTCCTTTGCGAAGCTGAAATGTCCAGGTTTTGCCGTCCGCTCCGATCTCCCAGGATTCGGCCAGCGCCGGAACGGCGTGAGCGGAATCTTCATCGAAACGAACCAGCGTTTCGTACAATTGACTGGTCAGACCTAATGACACGGGATCATAGGCTTTGGCCGGGTCAAGCGATATAACCTGGTCTTGCATCCCAATAATCAACGTGTCCTTTTCCGCCGCAATACTCTGATGCGCAGACATTCCAAGCGCAATGATCGCCAATAGCAGAACTACATATTTTTTCCACATACTGTCATCCTCCATGAATGTTGTTGAATGTGTCTTTTCCGGTTGCCATGCTCTCTGTCAAGCGCTCTCGATATACCTTGAAACATGCCCATAAAAAATGCAAGAAGTTTTCGTTATTATACTTGAGGCCACATGAATTTATGAAAACGCAACAGAAGTGTCAACGCAAAGCGTTGACGCTCCTGAAAATTCACATGATACATCAAATTTTGAAACGGTTCACCATATTTTGCAGTTTCTCGACAACCTTCGTCTGCTGTTCTGCCGAAGCATGGAGTGTTTGCGCCGCAAGGGACGAGCGTTGCGTCACATCGGCCACATCGGAGATTGATTGAGACACCTCTGTAGTTGCAAACGCCACTTCGCCAAGATTTTGGTTGATTGATGCGGTGGTTGCCGACTGTTCCGCAATCGCAGACACAATCATCTCCGTAAACATCTGAACCTGTTCGATATTTTTTGCCATATCGCCAATCGCTTTCGTCGCCTCGCGACTGCTGAACTGAATGGCTTCGACGCGATGAATAATGTCTTCAGCCGACTTCGCGGTTTCGCGGGCAAGGTTTTTGACCTCGCTGGCGACGACAGCAAATCCTCTGCCGCTGTCCCCCGCTCGCGCAGCCTCAATCGTGGCATTCAGGGCCAGCAAATTGGTCTGCTGCGTAATCGCGGTAATGACCTTGATAATATCCCCGATTTCTTTCGAACGTGTGTCCAAATCAGTGATGGTGTTGCTGGCGGAATGGGCTGTTTTGACCGCGAGGTCAACAACCTGCGCCACTTCTCCGGTGCGTTGCGAGACTTCGCGCAGGCTGGCGGTCAGTTGCATAGTAGCCGTTGCGACGACCGTCAAATTTTCGCTGACATGCTCGCTATGATCGGACACATTTTGTGTCCGCAGCGAGGCTTGTTCCGCATCTGTCGCCATCTCGGTGCTGATGTGATGGAGTTCTTCGGCGACGCTGCCTAACTGATCCGCCTGTCCCATAATCTCACGCATAGTCTGACGTAAGGTGGCCAGGCGATGAAATGCCTGACCTAAAATGTCGCGTTCGGTTTTTGGAGTGATCTGCTGACGCAAGTCGCCTTCTGATAAGGCTGTGGCAAAGGTGGCAATCGTATTCAGATATTCTGCCATTCGCGAGAAGGCCATGCCCAATGCATCGCGCTCCGAACGCGGGGTCATGTGATGCGCAATCTCTCCGCACGCAATCTGTTCCGCGATGGTCGCCATCTCGCGCAGATACTCGGTCATGGCCTGAAACGCCTGCATCAGCAGCAATAATTCATCGCGTGAGGCGGATTTCTTTCGGAAACCTTGGCGGAGAGCCTCGGCCTCTGTGTCAACGTTGACAATATCTCCCTGAGCAAGCCGTTGAATCTGTTGCGTGAGCCGTTGAATCGGATGGACAATCAAATAACTCAGGAACGATGCGCCACTGGCGGCGAGCAGGCCGAAAAAAAGAATGATGCCGATGGTCAGCAAGAAAAATTTCTGGCGTTGTTCAGCTTCATTCATACGAGGGAAATGAGCGGTCAGCGCACCAATTTGCTGTTGCGTATCGCCAATCGCGAAGAGTCCCTGATAAAAATCCTCTCCGCCAATCGTCACATTCGCAAATTGAATCGTCGGCTGGGTCGGCAGATTTCGCAGATCAAGGCGTTGCCGTATCTCCGGAGCCGTCTGCGGCAGCGTCCGATATTCCGGCAGCGTGCCGATACTCCAGGTCTCCCCGGCAAACATCGTCACCTGTGTTTTACTTAACCGCGTATATCGCTCGACATCTTGTTGTTTGAGCGCAATCGTGATCACGCAAAACCCATTGGCGTTGTCGCCTTCTCCAATCGGCCTGACGAATTGCATGGAGAGATGGTGATCGAACGCTTCCAATGTGACCGCGCCATCTTGCGGCGTCTGCCCATGATAGGCGAGGGCGATCTGTGGCGGCAACACGTGTCGGGGAATTGCGTCAAGCGTATTCAACCCGACGAACCAGGTATCGCTGGGCTTGACGACGATGAATTGATCGAGAGACACTTTCGGCAGATACACGCCAGCGCTGACTCCGTCGGCGCGCTGTTGATAGAACGCCGCCAGCGTGTGATTCTGACGATAGATCAGGATTTCGCTTGCGTCGATCAGTTCGCCGAATTTCGAGATTTCGAACGCGATGGAACTCAGCGGGGTCATCAGCTTTTTGACCTCACGAACCGTCCACTCCTCGTCTGATTCTTCATACTGGCTTTCGAAGAGTTGCGCAACGTACATCGGCCCGACAATCGAGGTCTGAAGAAATGTGGCGGTTTTTGAGAACACATCTTGAATCCGCGTGTCAAGATCGTCGAAGATCAATTCGAACGCCAGGGTAATTTGATGGCGAGACTGTTCTTCGATTTGCCGGATAAACAGATAATAATAGATTCCCGACATCGCGAAAATCACCAGCGCCGTGAGCAGTGAAATCAGTACAAGGATTTTACGTTTGAGCGTCATTGGTTTATCATCCTACACTACATATTATCAGACGTTTTGAAGAATGCGATGGTATGCCGAAGTTGTTCGGCTTGCCCTGCGAGTGCTTCAGAGGCGGAGGCCATCTTTTGCGATAATGCCGTATTTTGTTGAATCACCTGATCCAATTCCTGAATGGCTTGATTGATTTGGTTTGCGCCGGTATTTTGCTCACTGCTTGCCATACGAATTTCCTGCACCAATTCTGCCGTTTTGCGGATTTTGGGAACCAGATTGATGAGACGCTGCCCCGCATTTTGAGCAATGGCGACGCTGGAAGAGGCCAGGCTATTGATTTCAGCGGATGCCGTTTGCGTGCGTGTTGATAAGGCGCGCACTTCATTGGCAACGACAGCAAAGCCCTTGCCGACTTCCTCCGCCCGCGCCGCTTCAATCGTAGCGTTCAGCGATAACATGCGGGTTTGACGCGCAATATCTTCGACGACCATGATACGTTTGCTGATGTCATGCATGGCCTGAACAGTCGCTTGCACCGCCTGTCCGGTCTCGTCGGCGTCGCTGGCGGCGCTCGCGGCGATGCGTTCGGTTTGCTCGGCATTCTGGGCATTTTGTTCGATATTGCCCACCATTTGCTCCATCGAACTTGACGCCTCGCCAGATGATTCCGCCTGTTTGGTTGTCCACAGCAGCATTTCATCGGCATTGGCGCGCATTGTCAGGCTTTCGTCCGTAATCAGATTGGCGGCGAGTTTGATATTGGCGACAATCTCTTGGAGACGAACAATCATCTCGCGTAACGCATACTCCAGCACGCTCATTTCATCGTTCGATCCCGACTGCTTGACAGGCCGATTCGGGTCGGTTCGCTCCGCGCTATCGGAAAAATTCTCGCTGCCGGTGAGATCGCCCTGCGCCAACTGATGAATCAATTCCGTCAGGCGCATAATGGGTTTGACGAGCAGTGTCGTGAAAAACGACGCGCCAAAGATGGCAACCACGCCGAATATCGCCACAATCGCCGCGACAATGACCAGAAATTGACGCTTGCTGCGCGTTTCTTCAGCGCGTGGAAAATGGGCGACGAGCGCGCCGATATGCTCATCATTTTCAGCGGTCAGCGCGAAGGCAGCTTGATAATATTCCTGCCCCGCAATGGTGATAGCGGCAAATTGCAGCGCGGGCGCGGGCGGAGGATTCAGCAGATCAAGGCGTTCTCCTTGCGTGAATATCGCCTCAGGCACGGTGGTATAGTCGGCAAACGTGCCGACGCTGAAGTTATCTCCGGCAAACAGATTCACCTGCGTTTTGCTTAACCGCGCATAGCGTTCGACATCCTGTTGCAAAATCGCGACATCAATCAGACACAGCCCATTGACCGTTTCCCGTTGCAGGATGGGAACGCGAAACCGCATGAACACGCGCTGAGCGTCCTGTTCTAACGCCACCGTCGCCTTCTCTGGCATCGGCGACTGAAGGGCTTTGGCAATAGACGCTGGAAATGGCTGGCGAGGAATGTCCTGAAGGTTCATGACGGTGGTAAACCAATCAGCGTCAGCGCTCATCGCAATCAATTCGTCCGGGAACACATCGGGCAGATACAGTCCCGAAACGGTTTCCTCCCCGCGCTGTTGATAGACGGCGAGGAGGGTGTTATCCTGATTATAAATCTGAATATCCACCGCGGCGATCAGATCGCCGAATTTTGCTAACTCGGAGGAAATCGAACTGAGCGGCACCATCAATTTACGCACTTCGCGCACCGTCCATTCCTCAACGGAGTCGTGATACTGCTGTTGCTGGAGTTGCGAGACATACATCGGCCCGGCCAACGATGTTTGAATAAACTGGTCGGTTTTGGCAAAGACATCGCGGACGCGCGTATGGAAATCATCAAAGATGAGTTCGAACGTCGCGCTCAACTGTCGGCGGGACGCTTGCTCAAGCTGCCGGGTAAACAGGTAATAATAAATGCCTGACATTGCGCAAATCAGCGTGAAGGCAAATACGGAAATAAATAACAAAATTTTTCGTCGTAAGGTCATTGAACTCCTCCATTCTATAGCAAAACGACATAATTCATGGTTCGACTCCCCTTCGACAGGCTCAGGACAGGCTGCTCACCATGACCGGTCACATCTGATCGTTTTGCTATATTGACACAACAATTCTTTCTTCCACCCATCTTGTCGTTTTCCTCTCATACGTGACAGCCCGCCACTCAGGATGTATAACACAATAGATATGGCACTGCCTATATTTCCGTCAAGAAGAAATTCATCATTGGCGACAATTGATGGAATCGTAGGGAGGTTATCCGTCAAGCATCGCTTTCGGAATAGTCGCGGGGCGTCTGGCGGTGATGGGAGCGTAAACGATGAAGCAGGTGTCGGAGATGTTCGGAATCCGACACCTGTTCACAAGATGATGCGATTAATCGGAATCGCGCATGGTTCGCGCTAATCGAATCACGTTCCAGGAGAGTTTCGGCAACGACGCTTTCAGCGCGCCCTGCGCCATTTTCGCGTCTCCACCTGTTCGCGGCTTCACATGGTCAGGCTGCTGCGCCGTATTGGCCGCTTTCAAGTCCGCATGTTCCAGCACGATATGCTCAACGACCTTATACTCGCCGAATCCGCGCAATTCGCAGGCGAAATCGAGGGCGTTCCGCTGATCTTTATTCACCGCAAACACGGTCAATTCGCCGGTCGCGTCGTTGATTGTCGCGATAGATTCCAACAGCGGAATTTCCCGCGCTTCCACCTTTTTCCGACCCAATTCGTTTTCCCACCACGAGATTTGATTGTCATATTCCACCGTGTAGGTCGGGGACGAAATCACCGGCTGCAACGCCGTGCCGCGCCCGTATAACGACGCATGGAGGAACGGATAAAAGATCGTCTGCTTCCAGGCTGCGCCGCCATTTTTCGTCATAATCGGCGCAATGACGTTGACCAACTGCGCGAGGCAGGCGATTTTCACGCGGTCGGCGTTGCGCAGCAGCGTAATCAACATGCAGCCCACGACCAGCGCATCTTCGAAGGTGTAGGCGTCTTCTAACAGCGGCGGCGCAACTTGCCAGGGGTCTTGTTTGCGGTCAGCGTCGTTGGAATGGAACCAGACATTCCATTCGTCAAACGAGAGATGAATTTGTTTGCGTTTGTGCTGTTTGGCTTTCACGGCATCGCAGAGCGCGACGACCGATTTGATGAATTCATCCATGTCAGTGGATTTCGCGAGAAACGCACCGATATTATTGGCCTGATTACCGTAATAGGTGTGAATCGAAATGTAATCCACCAAATCGTAGGCATGTTCTAACACCGTCATCTCCCATTCGCCGAATGTCGGCATGTAGAGGCTCGAACTGCCCGCCAAGACCATCTCGATGTTCGGATCGACCCAGCGCATCATTTTGGCGGCTTCGTAGGCGGTACGGCCATATTCGACCGCAGTTTTCTGGCACATTTGCCA
>CAZRSF010000022.1:40636-65228 GCA_964602655.1 uncultured Candidatus Moduliflexus sp.
GGGGCCGTCCATCTCGTTGCCAAGACACCAGAGTTTGACGTTATGCGGTTTTTGGAAGCCATGCTCGCGGCGCAAATCGCTGTAATACGAGCCGCCGGGATGATTACAGTATTCGACGAGGTTTCTGGCAGCGTCCGGGCCGCGCGTACCGAGGTTGACCGCCATCATCACGTCGGTATTCGCTTTTTCTGCCCATTGCATGAATTCGTTCGTGCCGAATTCGTTGGTTTCCGTAGATTTCCAGGCGAGTTCCAAACGTTTCGGGCGCTGCGCTTTCGGGCCGACGCCGTCTTCCCAGTTATAGCCGGAGACAAAATTCCCGCCAGGATAGCGCACAAGCGGCACATCCAATTCTTTGATCAAATCAATCACATCCTGCCGGAAGCCGTTTGCGTCGGCGGTCGGATGCCCTGGCTCGTAAATGCCGCCATACACGGCGCGGCCTAAATGTTCGATAAATGAGCCATACAGCCGGTTGTCAATTTTACTGATCTCATACGCTCGGTCTAACAGCATTTTTGCGGTTGCCATATCAATTCTCCTTTGCTGTGGTTGTTATGAAGGTGTCAGACACTTTGGGAGTGTCTGACACCTGCCTTCTCAAAATAACGCTATTGACGCGCCGGGGCATCGGCGACCGGAATGCCGAAATCTGGCGTGCCATCGGCATTCCAGCGCAGAATTTGGGCGCGGGTATGCCGATTCGGATCGTTCAGTGGGTCGCCTTCGATTTTTTCGTAATTCCGGGCGTGATACACCAGCACATCGTCCTGCCCGTCGGCAGTCGTGGTGAAACAGTTATGCCCTGGTCCATACTGGCCGTTTTCGCGACTCATCTGAAACACCGGTTTCGGCGACTTGCTCCATGACGCCGGATCGAGCAAATTGCTCTCTTCCAGGGCGGTCAGCAAGCCCATGCAGTAATGCGCATCCGTTCCGCTGGCGGAATACGAGAGGAAAATCCGCCCGTTTCTCTTGAGAATCGCCGGGCCTTCGTTCACCCAGAAGAGTCTCTGTTCCCAAGTGAATTCCGGCTTCGACAGCATCACCTGCTTCCCTGTAATGCTCCAGGGCGTGTCCATTTCAGCGATATACAGATTGGTGTTGCCTTCGATTTTGGGGTCTTTCTGTGCCCAGACGAGATAGCGAACGCCGCGATGCTCGAAGGTGGTCGCGTCTAACGCAAATGACGACCAGTTCGTTTTCAATTGCCCTTTTTCTTCCCACACGCCTTCAAACGGATTCGCAGACGCATTTTCCAGCACAAAGATGCGGATATTCCAGATCGCTTCGGCATATCCGGCGGCAAAATAGATATACCATTTGCCGTTGATGAAATGAATTTCCGGCGCCCAGATATGCGCGCCCATTGCGCCGGTCGCATGTTTCGTCCAGATCGTTGTCGGTTCAGCCGTTCCCAATTCCTGAATTGTCGCGGCGCGGCGCAGTTCGATCCGGTCATATTCCGGCGCGGTGGCGCTGAAATAATAAAAGCCGTCTGTATGTTTGTAAATAAACGGGTCGGCGCGTTGTTCCACAATCGGATTCTGAAATTCTTCGGCAGCGGCGCGAGTCGGATCGACGAATGCTGCAACCAGGATAACGGCAATACTGAAACTGAAAAAAATGCTGAGATGATGCATTGTTGCTCCTGCTGTCATCCCTGACAGGGATGGGTTGAATATGTTATCATGAGATTTTGATGATATTCACCGAATGCGGCGGAAAGTCAATCATGCCTTGTTCGATGCGCACGTCTTTCGTGACAGGAACGACGCGCTCCGGACGGTCAACATCATTATATGCATCGGGCGAATCGCCGCAAAGCGTGGTCATCTGATACGTTCCTGACAGGCTTTTGCCTTCAAGCGCGATATGGAAGCGGAGCGAGACAAGCGGATGGCGATTTATCACCGCAATCGCCCAATGTTCCCGCGCTGCGTCGCAAGTCGCAATAGCGTCAAGCGCCGGAATAGAATTTCCGTTATGGGTGAACATATCACAGGAAGTCCAATTCTGCGCCACATACTCTTCGAGCAGATTGGCGTACATCGCTAACACATGGAATGTCGCGCGTTTAACCAGACCTTTCGGATGGACGAACAATGGCCCGCGAGCATTGACCACCGGCGCCATATTCGCCATTGTTACGGGCGGGTGTCGCAGGCAGGTGTTGAGAAATCCGGCTGAAAACACGGCGTCAGCCATCGTATATGTGGCATTGATGTCGTTGCGGTCGCGCGCGCCAATCGCTTCCGGGCTATTGCCGTCAGGGTGATGCCATCCGCGCAGATTCCATTCATCGAACGCAATGCCGATACGCCCTTCGAATCCGGCCACGCCGATAATCTGTTCGGTGGCGCGGATTGCCGCTTCTGGTTCTAACGCGCGAGTCATGCAGGTGGCGTAATCGCTCGGCTGATCCTTCTGCCAGAGCGGATCCCAATAGCCATGAATCGAGACGTCATCCAAATATTGCCCCGCCTGTTTCAGCAGGTTCAGTGTCCAATCCACATCCGGCAGCGCCGCAGCAAGCAGCTTGATTGACGGATCAGCGCGTTTCATCATTTTGGCCGATTCCGCGACAAAACGCCCCCATTCCTCTTTGGTTTTCGCGCCCATTTCCCAACTGCCGTAATTTTCGTTGCCGATAGACCAGTAGCAGACCTGATGCGGTTTCACGTTCCCGTTCGCCTGACGCAGCCGTCCCCAGCGCCCGATATCCAGATTGCAGTACTCGACCCAGTCGCTCATCTCTTCCGGCGTACCGGTTCCGGCGTTCGTGCAAATATACGGCTCTGCGCCAAGCAACCGACACCATTCGATAAATTCATCCGTGCCGAACGTGTTCGGTTCTTCCACGCGCCACGCTTTATCGTAGCTCGGCTGACGGTCGCGCCCGACGCCATGCGTCCAGTGGTAAGCGCTGACAAAACAGCCGCCCGGCCAGCGCACAATCGGGACGCGCAATTCGCGCAACGCGGCAATCACATCTAAGCGGAAACCTTTCGCATCGGCAAGCGGCGACCCCGGTTCGAACACGCCGCCATACACCTGACGATGGAAATGTTCGAGGAATTGGCCGAAAATCATCCGATTGTACGGACGACAGCCGCGATGCGTTTCAATATGAATGCTATTTGTGTTCATGACAATTCGTACCGCCGACGTCCTCGTCGGCCTCTCTTCGAACCACCGACGAGGACGTCGGCGGTACGGCGCGTTATTCTCCCAAAGGTTCTCCGATAACCGGCCAGCCGTCGGCATCCCAGGTGATCGGGCGGATTTGCAGGACAGCCATTCCGCCGCGCTTGCCGTCATACATGTGATGTATCAATAAATCCTGATCGCCGTTTCGAATCACGGCATTATGGCCGGGGCCGTGCATATCGCCAGCGCCTTCCAGCACGAGCGTTCCGCCGCCGTCGAGCATTGGCTTGCCGTCTTTGTCGAGATACGCGCCAGTGATCTCTTGAGCGCGTCCGACGCGGATGTTATACGTGCTTTTCACCTTCTGACAGCAGAAATCCCAGGAGACAAACAGGTAATAATATTCTCCATGTTTATAGATAAACGGGGCTTCAATCGGGTTATACTCGACGCCGGGACGGCTTGCCAGCGCAACAAAGTCTGGCGGATTCTTCAGCGGCATGCCTGTTGCCGGATCAAGTTCGATCAATTTGATGCCTGTCCAGAACGACCCGAATGAGAGCCAGGCGCGGTCATCGTCGGTTTGAATGAAATTCGGGTCAATCGCGTTAAAATCGTCAGCAGGCGTAGATTTGATGACGAGTCCGCGATCTTCCCATTGATAGCGCGAGTCTTGCGGGTTTAATGTCTCATTGACGGCGAGGCCGATGCAAGAGAGGTTGCGGCCGAACGTGGAGACGCTGTAATACAGAAAATATTTGCCGTTGATAAACGCAATATCCGGCGCCCAGAGATGCCCTTCGAATTCGGGCACTTCTTCGAACGTCCATGCTGGAACTTTATTGAACACGCGCCCGGCATATTGCCATGTCACCAAATCGTCCGACTTGCCTATAGAAACGCCCTGACCAGTCGTAAACATGTAATATTGCTCGCCTTCTTTCATGATGACAGGGTCATGCGCCGGGGCGGGCGCGGCTGCGGCGGTCAACACTTCCGCCGAATTTACGGCGAATAATAAAAAAAGGAGAATGATTACTCTGCATAAAACATGTTTCATGATTTATTTGCGCGTAGGGGCGTTCAATTGAACGCCCCTACATTGACACCGAAAGGTTGTGGATATAGCTGTCAGACACCTTGAAGGTGTCTGACAGCTTTTCCTGGCCGCAGCGTGAAGCATTACATCTACCCTTTGACTGCGCCGATAGTAAGGCCGGCGATAAAGGTTTTCTGGAACAGCAGAAAGAGAATTAAGAGCGGCAACACGGCCAGTACTGCGCCGGACATTAAGATCATGTAATTATTGCCATACGGTGTCAGGAGCGACGCCAAACCCATTGGCAGCGTGAACATTTCCGGCGTGCGCAGGACGATGAGCGGCCAGAGCAGGCTGTTCCAACTGAAGAGCGATTGCAAAATCGCCATTGCGCCGAAGGCTGGCATCATCAGCGGGAGCATTACCCGGAAATACGTGCCTAATTCGGTACAGCCATCAATCCGCGCCGCATCCAATAAATCTTTCGGCATACCGAGGGCATATTGCCGGAAAAAGAAGATGGCGAACGGCGGGACGATAAACGGCAGCAGCACCCCCCAATAGGTATTGATCAACCTGAAGATGATCATGAGTTTGTACAACGGGAGCAGCAGAATTTCAATCGGCACCATCATCGTGAAAAGCACTAAGCCAAAGAGCAGATCGCGACCTCTGAATTTGTAAATCGCTAAGCCATAACCGACAAAGGACGAAAAAAACAGGGCGACGACTGTTTGCAGCAACGTGACAATCACGCTGTTTCGATACCAGAGGAGATAACGATGACCGTCAGCGGAAAAGAGAAATTTATAATTGATCGTCGTCATCAGTTCTGGCTGATATTTGACATTCAAGCCCGATCTCAACAATTCTGTCGTAGGTTTGAATGATGCCAACATCAAGCAATAAAACGGAAAGATGGCAAAAATCGCCACGAGCAAAAAGAAGAGAAATAGTACAAGCTTTTGCAACGTTTGCGTCTGTTTCATTGAAATGGCCATGATCACTCTTTCTCCTTTTTGAACGCGCCGGTCAGCACTAATTGAATCAGGTTCAACGTCAATACGATGGCTAACAGGACAACCCCTATCGCGGACGCCATGCCCATTTCATTGAATTGAATGCCGCGTTGATACAGATACGACACGATGGTCATTCCGATATCGCCCGGCGAGTTGGCCGGCCAATAGACATAACTTTCTTCGAACATCCGAAATCCGCCGTAAATGCTGATGGTCAGCACATACACCGAGACTGGCTTGAGCAAGGGAAAAGTTATATGTCGAAATTGCAGCCAGGAGTTCGCGCCATCAATCGAGGCAGCTTCGTATAATTCGCTTGGAATACCCTGCAAACCTGCCAGATAATAAAGCATATTCACACCCATCCAGCGCCAGGAGCTTAACAACACCAACAAGAACATGGCCGTCGCGGATTTTCTGAGCCAGGCGACGCTTTGCATCCCAAAGAAGTGCATGACCGAATTCGCAAATCCGGTGTCCATTTCGCTGAACAGCAGACGAAAGATCGTCCCAGCCACAATCGTCGAAGTCAGAATCGGCATGAATAAGCTGGCTTTGAAAATGTTGCGGAAAGGCATCGGTTTGCTGTTCAACAAGACCGCTAACAGCATCGGAAGGGGAATCAGGACGACCAATGTCCAGAACGTGTAGCGCGCGCTGTTCCAGAGGGCGGCATAAAAGTGCGCATTGTCCAAGCGGCGAAAATTTTTCAGGCCGATAAAGGTAATTTCTCCAGGCAGCACTTTTTGAAAACTCATAATCAAGGTGCTGAGAATCGGATAGAGAAAAAAGATGGCAAACGACAGAATAAATGGCAATACAAAAATATACGGGGCAACTTTTTGCGAGTACAGCGGATTCTGTTTCACAATCGCGTCTCCTTTTGCAGGTCAGCATAATGTCGAGACGCTCGATATGAGCGTCTCGACGGTGCAAACATCAATCGAGTTGAGCGCGTAATTCTTCCGCCAACTGTTTCAAGGCTTCTTCTGCTGTTTGGGATTGTTCCATCAACACAGCATTACCGGTCGTTGTCCGATAGGTATCTTTCACTAACGGAACCAACTCGCCCATATTCACCGGGTTAATCTCGTCTTTGACTTGCAGCA
The DNA here is from genome assembly GCA_964602655.1 of uncultured Candidatus Moduliflexus sp. Classification (GTDB taxonomy): domain Bacteria; phylum Moduliflexota; class Moduliflexia; order Moduliflexales; family Moduliflexaceae; genus Moduliflexus. The sequence continues at coordinate 46,957 of CAZRSF010000022.1, forward strand.
ATATATCAAAGATGCCCGTACCGAAGTAGTCGGTGTATTTGTTGGCCGGTTGATCTTTAAGCTTTGCCCAGACATCCCAACGCGGCGGATCGAATCCGAGAACATTCCAGATGCGAATATTGGCTTCTTCCGATAATTTGGCGTGGGCGAGGAAGGTTTTCGCCATGTCGATGTTTTTGCACTGATTCGTAATGGCTGTGCCTGTGCCGCCTAAACCGGCAGATCGGAAACTGTCATTATCCCATTTCGGCATCGGACGAATAATGATTTTGCCTTTCAAATCCGGCATATAGTCCGTGAAACGTCCCATATACCACATCGGCATCATCACGGAGGCGGCGCCACCCTGATTCATGAAACCATAATATTCTTCCGCATGATGGTTTGCGCCCGGCGCGACCACCGCGATTTTGTCTTTGAAAATCATGTCTTGCTGGAATTGCAACGCGTCAATATTAATCTGATTATCCATGATCGGCTTGCCGTCTGCATCGAGAAAATCCGATTTCCGCTGAGAAATCAACGCCCATTGCGTAAAAATATCCCCCGATTCGACAGATGTCATCGGCTTCCCCGTTTTCTCCAACACTTGCTTGCCAGCCGTGACGAAATCAGCCCACGTCACGATTTTGTCCGCATCAACGCCGGCCTGGTCCAGAATCTCTTTGTTATAATACATGACGGTTGCGCCGACATGATACGGCGTGCCATAATAGACATCTTTCCTAAATAAATTCTTTCAGGCAGGGAGAACTCAAAAGTGCGACATTCGCGTGTTGAAACAGAAACGCTCATATTTGACTTCAGAGCCATTTTTTTGAACCATCCCATGTAAATTCCCCTATTCGCCTGACGAAAATATGGGAATTATTTAGGAAAGATGTCTAATATGTGCCTTTCTTGGAATAGATGGTGAAACGCGCCTGTACAAAGCTCTCTTTCACCGGATCGATAATATCATTCAACGGCACAAGCTGAATGTTTTCCCCTTTTAAATAGTTCGGGAATTTGCTGATCTCGATATCCACAAGGTCAGGAGCGCCAACGCCGGACTGCAAGGCGATCAACAGCTTGTTATGCATTTCGTCATACGGATACACTTCGCTTTTGATCACAATCGGTTGATCCGGATGCAGATCGTTCCAGGTTTTCGCGCCTTCTTCAATCAGATTGGCATGAAATTGCACGAATGTCCAGAATGTGAGTTCTGTCGGGTCTGCTGCGCTGGCAACCATCGCGTAGCCGCTCACGGCGCATACGATTGCCACAACTAACATGAGTAATGATACTCGTCTTATCATGGTGTGTTCTCCTTGCTGAAATAATAAACGTTATGTGACAGATAACCATCGGGAACCTCCTACCTGATTCCCTGACCGACTGACCCTCGCAAGTAGTTGAGGCACGGCGTTCGTTTTCCACTCGATGAAGCCTCGAACGTCATACATGCCCTCTTGTTCTGGCCGTTTTTGATGCGAATGTTCCTGCTACTTCCTTAAATTCTTCCCCAAAAACACGATCACCTCCCTTGATACAATGCGCGGTATTGCGTTATCGTAAATACATCTTCATGACAATATCCTGATCATAATTGCCGAAACCGCTGCCGAAAATATTGATGCCGCCGACATTCACGGCATTTTCTTTGAGGCCGATCCGGACTTTCACAGAACTATGCCCGCGAACATCCACTTCGTTCAGCGTAATATTCGAGACCCTGGTTCCATCAACATACGTGCCATCTTCCGTCACGCTCCAATTTTTCAGCAATCCGTATTGCGATCCGGCCAATTTCCACCAATCCGGCGTAAATTTGCCTTGCACATCGCCGTAATCGCCGGGAGACGTCCATGTGCCGATTTCCACGCCATTCACCCAGGCGGTAATATCCGATGGCCAATTTTGATTCGTTCCAGGCACTTCGGACGATAATTCCAACGAAATTTCCAGGCGTTCCAATACAGCTTGCCCTTTCAGATTATTGGGGAATTTATACTCCATAAATCCGCGCTCGAACCAAATCAGACTGGCAATTGCGCGCTTCGGACTTAAAAACGAATCGGGAACATCTAAGAAACCGATAATTTCTTCACGAGAACAGAGGCCGCAAGGAGGATTCACTTCGAAATCAGTATATAAACCGATCGGCATGGCAACTTCGATAATATTTTGTGAAATGTTTTTTTTCAAACCAGGCAATTGAATAACAATTTCATCATACGGAAGGGAACAGATTTTTTGCGTGCCTTTTTTGCCGGCAGCCGTTTCGACAGCAATCAATCCAGCATCTTCTAAAATCTTGATATTCGTAGAAATTGTAGATTGCGGGAGGCGTAATTCCCTCGCAACATCGTTCACGCTGAGCTTTCGATTGTTTAACAACTCCAAAATCGCCAGCCGCGGCTCAGAGGCAAGGGCATTCAACATCTGGAGCGATTCTTTCGCCTCAATCATAAATAAACGACTATCCATGCCAGCCTCTCAGCCTGATACGTGATAAAAACAACAAAATACGCTTGCAACGCCGACCGCTTGCCTTACGTCATCCGCAAGACCACTACCAATACGATAGCATCAATTAATATTGATAATCATCAATATCGTTAGCGTCAAAAAGCAAAATTCAAGAAAGTTTGTCAAGTATAAAATAACTTTTTTTGATATTTACCATATATTTTAGTTATTAACGATTCAATTTCTTCTCTACCGTATCAGTTTCGGCGAAAATTATGAGTGCGTCTCAGGAATAATTCTTGACATCTTCTCGGTAGAACGCTGGAACTCTTTTTCAGATACGATGAAAACGTCTATTGTTGAATGGATATGAGAATCGTCAATCGCATGTGTCGGGTTGGCGCTTTATCTGCCAGGCACAGCACTGCAATCAGAAGCATCATGAGCAAACGAACTATCGTCTTATTGAGCGTCTCCGCCGGGGCGGGACACGTCCGCGCCGCCGAAGCGCTGAAACAGGCCGCCGAAGCGCGTTACCCGTCGCTTCGCGCCATTCATCTCGATGTCATGGACATCGTGCCGGATCATTTTCGGACATTGTACGTGGAATCGTACATGAAAATCATCAAACATCATCCGTCATTATGGGGTTATTTGTATCGCATGGCGGAGAAGCAAAAAGGAGATTCCGCGCTGAATCAGGCGCGGCGAGCCATCGAGCGTTTGAATACCGGACGATTGCAGAAATTGCTCAAAGAAATCCAGCCAGATCACGTCATTTGCACGCATTTTCTTCCGGCGAGCCTTCTGTCGCGCATGATCAAAAAAGGAAAATTCGACAGGCCGGTTTGGGTCGTGGATACCGATTTCGACGTGCATAAAATGTGGATTTACGAGGGCATGAGCGGCTATTTTGCGGCAGATGCGGAAGTGGCATGGCGCATGGCGGATCATGGTGTGCCGCCGGAGCGGATTCATGTCACCGGCATTCCGATCATGCCAGTCTTTTCGCGACAATATGACCGCCAGGAATGCGCTTGCGAGCTTGGCATAGACCCGCGCAAGCCGACGCTCTTAATGATGGCCGGCGCTGCCGGGCTTGGCGACGCAGATACATTGACGGAACGCCTGCTACGCCTGCCGCTGTCATTCCAGATTGTCGCGATTGCCGGAAAAAACGCCGACCTGCTCGATGCGCTCCGAACGCTTGCCGCACGCTATCCCGGTCGCCTCTTTCCGCTTGGATTCACGACGACCATCGAGCGCGTGATGGCGGTCGCGGACGTGGCTGTCACCAAGCCGGGCGGCTTGACGACCTCGGAATGCCTGGCGATGCGGCTGCCGATGATTCTGATCTCGCCGATTCCGGGGCAGGAAGAGCGCAACGCCGACTATCTTTTAGAACATGGCGCGGCGCTGAAAGCCTACGATCTCGCCGGATTGGAATATCGAGTAAAATGGCTGTTCGAACAGCCAAACCGACTTGAAATCATGCGGCAAAATATCGAACGCATCAGGAAGCCAAACGCCGCGCTCGACGTGCTGCGCGTGGCGCTCGGCAGCGAGGAGGCCGCATGACATCGCTCGCGCATTTTCTTTTGCTGCTGCTCTGGATTGTCGTGTCAGGTTTTTTCTTCGCCAAAGTGGAAATTCAGATTGAAGGCGACGCCGGCTGGGCGGCAAATCTGCCGACCTGGCGCATCGAAGAACACTGGCTGCTCGATATCTTCTGGGGCAGCCGCCCCATGACCGGCTATCACGCCTGGGTCTTTTCGTTTATGTGCGCGGTCTTTCATCTCCCGGTCGCGCTGCTCGGCCAATGGAGTCTTGCGCTTGAAGCGCGAGTTTTAGCGAGCTTGATGTATTTCTGGATGATCGAGGATTTTCTCTGGTTCGTGCTGAATCCGGCCTATGGTTTCGCCAAATTCCGCCCCGGCGATATTCATTGGCACAAGCACTGGGTCTGGCGCGTCCCGGTGGATTACGCCGTATTTGCCGCCGTCGGCGCGGCGCTGTTCTGGTATTCGTTTCGATGATCTATTAATTATTATACCTGCCAACGAAATCGTATCAAGAAATAGAAAAACGACAAATTTTTCTTGACCACAAGAACCCTGACGGGGTCTTAAACCCTGTCAGGGTTGTCTTCAACAAATGTTATGCTCAGACCTCACAGGTTTGAGAAACCTGTGAGGTCTTTGTGTAAAAAGGAACATCTTTCCGTGAAAAAAGATCATCTTGTCGCAATGCTGAAACTCAGGATGGCTGTCGGGTTTTTAGGCGAAACTCACCAGCATGGCTGGTGGCCGAGCGCGTTTTTTTCCCCGTCCAGTTCCGCCTTTTTAGCCCCCATATTCGGGCGAACGCTGCTGTCAGCGCGGTATCATGGCGTTCGCGAAGCCGCTGCCAGCGTACATGACCGCCATATCGGCACGGGCGCGAATATCTTCCATCTCTTCCGGCTGCCGGAATCTATCGAGCGCGAACTGCATGGGTTGCTGCGGGAATCCGAAATGGAGCGTGAAATCGCGGAACTGACGCGCGATCACGCCTCTGTCATGAGTTACGTGCAGACGACGGCGCAGCAGATCGCCACGCAGAGCGTCGGCCCGGCGTATATTGCCCCCGCGCAGGCGCTTGACACGTCTGCCGCCTGGCAGCAGGTCGCGCAGCATTACCTCAACGCTTTTCGAACCGGGACGCAGACCTTCCCGTTTTTCGCGGAGGAACGATGACGCGCCAACGCTACACCGTCCAACTCCAGGCTGGTCTTGGGATGGTTTCTGAAACCCGTGTCCTGTTGAAACTCTGGACGCCGGGCATGAAACCCCGGCAGCTTTTCGAAACCGCCTTGCAATCCGGCGAATTTCCCGGCATCTCTGCCTCAAGTTTGCAAAACGTGGTCAGCAAATGCTTTGCCCCCAGATTTCTCAAAGACAATGACTATCCCGCCTGGGCGCTGAAAAGATGGGAAGCCGCGCTTTCCGCCCCGGTCTTCGAACAATTGCTCTTCCTGTTTACCGCCAGAGCCAACACCATTCTCGCCGATTTTGTCACAGAGGTCTATTGGCCGCGTTATGCCGGCGGCCATATCTTCTTGAGCAACGCCGAATCCCGCGCCTTCGTGACGCAGGCTTGCCAGGAGGGGAAAACCGCGAGCCGCTGGTCGGACAGCACCATCACGCGAATGACGCGCTATCTGACCGGCTGCTGCGCGGATTTCGGCCTGTTAGAATCCGGGGCGAAAACGACGCGCAAAATGCGCCCCTACCACATCGAGCCGAACGTCATCGCATTTTTAGCCTATGATCTTCATTTTTCAGGCTCAGGCGATAACGCCGTGATTGCGCATGACGACTGGAAATTATTCGGATTACAGCCGCATGAAGTGCGGGACGAACTCAAACGCTTAGCGCTGAAAGATTTCTGGATTCTCCAGACCGCCGGGGACGTGACGCGCATAAGCTGGTCGTTCAACGATTGGGAGGAGGTCTTCGATGTCATCGCTGCAAGCTGATTTCAACGAATTGCTCGAACGCATCCGGCATGGCCGGGAATTCGGCCATGCGAGCTTCGAGCCGATTTATTACCTGATTTTTGCGCCGTCTCAGATATTGGAAGTGAAACGCAAGATGCCGGCCTGGACGTCTCGCCTGAAAAATGAGGGGTGGCAGGTGCGCCAGTTTTCGTTCGCCGAGCAGATCGCTGATATTCTGCACAACGCGCCGCTTCGCAAAATCTGGCTGACCGCCGACGGACGCGCCCCGCTGAATTGGAAGAAAACGAACGACTCATTAGCGAATGTCTTAAACAACGGCAGCCTGCAAGCGCGATTGGAACAGCAATTAGCCGAACTCGAAGGGGAACGGCAGGCGCTGCTGCTCGTGACCGACCTTGAAGCGCTCCATCCGTATCTGCGCATCGGGGCGCTTGAAAGTCAGATTCACGGCAAATTCACCGCGCCGACCGTCTTTTTTTATCCCGGCAAACGCACCGGCAAAACCCGGCTGAAATTTCTGAACTTTTACGAGGAAGACGGCAATTATCGCTCCGTGCATGTCGGCGGGTGAACGTTTCGATTGAACAGGGGAAAAAACCTCACAGGTCTTCATAAAGATTAAAAATTTAATTCGGCAACGCGCCCTCTTCACCACCCCCCTTGCCCCCCTCCTAATTTAGGAGGGGGGGGGCAGGGCTGTTAAGTTCTATTTTTTTGCCCTGAAAGGGCACTTCATATTAGCCCAGGGCGTCAGCCCTGGGAACGCAGGCCACAAGACAACATCAACGCTCTGAAAGAGCGTCTCAATGAGACGCTCTTTCAGAGCGATCCCGTCGGGAACGTCCTGTTTCCCAGGGCTGACGCCCTGGGCTAATATGACTCGCGCCGTTGGCGCGTTGAGAACTTAACAGCCTGGGGGTGGGGGGTGGTTTACCGGATTATTTTCTTCATGTTCTTCAAGACCTGTGAGGTTTGGTAGGGGCGCGGTCTCCGCGCCCTGTGATGGGCGAGGAGACCTCGCCCCTACAATGTGTTTTTTCATCATCAATTGCCAGGAACGAATGGGAGATTGGCATGGAACTGATAAAACATCTCTTTGATCAAAGCAAAGATATTTACCGCGCCATTGAAAAAGTCATCACCTATAACGCGGCGCAGGAACGGCGGCTCAAGGCCGAAATCAGCGAATACGTGGTCACGGACAGGATCGAGGATCAATTCGAAAAACTCCTGTCGAAAATGCAGCTTGCGATGGAGTCCGGCGGCGAAAACGAAGTCGGCGTCTGGGTCTCCGGTTTTTATGGCTCCGGGAAAAGCTCGTTTACCAAATATCTTGGATTCGCCTTCAATGACGAGGCGCAGATTGATGGCGTGCCGTTCGTCAGGCATATGCAAGATCGCCTGCATACGCCCCAGGCCAGAGCGCTGCTCGGCACGGTCGTCAAGCAGTTTCCGGCGGCGGTCGTGATGCTCGATTTGGCAAGCGAAATGCTCGCCGGGGCCACGATGGAAGATGTCTCGACCGTACTGTATTACAAAGTGCTGCAATGGGCGGGCTATTCCCGCAACCTGAAAGTGGCGGCGTTCGAGCGCAAAATCAAAAAAGATGGCCGGGAAGAGGCGTTTAAACAGCACGTTCGCGAGCATTTCGGCGTCGAATGGGCGGTCATTCAGAACGATCCGTTAGCGATTGACAGCCTGCTGCCGGAAATCGCGCATCAGATATACCCGGAATGGTTCAAAACCCCGACCGCCTTTTCGACGGAAACCGGCGATTTCTTCCAGTTCGAAAAAGACCGCGTGCAGGAGATGCTGGACATCGTGCGGGAAGCGAAAGGGAAGGAGTTTATTCTCTTCATTATTGACGAAGTCGGGCAATACGTCGGTTCGCGCCCCAACCTGATTCTCAATTTGGACGGATTAGCCAAAAACCTGAAACATCACGGCGGCGGCAAGGCGTGGATTATCGGCACGGCGCAGCAAACCCTGACGCAAGATGATCCCCGCGCCGCGCTGAATTCCCCCGAACTGTTCAAACTCAAAGATCGTTTTCCGATCCAAATCGATTTAGAAGCCCGCGACATCAAGGAAATCTGCATCAAGCGGCTGTTGGGCAAATCGCCGCGCGGCGCCACGCTCTTAGAGCAGCGTTTCGAGCAATGCGGCCAGGCGCTGCGGCATCACGCGAAATTGCAGGACGCCAAATATTATGACTCCGACGTGACCAAAGAGAGCTTTGTCAATCTCTATCCGTTCCTTCCCGCGCATTTCGACATTCTGCTGAACCTGCTCAGCGCGTTAGCCAAATCCACCGGCGGCATCGGCCTGCGCTCCGCCATCAAGGTCATTCAGGACATTCTGATCGAAACCGGCGACGGCGCATCCGTGAACTCCCCTCCTGGGAGGGGTTCGGGGTGGGTGGCCGGTTCTGGCGACGGGTTGCGGCTCAAGAACCCACCCCTACCCCTCCCAGGAGGGGAATCGGTCGCCTTCGGGGAAGGGCTGCCGCTCCCGATGGCGGAACAGGAACTCGGCTGTCTGGCGACAACGGTCACGCTGTATGACGCGCTGGAAAAAGACATCCGCAGCGCGTTTCCCTCGCTGCAACGCGCCGTCGAACATGTCGGCCTCGGCTTTCGCGACACTCAGCTGCATCACGCCATCGCCAAAACCGTCGCGGTGCTGCAAATTTTGGGCAACCTGCCGGTCACTATCCAGAACGTCGCCAGCTTGATGCACCCCGCCATTGACGCGCCTTCGATGCGGGCAGAGGTGGAACAGGCGGTCAACGATTTGATTCAGGATGCGCAGACCCCGTTTGGCGAACAGGACGGCAATTTGCGGTTCTTCAGCGAAAAGGTCAACGAGATCGAGCGGGAACGCGCCCAGATTCCGCTGAAATTGATTGAAACCCGGCGCATCTTCAACGAAACCGTCAAAGAACTCTTCAACCCGCTGCCATCCGCCCGCTTGCACGGTACGCTGGCCGTGACTGCCGGCGTCAAAATCCAGAGCGGGACATTTGCCGCGAGTCTGGCCGGCGAACGGGAAACCATGCAGCTTGTGATGGAAATGGTCGAGCCGAATGAGTACGAAACCGCCCGCATCCGTCTTGCGGACGAATCGCGCCAGCGCAGCGCCCAGGCCGCGATCTTCCTGATTGGGCGGACAACGCCGGAATTCGATTTCAAAAGCGCTGACATCTATCGCAGCAAAATGATCGCCGAAAAATACAGCCGCGATCCCGACGCGGAAGTCAAAGAGTATTGCCGCGCCCAGCTTGACCGGATCGCCAAACTCGGCGCGGAATTGCAGCGCCTGATCCTGCGCGGCTTGGCGGGAGGCTCGTTCATCTTTCGCGGACAGACGACAGCGGTGGACAGTCTGGCGTCAGACGTGATGGAATCGTGCAAAAAGCAAGTCGGCGCGGCGGCGGCGCAGGTGTTCGACCGGTACGCCGAAGCGCCGGTACGCGCCGACACCACGTTATCGGAAAAATTTCTGCGCGCCTGGCCGAAAGGAATTACCAGCGCGATTGACCCCTTGGGATTGGTGCAGATGCAGGGGGGCAAGGTCGCGCTCGCCACCGACCACAAAGCGCTGCAAAGCCTGCGGGATTATCTCGTCCGGCATGGCGCGGAAGAGGGGAAACGTCTGAGCGAACATTTCACCGACGCGCCGTTCGGCTGGTCGCCGGATACGCTGCGCTATCTCGTCGCCGCGCTCTTCGTGGCGGGCGTGATCAAGCTCAAAGTGTCGGGGCGCGACATCACGACGAACGGGCAGCAGGCGTTGGATGCGCTGAAAAATAACAACAGTTTCAAAACCGTCGGATTGGCCTTGCGCGAAACGTTTATCAAGCCTGAAGATGCAGCGCGGGCGGCGGAGCGGCTGACTGACCTGATCGGGGAACAGATCGTGCCGCTGGAAGATGAAATCTGCAAAACCGCGATCAAATACCTGCCGCAATTCCAGACGCGCTACGCGCCATTAGGCGAGAAATTGGCCGCGCTCGACCTTCCCGGCGTCGAACGCATCCACTCGTTGCAGCAGGAGATCGCTGACCTCCTGTTTGCCGACGCTTCGGACGCGCCACAGCGGTTGGGCAGCGAAGAATCCGCGCTCTACAATCATCTGAAATGGGCGAACGACGTGGACATCGCGTTCAAGCATGGCGTAGAAAAAACGATCCGCGCCATGCAGCAGCATTGCCGCGACATCGCCGCCCTGCCCGCTTCCGGCGTGCCGGGACAATTGCGCGACGAACTGAAAGACGAACTCGCCTACGCGCAGGAACGCCTCGGCAAAGAGGATTTTTACCGACACGCGCCTGACCTGAATACGACGCTGACCACCATGCAGAGCCGCGCCCGCGACGCGGCGGCGAGCATGGCGCAGGCGCAGCAGCAGACGCTCAGAGACGCGCAACAGGCGTTGACCGAATGCGCCGAATGGGCTGAATTTACGCAGCAAGAACAGTCCGATATTTTCGCCCAGATCGAGCGGCTTCAGATCGAAGCCCCGCATGATCTGCCTGGCTTGAAACGCTTAGTAAATCAGGAATTCGTGATTCATTCCGAAGTCGGCACAATCAGACAGAATCTTCTCCGCGAAGGCCAGGAACGGCGGCGGAAACGCGAAGAAGCAGAGGCGGCCAAACAGAAAGACATGCCGCTCGGCAAAGAGGGTGCACAGACAGAAACGCGGACCATCGCCATCCCGGCCAGATTGAGGAACAAAGAGCAAATCGAAGCCCTGATTCGGCAGTTGCAGGAATTGAACAGCGCCTATGGCGAGATTGACGTGACGGTGACGATAGCAACAACAACAGACCTCACAGGTGTTTAAAACCTGTGAGGTCTGTAAATTCCCGCCGCGCCAACGGCGCGACTCATAATAGCCCAGGGCGTCAGCCCTGGGAAGACCGGCGCCTTGGCATCACGCTCTGAAAGAGCGTCTTATGAAGTCTCATGAAGCGCCCCTTCAGGGCGAAGACATCGGTGGCGTTCTGTTCCCCAGGGCTATCGCCCTGGGCTAATATGATTCGCGCCGTTGGCGCTATTGAGAACCTGACAGCCCATGAGACATGGAGGAAAGATATTCTTATGGCCTTTGATCAAATGACGCGCAACCGGCTGCAAAAATTCGTGGGGGACGCCCGCGCGCTGTTGGCGGAAGAATGCGCCCGCCAGTTACAGCAGGACTACGGCATCAGCCCCGCCACCGGCGACATCGCGGAGATGGCGAAACTGACGCATTTGGACGAAACCCGCCGCGAAACAGCGCGGCTGCTGCGAGCGATGGCGGCGCATTATCAGGCGGTCGCGCCGAATGACACGCTGGCCGCCATTTTGGATCGCATCGCGCGGGAGCAGGCGTTCACGGTGCTGAACCGGCTCTGCGCCTTACGCATGGCGGAAGCGCGGGGGTTGCTCTTCGAATCGGTCGGCGGCGGCTATCAATCCAAAGGCTTTCAATTATACCTCAAACTCGCCGGGAGCGCATTAGGGGAAACCGGCGCGGCGTATCAATGCTACCTCTTCAGCCTGTTCGACGAATTCGCGGTGGATATGGCGGCGCTGTTCGACCGCTACGCGCCGATGGGGCGGCTTTTTCCGCGAGAATCGGCGCTGCTGGCCGTCTTGGCGAAACTCAACGATCCCGACATCGCCCCGCTCTGGGCGGAAGATGAAACCATCGGCTGGGTCTATCAATATTTCAATTCCGTCGAAGAGCGCCGCCAGATGCGAGCCGAATCGCAAGCGCCGCGCAACAGCCGCGAACTCGCGGTGCGCAACCAGTTTTTCACGCCGCGCTACGTCGTCGAATTCCTGACCGACAACACCTTAGGCCGCATCTGGTACGAGATGACGCAAGGCCAGACCGCCCTCGCCGACTCCTGCCGCTATCTCGTCCGCCGTCCCAATGAAATCTTTTTGCGGCAAGGGGAAGACATCCCCGCCTGCCCTGAAAGGGCAGAGGAATACAGCCAGGGGATTCATCCCCTGGAACAAGCAGACGGAACCATCCGCCCTGAAAGGGCGACGGAATGCAGCCAGGGGATTCATCCCCTGAATTTTGTTCCTGGGGATGAATCCCCAGGCTCTATTGCGCTGCCCCTTCAGGGCAAAAACTCGCTGCGCTCTGTTCCTGGGGATAAATCCCCAGGCTCTATTGCGCTGCCCTTTCAGGGCAAAAGCCCCGCGCAAGAGGAGAATATCGCCGAACCCGTGTACATCCCGTTCCGCGCCCGCAAAGACCCGCGCGAGATTCGGATGCTCGACCCGGCCTGCGGCTCCATGCACTTCGGCCTGTACGCCTTCGACCTCTTCGAACGCATCTACGACGAGGCGTGGGAATGGGAAGAAGAAACCACCCGCCCTGAAAGGGCGACGGAATACAGACAGGGGATTCATCCCCTGGGAGATGCGCCGGGGATTCATCCCCTGAATGATGCGCACCCATTGCATGCCGCCTACCCCGACAAGGCCGCGTTCCTGCGAGATGTGCCGCGTTTGATTTTGGAACAGAACATTCACGGCATAGACATTGACCCGCGCGCGGCGCAGATTGCCGGGCTGTCGCTCTGGCTGCGGGCGCAGCGGAGTTGGCAGGCGCAGGGCGTGAAGGCCGCCGACCGCCCGCGCATCCGCAAGACGAACGTGGTCTGCGCCGAGCCGATGCCGGGGGAAGAAGACCTGCGGCAAGAGTTCGCCGCCACCCTGACGCCGAACGCGCTGGGGCAAATGGTAGAAAAAATTTTCAAAAAGATGGAATTGGCCGGAGAAGCGGGCAGCCTGCTGAAAATCGAGGAAGAGATCGCGGACGCGGTAGCGAAAGCGCGTGAAGAGTGCAACCGTCATCATGAGACGACACCTGAATTATTCCCTCGGATGTTCGCCCCCAAAGGCCAGTATGATTTTTCCGATTTGCCCGACCCGGAAAGGTTTCTGGACACCGCCGAGCAGCAGATTTTCGACGCCCTGAAACGCTACGCGGAACAGGCCGAAGCGACAGACGCCGACCGCCGCCGCCTCTTTGCCGAGGATGCGGCGCGGGGCTTTGCCTTTATTGATCTCTGCCGCAAACGTTATGACGTGGTGCTGATGAATCCGCCGTTTGGAGGTTCAAGTAAATTAGCACACTCTTATATTGAAACAGGATATTCTGATTCAAAAAACGATATTCTTTGTGCTTTTGTTGAAATGGGAGCTAACCGCCTTCTTGAAATAGGAAGATTAGGAGCAATAACAGCACGTCCCCCTATGTTCCTATCTTCAATGGAAAAATGGCGAACAAAGATTCTTTTTAGAAATGCTCCTATCAAAATATTTGTTGATTTAGGCGAGGGAGTTCTTGATACCGCAATGGTGAAATCTGTAGCTTATGTTTTACAGACAAACTCTAATATTTCTTTTTCTGTGCCATTTTTTGATGCTACAATGGCAATCGGTAAAGAAGAATTGTTACAAGACTGTTGCCAAAAACTATTATCAAATTTATCTGATCAATCAATATTTTTACTTTCCCTTCGCGAATTAGAAGCATTTCCGAATAGGTCATTGGCGTACTGGACATCATATCGGATTAGACGATGTTTCAAAGCATTTTCTTCCTTAAAGGATATGCAAATTGAAATCAAACAAGGGTTAGGGACAACAGATGATTTTCGATTTGTTAGAACTATATGGGAAACCCCTTTAATACGTTCTAAAGATACTTGGTTTCCATATGCTAAAGGAGGAGAAAGTCAATGGTTTTATGGAGATATTCATTTATCGGTAAATTGGGCATTAAGTGGCAAAGAAATATATGTTAAGACAGGAGTTCCATACGGAGGAGCAGGCGCTCCTATTCGAAACCCCTCTTATTATGGACGCCCTGGACTTACATATACAAGCTATACCAATAAAGGATTTCGCCCGCGAATTTTACCGAATGGCTGTATTTTTACAACTGCCGGAATGGGAATTTTTACTGAAAGAGCCATTGAATTATTGTCCTTGTTAAACTCGGCTACAGTACAATCTCTACTAACTTGTATTACGGATGATCGAAAATGGGAAGTTGGATATGTGCAAGCTATACCGATTCCTCTAATTGATCAAGGATATGCTACAAAATTACAAAAGATTGCAAAAACATGTTGGGCTGAAATCCTATCAATATATTCATGCCAGGAAGAATCTCTTTCGTTTTTTCTCCCATATAAAAACTTTCATTTCAACAAATTAGATGCGTTATTGATAGAGATGAATAATACAGCCAAAGTTGCAGAAGAACATGTCAACGAGATAATGAAAAATCTTGAATCAACAATACTTGATTTATATGAACTTCATGAATCTGATTTGAAAGTATCAAATTTACAGGAAAATTCCGAAAATGTTTATGAACAGGAGATTGATTCACAATTAGAGTTTGGCTGTGATTCTATAACTTCATATTTATTAGGGGCAGCTATCGGTCGTTGGGACATCCGCTGCGCCACCGGCGCAAAGCAGCCACCGGAACAGCCCGATCCTTTTGCGCCGCTGCCGGTCTGCCCGCCGGGGATGCTGCAAAACGCCGACGGCCTCCCCGCCGCGCCTTCGGACGTGCCGGACGATTACCCGCTGCGTATCGCCTGGGGCGGCATTCTGACGGATGACGAAGGCCATCCGGACGACATCGCGACGCGGCTGCGGGAGGCGCTGGAAGTCGTATGGGGCGACAACGCCGGGCAGATCGAACAGGAAGCGTGTCAGATTCTCGGCGTCAAATCGCTGCGGGAATATCTGCGCAAACCGGCGCGATTCTTCGCGGATCACCTGAAACGCTATTCCAAAAGTCGGCGGCAGGCGCCGATTTACTGGCCGCTTTCCACCGCCTCCGGCAGCTACACGCTCTGGCTCTATTATCACCGCCTGAGCGACCAGACGCTCTACACCTGCGTCAACGATTTTGTCGAACCGAAACTGAAACAGACGACGGAGGCCGCCGACGATCTGCGCCGCAAGCCGTTCCGTTCCCCGCAGGAAGAGCGGGAATTGGAACGATTGGCGGAGCTTGAAGCCGAATTGCACGACTTCCGCGCCGAACTGCTGCGCCTCGCGCCAGTCTGGAAGCCGAACCTGAACGACGGCGTTCAGATCACCGCCGCGCCGCTTTATAAACTCTTCAAGCTCCCGGCCTGGCAGAAAACCTTGAAAGCGACCTGGCAGGCATTGGAACACGGGGAATACGACTGGGCGCATCTCGCCTACAGTCTGTGGCCGGATCGCGTGCGCCGCGCCTGCCGCACAGACCGCAGCTATGCCATCGCGCACGGCCTCGAAGCAGAATTATGGGAAGAAGTCGCGCTCCCGGATAAACGCGGCAAATCCAAAACCGAATGGCGGCCAAAGGCGTCATTCATTCAGCCCTGAAAGGGCAAAATATATTAGCCCAGGGCGTCAGCCCTGGGAAAAATGGGCAACCGCCGCGTCGCGCCCTGAAAGGGCGCATCATTGAGACGCTCTTTCAGAGCGTGACCGTTGAAACCTCCATCTCTTCCCAGGGCTGACGCCCTGGGCTAATATATCTTGCCCTTTCAGGGCGAAAAGCGGAATTATCAAAACTCACGCCCTGGGCTAATATATCTTGCCCTTTCAGGGCGAAAATAGGAATTGACAACCCAATGATCAAAGAATTCATTCGAACACAGATTATTTTGCCGCGCCTGAAACAATGCGAGGCGTTTGTGGTGTATGACCCGGAGCGGCGCTATCGCGACTTGTGTTTAGAAATGGCGAGCGCAGCCACGCGGGTCGTGGATGCCAGCGACAGCGGCATTCTCAGCCGGGAAGAGGCGCTAATGGCATTGCAGGAACTCGGCAAGCCCGCGCATCAGCGGACGCTGGAACATCTCTTAATTTATGTGCCTGCCCCCGCGCCGCGCAGCGATAACGACCGGATGCGCGACCCGTTCGCCCTCTATGCCGTCTGCGGCGGCATGTTTCCAGACGGCGACGGCGACGAATATCTGAGCCTCTGCCTGAAAGCGAAACCGGACTATAACACGGACATCCGCCGCATTTTTTCGGAGCATCCGAATCCGCCGTTTGCCGTGATTGACGCCATCGGCGGCGGCGCGGGCTGGCCGGTGCTGCAAACGCTGCTGCGCGTCGAATCGGCGCGTGATCTCCTCTTTGCCCTGTTAGCGCCGTCAGACGAGCAGAAAACGGCGCTGAACGGCCAGGAAAGCTGGGTGGCGGAAGCGCGGGAATTGTGCGCGACGAGTCTCGGCTTGAACCTCCTGACCCGCGCCAAAGCCTACTCCGCCCTTGCCGACGAACTCTGGCGTTTTCTGCTCTTCAGCGAATTTGCCTTCGATCTGCCGGACGCGCTCCCCGCGTCGCTGGCGAACGTGCCCCGCGCACAGGACGCAGCGCGTCCGTTAGTGGAAGATCTCTGCGAACGTCTGCGCAATGATCGCCGGACGCAAGCGGCGTATATTGACCGCGCCGAAACGATTCAAAGCCAACATGAACTCGATCTCCCCGCGCATTGCAACGGCATCGAGAATTTCGGCGAGCGCGACACCTTCCCCTTCGAAGAACGCTGGTTTCTCTCGCAGGCCATTGACAAAATATGCCAGGACGATCCGGATGCCGCCCGCCAGATTGTGGAGCGTCACGCCAATTCGGTCTGGAGCGGCACGGGAGAAAGTCAGGCGCAATGGGGCGTGATTCGCGCCGCGCTGGAATTGAACGACGCCTGCGATGACGCGGAACGCCAGTTTTCCGATTCGACCCGCAGCCTCGCCGCGCTGCTGGAATGGTATCTGCGGACGCTGCGGGAGACTGACCGCTTGCAGCGGCAATTCGAACAAGCCGCGAGCGACGCGGTGGCGGCGTCTGCGCTGTTCGAAGAGATGCTGCGCCAATCGCGCCGCCGCTATGCGCGATTGACGGCGAAGGTGCAGGAGGCGTTCATCCGTCATGTCGAAACCTCCGGCTGGCCGCCTGCGGGTCAGCTTGCCAACGCCGATGTGTTTGATGCGCTGATCGCGCCGAAACTTCAGGAAAGCGGGCGGCGCGTCGCCTTTTTTATGGTGGACGCGCTGCGCTACGAATTGGGGGTGGCGCTGAAACAGCAGCTTGATGACGATGGACAGGTCGAACTCCGCGCCGCCTGCGCCCAATTGCCGAGCGTGACCACCGTCGGCATGGCGAGCCTGCTCCCGGAAGCGGGACACGCGCTTTCGGTGCAGCACGTCGGCGACAGCATCGTGCCGATGCTTGGGGAACAGCCGATCAGCACCGTGCCGCAGCGGATGGAGGCGCTGCGGCAGCGTTACGGCAGCCGTTTTGCCGACATAACGCTGAGCGATCTGCTCCATTCCAAAAAAGCCTTGCCGGGAACGGTTGATCTGCTCGTCATCCGCAGTACGGAAATTGACGCGCAGTTGGAAACCGCGCCGGAGACGGCGTTGAATGCGCTGCACGATACGCTCAGGCGGATTCGCGCCGCCATTCGCGCCCTCGCGGACAAAGGCTTTCACGAGATCGTGATTGCCGCGGATCACGGCTTTTTCCTGAATATGCAGGCCGAGGCAGGCGATGTCTGCGCCAAGCCCGCCGGAAACTGGCTGACGATTCATGAACGGCTGCTGTTAGGAAACGGACAGGGGGACGCGGCGAATTTCGCGCTCCCCGCGCCGCAGCTTGGGATTCGCGGCAATATTCCCTGCGTCGCCGGGCCGCGCCGCCTGATTCCGTATCGCGCCGGGGAACTCTATCTGCATGGCGGTGTGTCGCTGCAAGAATGCGTCGTGCCGGTCATCACGATGAAGACCCGCCATGCCCGGCCATCGCAGCAGCCGCCCGCCGTTTCCCTGTCGTATAAACGCGGCGAGACGCGCATCACGACCCGCCTGCCAGTGGTGGACGTGCAATTGGCCGCCGCGGATTTGTTTTCGACAACCACCGACTTCGAGCTATTATTAGAAGCCCACGACGCCCGCGGCAATGTCGTCGGCGAAGCGAGACCCGGCGGGATCGTGAATCCCGCGACCGGCACGTTGACGCTCAAGCCCGGTCAGCCGGCGCAAGTGGTCTTGCGGATGCAGCTTGAATTCGAAGGCAAATTCACGGTCAAGGCGATCAATCCGACCACGCTCGCGACCTATTGCGCGTTGAATTTAGAAACCGATTACGCGGTGTAAATCTGTCACCGCAGGCGACCGATTCCCCTTCTGGGAGGCAGGGCTGTTAAGTTCTATGGAAAAGGCGTCGCCTGTGTTCCCTTCGACAAGCTCAGGGAACGGAGCGATGGCGTTCCCTGAGCCTGTCGAAGG
>CAZRSF010000022.1:65238-75629 GCA_964602655.1 uncultured Candidatus Moduliflexus sp.
TTCGGAGAGAACTTAACAGCCCTGCTCCTGGGAGGGGGGCTGATAGATATGGGGTTTTACACGGCGAAGCCGTGAATTCCCCTCCTGGGAGGGGTTGGGGGTGGGTGCTCGACCGGAGCGGATGTCGCCCGATTCGACTACCCACCCCTTGCCCCTCCCAGGAGGGGAATACGCAAGAAAAACTATGGATGCATTGGATCAAAAATTATTGGAGACGCTTGCAGGCCGGGTGGTGCGCAAAGACCTGCTGCATCAAATCAAAAAAGGCACGAACGTGCCGACCTTTGTATTGGAATTCTTGTTGGCGCGCTATTGCGCCAGCGATGACCCGGCGGAAATTCAGGCCGGAAAAGAGGCGGTCTTGGCGACGCTGCAAGATAACTACGTCCGGCCAGACGAGGCGAACGCCGCGCAGTCCAAAGTCGCCACGAAAGGGCGGCATCGTTTTATTGACAAAGTGCATGTCCGCTATGTCGAAAAAGAGCGCAAACACTGGGCGGCCTTAGAAAACTTCGCCTCGCAGCGAGTTGCCATCGGCGACAAGCTCTTCCGCGATAACGAACGGCTGCTGCAAGGCGGCATCTGGGCGGAAGTCTCCTTAGCCTACAATGACATCGATCAGGATGATTACGCCTTTGTCATCGAAGAATTGCGCCCGATTCAGCTTAGCCGGTTCGATTTTGCCCGCTACGGCGACGCCCGCGCCCGCTTTACCCGGAATGAATGGCTGGATGTGATCCTGCGTTCCGTCGGGCTGGAGCCTGCCACGCTGAGCCAGCGGTTGAAGTTCCACTATATCGCCCGGTTAGCCCCGTTTGTGGAAGCGAATTTCAACTTTATCGAACTCGGCCCGCGGGGCACAGGCAAATCGTATTTTTTCAGCGAATTTTCGCCGTATGCGACCTTATTGAGCGGTGGACAGGCGACCAAAGCCGCGCTGTTTTATAACAACGCCCGCAATAAGATCGGCTTAGTCGGCTTCTGGGATACCGTCGCCTTCGACGAAGTCGCCGGCATCAAAATCAAAGACCCGGATACGATCCAGATTATGAAAGACTACATGGCGAACGGGCGTTTTTCCAGAGGCGCGGAAGTGATCGCCGACGCCAGTTTGGCCTTTGTCGGCAATATTGACCATTCCATCAGTCAGTTAGTGCTCTCCGCCACGCATGATCTCTTTCTCCCGCTGCCCAAAGAATTCGATTTGGCGCTGATGGATCGGTTCGCCTGCTATCTGCCGGGCTGGGAAATCCCGAAAACCGGCAGCGCGGCGCTGACCGGCAATTACGGGCTGATTACCGATTACTTAGCCGAGGCGTTTCACTACCAGTTGAAGCATACGAATCGCTACGAAGATGTCAACAAGCGCGTTCGGCTCGGCAAGGCGGTGGAGGGGCGCGATGAAAAAGGAATTAAAAAGACGATCTGCGCGTTTCTGAAAATCCTGCATCCGCTCGATCAGCCGACTGACAGCGAACTTGAAGAATATGCGGCGTATGCTGTAGAAGCGCGTCGGCGCGTGAAAGAACAGATGAACAAGCGCAAACCGGATGACGAATTTGCCAGTATCAACCTCTCGTATTTCAACGCCGCCGGTCAGGAAATCGTGGTCTATTGTCCCGAATCGAAAGAAGCGCAGGCGACGCAGCAGCCGACGCGTAAGGAATTGGCCGGAATCCCCGCGCTGCTTGAAACGCCGACTCCTGCGCCGGAATCGCAGTATCCAGCCGAGGCGGCAGACGTTCCCGCGCCCGACGTCATCCAGGAGCCGTCGCCTCTCGCGGCAGAAACGCAAGAGCGGCATTATACGATTCTCTACGGTGATGTCGGCCACAGTTACGAATCCATTTTCGGCCCGTACCTTGCTGGCGCGAAAGAGATTACGGTGGAAGACCCGTATATTCGGGAACTGTATCAGATGCAGAATTTTGTCCGGTTCTGCGAGGCGGTCGTCAAATACGCCTCAGTGCGCAACATCACGCTGATTACCAGTTATGACAATAACACGAACGTGTCGGAGATGCGGGATCATTTGGAAGAGTTACAGCAAAGCCTGCTGGAAATGGATATCACGCTCGATGTCAAAATCCATCCTAATCTGCACGACCGGGAGATTCGGCTGGATACCGGCTGGGTGATCAAAATCGGGCGCGGCCTGAGTTTTTATCAAAAGCCGGATAGCTGGTACGGAATCGGCGCAAGCGACCTTTCCTTGCGTAAATGCCTGGAGACGAAAGTAGATATTTTCAAGATGCCTGCGCCCGATTCTGTTCAGGAATAAAACCCAGGCAGGATGCTCGTTGCTCGGCGATACGAAAAATATCGAATAAAATTATATCAATTGCGGTCAAGAAGATCATCATTGTAGGGGCGAACCTCTGTGTTCGCCCCCAAAAGGGCAGACACGGAGGTCTGCCCCTACGTTGTAAACATTTTCATGCAAAGAAATAAGGAGAATTCACAATGAAAAACACTGGTTTACAGATCAACGAACACAGTTATTTCGAAATGCCTGGCTTAAATGTCTTTGTGTATCAGAATACCTTCTTAGAAGGGCATCAGGGGGGCGTGGAAATTATCCAGCATGGCGAGCGCGTGGCGACGAACGGCGAAATTCGTCTGAGTCCGTCTCCCGGTCAATGGCAGCCGATTCCGCAGGTTGGCGAGGGGTTTGCGAAAGAAGGGTGCAGCCCGCAGGCCATCGCCCTCGAAAGCCTGATTGTTGATCGCGCCACCAACACGATCAGTATGCCGTGCAGTTATCCTGAGCATAGCCGGGATCGCAAAGGGTTCAATCCCATCATTTACCCTGATCTGCGGCTCGCCTATACCGTGCGCGTCCAGGCTGAAGGGGAGTCCTTTACGATTACGGTAGATTTGACAGAGCCGCTGCCTGAAAAGTGGGTGGGACGGGTCGGCTACAGTCTCGAACTCTTCCCCGGCGACTTATACGGCAAAAGCTATTACATGGACGCGCAGCCCGGCGTGTTTCCGCGTCAGGCAAACGGCCCGACCTATAAAAATCCAGAAGGGGAAGCGGAAGCCGTGCCGTTAGCCGAAGGGCAGACGTTAGTCATTGCCCCGGAAACCGAGCAGTTTCGCATGACGATTGCCAGCGAGGGAAGCCCGTTGCAACTGCTGGACGGCAGCTTGAAACATAACAACGGCTGGTTTGTCGTGCATTCGCTGATTCCGGCGGGCGCGACCCGCAACGCAATCCAATGGAAAATCACGCCGCACGTGATTTCCAACTGGACGTATAGTCCGGTCATTCACGTTTCGCAGGTCGGCTATCATCCGAAACAGAAGAAGATTGCCTACATTGAGTTAGATAAACAGGATGCCACGTTCCAGCATGTCCGGCTGCAAAAAGTGACGCCTTCGGGCGAATATCAGACGATTCTGGAAAAACCGGCGGCTCTCTGGGGGCGGTATCTGCGCTATCAATACGCGACGTTTGATTTTTCCGAAATCACGACGCCCGGCATTTACGTGGCAAGTTACGGCGACGTGACCACGCATCCCTTTCGAATTGACGCGAAGGTCTATAAACGCCATGTCTGGCAGCCCACGCTGGAATATTTTTTGCCGATGCAGATGTGCCACATGCGCGTCAATCAAAAATACCGCGTCTGGCATGGCTGCTGTCATAAGGATGATGCGCTTATGGCGCCCGCCAATATCAATCATTTCGACGGCTACGATACGCTGACGCCGCCTGCCGCGCCGCTGCCGTTCGCCTCGCTTGAGCATATCCCCAATTTCAACAAAGGGGGCTGGCATGACGCTGGCGATGACGACATCCGTACCGACACGCAGATTAACACCATCATGGCCTTAGCGCACGCCTACGAAGAATTTGGCGTTGATTACGATGAAACCATGATCGATCAGGAGCATCAGCATGTCGAAATTCACCAGCCAGACGGCAAACCGGATATGTTGCAGCAGATTGAGCATGGCGTGATCTGGATTCTCAATTTTTACCGCAAATTTCAAACGCTCGGCGTGGGCGTGATTGTGCCGACTTTGCGGCAATACGTGCATTTGGGCGATCCTTCCACGCAGACCGATAATCAGGTCGTGAATCCAGCGGTTGCGCAGTCTCGCGCCGCGAAGATTGAAGGGCTCTGGTATAAAAAAGTCGCCAACCGCTATTCTCACGTCTTCGATCCCGAAGAAAACCTGCATGAAATTGAGGAAGTCATTCCAGAGTTAGATGATCGGTTAGTGTTCGTGCTGCCGAATCCTGCCCGGCAGATGTTTGTGGCCGCCGGGTTAGCCTTGGCAGCGAGAGTATTGAAAAGCTACAACGCCGAGTTAGCGGATGAATGTCTGCGCGTGGCAGAAGCATTGTGGCTCGCCAATCAACATTTCACCGATGAAAATTCCGGGCCGGTCTTTGCTTATGGACGGCGCGGCAGCCTCGAAAGTCTGAAAATTCATGCGTTAGCGGAATTGATTCTCACCACCAACAAAGAGAGCTATAAACAGGCGTTATATGCGATGGACAAAGCGGTTGAGAAACATTTCTGTCATTCGGGCTGGACATTAGGCCGCGCGCTGCCGTTGCTTGACAATCGGCAATTCGTGGAGCAGGTCACCGCTGCCGCGCAAGCGTATCAACCGCAATTAGTTCAGCGCATGAGCGAAAACCCGTTTGGCTGCCCGTTAGTACATACGGAAATTATCGGGTTGATGCAGTATTTTCTACATAAAGGCTGGCCGGATATCTTCAACGCCGATCCGCTGTTTGCGGTGATGAATTATCTGTTAGGATGCCGCCCTGGAAAAACCACGAACAGCCTTGTTTCTGGCGTCGGCGGCAACTCGCCGGTGATTGCGTATGGCTTTAACCGCGCTGATTGGAGCTATATTCCCGGCGGCACGTTCTGGAATGCGGTCAATCTCGTCAGCCCGGACTTCGCAGAAGATAAAGTCTGGCCGTTTTTGTGGCAGGAACGCGAATACATCACCGACGCCGCCTGCATGTTCATGTTTATGGTGATCGCCGCAGATCGACTGTTAGAGGAATAAGAACCATCATTTTCACCCCGTCAGGTTTTCAAACCCTGACGGGGGGTTTGGAGAAATGGTGTTCGCGGCAATAGTGATGCGAAAAAATGTAAAAAACAAACAATGGATTTTTTTTTCTGCTCTTTATCTGCTCTTCGTGTAGCTCCGCTCAGGAGATGCCGACACGAATGGTATTTCCAGGACTATCCTCTCAAGCAATGTCTCCCAATAAGGATTTTTTGATTGAGAATGTCGATAGCCAAAATGAAGAAGATTCTGATATATTAGGAGGAAACCACGCCTTATTCCTCATCAATATATTGACAGGGAAACGGAAACATCTTCATGCATACGAAAGACATGTTGAGGTGTGGTGGTCTCCTACAGGATCGTACGTACTTGTCAATGATTATCGAGGAAGCGATTCGGCAACTCCTCTTATTTTTATGATAGATGAGGATACCACATGTATCGCGCTTGAGAAAGAATTAGCACAGCAGGCTCAAAACAATTCTCATATCTGGAAGAACCATCATGTGTACATCACAGGCTCAGAATGGATCGCTCAAGATGTGTTGAAAGTCAAAATTGAAGGGTACGGCGATGTTGATCCTGATGGGTTTACATTATGGTTTGAATATCACATAGGAAAAGGGTTTACAGCATTATAGAAAGTTCTTTTGGCCTACAGCTATGACTAGTTCGGTACGCTGCTCTCAAAAATAGGCGCGTTCGGCCATCTGTTTCAATTTTCGACGAAACGCGCTGATGCTTGGATCGGGATCGTGCCATCTGAATATCGGAATCATTTTGGGTTTTGACGCAAGATGTTGATAGGCTTGTGATATTTTTGTAGTACACGTCTTTTGACACGTAAAAGTTTCTTGACAAAATTAGCCGGGTATTTTCCTGCTTCTTGAAATATTGTCTCTGCGTTATATATCGGGAGATTGAAGATGCGTCTTTTTATCGAGCAAATTCGGGAACCACAGGATATTGCGTTTGAGTTTCGTCCTGACGAGTGCGATGTGCCGGAAGATATCGGCGCGTTGACGATGCCGATTCGGTTCGACGCTCACGTCGAAAAAGTCAAACATGATGTTCGGATAACCGGGCGGATTGCGACGCAAATTCAGATGGTCTGTTCGCGCTGCCTGCTGCCTCATGTTGAACTCCTTGACGAAGGGTTCGAGGTGCTCTATCTGCCAGGCATCGCAGAGAAAAAACAGCTTGAAGACGTCGAATTGGAAGAGGAAGACCTGAATATTTCATATTATCACGGGGATTCCATCTGCTTGACTGACCTTGTCCGCGAACAATTGCTCTTGATGCTGCCGATCAAGCCGCTGTGTCAGGAGAATTGCAAAGGCTTGTGTCCGTCTTGCGGCAAGGATTTGAATGAGGGTGCCTGTCAATGCTCGCTTCAGGTTGGCGATCCTCGTCTTTCTGTGTTAGGGAAATTGTTGCACACATAGGCTGACACCACCATATTTATTTAAATGAATACGGCGCTGAAATATAAAGAGTGTGCGCCTCGATAGAACATTCATCGGAGTATAAGGAGAAGAATCATGGCAGTTCCAAAAAGGAAAGTTTCGAAATCACGACGGGATAAACGGCGGTCACATCATGCGTTAAAAGCTCCGAGCCTCACCCCGTGCCCGGAATGCGGCGAAATGAAACAGCAGCATATTGTCTGCTCGCAATGCGGCATGTATAAAGGACGTCAGGTTATTCAAGTGAAAGAAAAATAATTGGCCGAGTAACTATTCAGAGACCGCGAAGTATATCAGCAGGGGATTCCATTTCTGCGTCACGCAGAGAAGAATCCCCTGATTTGCGAAGGCGTGGTGTACATTGTGGTTTTCTCTCGCGAGAACCTGAATAGCTGCCGCGTATGTTATGCGAATTGCTGTTGATGCGATGGGTGGAGATTACGCTCCTGAGGCGATTGTCGAAGGCGCGGTACAGGCGGCGGAAGAGTATGGGTTTACCATCATTCTGGTCGGGCAGGAAGACCGGGTACGTCAAGAATTAGCCAAATACAAGACGGATCATCTTTCGATAGAAGTCCGACACGCTCCCGACATCGTTGAAATGCACGATCTTCCGTCAGTCGCATTACGACGGAAAAAAGAGTCGTCGCTCCATAAAGCGATTTACATGACCAAACATGACGAGGCCGATGCGGCTGTCAGCGCAGGCAATACCGGCGCAGGCATGGCGATTGCCAAAGTCGCTTGCCGCATGTTGGAAGGGGTCGAACGTCCCGCCTTAGCGACCGTGATTCCGAATATCAATGGCTATATGGTGCTGATTGACGTGGGCGCGAATGTGGATTGCAAGCCGATGCATCTGCTGCAATTTGCGGTCATGGGGCATGTGTATGCGCAGGCGGTTGTCGGCATCCAGAATCCTCGCATCGGCCTATTAAGCGTTGGCGAAGAGGATTCCAAAGGCAATACGCTGACAAAAGAAGTCTTTGAGCCGCTCAGTCAAAGCACACTGAATTTTATCGGCAATGCTGAAGGCCGCGATGTCTTTAACGGGCGTGTTGACGTCATTGTCTGTGATGGGTTTATCGGAAATATCGTTCTGAAAGTCTCCGAAAGTCTGGCCAAAACGATGGGCTTGTTCATGAAAGATGCCTTCTCGAAAAACTGGCGGACAAAACTCGGCTATTTGTTAGTGAAGCCGGGCATCGAAGAGATGAAAGCACGCATGGATTACGAAGAGTATGGCGGAGCGCCGTTACTCGGAATCAACGGCGTTGTGATTATCTCTCACGGAAGCTCGAAAGCCAGAGCAACCAAAAATGCGATCCGTGTCGCTGCCGAATCTGTCACTCACCATATCAACGATCAGATTCTTGACATCATGACGACGAGCGGTTTCGACCTGAAATCGTACACGAAAGCCACCTCGCTCTGGCGTCAGATTACGCGCACCATCCGACACGAAGCCCCGAAAGATCAGAAGGAAGACACGCATCCGCATGTTCAGGAAATACTCCCTCCAGTGGATGATGCCGCTCCGCTCCCTGAATTTCAACCGTATGAAGATTCAGAACAGGAATGGAAACATTGGTGGAAGAAAAAGCAACGTCATGCGGAATTATTAACAGAGACCACTCTTCCTCAAACAGAAGCGCCAATTTCATTGCCATTATCCTCAGACGTTCATGAAGCGGAAAATTCGACATCCAATGCTGAAGAGGTCAAAGACCTGACATCTCAGAAAAAAAGCTGGTGGAAACGTCGTGATATTGCTCGCCAATCGAATGAATCGGCGCATGTTTCGGATGAGGGGTCGGTGAGCGATGGGATTCCTCCTTCGACCAAAGAATCATAGAGGATATGGCGTGTCTAAGATGATTGCATTGCCGATTCTATCCAGATTCGAAAAATATTTATACAAGATCGATCAGAAAGCGTCAAAAGAAGAAACCTGCCCGACCTCATCTCTTATCGCATCATCATAAAAAACCTGAATATTTTTCTTGTGTTTGATGAATGGCGTGATATACTCTCTCATGATGCGAATGGTTGTTATTCGTTTGCGTACAGTCGGGGGGCTTGTACGTGAAATGGTATCGAAGGCGTGACTGTTGTCTGGGCAAGGGGATGGTTGATAAAACGCCGTGAGCAATAAATCGTTTGATGCACAGTTATTGGGGGGAAACATGCATATAAAGAACTTTTGGGGATCGTTGACTGCTCGCCAGCAGCGAGAACGGCGATATGCTCGTCGGCATCGCTATTTCGCGTTTATCGGAAGTCTTATTTTTCTACTGTTGATCTTCCCGGAGGGTTTGACCGCTGAAAATACGCCATCACTCCGGCAATTACGCAACAAAATCGATAATTTGCTCAGGTCGTCAGCATTAAAAAACGCATCGGTGGGCATCCAAATCGTATCGCTGAGTAACGGAGAAGTGGTCTATGAGCGCAATCCTGACCTCGGATTGAACCCCGCGTCCAATACCAAGCTGATCACGTCTGCCGTCGCATTGGTCAGATTGTCGCCTGAATATCGTTTCCAAACGCGAGTTTACGCCCAGGGGGGCATCCGCGACGGCGTCTTGCAGGGAAATTTATATCTGAAAGGTTCAGGTGATCCGACCTTCGCGTATGAAGGTTTGCTTCGATTGGCGCAGGATGTGTATAATCTCGGCATTCGTTCGATTTCCGGGGATATTATCGGCGACGATACGTTTTTCGACGATGAGCGCGAATTTTCCGGCTGGCACGATTTCAAAGCTGTGTATTCCAGCAAAATCAGCGCGTTATCGTTAAATAAAAATTCGGTGACGCTCCGTATCAAACCCGCGCATCGTTCCGGCCTCGCTCCGCTGGTCATTCTTGAACCGCCGACCTCGTACATCACCATCAAAAATAAAGCGGTGACGATGAGTTCCAATAGAGTCTATGCGTCATTTTTGCCTGCTGAGGAGTCGGCACAGGAAGAAACTCTGGTCGTACAGGGAAAAGTGTCGGCAAAGTCATCGTATGGCGTGTCTGCCTCGGTTCATGTCAATAATCCATCGTTATTCGCCACGACATCGTTTAAAAACGCGCTTGAGCAGATTGGCATTACGGTCAGCGGGACAGTCACGCTCGGCCTTGTGCCCAAAAAATCGTCGCTTGTCGCAACCTATGAATCCGAGCCGCTGTCAAGCATTATCTCTGAGGCCAACAAAGCCAGCGATAATTTCGTCGCCGAACAACTGCTGAAAACATTAGGCGCAGAAGAGCTTGGCGCTCCGGGGACGACGCAAAAAGGCATCCAGGCGGTTCAGGTATTTTTAGCGGAACTCGACATTCCTCAAGACGCGTATGTGTTGGAAAATGGTTCGGGGCTGTCGCGCAATAACCGCGTCACGCCGCAACAACTCGTGACGTTGCTGCGATATATGTATGATGATTTTGCTGTACGCGCCGAATATTTAGCGTCCTTAGCGATTGCTGGCGTGGATGGCACGCTTCAGCGGCGGATGCGGGATACGGAACGGCGGCTGCGGGCAAAAACCGGCGCGATTAACAGCGTGTCGTGTCTGTCAGGTTATGCGGCGTCGCAGGATAATGAAATTTTTGCGTTTTCGATCATGATGAATGGCTATAAAAGCGGCGGATATGAGGTCAAAAAAGTCCAGAATCAAATCGGCGTCTTGTTAACGGAATTTTATCGCCCTGAGTATGACGCTGACGCCAGTCACGATGCCTCATCAGTCAGAACCTCATCGAATTAACGAACGGACAACGATGGAGTCTTGCAGGAGAAGGAACTCCATCTGATGTCACATATACTGTCATCCCATGAATCCCGGAGATACCATTGTTATCGCGGATGCCCATTTGGACGGCGTGAATACGGAT